>NZ_BMYS01000005.1 GCF_014652395.1 Advenella faeciporci
CAAACAGCCCAGGAAAGCATAAGAGAGGTTTTCCAGCGTAAAGGCCACTGAAAAGCCCAGGGACAAGTGTTCCAGCAATTCCATCATGATTATTTGCTCCCTTTAATTTTTTTAATCAGGATAACGACACCCACAATCACCGACAGGGGAATAATGATCATTGCATAGGTGGGCCATTCGGCAAAGGGAACCGGCCACAGCGGGAAGATCAGGCCCAGGCCCCTGACAAAAGCCAGCCAGGTGAAGATCACCAGGAAAATGGCATTGCCAATGGCGATTTTAAGGCTGAACTCGTGACTGGCCAGGCTGCAGAAAATAATCAGCAGCACCAGTGAGATGTACAGGCCCAGGTTGTCCAGCATGACACCGAACACCACAATCGAGCCGATGATCAGGGCAAGAATGTCGAAGTCGAATTTGCCAATATGATGGTCATCCGCTTCTTTACCACGCAGTGAGCCAATGGTGACTACACCGCCCAGCAAGGCCAGGACAACACCCAGCCAGAATGGAAAATAGCCGGGNATTGTTCTTAATTAACATGAAATCATCCTCTTTTTCTCCTTAACTGCTTTTATTCAAGCTTAATTAATCTTGCGTATACATACGCACTGCGAGATTGTAAGGGATAGCTTCCATAAATGAATGAACAAAACATTACCATTTGGTCATCTTTCAAAATAATGCCCTTAATGACGCATTATTTACATAAAGTATTGGTAAATACCCTGACTACAATTGGCTTAAGCAACTGAATTTATTGCATAATGAGCAATTATTACCACAAGTACTGATGGAGAAATGCGAATGTGGCACTGTCTGATCGTAGAAGATGACTACGAAAACGCCCGTTACATCGCCAAAGGCCTTACCGAACTGAAGCATAAAACGGTGATTTGCAACAATGGGCCCGAAGGCCTGAAAAAAGCACTCAGCGAGCAATGGGACATTATTATTCTTGACCGTATGTTGCCTGGCAATATAGATGGCTTGTCCATCCTTTCAACCCTCAGATCAACGGGAAATAAAACACCGGTTATTATTTTAAGCGCCTTGTCTGCCGTTGATGAAAAGGTCAAGGGGCTCAAATCAGGCTGTGATGACTACATGACCAAGCCGTTTTCCTTTTCAGAACTGATCGCCCGTATGGAAGCACTGATCCGCAGAACCACCAGGAACGACCAAACCGCACAACAGCTGCAGGTGGCAGACTTGAAACTGGATCTGGTCACACGCAAAGTAGATCGCTCTGGCACGCACATCAACCTGCAACCACGTGAATTCCGCCTTCTGCACCACCTGATGCTGAATGAAGGCAATGTCGTTACCCGCACCATGCTGCTTGAGGCAGTTTGGGATTACCGGTTTGACCCGCAATCCAATGTTATTGATGTACAGATCAGCCGACTGCGACGGAAAATTGACACGGGATTCACTCCTGCCCTGATTCACACCGTGCGCGGAGAAGGCTATCTATTATCCACACAAGCGCCCGATAATTAAGGCCTTCTCAATCCAATGACTGCATACATCCGATTGAAAATCCGCCAGACATGGGACTCGATTTCCTTTCGCCTGATGGTCAACTATGGCCTGCTGGCTTTTTTCTCAATTCTTGTCCTGCTGGCTTTCATCTTTCTTCAGGTCATTGGCACCCTTCACTCCCAAGCCTCCCAACAGGCCACGGCCTCCATGTCCCGCCTGGCGGGTGAATTTGTCATAGGAGGAAGGAAAGGCCTGATACAAGCCATCAACATGACCATCTCAGACCAGATTGACGGCAGTCAGGAAATTTACCTTTTGCTGGACGAAAAGGGACAAAAACTGGCCGGCAACCTGGAACAGCGCCCCAAACTGACTGAAACCAACAAAACCGAGGTGCCACTGGTACTTTATGGCAGACCTACAACTGCCCGGATGCTTGAAACCACCCTCCCAGACCAAAGCATCCTCTTGACCGGTATTGACCTTGACTCCATGAACGATACCATCCGAAAAATTGGACAAGCCTGCCTGGCCACCGTCTTTATTGCCTTTTTACTGGTCATGATTGGCGTCCATATGTTTCGCAAGGAACTGGATTACCGCGTTGGCTCAATCAGAAAAACCGCCGTTAAAATCAGTGAGGGCAATCTTTCTTCCCGAATACCACTTTCTGCCACCAAAGACGAGTTTTATTTCCTGAGCAGTGAAATCAATTCCATGCTGGACAAGATTGAATCGCTCATGACGGGTATCAGGCATGTTTCAGACACCATCGCCCACAACCTTCGTACCCCCCTAACCCGGATTCTCAATCAGTTGCGTTCGGTACAAACCCCGCAGTGCAATGAATCAGACTTGCGGGCAGTGATTGACCGCTCCATCAATGAAATAGAAAGCCTGAACAAACTATTTGAAAAACTGCTTTATCTTTCAGAAATCGAATCAGGCATCCAACGCCAACGATTCTGGCAATGCGATCTGGAAGAAATTGCGGCAACTGTCGTTGATATGTACGAAGCCTACGCTGAAGAAAAAAACCTGTTGCTAACACTTCAGTCAACCGGTCAGGCACGGGTATGGGGCGATGCAGACTTGCTGGCCAGCATGCTTTCACAACTCATTGAAAACGCCATCAAACACGCCAGGCAGGCTATTAGCGTCAAGGTCACCGCCTCGGGAAAACATATTAATCTGCTGGTCGCTGACGATGGACCCGGCATTCCTCCCGATGAATACGCCAATATTGGCCAGCATTTCCACCAACTGAATCCGGACAGCAGCGGTTTTGGGCTGGGCATGGCCAGTGTACGCGCCATTCTTGCATTACACGACGGGAAACTGGGCTTTGACGACAATCAACCAGGCTTGATTGTGAATATCCAGCTGCCCGTATTTGAAGAGCCGCCAGGCATAAGGCAATAAGCCAAAACAACAACTGATGTCGCCAAGGCAAGCCATATCAATTCAGCGAAACAAAGAGCTGAAAATAATAAAGGCCTACGTTTAAAAACGTAGGCCTTTGAATTTGGTGCCGGCTAAAGGAGTCGAACCCTCGACCTTCTGATTACAAATCAGCTGCTCTACCAACTGAGCTAAGCCGGCTAAGAAAAAGAATTATATCTGTTTTATTGCCTTATTGTCCAGAAGAAAAACTTTATTTGTTGTAAAAAAACACAACCAATAAAACCTGCTTATTTGACCACTTTCAGCCAGGGCGCTTTTCCTGCTCCGCCTGATGGTGGGTCATCATTGGAATCATCAGGAGTATCCTCTGATTCAATATCCTGATCCGGCTCATACTCTTCTGTTTCAAACTGCATCCCTTCCTGGGTTTCGCGGGCATAAATCGCAGAAACCGCACTAACCGGTACGGCAATACTGCGTGAAACCCCACTAAAGCGAGCATTGAAACTGATCCAGTCATTTTCCATAGACAGCTTACCCGTTGCCAGCGCGCCAATATTCAGGGTGATATAGCCATCACGCACAAATTCTTGGGGCACTTGGCAATATTGGTCTACCTTGACCACCAGATGCGGTGTATAACCGGAATCGGTACACCACTCATACAAGGCACGAAGCAGATAAGGTTTTGTAGAAACAGAAGTCATGATATTAACGTCGCATTACTTTTTCTGAAGGCGTCAAGGCTTCGATATAGGCTGGACGGGAGAAAATACGTTCGGCATATTTCATCAGCGGCGCAGCACTTTTGGGCAATTCTATACCATAGTGGTCAAGACGCCACAATAACGGCGCCACTGTCACGTCGAGCATGGAAAACTCTTCACCCAGCATAAAGCGGTTTTTAATCAGCAAGGGAGCCAACTGGGACAGACGATCCCTGATGGTACGGCGGGCAAGGTCAAGGCGTTTTTCGTCTGCCTGCAAGCTACGGTCTTCCAGCACCCCTACAGATACAAACAATTCTTTCTCAAAATTATGCAGGAACAGCCGGGTACGTGCACGCATGACAGGATCGGCGGGCATCAGCTGGGGATGCGGGAAGCGTTCATCAATATATTCATTGATGATATTTGACTCATAAAGAATCAGATCACGTTCAACGAGAATAGGCACTTTGCCATAAGGATTCATGACAGAAATGTCTTCTGGTTTATTAAACAAATCTATATCACGCACCTCGAAATCCATGCCTTTTTCGTACAGGACAAAGCGGCAGCGTTGCGAAAATGGACATGTTGTTCCAGAGTAAAGCACCATCATATTGTGCGGACTCCCACTGAAGAAAATAAAGAAAGGCCAGTGCCCACAAAAAGCACTGACCCTATGAAAAGGATTTTGGCAGACTGACTGATTGTACTCTATTTACAGGCAAATTATGTCCGTCTGCCCCCTAACCGCTTATTTTACATGCTTCCAGTATGTCTTGTTCAGGCGCCATGCAATCACAAAGAACAGTGCCAGGAACAGCAGAACCCAGGTTCCCAATTGCTTGCGGAACTGTTGGTCAGGTTCGGCCATCCAGCCAAGGAAGGCAGCCAGGTCAGCCATGTTGTTATCAAACTCGGCCTGCTTGGCAGGATCCAGATACTTGAGCGTTTGTTCAACAGAAGCCTGACCTTTGTAATCAGCCAAGGGCTCATCACTGACAACAGAGGTGAAACCATCTGCGTCAACCAGCGTGGTTGTCTTGAACCATTGCACCTGCCCGTCCTTTTCAACGGGATGGACAGTCACTGTGGTCAGCTCGCTGGGACCGGACTGTTGCCAGAACACATTAGGCATAGCTGCGTTGGGGAATACCAGGTTGTTCCAGCCCAAGGGACGGGTCACATCACGGTAAAACGTACGAAGGTAAGTATAAATGTAGTCGGTACCAGGCTGGCCCAGGTTGGCCGCCTTGGCACGTGCCATGACGGACAGGTCGGGTGGCGCAACACCCAGCCAGAGTTTCGCATCCTTGGGGTTCAGGGCAACGGTCATTTTGTCGCCCACTTTATTGCCCGTGAACAGGAGATTTTCTTCAATCTCTTTTTCAGTCAGGCCAAGATCCACCAGCTTGTTATAACGCATGGCATTGGCGCTATGACAGTTCAGGCAGTAGTTGACGAACAGTTTTGCACCGTTCTGCAAAGCAGCCAGATCAGTAATCCGTTCGGGGGCGCGATCCCAAGGATACCCCGCCGCGGCAGACATGGCGGGACCTGATACGGCAAACATCAATACTAACGCACCTAATAGTTTCTTAATCATGTTCATTCCTGATTTACGCATGAGGATGGAAAGTCACACGATCAGGTACCTGCTTGAATGTACCCAAACGGCTCCAGATTGGCATAAACAAGAAAAATGCCAGATAAATCAGCGTACCTACCTGTGAAATAATATTCAGTACCGGTGTTGGCGGTTGCGTACCGATGTAACCCAGAACAACGAAGTCGATCATGAAAATCACATACACCAGCTTGTGCCAGGTTGGACGATAGCGGATGGACTTAACCTTGGATTGATCCAGCCATGGCAGGAAACCCAGGATGACCACGGTACCACCCATGACCACCACACCCCAGAACTTGGCATCAAACACACGAAGTGCCACTGCAACGCCAATCAGGACAACGGGCCAGATGATTTTCCAGATCCCTTTGACATTTTTGCTCAGCAGTAGACCAACCGCAAAAATCAGCGCCAATGCAACCATGACCCATGTGAACTCGTCGGTGGTGGCACGCAGCATTGAATAGAACGGCGTGAAATACCAGACCGGTGCAATATGAAGAGGGGTCTGGAATGGATCAGCCGGCAGGAAGTTGTTGGCCTCAAGGAAATAACCGCCCATGGTTGGCGCAAAGAACATGATTGCGGCAAAAATGAACAGGAACCCAGCCACACCCATGATGTCATGGACCGAATAGTAAGGATGGAACGGAATACCATCAAGAGGACGGCCATTCGCATCTTTTTTATCTTTGATCTCGATACCGTCGGGGTTGTTTGAACCCACTTCGTGCAAGGCAATAACGTGAGCCACGATCAGGCCGATCAGCACCAGGGGAATGGCAATCACGTGGAACGCAAAGAAACGGTTCAGGGTGGCATCGGAAACCACGAAGTCACCGCGAATCCACACGGACAGTTCTGGACCAACGAAAGGAATGGCCGCAAACAGGTTAACAATAACCTGGGCACCCCAGAAAGACATTTGACCCCATGGCAACAGGTAACCGAAGAAAGCCTCTGCCATCAGGCACAGGAAAATGGCAACTCCGAAAATCCACACCAGTTCACGTGGCTTGCGGTATGAACCGTAAAGCATGCCACGCAACATGTGTAGATAGACCACGATAAAGAACATGGACGCGCCTGTTGAGTGCATATAGCGGATAATCCAGCCATAAGGCACTTCACGCATGATGTACTCGACCGAAGCAAACGCCAGGTCGGCATCGGGCTTGTAGTGCATGACCATGAAAATACCGGTCACGATTTGAATCACCAACACGAGCAATGCAAGTGAACCGAAAAAATACCAGAAATTGAAATTCTTGGGCGCATAGTATTCTGATAAATGCGCTTTCCATAGGGAGGTCAGCGGGAAACGCTTGTCTACCCACCCCAATAACCCTGTCGTTTCGACAACTTTTTCGCTAGCCATGTAGAGGCTCCTTTTCTAACTTGGCAAGATATTAAACTCAGTAACCGTAGCTACTAGCCCGCTGCTTTTTCAAGGCCAACCATAATATTATTATCATCGATGAAATAATAAGGAGGCACTTCCAGATTATCGGGCGCAGGCTGGTTTTTAAAAACCCGGCCAGCCAAATCAAAATGAGAGCCATGGCAGGGACACAAAAACCCACCTTCCCATTCTGTGGGCATGCCTGCTACGCTACCCACCGCAAAGCGTGGAGATGGTGAACAACCCAGATGCGTACAAATGCCAACGCATACAAACCACTCGGGTTTACGTGAACGATCTATGTTTTTGGCAAACGCAGGGGTAAAGCCTGGTCGATCCGAAAGGGGATCTGCCAAATAGGGATCATTGCCTTTCAGGCCCTCTATCATTTCCTGCGTACGATGCAAAATCCAGACAGGTTTGCCCTGCCATTCGACAGTAAGCATAGTGCCTGGAGCAATCGTGTTCAGGTTAACGGTAACGGGGGCACCTGCCGCCTTTGCGCGTTCTGATGGTGACATGGATGCAACAAACGGCACTGCTGTTGCAACACCGGCCACACCACCAACCGCACAGGCAGTACCCAACCAGAAACGACGTGATGGATCGGGTGGAAGGACTGCCGGCGATGCAGTTCCTTCGTTGTCATGCTGTATTGAATCCTGACTCATTATCTATCCTTATTTATACTACTAAGGTACTAAAAAAAATTACTTGAATTTATGTGTACAAAGCTTAGCAACCGCTTATTATATACTGTGTCCGCTTATGGACCGAGGAAAAAAGGATTTCTTATGAGTAAAGCTAAAGGTTTTATCAACGAATTTAAGCAATTTGCCGTCAAAGGCAACATGATTGATCTGGCTGTTGGTGTAATTATCGGCGCAGCCTTCGGCAAAATCATCGATTCGCTGGTCAGGGACGTCATGATGCCGTTCATTAACTTCATCCTGGGAGGGTCTGTTGATTTTTCCAATAAATTCATTGTCTTATCAAAACCAGAGGGCTATTCCGGGCCTGAAACCTATGTCGATATGACGAATGCAGGGGCCAATGTACTGGCTTACGGAAATTTTCTGACCATACTCATTAACTTCATCCTGCTGGCCTTTGTTGTTTTTTGTCTAGTTAAAGTCATCGCCAAAGCCCGCGCCACCATGGAGAAAGAAAAAGAAGTGCAAGCTGCTGCCGCACCCGATCCAGCCGATGTCGTCCTTTTGACAGAGATTCGTGATCTGCTTAAAAACAAAAACTGACAGCGTGCCCCCGCCCGCCTTTAGCGGTGGGGGCTGTCTTTCGGCAAGTTGTCCTAGACCGGATTGGGGATTTCAACAAAGGTTGATGCAATGCCGAACCTGTCCACCAGCGCATTTCCCAATGCCTGAATGCCGTAACGTTCGGTTGCATGATGCCCCGCAGCGATAAATGCCACGCCACTTTCCCGAGCCATGTGGTAAACAGGCTCCGAAGCCTCTCCGGTAATAAAAGCATCCACACCGGCATCAATGGCATCCTGAAACAGGCCTTGGGCCCCGCCCGTACACCATGCCACTTTCCTGATCACTTTATCAGTGTCTCCAATTAACAACGGCTCCCTTTCCAAACGTTGTGAAATTAAGACACCCAAATCAGCCAAAGTTGTTTCTCCTGTAACAACCGTGCCCAGCCAAACCAGCCCGTTCCTGCCACAGGTTTGGGGCTGATCCTCTTCGTAAAAAGGCTGCAAATCAAGCACTTTGGCCAATTGCCTGTTATTTCCCCACTCAGGATGGGCATCCAGAGGCAAATGGTAGCCAATAATATTTAAATCATGCTTGATGGCCAGGGCAATTCGCTGGTATTTAGCCCCCAGGATACGTACATCCTCATTTTTCCAAAACCATCCGTGATGCACAATAACCGCATCCGCCTGATATTCAATCGCTTTTTCAAGCAGGGCCTGCGATGCAGTTACACCTGTAATTACTTTTTTTATTACAGGCCTTCCCTGCACCTGGAGCCCATTTGGTGCATAATCTTGATATAAATGTGGTTTCAGGTTTTCATCAAGCCACTTTACCAAGTCTTGTGTAAAAATTTCACTCACTTCATTTTCCTTTATGCATCGCTATTGGTTAATTTTCTCTCAAACCGTAACTGTTTTTCTCGCAATTCTGTTTACGGTCACTACATTGCGACCTGACTGGCTTGATTTCAAAAAGCAGCCGGCCATACCCGCTTCCGTGCCTACTGCTACGGCCAAAATAGAACCAGCGGAACCCCCCAAAGAAACAGAAACCAAAGCCGAAAAAACAAAAGAGCCGGAAAAACTTATTACTATTATTACATCGTATGCCGGTGCGGTTAAGGTTGCCGCTCCTTCTGTGGTGAATATTTACACCAGCAAGAACATCGAGTCCCCTTTCAAGAACCTGCCCGATGTGCCTGCCCTGCGTCCTTTTATCCAGGAGCAGAAGGAAAACATGCAAATGCTCAATAACACCACCAGTCTGGGGTCTGGCGTTATTGCGTCAGCAGAAGGCTATATCCTGACCAATTACCATGTTGTTGAAGCGGCCGATTCGATTGAGGTTGCCCTGACGGATGGCCGCAGATCCAATGCCCGCCTGATTGGTGCCGACCCCGATACCGACCTGGCTGTCCTGAAAATTGATTTGACCGATCTGGTAGCCATTCATCCTGACAACAAGCAACTTAACGTGGGCGATGTCGTCCTGGCCATTGGCAACCCGTTTGGTGTAGGGCAAACCACAACCATGGGTATTATCTCGGCACTGGGCCGTACCGGTCTGGGCATCAACACCTACGAAAACTTTATCCAGACCGATGCCGCCATCAACCCGGGCAATTCGGGTGGCGCACTTATTAATGTGAACGGTGACCTGATTGGTATTAATACCGCCATTTACTCCGAATCCGAAGCGGGTGGATCTTTGGGCATCGGATTTGCCACACCGGCCCATACCGCCCTCAAAATCATGCAGGAAATCATTGAAACCGGAACCGTTTCGCGTGGGTGGCTGGGCATTGAACCACAGGACATTACCAGCGACCTTGCCAAGGCCTTCAACCTGGACAGCACTAAAGGAATTATTATTGCATCACTGGTTCCCAATGGTCCGGCAGGTCAGGCAGGCCTGCTGGTTGGAGATATCCTGCTGGGCATGAATGACAAGGAAATTATTGATACCGACCAGATGCTCAATGAAATTGCCGGTTACCCACCCAAAACCCAGGTAAAATTCAAGATCTTACGCTCGGGCAAGGCACAGGATGTAACGGTCACTCTGGGACAGCGCCCGGGAACAACCACAAAAAAATAAACCTTATGCAACTGACGCAAGGCAATTTCCGGCTCAGGCCTGTGCCAGTGCACAACACGCTGAAACCGGGAATATCCCGCTTAACGGTCAGTTTCCTCAGTGACCGCATTACCTGGCTTGATAAAACGCGCCACCAGCAAACCCAGTTCATATAACAGGCATAAGGGAATGGCCAGCAACAATTGGCTGAGCACATCAGGGGGAGTAACAATAGCGGCAATCACAAAAGCGCCCACAATCACATAACCCCTGGCCGCCTTCAGCTTTTCAAGAGTCATCATGCCGGTACTTACCAGAACCAACACCACGATAGGCACCTCGAAAGTGATGCCAAATGCAATGAACATGGTCATTACAAAGCTCAGATAGGCCTCGATGTCAGGTGCAAAATTGATGGACTGGGGCGAGACCATGGAGATGAAATGAAAAACAGTATGGAAAACAATGAAATAGCAAAACGCCATACCGACTATAAAAAGCAAGGTACTGGAAACCACCAAAGGTATGGCCAGACGCTTCTCATGTTGATACAGACCCGGCGCAATGAAAGCCCAGGCCTGATACAGCACGTAAGGCAGCGCCAGCACAAAAGAGAACAACAAGGTAACTTTCAGGGGCACCAGAAAAGGCGTAATGACCCCCGTGGCGATCATTTTGTTGCCATCAGGCAGGGTTTGAATCATGGGTTGCGCGATGAAATCGTAAATGGCGCCGGTGCCGGGATAAATACACAGAATGGCAAAAACCCCCAACACGGCCACAACAGCGTGAATCAGACGCGAACGCAATTCTATCAAATGCGAGAAAAAGCTTTCTTCTTTCTCGCCATTTTTTTCATTATGTGATGAGTTCTGCATTAGACCTGAGTTCCTGAACCGTTTTTATTATCGGGTTTATGACTGTCATTGACGGGTTCGTTAGCTTCGGGAGCGTCTTTTTTTTCAGGTGACAGGGTTTGCTTGACCTGGTTGCCCGCACTGGTTAATTCCTGCCCAAGCTGCTCCACCGGATTACGTAAGGATTTTGCGGTATCCTCGAATGAGCTTTTCATGTCCTGAAGCGAGGACTGCATATCATTTTTGATCTGGCTGATTTCCTGAATATCGACTTCACGCTGGATATCGCTTTTAACGTCATTGACATAACGCTGCGCCCGGCCAACAAGATGACCGACCGTGCGGGCCACTTTAGGCAGGCGCTCAGGGCCAATGACAATTAAGGCAACCATGCCAATGACAAACAGCTCACCGAAACTTAAACCAAACATAAATACGCTTTAAAAAAACAGAACCTTTTTACCGGCAAGCATGCCAGAATAAAAGGGATCTGCTGGACCTCAGGAATCCGATTTTTCTTTTGCCTGCACATCAATGGTTTCTGTGCCTGCCTGTTTTTTTTCAGTTGTTTCAGTGCCTTCCGAAGTGGCGTCGTTCATGCCCTTCTTGAAACCTTTTACAGCCCCCCCCAGATCTTCACCAATATTGCGAATTTTCTTTGTGCCAAAAACCAGTGCAACAATAACCAGAACAATCAGCCAGTGCCAAATACTTAAACTGCCCATAAAACCAACTCCTAAAATGACAATTCAGAACCAATTTGTACTATATCAGGAAGTTCCTGCAATGTTCATACTGAATTGTGCCAAAAATATATTAAATTCAAGATTGTGGCCGGTTGGCCTTTTCAACCAGGCCGGACAGGCCTTCCCTGCGCGCCAATTCGGCCAATACATCCTCGGGGCGTAAACCGTAATAGGTCAACGCCACCAGGCAATGAAACCAGAGATCAGCGGTTTCTGCAATGATATGATCATTTTGGCCATCTTTTGAGGCCATTACCAGCTCGGTGGCTTCCTCGCCAATTTTTTTCAGAAAACTGTCGGGGCCTTTGGCAAACAGCTTGGCTGCATACGAAGTGGCCGGATCACCGCCATTGGCAGGCAACCGGGTTTGCAATATATCGGCCAAACGACCAAGTACCGCAGACAATTCAATACTGGACTCTGTGCTCATTTGTACATATGCTCCGGATCTTGCAAAACCTCATCGGTAATGTCCCATTGGGCGCGATTGTCATTGCCATTCAGCAAGCGGAAAAAACAGCTTTCCCTGCCAGTATGGCAGGCCACCCCCCCATTCTGCTCAATTTTAAGCAGCACTACATCGGCATCACAGTCGAGACGAACTTCATGAACATACTGGGTATTGCCCGACTCTTCTCCCTTGCGCCATAACTTCTGACGCGAACGGGACCAGTAAACGCCTTTGCGGGTAGCCACGGTTTCCTGCAATGATTCGCGATTCATCCAGGCAACCATGAGAATACGGCCGGTTTTCCAGTCCTGCGCAATGGCAGGAATGAGACCTGCCTCATCAAACTTCACTTCATCAAGCCAGCTCATGCAATTTCCCGAACATTAATGCCCTGTTGAGCCATAAACGCCTTGGCCTGTGCAATCGTGTATTCTCCGTAGTGGAAAATACTGGCTGCCAGCACGGCACTGGCCCGGCCTTTGGTAACACCATCACACAGGTGCTGCAAATTACCCACGCCACCCGAGGCAATCACAGGAACTGACACGGCATCGGAAACCGCACGGGTCAGTTCAAGATCAAACCCCGATTTGGTACCATCACGATCCATGCTGGTCAACAAAAGTTCGCCAGCCCCGTAACGGGCCATGCGCATGGCCCATTCAACCGCATCAATGCCGGTCGCTTTGCGGCCACCATGAGTGAAAACTTCCCAGCGATCGGGCTCGCCTTCGGCAGAAACCTTGCGGGCGTCAATCGCCACCACAATACATTGCGAACCGTAATAATCGGCGCTTTCCCGCACCAACTCAGGATTAGCCACTGCGGCACTGTTGATGGACACCTTGTCGGCGCCGGCATTGAGCAAGCGCTGAATATCGGCCACTGCGCGAACGCCACCACCCACCGTCAGGGGAATGAAGACCTGGGACGCCACCTGCTCGATGATTGGCAGGATGAGATCCCTTCCGTCACTGGTAGCCGTGATATCAAGGAAAGTCAATTCATCGGCACCCTGCTCGTTATAACGGCGGGCAATTTCAACCGGATCTCCGGCATCACGCAATTCGACGAAATTAACACCTTTGACCACCCGGCCTGCCGTCACATCAAGACAGGGAATAATACGTTTGGTCAGTGTGGAATCGGCATTGGCAACAGGGCTCAATTTTCTTCCCCGTTCAGTTCATCGGCCAGCGTCTGGGCTTCCTGGAAATCAAGCGTGCCCTCATAAATACTGCGTCCCAGAATAACGCCTTCAATCCCTTCATCCTCTACATCACAAAGGGCTTCGATATCTTTAAGGTTGGTCACACCACCTGAGGCAATCACCGGAATCTTCACGGCTTGCGACAAACGTACTGTCGCTTCAATGTTTACACCGGTTAACATGCCATCGCGGCCGATATCAGTATAAATAATGGATTCAACCCCGTAGTCTTCAAACTTGCGGCCAAGATCAATCACATCGTGCTTGGTGAGCTTGCTCCAGCCATCGGTGGCGACTTTGCCATCCTTGGCGTCGAGACCAACAATGACATGACCCGAAAAAGCGGTGCAGGCATCCTGCAGGAAACCCGGGTTTTTGACCGCTGCCGTGCCAATAATGACATATTGGATACCCAGATCAAGGTAGTGTTCGATCGTATCCAGATCCCGGATACCTCCACCAATCTGCACAGGAATTTCGTCTCCCACCTCTTTCAGGATTGCCTGAATGGCCGCCTCGTTTTTAGGCTTGCCAGCAATTGCGCCGTTAAGGTCCACCAGATGCAGCCGACGTGCGCCCTGGTCTAACCATTTACGGGCCATTGCCTGAGGATCCTGGGAAAAAATAGTCGCGTCTTTCAGGTCACCCTGACGCAAGCGGACACATTGTCCGTCTTTTAAATCAATGGCTGGTATGAGCAGCATAGTGTTATATTAATGAGTAAGATAATTGGAAAAACAAAACAGAATGAGCAAAACCCGTAGTAGCGGACTTGTCATTCCCCGTAATAACTCTTTGTTGACAGTATCTTTGTTATTTGAGTCCCGCAACCGTATTTATAACGCATTTTCAGCATTTAGTCCTGCAACTAAATGTCCCACTCAACAAAATTCCGATACAGCCGCAAGCCATGCCCGGCACTTTTTTCAGGGTGAAACTGTACGGCAAAAATATTATCCCTGGCAACCGCACAGGCAAATACTTGTCCGTATAGCGCGGTACCTACAGTCAGACTGTCATTATCAGGCACAACAAAATAACTGTGCACAAAATAAAAATAAGCCTCATCGGGAATACCTTGCCAAACCGGATGAGCACGGGTTTGCTTGACCCGACTCCAGCCCATATGAGGCACCTTGAGCTTTTCGTTTTCGTGCGTGATGGCGGCAAGTGGTGTATTTTCAGGTGCGGTCGTGGCGTAGCGCTGGCCCTGGAATCGTTTTACGATACCCGGAAAAATACCCAGGCAAGCGGCGTTGCCTTCTTCACTACGTTCAAACAACATTTGCTCGCCTACGCAAACGCCCAGCAAAGGTTTGCTGGCCGCCGCTTCCAGTACGGCATCACTGAGCCCGGACTGCGCCAGATTGCGCATGCAATCGGGCATCGCACCCTGACCGGGAAACACGATTCGGTCAGCCGATTTGATGCCTGCGACATCAGAGGCCAGATAAACATTGGCATGCGGAGCCGCATGCATTAATGCGCGGGCAACCGAATGCAGGTTGCCCATGCCATAATCCACAATTGCAATAGATGGGGATTTCATTTAAGTATGAAGCCTTTACAGGACGCCTTTGGTGGATGGAACAACTCCTGCATTGCGTGGATCTTCGGTTAGCGCCATGCGAAGCGCGCGGCCAAACGCCTTGAAGACGGTCTCAGCCTGGTGGTGGGCATTAAAGCCCCGCAGGTTGTCGATATGCAGGGTGACCAATGCATGGTTGACAAAACCCTGAAAAAATTCACGGGTCAGGTCAACATCAAAACGGCCAATATGGGAACGGGTGAAAGGAATATTGTATTCCAGGCCGGGACGACCTGAGAAATCAATCACCACCCGCGACAGGGCCTCATCAAGGGGCACATAGGCATGACCATAGCGTAAAATGCCTTTTTTGTCGCCCACTGCCTTGGCAAAAGCCTGCCCCAGGGAAATGCCCACGTCTTCTACGGTATGATGGTCGTCAATGTGCAGGTCGCCATCACAGGTAATATCGATATCAATCAAGCCATGACGAACGATCTGGTCGAGCATGTGATCAAGAAACGGCACGCCGGTATTCAGTGACTGTTTACCGGTACCATCAAGATTGATGGCAACCTTGATCTTGGTTTCATTGGTATTCCTAACTATTTCTGCTGTACGCATATTCATCTCATTAAATCTTTAATCTAAACGGTAACGGGCGCTTTCGGCATGTGCCTGCAAGCCTTCCCCGAAGGCCAGGGTTGCAGCGATCTTACCCAGGGTTTGCGCACCCTCACGTGATACCTCGATCAGGCTGGAGCGTTTCTGGAAATCATATACGCCCAATGGTGAGGAGAACCGTGCGGTACGGGAGGTTGGCAACACGTGGTTGGGGCCGGCGCAATAGTCACCCAGAGACTCAGAACTGTAACGCCCCATGAAAATCGCGCCTGCATGACGGATTTTCTCAGCCCATGCCGCGGCGTTTTCGGTAGAAATCTCAAGGTGTTCGGGTGCTATCTCATTGGCGATTTCACAAGCCTGCTCAAGGTCACGTACTTTAATCAATGCCCCCCTATTGGCCAGACTGGTCCGGATAATATCGGCACGCGGCATGTTCGGCAATTGCCGCCCAATAGACGCATAAACCTCGTCCAGATAGGCGGCATCGGGACACAACAAGATGGCCTGTGCCAGCTCGTCGTGCTCTGCCTGGGAGAACAGGTCCATGGCAATCCAGTCGGCGGGAGTGGTACCATCGCAAATAACCAGGATTTCGCTGGGACCGGCAACCATATCAATGCCTACCGTTCCAAAAACCCGTCGTTTGGCAGAGGCCACATAGGCGTTGCCAGGCCCCACGATTTTATCCACCCCGGCGATTGACTGTGTGCCATAAGCCAGTGCTCCAACGGCCTGCGCACCGCCAATGGCGATTACCCGGTCAACCCCGGCAACGGCAGCGGCCGCCAGCACAATGGCGTTACGGCTGCCCCCCGGAGTAGGTGTCACCATGACCACCTCTGGCACACCGGCCACTTTGGCCGGCAAGGCATTCATCAATACCGAGGAAGGATAAGCCGCCTTGCCACCCGGCACATATAAACCGACACGATCCATGGGCGTTACTTTTTGGCCCAACAAGGTACCATCGGCTTCCGTATAAGTCCAGGAAGCTGTTTTTTGTTTTTCATGATAGGCGCGAACCCTGTCTGCCGCATTTTCAAGGGCCTTGCGTTGTTCAGCAGGCAAGGCATTCAGGGCAGCCACACAGTCGGCAAGCGGAATTTCCAGTTCATGGATATGGTTTGCCTTTACATGATCAAAGCGTTGCGTGTACTCAAGAACAGCCTCATCACCACGCTGGCGTACATCGCCCAGGATTTTCGCAACCGACTGCTCGATTTGCTCATCTTGAGAGGCGTCAAAAGCAAGCAGGGTTTTCAACTGCTGGCCAAAATCTGCATCATTGGCATCTAACCGGTTTATTAAAGACATATCACTCTTTGCAAAAATAGTAAAAAACGGCCCGCCTGTAAGGCCCAACCAGAGCCCTTTTGCCAAAGGCCGTAAACACCGCTTTAAACGGCCGCCTTTTGGAATGCGTCCAGTATGGGCATCAGGCGTGATGTCCTGGTTTTCAATGCCGCCTGGTTGACAATAAGGCGTGAGGAAACCGGCATGACATCTTCAACCGGCACCAGGTTATTGGCACGTAACGTACCTCCCGTGGACACCACATCGACTATGGCATCAGCCAATCCTACCAAGGGCGCCAACTCCATTGAACCATACAACTTAATGATATCAACATATACCCCTTTCTTGGCGAAATGTTCCCGCGCCACATTGACATACTTGGTTGCCACTCGCAGGCGCGCACCCTTTTTGACAGCCTCTTCGTAATCAAAGCCCTCGCGCACCGCCACCGCCAAACGGCATTTGGCGATATTCAGGTCAATGGGTTGATACAGCCCACCGGGCTGCTCCTGTACATATTCATACAGGACATCGCGACCGGCAATACCGAAATCGGCCGCGCCGTACTGCACATAAGTGGGGACATCCGAGGCCCTTACAATAAGCAAACGCAACCGGGGATCACTGGTTGGGAGAATCAACTTGCGCGAGGACTCGGGACTTTCACTGACTGAAATCCCGGCAGCCTCGAGCAAAGGCATGGTTTCTTCAAAAATGCGCCCTTTGGAAAGCGCCATTGTCAGCATTTCATTATCTTCGTTAGACATATTACCCACGCAGTCGTTCAATTTGAGCTCCCAGCCCTTTCAGTTTTACTTCCATTTGCTCATAGCCACGATCAAGATGGTAAATCCGGTCGATGATGGTTTCACCACTGGCTGCCAAAGCGGCAATCACCAGACTGGCCGATGCACGCAAATCGGTTGCCATCACTTTGGCGCCAAACAATTGCGATACGCCATTAACCACGGCAGTATGGCCATCCAGCTCAATGTCGGCCCCCATACGGATCAGCTCGGGCACATGCATGAAGCGGTTTTCAAAAATATTTTCTACAATAACGGCAGTTCCATTCGCAATCGTATCAAGCGCCATGATCTGGGCCTGCATATCGGTGGGAAAACCCGGATGCTCAAAAGTCTTGATCCCTACCGCACGGGGCCTGCCACTCATTGAGGCCCGAATCCAGTCGGGACCGGTTTCCAGATCAAGACCCGATTCTTCAAGTTTATCCAGAATAGCACCCATGGTTGCAGGGGCCGCATTGCGCAACAGGATATCCCCCCCCGTGGCACCAACCGCGCACAGGAAAGTCCCCGCTTCGATACGATCGGGAACCACCCGATAGTCGGCGCCATGCAACTGTTCCACACCTTCAATAACGATTCTGTCAGTGCCGTGTCCGCTGATTTTGGCCCCCATGGCAATCAGCAACTCGGCCAAATCGACTACTTCGGGTTCACGTGCCGCGTTTTCAAGAATGGTGGTGCCTTTGGCCAACGCCGCAGACATAAGGAACTGTTCGGTGCCGCCAACGGTGACCATATCGGTATGAATGGAAGCGCCCTGCAGCCTTGAAGCCTTGGCCAGGACAAAACCATGCTCGACACGGATATCGGCCCCAAGGGTGGCCAGCCCCTTGATATGCTGGTCGACCGGCCGTTGCCCAATGGCACAGCCCCCCGGCAAACTGACCTTGGCCTGGCCAAAACGCGCCAGCAAGGGACCCAGTACCAAAATGGAGGCGCGCATGGTTTTCACCAGCTCATAAGGCGCTTCATAACTGTTAATCTGGTTAGCCTGCAGTTGCACCACACCTTCTTCCAGCCACTGGATGTTCACCCCAAGCTGCCCCAATACCTTCAGCGTGGTATGAATATCATTCAAGGCCGGCACATTGCGCAGAACAACCGGCTCGGCCGTTAGCAACGTTGCGCATAAAATAGGCAGGGCGGCGTTCTTGGCGCCTGATATGGTCACCTCTCCGGAAAGACGGTTACCACCGGTAATGCGCAATTTATCCATTCACTTTATACTCTTCAGGGGTTAGCGTTTTCATTGACAAGGCATGAATTTCCGCCTTCATTTTATCTCCCAATGCGGCGTACACCAGCTGGTGCCGGGCAATCAGGCGTTTTCCTTCAAAGGCATCACTAACGATGATGGCCTCGAAATGGGAACCGTCGCCCACCACTTCTATGTGTTCACAGGCCAGGTTGGAAGCGATGTATTCACGAATCTGTTCAGGAGTGGGTAACATTTTAGGTCCTAAGTTTGTAGCCGCTTGCCAGCAATTTTAATGCCAGCAATGAGGCCAGTATGAAAAAACAAAATACGACAGAAAAACTGTGCCAGACCGAAACATCGGAGATACCGAAGAATCCGTAGCGAAAGCCGTCTATCATGTAGAACACCGGGTTCCAGTGCGACACAGCCTGCCAGAATGACGGCAGGGAATGAATGGAATAAAACACGCCCGACAGGAAGGTGGCAGGCATGATCAGGAAATTCTGGAACACGGCCAACTGGTCAAATTTCTCGGACCAAAGCCCCGCAATCAGGCCCAGACAGGCAAAAACACCACAGGCCATTACGGCAAAAAGCACGATCCAGAAAGGCTGGACGGGCCATAATGGCATGAACAGCAACGCCACAACCCAAATACCGGCACCCACGCAAATTCCCCGCACAATGGCCGCCAGCACGTAGGCACCAAAAATTTCCAGATAAGACAGCGGCGGCAGGAGCACAAATACAAGATTACCAGTAATACGGCTTTGGATAAGCGATGACGAAGGATTGGCAAACGCGTTTTGCATCATGCTCATCATCATGAGACCCGGCATTAAAAATGACACATACGACAGGGTGCCATACACCTGAACGCGTCCTTCAAGGACCTGGGCAAAAACCAGCAAATACAGCAAGGCGGTCATGACCGGTGCCGCCACGGTCTGAAGGGATACTTTCCAGAAACGCAGCAACTCCTTGCGCAGCAAGGTGGGAAAACCAGAGCCAAATTTGATATTTTGTTGTAAAGGATTCATTACGCTGCCTGTTCACTTCCAGTATGCATGATTTGCACAAAAGTTTCCTCAAGATCTTCGCTGCCAAACTTGGCCATCAGGGCCTGAGTGGTATCAAGGGCAATCATTTTGCCTTTTCTGAGAAAAGCAATACGGCCACACAGCGTTTGTGCCTCTTCAAGGTAATGGGTCGTTAACAATATGGTGTGGCCTTCTTTATTCAATCTGGAAATGAAATCCCAAAGGCTGCGCCGCAAATCAACGTCAACCCCTGCCGTGGGTTCATCCAGGATAATGACAGGTGGACGATGCACCAGGGCCTGGGCAACCAGCACGCGGCGTTTCATGCCGCCTGACAAGGCACGCATATTGGCATCGGCCTTGTCGGACAAGCCCAGATTCATGAGAATTTCGTCGATCCAGTCATCGTTATTTCGCAAGCCGTAATAGCCTGATTGATTACGCAGGGTTTCACGGACGGTAAAGAACGGATCATAGACCAATTCCTGGGGAACAACGCCCAAAGAACGCCGTGCATTTTTATAATCGGCAACCACATCGTAACCACAGATACTGGCCTTGCCATTGCTGGGGCGCGACAAACCGGCCAAAATGGAAATGAGCGATGTTTTACCGGCACCATTGGGACCAAGCAGGCCAAAAAATTCTCCGGGCTCGATGTTAAGGCTGATATCATTGAGTGCCTGAAACCCCTTGCGGGCAGGCGAGGCAGAGAGAAACCTTTGCCCCAGGGAAGGGGCAGGCGCATAGATTTTGGAAATATTTTCTATTTTAACGGCTGACATATTCATATAAAAAAAGGCCTGCTTCCGACACGAAACAGACCCTTGATTATAGCCGTTTACATGTTACTTTCGTTGATTTAACGCTTTTATCAGGCCATCAATACCATTTTGCGCAATCTGTGCAGAGAACTGGTTACGGTAATTCTGGATTAACCATATACCTTCAACACTGAAGTCATAGACCTGCCAGCCATTTGCCGCTTTTGACAGCCGGTAGTCAACAGAGACAGGACCGGAGTCTGCAAGAATATTCGAACGAACGACCACATCATTGGCGTCGGGATTGCCGCGAAAAGGAAGGATTTCAATTTTCGTATTTGGTGACACCTGTTTGAACGCACCGCTATAAGTACGTATCAGCGTACTTTTGAAAGCGTCGACCAGACCTGATTTCTGCTCGGGTGTTGCCTGCCTCCAGGGCTGGCCGGTGGCCAGGCGGGTGGTTTTCTGAAAATCGATATGCGGCATCAACTTCTGATTGACAATCTCGTTGATGGCATTGATATTGCCACTGCGTGCCGCATTGCTTTGCTTGACAGCATCAAGGGTTTGGTTGGCAATTTGCTCAACAAATTGCGTTGGGCTTTGCGCCGCCTGGGCCGTGCCAAGCAAGCCGGCCGATACGAAAGCCATGGCGGCAAAACGCCGGGCCAACAGAAACACGGATTGGAGCTTCATGATTTCTCCTGAATATTCACAAAAACAAAATAATAAATAATTAAACGAACGCTTGAATGTAATGTAAACACAAACCAACCCCCAATACATTAAGTAAATTAAGGATTTGTCAGAAAGCGTTAACAGATGGGGGCAAACTGAAATCAACTGAAAAACCTCTATCTCAAGAAGAGGTTTTTCAGGCTTTGAGATTTTACGCTACCAACCGCTTATTCGCCGGGATCGTCGTACTGTGGTACTGATATGTCCGTACTCGCCTGTTCGGGATCATCGTAATCGGGAACCGACAAATCGCCCGCCGCGCTGTCCTGCACTTCAGGGCGCAACTTGCTTTCAAGCAGGGCCTTGCGATTTTGCCTGTAGGCGTCACGCACAAACGAGTATTTATCCAGGGCAACATCCTCGGCCAGCTCATCGGCATCAAGCAGGTTGCTACGTCCATCAATTACTTTAAGGCCCATAATGGCATTACGCACGGACACGTCATTGATTGCGCCGGGCGAGGCATAGACGGCAGTACCCCCGGCAACATCACCGACAAGCCCGATACCATCACGCACGGAGCTTGGTCCAAAGAAAGGCAATACGACATAAGGACCGTTACCAACACCCCATACGCCCAGCGTGGTACCAAAATCATTGGGAATTTTGTGGGCGCCATTCATGGTGGCCACATCTATACAACCGCCAACACCCATGGTGGAATTGAACAAAACACGTCCGAAGGTATTGATTGAGTCGAGCGCCCTGCCCTGCAACATGCTGTTAATAGCCGACCAGACATCACCCAGGTTTCCAAAAATATTCCGCACACAGGTGCGCACCGGACTGGGCATAACCGCCTTGTAACCGGTTGCCACCGGTTTGAGCAAGGCTTTGTCAACAGTCTCGTTGAACTCAAACATGCTACGGTTATAACTTTCCAGGGAGTCTTCGGGGCTGGGGTTTGGCACCGAGGCACACCCGCTTACCAGAAACCCGACACTGGCCAGACCCAAGGTTTTTCTGACAGTTTTTTTGTTAATCATGATTTTCTCTTATGAGCGTCTTGGCATTTAAAAATTTAACACAACCATTCCGGCACTGAACATCTGCCTGATATTACTGTCCATTTCCCGAGGAACCTTCCTTCTCAGCACTTGAGAACAGGAATTTACTGATTAATTCCTCAAGCACAACCGCACCCTGTGTGAACATGATTTCACTGCCATTGACCAAGTTGCTTTCTTCCGCCCCAGGTGTCAGGCCGATATATTGCTCTCCCAGCAGGCCCGCCGTCATGATAGAGGCGGATGAATCCAGGGGGAACTGGTAACGGGTTTCAAGACTTAACTCTACCACAGCCTTAAACTCCCGATTATCAAATTGAATATTTTTTACCCGGCCCACCACTACACCATTGCTTTTAACAGCGGCCCGGGTCTTGAGGGCGCCAACGTTATCAAATTTGGCGCTCACGGTATAGGTGGGCTCAAAGCTGAAAGAGCTTAAATTACCCGCCCTTAATGCCATGAACATAAGCGCCACGGCACCCAGCAACACAAACAAACCCACCAGAAAATCGGTTTTCTTACTCATTGTCATTCATCCTGGTATCAGACACGGCCAGCAAGCCGGCCTGCCCGATACATATTTCACTCATTGATTAAAACATTACTGCCGTTAACAGGAAATCAAGCCCCAAAACCGCCAGGGAGCTTCTGACCACCGTTCTTGTTGTCGCCCTGGAAACCCCTTCGGGTGTCGGCTTGGCATACCATCCTTCAAACAGGGCAATCAGCATCACGGCAAAACCAAACACCACACTTTTAATCAGGCCGTTACCCACATCGGAAAAAACATCCACCCCGTTTTGCATTTGTGCCCAAAACGAGCCTGCATCGACATTGATCATGAGGACACCCACCACCCAGCCACCAATAATACCCACGGCAGAAAAAATGGCCCCCAGTACCGGCATGGCAATCACTCCCCCCCACAGGCGCGGGGCCAGAATCCGGCGCAAAGGGCTGATACCCATGACATCAATGGCAGCCAGCTGTTCTCCAGCCTTCATCAGACCAATTTCAGCGGTAATGGAAGTACCCGCCCTGCCGGCAAACAGCAAGGCCGTGACCACCGGACCCAGTTCACGCACCAGGCTAAGGGCCACCAATAAGCCCAGGGCTTCTTCGGACCCATACATGGACAGGGTGTTATACCCCTGCAAGCCCAGGACAAAACCCACAAAAAGTCCCGACACGGCAATAATCAGCAAGGAGTGATTGCCAATAAAATGCACCTGATCGATAACCAGTCGCGGACGACGCAGCACAATTCCTGATTTACAGAAGAGCTCCCAGGTAAATTTGCTGAAAACACCCAGGCCACTGATGACATTAATGATAAATGCCCCCAAGGCACTGATACTATTGAAAATCATAAGCCCTCTTTGCGTTTTGACAACCAGCTGGAAAACGCTGGCGTATCCGGATATTCAAAAACCACCGGGCCTTGGGGCGAACCATGAAGAAACTGTTTTACATAGGCGTCTTCCGTTGCGCGCAAGTCTTCTGGCGTACCGGACGCCAGCAATTTACCATGCCCGACCATGTATACCTGATCAACGATTTGAAAAGACTCGTCGATATCATGGGTAATAAGCACCGAAGCGCAGCCAAGGCGGTCGCTGAGATTACGGATCAACTGGGCCGTCATGCCAAGCGAGATTGGATCCAGCCCGGCAAAAGGTTCGTCATAGAGTACCAATTCGGGCTCGAGCACGATTGCGCGGGCTAACGCGACACGCCGCGCCATGCCACCGGAAATTTCTGAAACGGCCAAATGAGCTGCCGCTTTCAAGCCAACCGCATCCAGCTTGTCCAGCACCTTCTCAAGGATTACCGCCTCGCTGTCTTTAGTGAGCTCACGCAAGGGAAAAGCCACGTTATCGAATACATTCAAATCGGTAAACAATGCCCCCTGCTGGAACAGAACGCCCATGCGCTGACGGATATTACGCAGGATATTTGGACTGACACTGGCCAGATTCTGGCCAAAGGCGGTCACGACCCCTTTTTGGGCAATGAGCTGGCCAATGGCAGCCCGCAACAAGGTTGTCTTACCTGAACCGGAGCCACCTATCAGCGCGACAACCTGCCCCTTTTTCACCTGCAAATTGAGGTTGTCAAGTATCACCCGTTCTCCGTAGCCCAGCGACACGTCGGAAAATCGCAGAATGATATCTGAATCGGAAAGATGATCGTTCAACGGGATAACCCTTAAAAATTCAAAAAAGAACCATTGTAGCTGATCAAAGTTTACGCCACATCAACTTATGCCAAAAAAAGAAAACCCCGAAACATCACTTCCGGGGCCTCTGTTGTATCTTGGGGAAATTTGCCAAACAATTGATTATCTTGGTAAAACAGTCTCCCCCATTAAATACTGGTCTACCGCACGGGCACATTGCCGCCCTTCACGAATGGCCCACACCACCAGGGACTGGCCACGACGCATGTCACCCGCAGCAAAAACCTTGTCGACATTGGTACGATAGTCTTCGGTATTGGCGCGGATATTGCCGCGCGCATCCCTATCCAATCCAAAAGCATCCAGCACAGCTGGCACTGGCGCCACAAAACCCATGGCCAGCAACACCAGATCCGCTTTCAGCTCAAACCCGGACCCCTCAATTTCAGCCATTTTCATCTGCCCGGTCGCTTCATCGCGCAACCACTCAACGCGGGCCGCCACCAGTTTTTCAACCTTGCCTTTTTCACCCTGAAACGATTTGGTCACAATGGCCCAATCCCGCTGGCAGCCCTCTTCATGGGAAGAGGAAGTCCGCAATCTGGCCGGCCAATACGGCCAGGTCAGTTCGCGGTTTTCCTCGTCGGGCAATTTGGACATCAATTCGATCTGGGTAACCGATGCCGCCCCCTGGCGGTTACTGGTACCCACACAGTCCGAACCGGTGTCGCCACCGCCAATCACCACCACATGCTTGCCCTTGGCCACAATTTGACCGGTTAAGCGATGACCGGAATTGACCTTGTTTTGCTGGCGCAGAAAGTCCATGGCAAAATGCACCCCATTAAGCTCCCTGCCGGGGACCGGCAAATCACGGGGGATCTCAGCGCCTCCGGCCATGACAATCGCATCAAACTCTTTTTGCAGTTCTTCGGCGCCAATAATCGTCAACCCGTCTTCCACTTTATCACTCGGGGCACCTATATAGGTAGAGGCGCGAAACTCTACCCCCTCGGCCTCCATTTGAGTCATACGCCGGTCAATCAGGCTTTTATCCAGTTTGAAATCGGGAATACCATAACGCAGCAAACCACCAATCCGGTTACTCTTTTCAAAGACCGTCACGCTGTGGCCGGCCCGACTCAATTGCTGGGCCGCAGCCAGACCAGCCGGCCCGGACCCCACAATCGCCACCCGTTTACCGGTTTTTTTAGCCGGAGGCTGGGGTACTACCCATCCCTTTTCCCATCCTTTATCAATAATGGCATGCTCGATAGACTTGATACCCACTGCGTCACTATTGATATTCAGGGTACAGGCAGCCTCACAGGGGGCCGGGCAAATGCGTCCGGTAAATTCCGGAAAATTATTAGTGGAATGCAGCGTGGCCAAAGCCTGTTTCCATTCTTGCCGGTAGACCAGATCATTCCAGTCAGGAATAATATTATTGACAGGGCAACCATTAGTACAGAAAGGGACTCCGCAATCCATGCAACGCGCACCCTGTTGCTGCGCCTGCTTGTCATCCAGTGCCAGCACGAACTCCCGGTAATGCTTGATCCGCGTACTGGCAGACTCATACGACTCGCTGATTCTTTCAAATTCCAGAAAACCTGTTGTTTTTCCCATGATTTTTCCTAATAACCCTTAAGCCACTTTCTGGCTGGCTTGTTCTGATTGCCACATTTCCGACAGCGCCCGACGATACTCAACCGGCATCACCTTTACAAACTGGCCACGCGATACATCCCAATTGCTGAGCAGGTCGCGGGCACGGAAACTGCCTGTCAGACGAAAATGCTCTTCAACCAGATAACGCACAATGGCTTCATCAGTTTGCCGGGTATCACCACGCTTGGCGGTATGCCAGCGTTCAATCCGGGCTTCTTTTTCCTGCTCTGCATGGGGCACCACCCTTTCCAGCTCAACCATGCTCAGGTTACAGCGCTGCCTGAACCTGCCCTCGGGATCCCATACATAGGCAACACCTCCCGACATGCCGGCAGCAAAGTTGCGCCCGGTCTCTCCGAGCACTACCACGGTACCGCCTGTCATATATTCACAGCCATGATCTCCGGTACCCTCAACCACTGCTGCAGCGCCTGAATTGCGGACGGCGAAACGCTCGCCGGCAACGCCATTGAAATAGGCCTCACCACCCAGTGCACCGTACAGCACGGTATTGCCTACAATAATATGTTCGGGGCCATAACCCCTGAAGTCATTCGGTGAACGGATGGAAATCCGTCCGCCCGACAGTCCTTTACCCACATAATCATTGGCTTCGCCCACCAGTTCAAAGCTGATGCCATGCGCCAGAAAGGCACCAAAACTTTGGCCGGCCACACCATTGAACTGAATATGAATGGTGTCGTCTGGCAGGCCTTCATGACCATATTTTCTGGCCACTACACCTGACAGCATGGCGCCCACCGTACGATTGCGGTTACGCACAGGAATAATGAAAGATACTTTCTCGCCCCGTTCAATCGCACTCTTGCTACGCTCAATCAATTGCTTGTCCAGGGCATTCTCAAGACCATGATCCTGTTCTTCAGTATGATATTTACCCGTTTCGGTTTCAGGCTGGTAAAACACACGGGAAAAATCCAGTCCCTTGGCTTTCCAGTGTGTCACGCCGGCTCGCATGTCCAGCAGCTCCACACGCCCCACCAGATCGTCAAACTTGCGAATACCCAGCTGGGCCATGATCTCCCTGACTTCCTCAGCCACGAAGAAGAAGTAATTCACCACATGCTCCGGCTTGCCCTGGAATTTCTGGCGCAGCACAGGATCCTGGGTTGCCACGCCAACCGGACACGTATTCAAGTGACACTTGCGCATCATGATGCAACCTTCCACCACCAGGGGCGCGGTGGCAAAACCGAACTCATCCGCCCCCAACAGGGCACCAATCACCACATCGCGACCGGTTTTCATTTGGCCATCGGCCTGCACCCGTACCCGGCTGCGCAGCTTGTTCAGCACCAGGGTTTGCTGGGTTTCAGACAGACCAAGCTCCCACGGTGTGCCGGCATGCTTGATAGAGGCAATGGGCGAGGCGCCGGTTCCGCCATCATGACCGGCAATCACAATATGATCGGACTTGGCTTTGGCCACACCGGCAGCCACCGTACCCACACCCACCTCGGAAACCAGTTTGGTGGAAACGGAAGCGTCCGGGTTCACATTTTTCAGATCATGAATCAGCTGGGCCAGATCCTCGATAGAGTAAATGTCATGGTGTGGCGGTGGCGAAATCAGCCCCACGCCCGGTACTGAATAACGCAGTTTGGCAATATATTCGGATACTTTATGGCCTGGGAGCTGCCCGCCCTCGCCGGGTTTGGCCCCTTGGGCCATTTTGATCTGGATCTGGTCGGCACTGCTTAAATACTCGGCACTGACACCAAAACGGCCAGAAGCCACCTGCTTGATTTTTGAACGCAGCGAATCCCCTTTACGCAGCGGAACCTCGGCAACAATTCGCTCTGCACCCAGCACCGATGCCAGGGTATCGCCGGTCTTGATATCGCTTTTACCACTTTGCATTTCCGCACGGTAGCGCAATTCATCCTCGCCGCCCTCACCGGTATTGGACTTGCCGCCAATCCGGTTCATGGCCACCGCCAGCACGGCATGCGCCTCGGTAGAGATAGAGCCCAGTGACATGGCACCGGTGGCAAAACGCTTTACAATCTCCTTGGCAGGCTCAACCTCTTCCAGCGCAATCGCCCTGGAAGGATCCACTTTAAATTCAAACAATCCACGAAGGGTCATGTGACGGCGCGACTGGTCGTTGATCAGCTGGGCATACTCTTTGTAGGTACGGTAATTATTGGCGCGGGTGGCATGTTGCAACTTCGCGATCGAATCGGGCGTCCACATATGCTCTTCACCACGGATACGGAATGCGTAATCACCCCCGGCATCCAGCTCATTGGCCAATACCGGATCATTGCCAAAAGCCTGCCGATGCAGTCGAAAGGCTTCCTCAGCCACCTCAAAAATGCCCAGCCCCTCTATATTGCAGGGTGTACCGGTAAAGTACTTGCGGACAAGGTCGCTTTTCAGGCCAACCGCCTCGAAAATCTGTGCCCCGGTATAAGACATATAGGTTGAAATGCCCATTTTGGACATGACCTTGTTCAGGCCCTTACCAACCGCCTTGACATAATTTTTAACGGCTTTGTCACCGCCCATTGTGGCCAGGGTTTCCATGGCCAGATAGGGATATACCGCCTCGGCGCCATAGCCGCCCAACAGGGCAAAATGATGCACCTCACGGGCTGAACCGGTTTCCACCACCAGCCCCGTATTGGTCCGCAGGCCAGAACGGATAAGGTGTTGGTGAATGGCTGAGGTGGCCAGCAGGGCCGGAATGGCCACATGCCCGCTATCAACCTTGCGGTCTGAAACAATCAGGATGTTAAAGCCGCTTCTGACCGCATCCACGGCACTGGCACACAGGGCGGCAATACAGGCTTCAATCCCTTCCGTACCCCAGCTTGCCGGGTAGGTGATATCCAGCTCGTGGCACCGGAATTTATTATCGGTATAACGCTCGATTTCACGCAGGCGAGACATGCCCACGCTGTCCAGCACGGGCTGGGAGACTTCAACCCGCTGTGGCGGATTGACGTTATTGATATCCAGCAGATTGGGTTTGGGACCAATAAAGGAAACCAGCGACATCACCAGTTGTTCACGGATCGGATCAATCGGCGGGTTGGTCACCTGCGCAAACAGCTGGCGAAAATAATTATAGAAAGATTTCGAACGGCTGGACAGCACGGCCAGTGGCGCATCATTACCCATTGAGCCAATCGCCTCTTCACCATTTTTACCCATGGGCTCAAGAATAAACCTGATGTCTTCCTGGGTCCAGCCAAAAGCCTGCTGGCGATCCAGCAACGAGGCATGGCTCATGTAATCGGCGGCGTGTACCGTATCTGTGGCCGGCAAGTCGTCCAGGCGTACGCGCAACCGCTCGATCCACTGCCTGTAGGGACGGTTATTGGCCAATTGGGACTTGATTTCCTCATCATCAATAATGCGCCCCTGGTCCAGATCTATCAGCAACATTTTTCCGGGCTGCAAACGCCATTTTTTCACAATCCGATGCTCTGGTATGGTCAGGGTACCGGCCTCTGAAGCCAGAATGACCATATTGTCATCGGTAATCAGGTAACGGGCCGGACGCAGACCATTGCGGTCCAGCGTTGCGCCAATCTGGCGGCCATCGGTAAATGCCACGGCAGCAGGACCATCCCAGGGCTCCATTTTGGCAGCATTGTATTCATAGAAAGCACGGCGGTTGGCATCCATGTCGGTATGCTGCTCCCAGGCTTCGGGAATCATCATCATCATGGCATGGGCCAGCGAGTAACCCGATGTGACCAGCAATTCCAGGCAATTGTCAAAGGTGGCCGTATCAGACTGTCCCTCATAAACAATCGGATAGAGTTTTTGCAGGTCACTGCCCAGCACTGCGGACTCCATCATGCCCTCACGGGCACGCAGCCAGTTGAAGTTACCCTTGACCGTATTGATCTCTCCGTTATGCGCAATCATGCGATAAGGGTGTGCCAATGGCCAGGCCGGAAAGGTATTGGTGGAAAACCGCTGGTGCACCATGGCCAGGGCGGAAACGGTACGCGTATCAGCCAAGTCTCGGTAATAAGTACCCACTTGGTCGGCCAGCAACAATCCTTTATAAACTACGGTACGAACCGACGCGGATGGCACAAAATACTCGGTGCTGTGGGCCAGATTCATGGCCTGAATGGCATGACTGGCGGTTTTTCGAATCACATACAATTTTCTTTCCAGCGCATCGGGCACCATCACATCGGGGCCGCGGCCGATAAACAGCTGGCGGATAACCGGCTCGCAATCACGTACCGCCGGTGACATGGGCATTTCACTGTCTACCGGCACATCGCGCCAGCCCAAGAGAACTTGCCCTTCATCGCGCACCGCCCGTTCCAGCTCTTTTTCACAAGCCAGCCGGGAAGCGGTTTCTTTTGGCAAAAAAACCATGGCCACGCCATACTCGCCTTCAGGAGGCAGCGTGACGCCCTGGCGTGCCATTTCATCCCGGTACAGGGCATCGGGAATCTGGATCAGGATACCGGCTCCATCACCCATTAATTTATCAGCACCCACCGCGCCACGGTGGTCCAGGTTCTCAAGGATTTTCAGGCCTTGCTGGACAATGGCATGGCTTTTTTGTCCCTTGATATTGGCCACAAACCCGACACCACAGGCATCATGTTCGTTGTGCCTGTCATACAGGCCCTGGGATCGGGGCTGCCGATGCGGCAATAAACCAATGGCAGAGGCATCAACAGACGCCTCTGTCACAATATCTTTGTTAATCAGGGTAGACATACATGCTCCGCAATGGGTTCGGGCTAAACAAGGTTCTTTTCAGCTTTCAAGAATAAAGACAAAATCTTTATGACGCAATAAAAATAAAAGGGGTCAAACCCTATTTTTTTTATAATTATTTTTATTGAAAATAAATAAGGGACAGATCAATTAAGATTCTGTTTTTATTGAAAATAAGCCTATTTTGACCCAACATTAAAATTTCTATTTTTCAAAAACAACCCAGATCAGACAGCGATTACGTTTACAATTCTGTTTTATTTATCCCACCTGAATACAACACCCTGCCATGACCGCCACCTCTTTTTCCTCCCTGCCCCTTTCAGCCGAACAACAACATAATCTGTCGGCATTGGGCTACGCCACCATGACACCCATACAGGCAGAAAGCCTGCCCCTGATCCTGGCTGGCCGGGACGTTCTGGCCCAGGCCCAAACCGGCAGTGGCAAAACCCTGGCTTTCGGTTTGGGTATCATGCAAAAAATCAACCCGGCCTTTTTTGGCATCCAGGGATTGGTCCTGTGTCCTACCCGGGAGCTGGCTGACCAGGTTTCCCGGGAGCTGCGAAAACTGGCCCGGGCATTAGGCAATATCAAAATCCTGACCCTGTGTGGTGGTGCAGCCTTGCGCCCCCAAATAGAATCGCTTTCGCATGGCGCACATATTGTGGTGGGTACCCCCGGGCGCATCCTGGATTTGCAGGAACGTGGACAACTGGAGCTGAGCACGGTTAAAACACTGGTGTTTGATGAAGCCGATCGCATGATTGATATGGGTTTTTATGATGATATTTGTGCCATTACCCGCGCCTGCCCGCTCAAACGCCAAACCCTGATGTTTTCAGCCACTTATCCTGCCCCTATCCTGCAGGACTGTGAGGGCTTCATGATCAATCCTGAAAAAGTCCAGGTTGAATCCTTGCCCAGCCAGAGCCAGATTGAGCAGATTTTTTATGAAATCGATCCCGGACAGCGTTTTGCGGCAACCGCTACCCTGCTTAACCATTTCCGTCCGGTATCCACCCTGGCATTTTGCAACACCAAGGCGCAATGCGAGGCACTGGCCGAAGACCTGCAGCAGCGTGGCATCCGGGCACTTGTCTTGCATGGCGACCTGGAGCAACGCGACCGTGAAGATGTGCTGGTCCAATTTATCAACCAGAGCTGTTCGGTACTGGTTGCCACCGATGTGGCCGCCCGCGGCCTGGACATCCAAACCCTTGACGCTGTGATCAACGTGGATATTTCTCCCAATGCAGAGACGCATATTCACCGCATTGGACGTACGGGCAGAAGCGAGGCCAGGGGACTGGCCCTGACCCTGTGCAGCCAGGCAGAAAAATTCAGGGCGGAACGCATTGAAAAAGCACTGGATACCACCCTGGAATGGCAGGATTTACCCGTGGTTAAAGATAATACCCGTTCTTTGCAAGCACCCATGAAAACCATTTGCCTGCGGGCCGGAAAAAAAGACAAGATCCGCCCCGGCGACCTGCTGGGCGCCTTAACCAAAGACATTGGCCTGCAAGCCAGCCAGGTGGGTAAAATCAATATTTATGATTTTGTTGCTTTTGTGGCCATTGAACGCAAGGTCGCCAATGACACGATTACCAAGCTTCGTGAACGCACCATCAAGGGCAAGCAGTTGCAAATGCGGTTCATGGAATAAGGGTCTCGCGCAAAGCACTGCCAGACTGCGGCGATCATGTCGCCATGGTCTGGCGAACGGCCCGGTTCCAGTTTTCCATTAAGCGGGCGGCCTCATCCCGCCCGATATTGGGCTCAAAACAACGCTCTTCACGCCATAATGAAGAAAGTTCCGCGGTACCCGACCACACCCCTTCCTGCAAACCGGCCAGATAAGCCGCACCCAGGGCAGTGGTTTCAATCATTTGGGGACGGACCACCGGAATCCCCAGCAAATCGGCCTGAAACTGCATTAAGGCATCATTCACGCAAGCGCCACCATCGACCCGCAGCTCCTGCAAGGCCACGCCATTGCCTGCCTCGGCCTCGCGACTCATGGCATCCAGCAAGGCGGCGCTTTGGAAGGCAATGCTTTCGACCGCAGCCCTGGCAATATGCGCTGCTGTTGTGCCACGGGTAAGGCCGGTAAGGGTTCCGCGAGCATTGGCATCCCAATACGGTGCGCCCAGTCCCGTAAAGGCCGGTACAAAAAACACGCCCCCGCTATCGGCCACCGACTCGGCCAAAGACTGCACCTGGGCACTTTGGCTAATAATGCCCAAGCCATCACGCAACCATTGCACTACGGCCCCGCCCACAAACACGCTGCCTTCCAGGGCATACTCAAGCGCGCCTCCTTGTTGGGCCACCCGGGTTGTTAACAAGCCATTTTCTGAAACACTAAAATGTCCACCCGCATGCAATAAGGCAAAGCAGCCGGTGCCATACGTATTCTTGGCCATTCCGGGCTTGAAGCAGGCCTGGCCAAATAGCGCACTTTGCTGATCCCCCGCCACACCACCCACTGGTATGGCATGCCCGACAATGGTTTCATCAATCTGGCCATAGCAGGCACTTGAAGGCAGTACCTCGGGCAACATATTGGCCGGAATGCCGAATAAATCCAGCAACTCGGGATCCCAGCGGTTTTCCCGGATATTGAACAGCAGGGTGCGCGATGCATTGCTGACATCGGTCGCATGCACCCGGCCTTTGCTTAACTGCCATAACAGCCAGCTATCCACTGTCCCAAAGGCCAATTCCCCCTGCTCGGCCAGCTTACGGGCATTGGGGACGCTTTCAAGAATCCAGCTCAATTTGGTGGCCGAAAAATAAGCATCCAGTTTCAGGCCCGTGCGTTCCTGGATAAACGGCTCAAGCCCCTTTTCCCTTAAGGTGCGGCACAGGGCTTCACCGCGCCGGTCTTGCCAGACAATGGCCCGAAACAAGGGCTGCCCGGTTTTACGGTGCCATACCAAGGTGGTTTCCCGTTGGTTGGTAATACCCACTGCCGCTATACGGTTTGGACTGATTCCTGACTGGTGAATAACGTCTCGCAAGGTGGCCAGCTGTGATTGCCAGATTTCCTGCGGCTCATGCTCCACCCAGCCCGATTGCGGATAATACTGGGGGAACTCCCGCTGCGCCATGGCAACAATATTGGCCTGCCGGTCAAACAGGATACTGCGCGAACTTGAGGTTCCCTGATCAAGGGCCAATAAATAGTCCATACCCATCCTTTTCATTTTTATCTCTGGACAGTATATCTATTTTCAATATTAAGCGTAAACAGGACGATAAATAAGAGCAAGCAATGAACAGGCGTTTACCTGGTTTCGGACTCAGGCTGGATTTTTCTTGGGCGGCCGCGCTTACCGGGGCTGACCCGCCGGCTGGCACTGCCTGACAGCGACTGCAGGAATGACTCGCTGCCCAGTGCCCATTGACCCGCCAAGGCGTCAGCAATCCTGTTGCTCTCGTTCATGGACAAGCCGTGGTGAAACATTTCCCGGTACCGGGCCTGGCGGTCAAATGGCGTATTGCCGGTCTGCCAATAATCCTCATGGTCTGTCAGCCAGGCAACTGAACCCAGACTGGCACCGGTATGAATACCCGCCGAGGACCAGGGCCACAATTCGGGCGCGTCCATGCCTTTCTCGCGACAGGTAAAGGACTCCAGCCAGACCATGGCCGGCAGCACCCATTGTCCAGGCTCAAGCAGTGCCGAACGGTATCGACCCTGAAAAACGGGTCCGGATCGCAACGATGCCGCCAGATTTCGGCCCAACGACTGCATGACACGGGAAATGCCTTGTCCGTTTTCAGGTGTTGCCAGCAACAGGATGCTGTCATCAACCAGGGTCCACCCATGCAAGGCAACCTTATGCACATAAACCATATCGGCCAGCCAGGCCTGGACCTGACTCATGAGCTTGCCAGCATCGGGGGCTGTATTGAAAGAATGAACAAGCCTTGCATGAACCAATTGTGCTATGCGAGGGGCATACAGGCGGGGAAGTCGGGCCATGGCAGTTCAATCAAAGAATAGACAAGACAAATTGTAGCGAAAAACCGGCTCCTCTACAGGTACAATCTTTGTGTCTAAGTTAACTTGTTTTTATTCCACCCATTTTCTGAGGTCAACGACATGAATCTTGAAATGATCAGCGAACATGCCTGTTTTGACGGGGTACAGCGTTTTTACCGGCACCAGTCCAGTGAAATCGGCCTGCCCATGCGCTTTTCCGTATTTATACCCCGCCAGGCCGAAAATGGCGCCTTGCCTGCCCTGTTTTACCTGGCCGGCCTGACCTGCACCGAAGAAACCTTCATGATCAAAGGTGGCGCACAGCGTTACGCAGCCGAACACGGCATCATGCTGATTGCCCCGGACACCAGCCCGAGAGGGGCTGGTATAGAGGGAGAAGACGAGCACTGGGATTTTGGCACCGGGGCCGGTTTTTATCTGGATGCAACCGAGCCCGGCTGGAATAAAAACTACCGGATGTACAGCTACATTACCCAAGAGCTTTATGCCATTGCGCAGACCCTGGGTGCAGCCAAAGGCCGGATTGGCATTTTCGGGCATTCCATGGGTGGTCATGGCGCCCTGGTACTGGCACTTAAAAACCCACAACTGTTCAAATCCGTCTCCGCTTTTGCACCGGTTGCCGCACCCGTCAAATGTCCTTGGGGACAAAAAGCCTTTTCCCGCTATTTGGGCAATGACAAGACCCGGTGGGAAGCCTATGACGCATCCTGCCTGATGCAAACCCTGCACAACCCTTTTCCACAAGGCATCCTGGTCGATCAGGGACTGAAAGACAGTTTCCTGCAAGAACAGTTGTACCCCGACGCGTTTGAAGCGGCATGCGAACAGGCCAATCAGCCACTGGTATTGCGTCGCCACGAGCAATATGACCACGGTTATTATTTCATTTCAACCTTCATGGAAGACCATATCCGCTTTCATGCCGGGCGTCTTTAAGGCGGATTATCTGCCCGAAAACGGTCATCAGCATCTTGAAACGGGAACTTTTTCCTGATTTCGGTATCTCATTAGCACTCTTTTCAATTGAGTGCTAATATATACAAGGAAAATATTATTTCAACGGAGTCAAACAAAACCTATGTCAAATCAAGCGCTTGCACTGTCAAATCCCAATGTAGCGATGGCCATCTCCAATCCTGGGGCATTAGGCACCATAGAGGCATACATTAGTGCAGTGAACCGTTTACCTCTTCTGTCCGCAGAACAGGAAAAGAATTTGGCTGAGCAGCTGCAAAAAGAAGGCAACCTGGATGCAGCGCGTGACCTGATCATGTCGCACCTTCGTCTGGTAGTGTCTATTTCCCGCCAGTATCTGGGCTATGGCCTGCCCCATGCCGACCTTATACAAGAGGGTAATATCGGCCTGATGAAAGCAGTCAAGCGTTTTGATGTTTCCCGTGGCGTGCGCCTGGTTTCCTTTGCCGTTCATTGGATCAAGGCAGAAATCCATGAATACATCATTCGCAACTGGCGCATGGTAAAAATTGCCACCACCAAAGCCCAACGCAAGCTGTTTTTCAATTTGCGCAGCATGCGTCCCGATGGCCAAACCCTTGACCCGGAGCACATTGAAGGTATTGCTGCCAAGCTGAATGTCCGCCCCGAGGATGTGAGCGAAATGGAAGTCCGCCTTTCGGGCCGCGATATGTCTTTTGAATCACAAACCGATGATGAGGACGAGTTCGCTCCCATTTCTTACCTGTCAGACGAGGGCGATCACGAACCCACCACTGTGATTGAAAAAAATGCCTACGATACCCTGCAAAGCTCAGGTATTACCCAGGCACTTTCACTGCTTGATGACCGTGCCCGCCGTATTATTGAGGCCCGCTGGCTACAAGATGAGGGCGGCGCCACTTTACATGAACTGGCTGACGAATTTGGCGTGTCTGCCGAACGTATCCGGCAAATTGAAGCGGCATCCCTGAAAAAAATGCGCAAGGCATTAAGCGATTGATTTCCTGCTGTTTACGGCTTATTTAACGTCATTTTTGTCTAAAAAATGACGTTTTGTTTTAGGGTCCTGGTGCTGTTTCAGACGTTTTTGTAACCCACTGAAACAATTTGACTGAAATTCAATTGAACTATTGCGTAAACCGCAAGACTAACAGGTCATGAGTCCTGGCAATATCTGCGCAATGCAGGCTGGGGCTTGACATCCGTTTCTGCTTCTCCTCTTTCCCCCTCCCCTTTGAGACGGATGATTCAGGCACTTCATAATATGAAGTGCCTTTTTTTATGGTACGAACTTAATCCTGGCTGCCCTCAAGATTGACCAGCACTTCAACCCTGCGGTTAGGGGCCAGACAAGCGATCAGTTCCTTGCGGTTGCCAAGCTTTTCACATTGAACCAGCGGCTGCGACTCACCCTGCCCCTGCACGGTGATAAAGGAAGCCGGCACACCATTGGACACTAAATACCTGGCCACACTATTTGCACGCTTTTCTGACAAAGTCTGGTTATAGGCCTCTGGACCCAAGCGATCGGTATGTCCGATAATCAGCACCGATTTGACGCCTGGCTGATTACGGATTTCCTGGCTTAAGGCTTCCAGACGCAATTTACCCCGTTGCTGCAAATCATTGATGCCAGCACCATTAAATGCAAACAGACCGTCAGCCTCAAGCGTGACTTTTCGTGCCTGCTCAACCACTTTTTCAGGGGCTTCTGTGGTGCAGGCATCATCGGGACCTACCGGTTTCCAATAAAAACTGCGCGCCAGCATATCCTTGTCGAACAATATCTTGTATTGGCAGGAAGATACGTTGTTCGTCCCTTTTCCGGGGGTATTCAGATAAAACAGGAAATCCCATTCACGCGGCGCAAAACCTTCTGAAAAATGAGGGCGACCCAGCAAATAATAAAGCTGGTCTTTAGTGACGCCTGGGCGCACCAGATTAAGATTTTCGGGGTTGGGTGCTATTCCCCTTCCATGATCGTAAGTAATACTACGGATATCTGGAAAAACCGGGTTATCGGTTGTGCCGTTGGGCTTGACATTGCTGAGTGACCCACAGGCACTCAGGGAAAGGCCCGCCAACGCTGCCATAATTACTCTGGGGAAATTCATCTTACTCCAACCAATTTTGCCTAAAACAAATTCAGACCATGAATTCGTATAATAATTATAAAAATCTCTTGTCATGAACGACCAAACACATGCCGAGTGTTATTTAAACAAACGAAAGCAAGCCAGCCAAGACAGAAAGCCAATCCTTCAAATAAATGCATGCATTTTAATCATTAATCGTAAATTTTTGTTTCAAACAAACAACATAATTCTTAATAAACAACAATTAAATAACAAATAAAAATATTAAGATACGTTATGAAAATAATATGTTGCCAATCACATGCCCATCAGAATTTTGGATCATTAAACCCAAGCGGCCACTCAGCCTTGCCTGCACCCTAAATAAAAAATCCGGCATTAAGCCGGATGTTGAAGATAAAGCGTTATAAACGACTCAAAACAAACTTTTGATATCCTTTTCCATATCTTCAACAGGCGTGCCCGGCTTGAAAAGAATACGGGATTCACCTTTTTTATCAAGAACATACAAACTGGAACTGTGTTCCATTGAATAAGTACCGTTGGTATGGGCCACTTTCTTGTAAAAGGCCTTGAAGGACTTGGCCAATTGGGCGATTTGCTCGGGTGTGCCGGTAATCGCATTGAAACGCTCATCGAAAGCGGACACATAAGCCTTGAGCATTTCCGGAGTATCACGTTCGGGATCTATACTGACCATCACCACCTGCACCTGGGCCGCTTCTTCCGGCGTGAATTTTGTCATGAGCTGCGACAGTTCCGCCATGGCTGTGGGGCAGACATCTGGGCATTGGGTAAACCCAAAGAAAACCACAACCACCTTATCCTTGTAATCCTTGAAAGAAACCGGATTGCCATCCTGGTTAATGCCACCGACATTTTTACCAAAACCGGTGCCGGTAATATCCGAACCGATAAAGGCAATTGGCTGGGTAGCTACCGCTTCAAACACTTCCTGCTTGCAGGCGGACAAGCCAAATGCCATGGAAAACGCCAATCCCACACTGACTGCCAGCTTTCTGGCCTTATATGATTTTTTCATTACTAAACACCTACCATCACATCAGAATCATTATCCAGTGATCCACCAGCAAAGCGCCAAACAGCAGCGCAAGATAGAGAATCGAAAACCGGAACGTTTTTCGTGCCAGTTCATCACTGTAAACCCTATACAGGCTTAATGCATGCCTGATAAACCAGCCACCCAAAAAAAGGGCCGCCGCCAGATAAAACAGGCCACTCATGCGAATAATAAAGGGCATGAGCGTTACCACCACAAGCATGAAGGTATATAAAAGAATATGCAAGCGGGTAAAAGCATTGCCGTGCGTTATGGGCAACATGGGCAAACCGGACTTCTGGTAGTCATGGCTGCGATACAGCGCCAGCGCCCAGAAATGCGGAGGTGTCCAGGCAAAAATAATAAGCACCAGCAACCACGCCTCTGCCGGAACCGAGCCTGCCACAGCAGCCCAGCCCAACGCTGGCGGCATTGCACCTGACAAACCGCCAATAACTATATTCTGGGGGGTAAGCGGTTTCAATACAATAGTATAGATCAAGGCATAGCCAATAAATGTCGCAAATGTCAGCCACATGGTCAGGGGATTGACGAACCAGTACAGCACCAGCATGCCCAGGCCTCCCACCATGCCTGACATAAGGATGACCTGCAGCGAGGTGATGGTACCTTGTGCCGTTGCGCGGCGCCGGGTCCTTAACATGCGGGCATCAATTTCCTGCTCGATCAGACAATTAATGGCAAAAGCGGCTGCGGCCAGCAGCCAGATCCCTATGGTCCCTGCCACCACCACGCTGGCCGGTGGCAGCCCGTTTGATGCCAGGAACATGCCAATGACGGCACAGAAAACGGCCAGCTGGGTTACCCTGGGTTTGGTCAGCACCCAATACTGTTGAAAAAAACCTGTTTGCGGCGTCAAGGCTATCGTCATGGCAATACCTTATAGTCAGTTCCTGCGCGATTCAATCGCACAAGTATCGTTACCGCCGCAATCACCAATCCTGCGGCGCCACCATTATGCAAAACGGCAATGAGTAATGGCCATTGAAAAAATATCGTGCTCAGTCCGGTTAAAACCTGAATCAATAATAACAAAACCAGCCATTGTGCGGGAGCGCGTAAACCCTGCTCTTTTCGCAGGCGCAAGGCAATGGCAAACAAAAACACAAAGACAAAAATGGCGAAATTACGATGTACCCAATGAATGGCGGTCAGCGCCTGTTGCGAAATAATTTCCCCGCTGGATGATTCACCCAGACCACGAAAAACCGAATACCCGCCAGCAAAATCCATTTCAGGAATCCACTGTCCATGGCAGGTGGGAAAATCCATACAGGCCAGAGCGGCATAATTGGTACTGACCCAGCCCCCCAACACAATTTGCACAAACAATATGACCAGGCCCAAGAACATCCAGGGTTGATAAAATGCCACACCGGCAGGGACAGGCACATGTGCCTTTTCACGGGCGGCAAGCCAGCTCATGAGTGCCAGCAGCAGCATGCCCCCCAACAGATGAGCCGTCACGATCACTGGCATTAATTTATGCGTAACGGTCCAGGCACCAAAAGCACCCTGCAGGCAAACCGCAACCAGGCAAAAAGTGGCAAGCCCCGCCGAGCGACCAATCTGGCTACGGTAACGCCATGCCATGAACACAATGGCAATAATCAGCATGCCCAGCACGCTACCCCAATAGCGGTGAATCATTTCAATCCATGCCTTTGACATGGAAACCGGCCCGTACGGCTGCTGCACCAAGGCCTCGGCAATCTGTCCCGATGCACCAAACGGCGTGAGTTTGCCATAACAGCCCGGCCAGTCAGGGCAACCCAGGCCTGAATCGGTAAGACGCACGAAAGCGCCAAACATAATCAGGTCCAGGGTAAAAAACCAGGTCAGGAAAACAAGCCGGCGATAAATGGAGCGAACCCGGGCTGCCATCACTTACCCAATCACGGAAACGTGCAACAACTTGGCAATATCGTTACGAAACCGGACAGGATCGGTTTCCTGGCCGGGGTAATACATGATCAAATTGCCAAGCGGATCAATAATCCACAGATATTTATCCATTTCCCGCTCCAGGGCAGCCGCATCTGCCAGAACATCCGGGCCCAATAAAAAAGCACCCAACGCAAGCGGATCTGCCCGTAACATCAAGGTCCCTTTATACGCGTCCAGCACCTTTTGCGGTATGGCCTCGTTATCAGTCACAAACCATACGCGCACCAGGCGCTCCACATTCTTGCCCTGGCTGGCATGGGCATTGCGGGTATAATGCAATTTGGTGGCACAAGAATCAGGACAGCCCCCCCCATCGGCACTCACCAACACCCAGCGCCCTTTCAGGGAGTTCAAGTCAAACGGCTTGCCATCAAGCGTGCTTAATGGCAACCGGGCAGACGCTGGCATCGTGCGCTGCGGAATCACAAAAGAACCATAATTGGTTGCTCCGGCAGGCCTTAAGGCTGGCACATAATAAAGCAAAGCTGCCGCCACCAGCGGAATAATGCAACTCAGCAGTATCAGGTACAAAGGCACCAGGGAGCGTTTTTTCATCTCCAATACTTCACTATTCATGTTGACTCCTTGATTTCCCGTGTCGCGCCATCCTGTATCCTACAAATAGCATGGCAAGCAGCGCTATCAGGGCAAACCCAAACCATTGCATGGCATAAGCCGTATTTTTATGATAATCAACAGGCGGTGTTGCCCAATCGCGGGTCAATCCGTCCTCTGTCCCACTCATTTGCCGGACTACCACCGGCAAAAAAACCAGTCCGCTTGCCTGCTCCATGTTATTCAATTCAAGATTTTGCACCTGGGGCAAATCCGGTCCCGGCAAAGGCAGGCGGGCAGGCAATTGCGCCTGTTTTTCACCCGATAAAGACCTGAGCTCAAGCAGCCTTGGCACATGCTCCAACAGCTGCCCCTGAATAGTAACGGTAACCGCCGCTAACGGAAAATCGGGCAAGGGGGCCGGAGCAATGCGTCGCTCAAACCAGCCGCGCAAAACCAAAACGGCTTTATGATGGGGCGCATGCCCCAGCAACAGGGGCGTTGCCAGCCAATAACCCGGCCTGCCCTGATGATTACGGTTTAGCAACACACTGAACTGCGGTTGCCATACACCGGTCACGCTAACCGTTCGCCATTCCCGCCATTCACTTTCAGGTGTATCATCTTGAAGTAACAAGGTGGAAAGCTGTTGCCCATGTTCGATATTGGCCTGAATGGCCCGTCGCTCACTGGCACGCTGCAATTGCCATTGACCCAGTAAAATAAAAATCACCAGCAGCATTGCCAAAAGCACTAAGGCAAGCCAGTACTTTATCTTTACGGGTTGACTGTGTTTCATTCGGTTTTTCCCATCGGGGGCGTCAATCATGCATGTATTCATCGGGGTGGCCTTCCTTGCCATTATCGCCAGTCTGGCACTTGCTTTTTTCTATTTAATGCGGGACAAGGGAACCAGCAACAAAACCGTCAACGCCCTGACCCTGCGCGTAGGCCTTTCGATTGCCCTGCTGGCCTTTGTCCTGTTTGCCAACTACATGGGCTGGATTCACAGCACGGGGTTCAGGCCATAGCCACCCCCCGCTTCACCTTAACGAAAAAAGGCCGGATCAGACCGGCCCTTTTTGCAGGGTTGCCGGTTGCTCAAAACCAATATACAAACAAATACAGTCCCAGCCAGACCACATCAACAAAGTGCCAGTACCAGGCTGCCCCTTCAAAACCAAAGTGGTGATCGGCCGTAAAATGTCCTCTGATCAGGCGCAGCAAAATAATGGTCAGGATGGTGGCGCCCAGCAATACGTGAAAACCGTGAAATCCGGTTAACATGAAAAACAGTGAGCCATAAATACCAGAATCAAAACGCAGGTTCAGGTCGGAATAGGCATGCATATACTCAACAGCCTGCAGATACAGGAAGGTAAAACCCAGGGCAACCGTCAGAAACAGCCAGAAAATACTGCTGCCCCGCTTGCTGGCCCGCAAGGCATGATGGGAAAGGGTTAGCGTAAGCCCCGACGTTAACAGTAAAACCGTATTAATGGTGGGCAGCCAGAAAGGCCCGATAATTTCAAAATGCTGAACAATCCCTGCCGGTCCGAAATTGGGCCATTGACCCGAAAAACCCGGCCACAGCATTAACTGGTGGTCCAGATTACTTAGCCAGGGAGTGGTTACTTCCCGGGCATACCAAAGCGCGCCAAAAAAAGCCGCGAAGAACATGACCTCGGAAAAAATAAACCAACCCATCCCCCAACGATAGGAATCATCAATACGCTTGCTGTTAAGCCCGCTCTCGGACTCCCGAATGGCATCACCAAACCAGAAAAACAGCATGATAAACAATGACAGCAAACCCACCAGAAAAACCCAGTTCCCGTAAGGAACACGGTTAACCCAGGCTACCGCCCCAATCAGCATAATCAAAATGGCAAAACTGGTTCTGACCGGATGGCCCGAAAAGGAAGGCACATAATAATATGGTGCCTCTTTGCCATTAACGGAGTGACTTGCACCCATAGCTTTCTCCTTTGGTACAAATACGTTTACTTGGAATCAGGCCAACCCTGAAATAGCCCAGCGAGCAACCATCACCAATATAAAAATAAATATAAGAACCCCGATAATGCCAGCCAGAATAATATGCACCGGATTGAGCTTTGAAATGTCTTCCTGATAACTGGCGCCTTTGCGAATGCCCAGAAAAGCCCACAATATGGCCTTCAGGGTCTGGAAAAAATTCAGTTTTCGCTGTGCCAGCTCTTTAATATCGTCACTCATTCATGTGCCCTTTGATCAAACAATCTTCAGGCCTTTGCCTATTGTCCAGAGGAACAGGAACAGCACCACGACTGCCAATATGAGGCCTGCCCTTCTGTTTTTGCTGCGTTGCTCGGGTGTCATTGTTTATACCTGCTGATAAAAAATTCGTTTACTTCACTTCCGGTGGTGTCTCGAAGGTATGGAATGGCAAGGGGGATGGCAGTGTCCACTCAAGCCCCTCGGCGCCTTCCCAGACCTGTGCGGTCGCCCTCTGTCCCTTGCCACGGAACGTCTTGATGATGATATACAGGAACAGCAACTGCGAGAACCCAAACCAGAAGGCCCCAATTGTGGCGATCTGGTGGAAGTCGGTAAACTGCGTTGCGTAATCCACATAACGGCGGGGCATGCCAGCCAGACCCAAAAAGTGCATCGGGAAAAAGGTCAGGTTAAAAGACAGCATGGTTGACCAAAAATGAATCTTGCCCAGCTTCTCGTCATACATGTACCCCGTCCATTTTGGCAGCCAGTAATAGGTGCCTGAAAACAGCGCAAAGAGGGATCCGGCCACCAGCACATAATGGAAATGCGCCACCACGTAATATGTATCATGGACGGCAATATCAATGGGGGCCACCGCCACAATCAGGCCGGTAAAGCCGCCAATGGTAAACACGAAAATAAAACCGATTGAAAACAGCATGGGCGTTTCAAAGCTTAATGAACCGCGCCACATGGTGGCCACCCAGTTGAACACCTTTACCCCGGTCGGAATGGAAATCAGCATGGTGGCATACATGAAATACAGTTGTCCGGTTACCGGCATGCCCGTTGCAAACATGTGGTGTGCCCACACAATGAATGACAGGATGGCAATTGCCGAGGTCGCATACACCATGGACGCATAGCCAAACAGTTTTTTGCGCGAAAAGGTGGGAATGACAGCCGAAACAATACCAAAGGCCGGCAGAATCATGATGTAGACTTCAGGATGCCCAAAGAACCAGAATACATGCTGGTACAACACCGGGTCTCCTCCGGCCGCCGCATTAAAAAACCCGGTCCCGAAATGACGGTCGGTCAGCAGCATGGTCACTGCCGCCGCCAGCACAGGCATCACGGCAATCAGCAGATAAGCGGTAATCAGCCAGGTCCAGCAAAACAACGGCATTTTCATTAATGTCATGCCTGGCGCCCGCATATTCAGCACCGTTACAATGATATTGATCGCCCCCATGATGGAAGAGGCACCCAGGATATGGATGGCGAAAATGGCCATATCCATACCCGGCCCCATTTGCAGGGACAAGGGTGCATACATTGTCCAACCTGCCGCAGTGGCGCCGCCTGGCACAAAGAATGAGGCGGTTAACAAAAGGCCACCCACCGGCAACAGCCAGAAACTGAAATTGTTCATGCGGGCAAAAGCCATGTCCGATGCACCAATCTGCAACGGAATCATGTAGTTGGCAAAACCCACCAACGCCGGCATGATCGCCCCGAAAATCATGATCAGGCCATGCATGGTGGTGAACTGGTTAAACAGATCCGGCTGGAAGAACTGTACACCCGGCTCAAACAGCTCAATCCGTATCAACAACGCCAGGGTGCCGCCCTCCAGCAAGGCAATAAACGAAAAGATCAGGTACATCAAGCCAATATCTTTATGATTGGTGGCAAAAAGCCACCGGCGCCAGCCACTGGGCTTGGCATGGTGATCATCGTGAACGAGATCCTGGGCGTGACCGACTGCTACGCTAGTCATGTTGTCCTCCTTACCTGCATAGTCCCGGCCTATAGCATTGACCGGTTAAATAAGTATCTGAATGAATCCGGGTGTTTTTTATTTTGATGCAAGCTTCTTGCGCTCTTTCGACCAGGACGCAAAATCTTCTTCGGACACAACGCGCACGACAATCGGCATGAAGGCGTGGTTTTGCCCACACAATTCGGCACACTGTCCACGAAACGTTCCGGTCCTGTCGGCCCGGAACCACGTATCCCGCAAAAAGCCCGGAATAGCATCCTGCTTGACACCCAGTTCGGGTACATACCATGAATGGATGACGTCAGAGGCCGTCAGGACCAGTCGCACCTTTTTACCCACAGGCACCACCATTTCCTGATCCACCTCCATCAGGTAAGTATTTGATTTTTCCACATTGCCCATAATTTGATCGACAGGCGTGGACAGGTTCGACAGAAAATTGACCCCTTTGGCAGGGCCATCAAGATACTCATAACCCCATTTCCACTGATACCCCGTTGCCTTGATCGTCAGATCGGCGCTGGATGTGTCTTTCATGGCAACCACCGTTTTGGTGGCAGGCAATGCCATGGCGATCACAATAATGAAAGGAATGACCGTCCACGCCACTTCAACACCCAAATGCTCGTGAAAGACGGACGCCTTGTGACCCTTTGACTTCCGGTGGGCCCAGATGGAATAGAACATGACCCCGAATACGCCGACAAAAATAATCGTGCAAATAATCAGCATCATCCAATGCAGCCAATAAATATCGGCGGCAATTTCAGTTACCCCGGGAGTCAGATTAACCTGTGCAACCCTGGGCCCCCCTGGCATGTCTCCTGTTTGGGCGAATACCGTCGTACTGCCAATGAATACGGTAATGCCTAGCAACCCTCTCAACTTTTTCATGTTGACCTCTTGCTGTTGCACCCAAATATCATTTTTTATTACTATCTACTACACTGAATATTCAGGTACAGATTTATTATTTAGTGGCACAAATTTTATCTACAACGTATTGATTTACATCATAGTGCATTCATTTAACCATATAAACACAGATTAAAGTTACTGTATCTAAAACATAAAGGCTACAATCGTTGCATGTTTGATACGTAACTCATACTAATTTGAAGCAATTAACTGAACTTTATCAAGGCCTACTGCAAGAAATACAGGAATTCCCTCATAGACATTCCCTACCTTTGCTTATTGCCGGAAAATCGGCGGGTTTTATTACTGCCCAGGCACAAAACGCCTTGCGTAATCACCCGCAGGTTTACCAGACCTCCACCGGGTTCCATATTGCCAGTGCGGGCATTTCCAGAACAGAATTGGATAGCATTTTGGCCAGTATCGCCACTTGCCTGCACCAGGCCAACTGTGCCAGGGCCTGGCGTAATGAACTGCTTAATGTCTATGCCGAAGGACAGGTTATCGGTGTCATGGAACGGGCGGCCATGCGACCGCTTGGCCTGTTAACCCGCGCCGTGCATTTAAATGCCTGGACCCCCGACCTGAAGCTTTACCTGGCAAAACGCGCATCCACCAAAGCCACCGACCCGGGCATGTGGGACACTTTGGTCGGAGGCCTGGCCAACGGCATTGAAGATCTGGAGCAGGCGCTTTTACGCGAAAGTGATGAAGAAGCCGGACTGGATGAGCCCGATTTGCAAATCCGCACACCATTACGTACTATTTTACAAATGCATCGTCGTTTGCCCGAAGGCTATCAGGTTGAGGATATCATGGTGAGTGACTGCATTATCCTGCCACAAACCCAGCCTGCCAACCGTGATGGTGAAGTCTCTGAAATCAGGATATTTGAGCAGGAAGAAGTTTTGGACATGATTACCCGCCGGGTAATCACGGTTGAAGCGGCCATAGTCCTTCTTGACGGGCTGATCAACCAACCCGCCAGACAACTGTTGCACCAACTGCCTTAACTCACAAAGGAGATCACTCATGAGTTCACAAAACACCAACCCTTTTGTTCTTCCCGGTCTTGGGCAGGATGGCATCACAGCAGGCAACCCCCTTATCAGCAGTATGGAAATGATGGGCAAGGCATGGCAGGCATTTGCCCAAACCGGCACCCCTTCCGCTTTTCCCATGGCAAGCACCACGCTTAACCCCGAGGAACTGGATAAACGCATCCAGGAATTGAAAACCGTTGAAAACTGGTTGAAGCTTAACCTTTCAATGCTCTCCAGCACTATTCAGGGCATGGAAATCCAGCGTGCCAGCATTGCCACCATGCATTCATTTGTCAACGCAGTCGCCGAGCAGCATAAAGGCCAGGCCACGCTGGATGAAGTCCTGGGCCTGAAACCCAAGACAACAGATGATGCAGCGGCCAGCCAGACGGCAAGTGCCACCACAGGTAGTGACGCCTTAAGCTCGGCCGCCGGTGCCTGGTGGAATATGCTGCAAAACCAGTTCAACCAACTGGCCCAGGCAACCGCTGCCACCTTGCAGGCAGCCCCTGAAAGCAGCGCAGAAACCCAGCCTGAAACAAACACCCGGCCAACTGCCGCCCCTGCCAAAACCAGCACCAGAAAAACCACCACCCAAAAAACCACAACACCTGCAAAAAAATGATCCGGCCTGCCGGAAACCGCACTTTCAAGCCGCGGTTTCCGGTTAAAGTAAGCAATAATTCGGTACTCATTATTCACAACGCCTCACTACACATTATTATGTCACTCAATATCGTCATTCTTGCCGCCGGCATGGGCAAACGCATGCAGTCGGACTTACCCAAAGTTTTACATACACTGGCCGGCAAACCCATGCTTGCGCATGTCATTGAGAGTGCGCTGCAACTGGAACCTAGCCGCATTACCGTTGTGGTGGGTCATGGCGCCGAAGCCGTCAAAGCCGGTTTTGCCCATATACCGGGCATCGAGTTTGCACTTCAGCAACCCCAGCAAGGTACGGGTCACGCTGTTCAGCAGGCCGTGCCCTTCCTGACAGGTGGCCAAGACCCTGAAGACACCACGCTTGTTTTGTATGGTGATGTACCGCTGGTTCAGGCACAAACCCTGCAACGCCTGCTGCAAGCCCGTGGGCAAGGAGTTGCGGTATTAACTGAAACCCTGTCAGACCCCAGTGGCTATGGCCGCATTATTCGTAACGATGACGGCAATGTGATAAGGATTGTTGAACACAAGGATGCCAACGAAGCGGAACGCGCGGTCACTGAAGTCAATACCGGCATCCTTGCCGCACCCACCGGTTTACTCAAAAACTGGCTGGGCCGCATTAACAACAACAACGCACAGGGCGAGTACTACCTTACCGATGTGATTGCCCTGGCCGTCCAGGATGGCATCACCGTTGGTGCCGCCCAACCCGACTTCTCATGGGAAACCCTGGGCGTCAACAGCCGTATCCAGCAAGCACAACTGGAACGTGCGTGGCAGGCTGAACAGGCCAAACGCCTGCTGGAAGCCGGTGTCACCCTGGCAGATCCGGCGCGCTTCGATTTGCGTGGCAGCCTGAAATGCGGCCGGGATGTTTTTATTGATGCAGGATGCATCTTTGAAGGTAATGTTGAACTGGCCGACGGTGTACGCATTGGCCCGCATTGCGTTTTACGTGATGTCAAACTTGGCGCCGGAACCCGGGTTGAAGCGTTCAGCCATCTGCAGGAAGCCGAAGCGGCAGAACAGGCCGTGATTGGCCCTTATGCCCGTCTTCGCCCTGGCTCCAGGCTGGGCGCCCACTCGCATGTCGGCAACTTTGTGGAACTGAAAAAAACCACCCTGGGGGCCTACAGCAAGGCCAATCATCTTAGCTACTTGGGTGATGCCCAAATCGGGCAACGCGTTAATATTGGCGCAGGCACCATTACATGCAACTACGATGGGGTTAACAAATTCCAGACTATTATCGAAGATGACGTCTTCATTGGTTCTGACACACAATTGGTGGCACCGGTAACCGTCCATAAGGGCGCAACACTGGCCGCGGGCACTACTCTGGTCAAGGAAGCTCCCGCCGGTACCCTGACATTAACCGCCAAAAAACAGGAAAGCCGACAAAACTGGAAACGTCCCGATAAAAAAGCATGAATGCCAACGAGCCGGTAACACCGGCCTCCCCCTCATCGGCTCCAAAGCCTTGCGGTTTGCCTGCGCCGGCCCGTTACTGGGCCGCGCTGGGCGTCTTGCTTGCGATCAGCATTACCGTACTTGACGCAGGCATTGCCAATATCGCACTGCCAACCATCGCCAATGATTTGGGTATTCGGCCATCCACGTCCATCTGGATTGTGAATGCCTATACCATTTCCATCATTGCAACACTGCTACCCTTTTCAGCCGTCGCCGAGCGCATCGGTTTTACCTTGATGTACCGGATAGGCATCTCCGTCTTCATTGCCGGTGCCATTATTTGCTCAATGGCAGATTCCCTTGGCCTGTTATTGCTTGGCCGAATCATACAGGGCATGGGCTCTTCCTCAGTCATGTGCCTGTTTGGCGGCATGGTGCGCAATATTTACCCACCCCATAAACTGGCTGCCGGTATCAGCCTGAATGCCATGACGGTGGGTTTAATGGCAGTTTTAAGTCCGTCAATAGGGGCCTTTATCATCACCATCGCCCCCTGGAAGTGGATTTTCATTTTTACCATTCCATTTTGCCTCGTGGCACTGTACGCGGCACGTTTTTTACCGCTCATCCCTAAAATCTCCGCGCCTTTCGACTATATCAGTGCCGTCCTGAACATGCTTACTTTTGGCTTGTTTATCTGGGCACTTGATGAATCGGGAAATAAACCCGTTATTGCCGGCACAGGCTTACTGCTGTCGCTGTTTTTTGCCATTTTACTTATCCGTCGCTCGGCACCGCAAACCGCTCCACTGGTACCTATTGACCTGTTCCGTATTCCTACGTTCCGCTATGCCATTATGATATCGGCCCTTACTTTCATGGCGGCCACTTCTGCCATGCTGGCCCTGCCGTTTTATTTTCAGAATGTATTGGGACTGCCCCTTGCCACCGTCGGCATTTTGTTCAGCACCTGGCCCATTGGCAGCATTGTGATTGCTCCCCTGGCGGCACGTCTTTCCGCCCGTTTCCCGGCGTCATTGCTATCCGGAATTGGGGCCGCCATCATGTTTATGGGGCTTGGCGGTCTGCTTTTGCTACCCAATCCAAGCCCGTTGACCCTTATCAGCCTATACATGTTCCTGACCGGCATGGGTTTCGGTTTCTTCCAGACGCCCAATAACAAGGCCATGCTGCTATCCACACCCATCCACCGCAGCAGTGCCACCGGTGGGGCCCAGGCAACCACCCGCCTTTTTGGTCAGGGCGTTGGTGCGGCAATCGTTGCCTTATGTTTTTCCGTCAGCCAGAATGAGGGCGCCATTTATGCGCTGGCCGCATCTGTGGTCGTTACCATCATCGCGGTTCTTATCAACCTGATACGTTATTTCAAAAAGCTGGATACCGCTGTTATTTGAATTCAACCATGACCACTCAAAAAACCACCTTGGCGGTTGCCCTGATTGTCAAGAACGAAGCCCGCATGCTGACCGCATGCCTGGACTCGGTCAAGGACATTGCCAATGAAATCATCATTCTTGATTCAGGCAGCTCCGATGACACCGAGGCCATTGCCCGCCGTTACACCGACAAATTTTATGTAAATACCGAATGGCCGGGCTTTGGCCGCCAGCGCCAGCTTGCCCAGCAGTACGTGACGGCCGACTGGATACTGTGGATTGATGCCGATGAACAGCTCACCCCGGAACTGGCTGCCAGTATCCGGGAAGTGCTGGCCAACCCACCCCAAAACACCATTTTTGAAGTGGCACGGCTAAGTTGGGCTTTTGGGCAGTTCATTCATCACAGTGGCTGGTATCCCGGCTATGTCGAGCGTTTCTACCCCACTGCCCTGACCCGCTTTGATGAGGCCCTGGTTCATGAAAACGTCATTATTCCGCCTGGGGCAAAAGTCAAACGGCTTAAAGGCGACCTGCTGCATTACACCTACAACAATCTGCACGAATATCTGATTAAATCTGCCAACTATGCCGAAGCCTGGGCTGAACAGCGCTTTCGCAAAGGCAAGAAAAACAGCCTGGCCTCGGTCATGATGCATTCAATTGGCCGCTTTTTCAGGACTTACTTTATCAAGCGCGGCTTTCTGGACGGCAAGGCCGGTTTGTTACTTGCGGTACTGTCAGTACAGTCCGTCTTTAACAAGCATGCCATTTTATGGCTGAAAAACCGGGAAATAAACAGGAAATAATCGCTTAAGCCATTCTTTTCTTTTCACGCCATAAAAACCCGGCATTAACCCTGAATGACGGGAAGATACAGCCCATGTAATTGAATAAACAAGGGCCTTGCACACTTGGTTTTACCCTGGAGTCATTAATGAAAATCCTGCAGATGAACTTTGAAAAAGGCTGGCGAGGCGGTGAACGCCAGACTTTGCTTTGCATGCAGGAGTTCCGCAAGGCCGGGCATGAAGTGGCACTGCTCACCAGAGCCAATAACGAACTGTCAAAGCGGGCTCTTGCCGCAGACTTCACGGTACATACCTTACAAAAAAGCTGGCAACAACTTCCCTTTTTAATCCGCCACGCCAAGCAGTTCGATATTATCCATTCCCAAACCGCCAATACATTAACCTGGGCCGTACTGGCGCGGTTTTTTTCAACTACTAAAGTCGTCTTCACGCGGCGCACCGCCTTTGCTGTCGCTCCAAAAAAAGAACGCATGACGGCTTTCAAATGGAAAAAAGCCGACTTGTTCGTGGCCATCGCACAGGCAGCGGCACAGGAACCACGCAGGCTGGGCATTGAGCCGATTATCATACCCAGTGCCATCCAGCCTCCACGCATCAATCTCCAGCGGGCCGAAGCACTGCACAACGACTTCAAACTTAAATCAAATAAAATACTGGGCACCGCAGCTGCCTTCACGCGAGAAAAAGACCCGCTCACCCTGATTCGGGCTGTCGCTGACTTACACAAGCTGCGCCAGGACTTTGTGTTCATTCATTTTGGCGCTGATGGTGACCAAACACCTGCTGCGAAGGCCCTGATTCAGCAACTGAACCTGGAAAACGTCTATTTACTGGCCGGCTTTCGTGAACAGGTTGAAGATTACTACAGCCTGCTGAATGTCTTTGTCATGAGCAGCTGCCAGGAGGCGCTGGGCAGCAGCGTACTGGACGCTTTCCTGCAGCATGTGCCGGTTGTTTCCACCAATGCCGGTGGCCTGAAAGAAGTACTGGCCGATGGCCGGGGCATTCTGTGTGATGTGGGTGACAACAAGGCGCTGGCCGAAGGCATGAACACCCTTCTGGATCACCCTGAAGAGGCCGCCAGCATGGCAGAAAAAGCCTATGCCTATGTGATTGACGAACATAATGCAGAAAAAATGGGGCAGCGTTACCTGCAGGCTTATGAAAAACTGCTGGCTAAAGATCGTTAATATACGTTTCAAACTTGCTGCGATGTACGGAAAAAAACGTACGGACATTGCGAACGTTTTTCCGGGCCGTAAACAAACGATGCACCAGTTCATGATAGGCCGGCATATCGGCCACCTGGATCACCAGGATAAAATCCGGCCCCGTTGAGACGCGGTAACATTGTAAAACAGCGGTTTCCCCATTCACCTCTTTCTCAAAAGCCGTATTGGCTTCCGCCGTCTGGACATCCAGGCTCACCTCAACAATTGCCATCAGGGTACTGCCCGTTTTTTGCGGGTCAACAATGGCTACCTGCTTCTGGATCACCCCATTTTCCTGCAAGCTTCGCACACGCCGTAAACAGGTAGGGGCGGAGGCATGCACTTTTTCCGCCAGCTCCTGGTTGGTTAAAGAACTGTCTCTTTGCAATTGCTGCAATATGCGTTTGTCCAATTCATCCAGTTCAAACATAATCATTCCTTAATTTGAAATTAAATTCCATATTTATTTATTAAATGAAATTATATTACCACCAATCCATTAATTGAAATATTCAGTTATTAATCTATTAATTTAGAAATTTAATTTCTTTCAATACAGTGCAGAATACTGTTTTTACTTACCCAAACGGAGTTTTCACATGTGTGGAATCGTTGGTGCTGTTGCGCAAAGAGATATTACCCCTGTCCTGGTTGAAGGCCTTAAGCGCCTGGAATACCGCGGCTACGACTCATGCGGTGTGGCCCTGCATATTGATGGCCAATTGCGGCGCACCCGCAGCACCCAGCGTGTTGCCGAACTGGAAATGCAAATCAGGGAAGACCATTTAAGCGGTTATACGGGCATTGCCCACACGCGCTGGGCCACCCACGGTGCCCCGGCCACCCACAACGCCCACCCGCATTTTTCAGGACAGGACAAAGGCGAGCCCCGCATTGCCCTGGTGCACAACGGCATTATTGAAAACCACGACGAACTGCGTGAAGAACTGAAAGCCCTGGGCTACACCTTTGAAAGCCAGACCGATACCGAGGTCATTGCCCACCTGATTGACCACCTGTATAACGGTGACCTTTTTGAAACCCTGCAACAGGCCGTGCAGCGCCTGACCGGTGCCTATGCCCTGGCCATTTTCTGCCGTGATGAACCTCATCGCATCGTAGGCGCCCGTCAAGGCTCCCCTCTTATCGTGGGCCTTGGTCACAATGAAAACTTCCTGGCCTCGGATGCCCTGGCACTGGCAGGCACCACCGACCAGATCATTTACCTGGAAGACGGTGATGTCATCGACCTGCAACTGTCCAAGGTGTGGATTGTGGATGCCAGCGGCAAACCCGTTGAACGCAAGGTGCACACGGTTCATGCCCATACCGGTGCCGCTGAACTGGGTCCTTACCGCCACTATATGCAAAAAGAAATTTTTGAACAGCCCCGTGCCGTGGGCGATACCCTGCAGGATATTGACAGCATCACCCCCGAGCTGTTCGGCAATGAAGCCTACCGGATTTTCAATGACATTGACAATGTCCTGATACTGGCCTGCGGCACCAGCTCTTACGCCGGCATGACCGCCAAGTACTGGATAGAATCCATTGCCAAAATCCCGGTCAATGTGGAAATTGCCAGCGAATACCGTTACCGTGACAGCGTGCCCAACCCCAAAACCCTGGTCGTTACCATTTCCCAATCAGGAGAAACCGCCGACACCCTGGCCGCCCTGAAACACGCCCGTTCACTGGGCATGGAAAATACCTTAACCATCTGCAACGTGCAAACCAGCGCCATGGTACGTGAATGCAAGCTGAATTTCATCACCCGCGCGGGCGTTGAAATTGGCGTGGCCTCTACCAAAGCCTTTACCACCCAGCTGGTGGGCCTGTTCCTGCTGACCCTGGCCCTGGCCCAGGTAAAAGGCCGCATTAGCGAAGAAAAAGAAGCTGATTACCTGAAACAGCTGCGCCACCTGCCCACCGCCATCAGTGCCGTGCTGGCACTGGAACCGCAAATCATGGCCTGGGCCGACCGCTTCGCCAGCAAGGAAAACGCCCTGTTCCTGGGCCGGGGCATGCACTACCCCATCGCCCTTGAAGGTGCTTTAAAATTAAAGGAAATCAGCTATATTCATGCCGAAGCTTACCCGGCCGGTGAACTGAAACACGGCCCGCTAGCCCTGGTTACCGAGCACATGCCAGTGGTCACCATTGCCCCCAAAGACGAGCTGCTTGAAAAACTCAAGTCCAACATGCAGGAAGTGCGCGCCCGGGGAGGCGAACTGTATGTGTTTGCCGATAATGACTCCAGAATCGTGAACAGTGAAGGCATGCATGTGATTCGCATGCCAGAGCATTATGGAAAACTGTCACCGATTCTGCATACCATTCCGCTGCAGTTGCTGTCGTATCATACGGCTTGCGTAAGGGGTACGGATGTGGATAAGCCACGGAATTTGGCCAAGAGCGTAACGGTGGAGTAAGGCGACATCAACTCGCCCACAATTACCGTAGGCGGACAATTAAGTCTTAAACCAGACAAAATAGTTGTAAATTGAAGTTGGTCCAGTTCTGATGACTAGAGCAAAATCCGCTTTCTCTGAAGTACAAATTGCCCGTCGCATAAAGAGGATGCGACCAAGGGTATCCTGATAGGCCAATGCTACGTGACATAGTTACAGTACATGTGCATCTGCTAAAAATCCATACGGGCGATACGGGCGATACCGCCGAACTTCACGCAATCTGTTTCTTCTGCTAATATGTTTACTGTATTTATATACAGCAAACATAAAGGGACGATGAACTGGTGAAATCCACCAGTTCATGCTAAACTTACAAAATCATGAAAAATACCTACCCTACCCCTAAGAAAGGGACCTCCGTTCATTTCTCAGGCCACGAAACATTTCCTTTGCGTCAAATGTGGCTGAAGAAGCTATTCGAGCAAGCAGTTGATGGTGGTCTAATTAAGAAGTCGTCATTGACAGATGCAAAAGCAATCGCAGAGTTTGGCGTAGGCAAAAACATGGTGGCCTCAATTCGCCATTGGGGTTTGGCTTGCGGCATTATGGTCGAAAATGGCGACAGTTTTCGTATTCGAAACCTCGCTAAGGAAATATTGAGTGATGGAGGTCTCGACCCCTATGCAGAAAACCCTTCGACAGCATGGCTCGCACACTGGCAATTAGCCTGTGAGGGCACTCGCTCAACGACTTGGTATTGGCTGTTTAACCATGTCACAGCACCGACTTTCACACGCTTAGAGCTTGAAGAACCTTTGGCTCTTTATGCACACAAACACAACCCGAAACATAGGCTATCAGCATCCACGATTTCCCGCGATTTGGAGACCTGCCTTCGTAGTTACGCGCCACGCTCCGCAGATGGATCCCCTGAGGATTTCGCCGAACCGCTTTTGGGTGAACTAGGCTTGCTACAAGAAGTTCATAAAGGCCAATACGCTTTTCGCCGCGGCCCTAAAGCTTCTTTGCACGACGGCATCTTTGCCTATGCGCTTGTTGACTTTTGGGATCGCACCGCAGAAGGACAAAGTTCGTTAGCCTTCGAGCAGATTGCCTATGGAGAGGGAGCACCCGGGCGAGTTTTTAAACTTGATGAAGAATCGGTAGCACAACGCTTAATTTCCCTCTCTGACTTTACGAAATGCAAGCTCGAGTGGACAGACTCTGCTGGTCTTCGCCAAGTCCATCGTAGGAAGTTTTCTCCAGAGGACAAGAAGGATCTGATTAGGCGGGCCTATGACTAACGAGACACAGCAGACTCTGTCTGACATTGTTCAGATTTCCCATCAATACCAACGATCAATTCGTATCGATACCGATATCGGCCGTGCAGATGCCTTCTCTGGATATATCTGTCATGCAACCGCAGCAGCGGTACTTGATGGTATGTCCAACCAGCTCACACATACCAATCAGCGCTGTTTCACTTGGACCGGCCCGTTCGGCGGTGGCAAAAGTTCTCTAGCAGTCACATTAGCGAGTGCCTTAAACTCAGACAGAAGCCTCCGAGATAAAGCCCGTAAAGCGCTGCATCTGAACTCACACCCCACTTTCGATCAAGCATTCCCCGTCCGGAAAGGGTGGTTACTCGTTCCAGCGGTAGGTCGCCGTGGAAGCATCATAGCAGAACTGCATGCGTCACTTCGTCGCGCACAGGGCAAGACCGTAGACGGTCGCAGCAAACTAAATGCTCAAACGCTGATCAACGATCTCCTTAAGGAGGCAAAGAGCCGTCCGCACGACGGTACTTTGGTCATTATTGACGAGATGGGTAAGTTTCTAGAAGCATCTGCTTTAGGTTCCGGAGACGATGTCTACTTCTTCCAAGAACTCGCTGAGGCAGCCGCGCGATCCGAAGGAAGACTGGTAGTCATCGGGGTACTCCACCAATCCTTTGCCCAATATGCAACACGTCTGGGGATCGATACCCGAGACGACTGGGCTAAGGTTCAAGGTCGATACGTCGACTTACCATTCGTGGCCGCTAGCGACGAGGTTGTGGAGCTCATCGGTCGTGCAATCGAAGTAAAAGAGCGCCCGCCGTGGATGCAAAAAGCTTCCAAAGACATCGCCGATGCCATCCGAAAACGTCGCCCTGCTGTAGGGAATAATTTTGCGGCTAGTCTAGAACGCTGCTGGCCACTGCACCCCGCCATGGCTGCCCTACTAGGCCCAATTTCCAAGCGACAATTCGGCCAGAACGAGCGCAGCACCTTTGGTTTTCTCTCATCGGTCGAGCCTCACGGTTTCCGTACCTACCTGAATTCGACGCTTAGAAATGAAGCGACCTGGTATCGCCCAAACGATTACTGGGACTATCTGCGCTCAAACTTGGAGCCGGCAATCCTTGCCTCAGCTGACGGACACCGCTGGTCACAAGCCGTCGAAGCTGTAGAAAGAGCCGAAGCAAAAACCGGTGATGCCCTTCTCGTGGCGATACTTAAGAACATCGCAGTCATCGATCTATTCCGTAACGGGTCTGGTCTTGCTGCCGACGATACAGTCATCGAGTCGCTCTTCTACCCCCGACAATCATCAGAGATCAAAGCGGCACTCAAAAAGCTTAGTTCGCTAAAGGTGGCGCTCTTCAAGAACTACACTGGCGCTTGGTCGGTGTTCGAGGGCAGCGACTTCGACATCGACGCCGCGATAGCCCAAGCACTGGCTACATCACCTGGTATAGACTATTCGCGACTATCTCAACTCATGGGCCTTCATCCCGTGGTGGCCAAACGTCACTATCACGAAACGGGATCTATGCGCTGGATGGAATTATCACTGTGCAGCATCGAACAAGCTGAAAAGATCACCGCGAACTTTCAGCCGAGGAAAGGAGAGTTTGGAGCCTTCATCCTTGCACTTCCAGACAAGGGAATGAGCCTGAAGGCAGCGACTCTTCGAGCAGCAAAATGCTCGAAAATCCGGCCGTGGCCAGTGATTGTAGGGATCCCCACCAATCATGCCCGCATCACTGAACTTTCTGCAGAGCTTGTGGCTCTGGAACAGGTTAAGGATCGTCACGAACTCTCCGGTGACCCTGTTGCTCGTCGTGAAGTCTATGCGCGCCTGACTGCAACACGGGCCGATCTGGAAGACCAACTCCAAGCTGCGGTGGCTCGCGCAAAGTGGCATAAAGGCGAGCATCAAATTGTTGAATCTGGAGAAAAACTCTCTCCAGAAGCCTCACTGCTTGCCGACGACTTGTACTGCGATTCGGCACCTGTGTGGAGCGAGCTGGTCAACCGCGACAGCATATCCAGCAACAGCGTTAAAGCGCGGCGGGATCTTCTGCACGCGATGATCAATGCGGAGGGTCTGGAAGCGTTGGGGTTCGAAGGATTCCCTGCCGAGCGTGGCCTCTATGAAACATTACTCAGACACACAGAACTACATCGCCTAGATAGCTCTGGCGCGTGGAGATGCCTGCCTCCCGGCGACGGATTCGCTACAAAATTCGAGCCCTTATGGGATACCACACGCGCTCTTTTCTCGAATTCCGATGTGCGCGTCGGCGCTCATGAAATCTATGCTCTGTGGAGTAAGCCTCCATTTGGTATGAAACGGGGTATCCAACCCGTAATGCTCACCGCATTTCTGCTGGCACACAAAGCCAACATCGCCATCTACAAGGACGGAATGTTTGTTCCGAGACTTACTGATTTCGATATCGACGAATGTCTACAAGACCCTGATCGCTTTTCGCTGCGCTGGGTAGCCATCGATGAGGACAAGAATCTTATCCTAGAGGGCATCGCGACACTTCTGGCTGAAATTGGTGAAAATGCCGGCGCCGCCGACCCGCTTGAGGCTGCTCGGGGCCTTGTCGCTATGGTTTTCAATCTGCCTGAATGGGCTCGTCGGACCTCTAGGTTAGGGCAAACAGCCAAAGACATGCGTGACATGCTCTTGAAGGCTAGCGATCCCCACAAGGTATTATTCGTCGATCTTGCATCACTGCTGGGCGCTACTGACGGAGACGCCTACGTGACGGCTCTACGCGCCCCATTGCAAGAGCTTGCACATGCGTACGGCAAAATGCTGGCAGAAGTCGAAACAAAGATGCTCGAGGCCCTCGATGCAAGCCGAGATGACCTGGAGGCACTGAGGGAGCGTGCGCAATCTGTTGCAGGCATCTCTGGAGATCTGCAATTGGACAGCTTTGCGACCCGCCTGACTAACTTCGACGGTACAAGAGCCTCACTAGAGGGAATCCTTAGCCTCGCAGCCGAACGCCCTCCTCGTGACTGGGTAGATCGACACATAGACGCTGCAGTTCTAGAACTGACCAAGTTCGCTCGCCGCTTTCGAGAAGCTGAGGCATTCGTGTCTGTCCAGGGTCGCACTGCGCACAGTGAAGCCATTGCTATCGTCATTGGAACCGGCGCCAGCACTCGGACCGTGTCACGCTCATTTGCAATTTCGGATCGACACCGTGAAACGGTGGAGACGAAAGTTAGTGAAATTACTTTAATACTTGAAAGCCAAGGCCTGGAAGCTGACGTTTTGCTGGCTATCCTTGCAAAAGTCAGCATGAAGCTGGCGTCGATTAACAGTGGAGATATGAATGGCTGACCGACACGTTTTGGGTATTTCTGGCGGAAAAGATAGTGCGGCACTGGCTATCTATATGCGTGAACACCATCCCGAACTAGACATAGACTACTTCTTCACCGACACTGGAGAAGAGCTACCTGAAGTCTATGAGTTTCTTGGAAAACTCGAGGGTCGGCTTGGTAAACCCATACTTCGGCTGAATCCCGGCCGAGATTTTCGCTTCTGGTTGCGTCAATATAACCACTTCCTTCCTAGTCCAAACACACGATGGTGCACCCGGCAACTGAAGCTTGCTCCTTTTGAAAGCTGGGTAAGGCCAATGCTAGCAGCCGGTGACACGGTCACGTCCTATGTCGCCATCCGTGCCGATGAGGACTACCGAGAGGGTTATTCGTCCAAAGCCGACAATCTATTCGTGAAGCTGCCCTTCCGTGAAGCCGGTATCGACAAGGTCGGCGTGATCGACATTTTAGAGAACTCTGGCGTTGGCTACCCTAAGTATTATGAATGGCGCTCACGTAGCGGCTGCACCTTCTGCTTCTTCCAGCAAAAGATTGAATGGGTAAGGCTTCGCGAACAGCATCCTGAGGCCTACGAGGCAGCCAAAGCCTTGGAAAAGGATGCCCTTGATCACGGCTCCCCATTCACTTGGTCTAAGGGGGAGTCTTTGTCTGACATGGAGAAACCGGAGCGTGTAGCAGCAATTCAAGCAGAGTATGAGGTTCGCCGAGCCCGCGTACGCAAGAACATCCCCATCAATCCACTACGCCCTGTAAAGACTGGCCCAGATGACATCGACGATATCTACGGGGTTGATGAAGGCAATGGTTCCTGCGCCGTTTGCCATAAGTAGATGCCTACCGAATGATCGCAGTCTCCAACGCGACACTGAATTCTGCGCTAGTCTGGTAACGGTTCTGATTGTTGTGCAGTAGAGCCCTTTCCATTACTGGGTAGAGCTCCGCAGGGCCTCGCCAATCGGTTTCTCGAACGATGCCAGTCGGATGTCTGCCGCAGGTCGCATACCAAAAGACGGATGCCAACTGGAACACATCCGATGTTTGACCGATCGCATCAAGGCAGCCTAGGTTCTTGTTGAACGCCTCCGGCGACATCCACTGCGCAGGGCCGATCCTTTCGTCGACGCGTGACAGGTCGGGGCCGCCTTCATGCAGATCGCAGAGGCCAAAGTCGCTGATGACCCATGCGCTGCCAACAACCAAGATGTTTTCGGGCTTGATATCACGGTGCAGGGCCTTCTCATTGATCTTCACCAACGCTTTGGAAAGCCCCAGAAACTGCGCCAGGTAGGTTGCGGGTGGGATTTTCTGCGGCGTCTTCGCGTGCTTCCCCAAATCCTCGGAAGCCCTCATTAGGATAACAAAAGGCAACTCCTCGTCTCTGCCTTGCCGCTGCACCACGCCCCGGACGTTCCTCTTACTCCGATCGGTCCGGGCACCTGTCGCGACACCAGTCGCGATAAAGCGAATGATGTGCGGGTCGTCAAAGTCGCGAAGCAGCTCGACTTCGCGATGAAACCGCTCGCGACGGCGCTGGTGCAGCTCCAGTTGGAATTTGACGGCGTAGCTGTCACCTGAGAGCTTCTCGTTGCATTCATGGACCACGGCATTGCCGCCAGCCGCGATCCGCTCGCCGACAATGTAGACCTTTCCATCGTCTCCCATTATATGGTCGTTGATGGAGTAACTGCGCTTTAGATTGCGAAAAATTTGAACTTGGCTCATGACTGGGCCTCATTCGACTTAGTGATCTCCATCGGAATCCCCATCTTCGTGGCCGTAGTCGTCTTCGACCACTCCCGGAATCTCAGCCCCTTCGATGATAGCCGCCGCATCCACGTCGTCTTTGCACATAGAATGTGCCCACTTGGCGTTCGAAAGCTGGAACACCGAGCTCCCTGCCGGCCAATAAAGAATCAACCTGCCCAAGTTCATCTCACCTTCGTCATAGCCACCGTCAAAGCCTTCCGCAGATGAGCAGCCATCGCCATTGAAGCTCGAATTGAGGGCAAACCAAATGTCTCTCGCCGTCTCCGACACGATATCGCGTTGCTCCTTATCGTCGATAGAGCCAGCATAGGAACCACGCAGGATCGCCCGAATGAACGCCATGCGCCAACTCCGGCTGGACGCAGAGTTTGCCTGGGAGACGCAGTAGACCGCATATTTGCTAAGAATAGGCACTTCCGATGTGGGAGCAATGAGGTTGTCTAACAGCGTCAAGTCCTTTCGCAAGAAGCTCAAGTCCGCCGGCAACGCCAGTCCGCTGCGCTTGAGTTCCAAGACCGCGAAAAAGAACGAGTAGAAATCCGCCTTCTGCTTCCAACGTGTTTTCTTCATCGGGTAGGTCGAATCGAAGATTTCCGCGATGTCCGCAATAACCTTCTCAAATTCAGCGCACGTCGCGGCGGACTCCGCCACAGGCCAGGCAGCATAGTCGCGGCAACACTCGTCGATGGCATCCTTCTTGTCGCTGATGCCTCGAAGCTGCGCGGCCAGCAACTCACTCACGTATTCAACATCAAGAGAACGCCTACGTGCCGTAGCATTGAAAAGGCCCATGTCGTCGAGCGCGTCGAGGCTGGCCAGCCCCTCGGAAATTTTCAAGAACTCGCCTGGGAAATCTGCTTTGCGAAGCTCTTGTCTGTTGAGCGGTACTAGGTATTTGTTGACGCGCGAGTAGACCTCCCGCAGCTCCTCGGGAGGTAGCCCCGAAGCCTCATTGAAGTCGATTGAGTAAAGCAGGAATTCGTCGCGAACCTCCTCTGGCAACTCCGAGAACTTCTTGCCGTCATAGGGTCCACTATATGGGCCCTTCAACTCAAAGTCATCATTCAAGAACGTCAAAATCGTCGTAATCCGCTGCTGGCCGTCGATCACGCTGCGATACGTCCTCATATCCTTGATGGCCTTGGACACAAAGATCTTTGGCATCGGGATGTCATTAAGTATGCTGTCAATCAACATCACTCGCGCCGCATCGCCCCAAACCTCGCGTCGCTGATAGTCAGGCTGCAACAGCAGTGTTCCATTGTTATTCCACTCTCGAATATCAGCAATGGTATGAGGACTAGATTGCCATTTTTTTGCCATGGGTATCTCTCAGATTAAATTCTGGTTATTGGCTATCGGTGCGGATAGCGGCCACAGCAGCCTCAATATCCTGATCCGATAGGAATGGAGCTTGCGCAAAGACCAGGCCATGCTCACCATTGAGCTTGGCTGCTAGGTGTCCTCGGCCAAGCAACAGCTCAGCGCCTGCCCGATCGAGCGCGATCTTGGATGTCGCTTCGCTAGACACCTTCAAGATCAGTCGGTTGCCCAGATTCTCGCGCAACTGCATGGGCATCACATCCTTGTCAGGTCGCTGAGCCGCAAAGATCAAATGGATTCCGGCTGCACGTGCTTTCACACCAAGGCGCTGTACTGCCGCCCCAACCGCGCCTTTGTAAGCGTCGTCAAGCATCCAATCGGCGAACTCGTCGTGAACCAAGAATATCATCGGCAAACGATCCTCGGCTGCAACCTTGGAGTTGTAAGTCGGCAAGTCGCGAGCTCTTGCCTTCGCGAACGCACGGTAGCGAGCCTCCATTTCCTGGACTAACGCCTCCAACACCTCTCCAGCTTTTTCCTTGGTAGTGACAATCTCGTCGCGCATGTGCGGCAAATCGGCCAAAGGGGCATAATCAACACCCATTTTTGGATCAATCAAGATAAGCTGCGCCAGATCTTTGGGGTTTGTAGCAGCGATGTCCAACAGCAAGGCCTGTATCAGCACCGACTTGCCACTACCCGTCGCACCAGCCACCAGAGAATGGGGTTCGTGAGATGAGAGTCCGCCGAACTCAGCGCCAAGATTCAGATACAACAGCGCCCCATTGATCTCTTGAACACCCAAAAGAAAGGACGTATTGATGCCTGCAACGTTGCGGTTGAGCTCGCGACGGGCCCACAGTTCCCAAAGTGAAACAGCCTGGCGCTTAGAACCTGCGACTGTCACCACAATTTCGCCGGGTTTAGGTTGAACCGTGACGAGGTTGATCGCATGCGTGGTCAGGAGTTGGGTGCGCTTGTTCTCGATGTCTTCGACTCGCAGCCGATCAGATCCAGCCAGCCGCACTAGACAGCCGTTGGGGGTCAACCGCGTACCTATTACCGCCGCTTGTAGCCCATAGCTGTTGAGCGCAGCCTTGAGTTTCTTGGTAGTTTCCTGGGCCCACTCATCTCGCTCTGAATCGGACTGCCAAACGCCAGCCGACTTGGACGCAACCAGCGCAGCAAAAGCAGAGTCTACGTTTACGACCGGAGTGGGTGCTGTGCTTGGGGTAGCCAGATCAGCTTCAGCTGTGGATGCGTTCGACTCAGGAGCCAAAGAGTCTTGCGTCGAAACATCGACACCATCTGGGGCGTGAGAGCTAGTCTCTTCTGCAACAGATTCCTCACCGGCATCATTGGCAAGCTGCCCTATGGCGGCAAGCCATGGAACGCGAGCCGCTGGCTTCTTGAATATATGATCTGACCATGGCTCGTAGGCACCTAGGGTTGATCGTACGTCAAGGCTACCCGAACCTTTGGCATAAGCTTCAACGAGCTTCTTGAGCTCTGGTCTGTCAAAGACCTCCTGCCAAGCTTTAACGCCATTCTCGTCCAAGAGGAGTTCTTGGTCGGAGGACGACCCCGCACCTGCGTCCGATGTGTGAACATAAACCTGAGAGTAGCCGCGTAGCGAAATTTCCACATCGCCTTCACGCAACTTTGAACGCACACGCTCCATCAAACCAGTCATCCCCGGGGGAATATCAGCATCAATCAGCATGTCTGCCAAGCGAGCGAGCCACACATCACGATCGAGACGTCCCGGGTCGCCAAAAAGCGCCTCTCGAAACAAGCCCAGAGTCGTCAGCAGTTGGTCTCGCGAGCTACGTCGCGCCACAGCTAGGCCATCGACTCCAACATATTTCGATTCAACGATCGAGATGACAACCCGAACTCCTTCGTCCTTCTCCTCAACATTGAGAGCAAGGATGTCCGCAATTCGACTTTCTGGCTGGGAAAGCCAGCTCGCATAGTCGTCAAGTAAGAAATAGGCAGTTAAAGCAGGACCTCCGCCAACGAGCTTCCTGAACTCCTCCGATAACAGATGACGGCTGAGCACCAAGCCAATCATCTCGCCAGCGGATACACCTCGTTTGGCCGCACGCAGCACGATATCACCAGAGACCGAAAGCGCATCTCGCTTTGCCTTGTCCGCGACCTCGTTGACTTCATCTTGAGTCAGCTGGAGCTTGAGTTCGTCAAGCCGACGGCGAACCAGCACCCCAAGCAAGCGCAACTCTGACGTGGAACTCACAATCATATTGCGGCCATTGGTAGAGCCGCGGCGATACCTGACAACAGTAATGTTGTTGTGCTGGAGTTGACGCTTGTCTAAAAGTTCGTCATATGTCGCGACCCACTCTGCGAGGTCGTGCGCATCCCTGATCAGCGCAGCTAGATCTTGGCTTTGCAATGAAATGCGCCTGGCAGGCAGGAATCGCTTGTCGGGAACCGCATCGGTCTGGTTGCAAACAGCCGCCACGGCAGTCACATAAGTCCAACCCGACGCCGTTTGCCAGGGGCAAGTCAAAAATGTGGTCGACTTCAGTTCATCTTCACCCGACACGCTTCGATAGGACCACCGAGAAGGCGCATGTTCCAGGCTCGGACGATCGTTAGTCCAAGCAACTGGCAACCACTCCTCCTTGGCCGAGCGAGCAACTACGTCATGCAAGAAGGCAACATCGAAGACTTTAAAACCCTGAGCATTCTCGCTGGGAGTAGCAGCGATCGGCGTAACCGAGATGCGCAGCTTTGAGATGAAATTATCACTAGTTTCGCTGACGACAGGAAGATCAGGATCATCACCGGCTTTATTCACTAGCTCACCGTAGACACTACGGAGTTTCGCTTGATCTGTATGCCGAACCGACACGCTGCATTGGAGCTTGCCATCCTCCTGGATTGAGGAAAGCTCGCGTACCGTAGCGAGAGGCAACTCGGCAGCATCGGCGTTATAAAGGACGACGCTGAGGTTAGATGCCTCGTGAGGTTGTAGGCTGACGTATCGCTCCAAGAGTTCCCGCGCTTGCTTAGCCGCAGCAGCCGGATCCACGTCGGTCATTGCCTCTTCATCGCCACGAATCGGTGCTTCCAGGAGACTGTAACCATTGACCGTGCTGCTTTCGCTGACCAACTTTGGGGAACCGCCCTTATTGAGAACAGCAATTTCCGGATAGAACGGATGCGCAATTTCATCGGAGAGTTCACGCATGAAGATCTCGCGATCCCCATAGAGAATGCTATCGCTGGAGAGTAAATGGGTAGCAAAACCCGCCACACGTCGGGATTTCACGGCCAACGCCTTCATACGCTCAGGGTGCCAAGGCGGAACAATCAACGCCGGGTTATCACCAATCACTCGTGCCGTGCCAATTGACAAGACTTCGGACACTAGACGCGAACGGCATACATCTCCACGGGCATGAGCCATAAGCGTGTTCAACAAGGCACTGAAGGACTCTGCTTGACGCATGACTGCCTCGCCATGTAACCCAGTGGATACGAAGTCCTCCATCGCTTTGATGTAGTCTTCCTCGAACGTATCCCACGCCGCCCGGATCTCATCGCGTTGATCAGGTGTTAGCCGACCCTCTTCCGCAAGACCTTTGATGCGGTTCTTGACCTCTTGACGGAAACTACGGAGCTTATTGACCGCAGGAACCAAAGATCCAGCATCGGTGGAATATGTAGCTTCTAACGTTCCCGTGTCGAACAGCGACACATTTTGTACGCCTCCCTTTTTACTAGCCAACCGACGCGGAACTTCGGTACAACCAACCGCCCCCCTCTCCAATAGGCGATGCATATCAGCAACCATCGATAGACCTATCGATGTAGGCTTAAAGCTCCACAAGAGTTGAGTCTTACTGATTTTGGTCTCATTGCCGCCGACCACTTTTAGCAGTTCAACATCGAACTTGATCTGCAAAGCCTGGCGCGAGAGTGAGGTATTATTTTTAAATTTCTTGTTGCGACTCTCAGCTATCTCTCGCTCTCTAGCAATATATTTTTCAAAGTCGAACAAGGGATCAGGAAGATCTGCTGTAGTCATCCGTGTGACCTTCCAGTCCACCTTGGTCCCCATTAAATCCCGCAGCCCTCTATACATCGCAGAAAAGAAGCAGCCGACATCATGATTGAAGCGCTCACGCCATTCAGTCCTTCCCTTGTTGACGGTAAATCGGAGGATTCGCTCTCCATCAACCTCCTCCAAGCCAGCATGCAAGTTATTCACAATTCGCGCAAATCCATCGAAGAAATCACTGCATTCGATAGGCTTACCGAACAGCGCCTTTTCCCAGCGGGAAAGCAGTTTAGTGTCGCGCTCCAAGAGTCGACGATGCGTGGCGAAGAACTCTTCGTCTTCTGGGGTGAAATCAGCGCGTCGCTCACGCGACTTCAAATCATCAAGAAGCTTTCTCCCCTCCGGCTGTAGCGCATCTTCTTCATCACAGTCGTGCTCGAAAAAACGTAGCGTCATCTCAGCCAAGCCCTGCTGCCTCTCCTTTGGCTTATCGAAGGCCAAGTAGACTCCATCAGACTCCCATTCGAATTGAGCCAATGATGCCTCAGCCCCTTGATCACCCACCGGCGCCAAGGCGAAAGCCTGTAATGCCTGAAGAGCGCCATCTGATATTTCATGAGCGTTAGCCTTGATGCGTTCGAGTAGCTCCTCGGCGTCAAGCGGCTGACCATTCTGGCGAAGCTTTTTGAGCAGTGGCGCACGTTGAGCAAACAACTTTTCGAAGGCTTTTTTCCATGGGACGCGTGTCGTTCCAAATGTCCTTGCATTGGAGAAGTACCCACTATCCCTGGGCAACCCAACCTTGCACAACGCATAGCCAACTGCATCGCGAATCGGAAGGCCTAGAGCAGAGATTGCCGAGGCAATCTCTGAGCAAAACTCACCCAATTGAACAAGTGAAAGTTCCGAAGAGCTGAGCAGACCACCGATTGCAGCACTAAAAGTCGTACGATCGTCCACCACAGGAGAAAGACCACCTACGTGCAAGGCCGCATCCACCCATGGTTGAGGGTCAGCTCGCATCTCCTTTGCTCCGATTGTCATGACATGCGCAAGCGTGTCAGAGAGATTGTGCTCGCTACCGCTAGCGGTAAGGATAGCGTCCTTCTCCGTCACTGCGTTGTTGCGCACGTAGCCAGCGTTATGCGAAATGAGACAATCCGCAGGCAGACCTTGGCCTTCGACCAATGCCGCCGGAATCATCATCTCAACACGCGCCACGATATCCGGATTCGCGAGGATTGCTCTCACCACTGCCGCGATTTGACTGGGCGAGAGCTTATCAAGTCGAAAAAGTGCTGCGGAATCCCCGGGCTGACCAAGGTTTGACATGCGTTTGGCAAGAATGTCTGCACCAACACGTCCGATAATGCGATCGGTTAGCATCAGACACTTCCCTTAAACACGAACGGATTTTCAACAAACGAACAAGAGTCAGACAACCTTCTAACCAAACCTAGACCTACGAGCCTTGCTTCCAGATTGTCTCGGTTCTCACTCAGCTCCTCTTGATCTACCTGCTTCGCATTGATGAGACGTCCACCCTCGGCATCCCCAATCACCAAGCCATAGCGCTGCTTAGCCTTTGCCAAAAACTCGTCAAACTGCATGCTATCGTCGACGATAGTCACGACGATTGACTTCAACAGGCGGTCATTGGGTGCGTAGCGCGTGCGCCGAGAAAGCCGACGCGAACTTAGGCCAATTGCCCGTGACCATGCGGCATGAATCTTGCTCACATGCTGATCATGACGAGCAAGTGCTCGCTCAACGAGTTTGTCCACGAGAGCATCCGGGCTCTTCCCTGAACTATCTTCGTCATCACCGTCGACTGCAGGCCATTGGAAACGCTCACGCATGAGCTTCACACGCTCGGCGTCAGGAAAGTCGCTCGACATGGCATCCGCCCAAGCATCCTCCTGTCGGATAGACTCGACGTAGGCACGCACCGCCTTGGCAGGTAGGCCTTGGTTGTACTGGTAGCTGTCACCGGAAAGGGCTCGGACCTTGGTGCGCTCCTTAGAAACAATCTCGCAAACAATTTCGACAGGCTCATCATCACCCGAAACACGCTTGGCCCTCTCAAGAAAGTAAAGGAGCATGTTTAAGCCCGAGATCGTAATCAAGTGCTCCATAGCGTCATAGATCGGCATATCTCGGTCGAGAACAGATAGCCAGTCTTCGCATATCAGATCAAAACGAGCGTTCGACACCTCAGGAAGGTAGCCTGATTGCCGAGCATCACCTGCATATTGCGGTGCCCCTTGGAGAGCCTTAACTAATCGGTTCAGCGGCGCATCATGATCAAAAAGGCGTTTGGAAAGGATATCCCCAAGTTCCGTACCACGCTTTGCACGTGTCAACATTAAGTAAAGGAGTTCTCCGGTACGTGCAAAAAAACGCCGGTCATTACTCATATTCCCCTTGGCGTCAATCTGTAAATCCTCATACAGAGCGTCTGGACCAAAGGGGAATACAAACTTCGAACTCCAACGCTTGTTACTCCGTGACTCAAACGAAGACGCTCTTAGAAACTCAATCGTTTTCGCAAAGTCATCAAAATTTGAAAACGATTGCCGTAAATAAACCATGTCGTCGTCGCCATTACCCGTTTTCCCTTGGTCAAATTTTTCGAACCACTGGCGCCATTTCTCCTCGTCAGGCAATGCGCTGTCCGAGATGGATTCGATATAGGGATTATTAAAAAGCAACCCACGCAGACGAATTTGTCTTTGCGGCCAAAACTTGAATGCGCCATCAAGCCCTTCATGCGGGCGCAATGGCTTGTCCAAATTGGATCCCAACGCACCCAAGAACTCAAGAACCGTTAGATGTGGGAGCTGTTCGTCATGAAGACGATGCCCCCATATATTCTCGTCAACGCAAAAGTCGACATTACGAATTTCCGGTCGTTTATAAATTCCACTCATACCAAGGCCTTCACAATCACAGGGTGGGATGAACCTCTTCCTGACGCATCAATATCAATGAAACTCAACGCCAAGGTGGTATCTTGTCCTCCTACTTCGTCATCATCAAACCTCGTCTTGCGCACGCTTTCAGCCTTGCGTAACAACTTGGCCTTAAATGCCAGGAGATCTTCAAGGCATTCGTTGGAGAAACTGGCTGGAAGCGCACCTTCCGCAACTCGCGCAAGAAACTCATATCGGATAGGCGTGAGATCGAAGGGGACAACGTGACCAGGCCAGGGCAAAAGAGATACCTCGAGCTGTGGACGCCCCGTTTCTTCATCAAACTTGATAGCCATGCCAACACCTCCTTGACGGCGAGAAGGAGTCTCATGCTCGCATAGAACGCTCACACGGCTCTGAGTGAAGCCACCAGAACTAGCGATAAAAATCCGATCGACATTTTCCAAAAGCAATCCGGTAAGTATGCGGTTAAGCCCTTTAGTAATGCGCCCTCGTGTTGTTTCGCTGATAGCCGATTTAGTCTGGGTAGACTGAATCAGATTCAGATAGTCCCCAGCAAAGCGAAATGCCGTCATAGCCCACCTAGCGTAGCCAGGCTCCTCCTCCGGCAGCGTGAAATAGAGCCTACGCCGCTGTGCTTCCAGTAGTTCTACAAACTCGGTTGCTCCATCCTCAATTCGTATATTTTCGTAACCTTCTAGGTACGAATCTTGAGCTGCAAGAAACTCAACTGTCGCACCATAAGTAGGATCGATGGCCACAAGTCGCTTAAAATCAGCACGTAGCTTGATATCGTCATTACCATAGACCAACAATCCGTCGGCAACGTTCGTGGTCTCTTCACCAACTCCAAAACTTGCCATAGCCTTAAACACCGGACGACCAGAAACTCGACGTTTCGGCAAATTCGCCCCAAATGCATTGGCATAGATACTCGCCTTCCAAAGACTACCGTTTTCCTGGATCTTCGGTACATCGGCACAGACCATCAAATTTTCTTTGACCATCTTGGCGTCGGAGTACCCCAAAATTATATTCGAGCACAAGGCCAACAGATCACGAATCGGCAAATGCAAACCATTAAAACGAGCGATCTCCAGCAAGTCCCCAAGACGACGAGCAAGCTGCCCATCGTCTGCTTCGCCTAACAAACGACGGCGGTTTTCATCAATAGGACAGGTCTTCCCGTCATCCTTTAAGGCACAACGTGAACAATTAGCCCATTCTGAATGCCCTGCCACTGCTTTGGCAACTTCATCAAATGTCTTACGGTTAGTTGTGCGGCTAAGGTCAAACACTGAAAGCCTGTCGGGAGCTGGGCCCGCTTGTAAAAAACATTCTTGGAGAGGCTTACGAAGAGGATGCACGCGGCCTTGACGTTTTTCTAGGTCACGAAGACGGTCCAGAAGCTGACCATGATTAGCAGCCAGAATTACAACTTCAGAGTCATCACCCTCGAGAACAGATTTCTCGAGTCGAGAGAGAGGTAGGTCGCTTTCATCTCCGTTAAACTCTGAAAGGTCTTTGATAAAAACAGCCAGACGACCATCTGCCAATCGATGCTCCTTAACGTTGCCTTTGTCTGACCAAACCTTGGCATCCCCTCCGATACGAGTCCACAAGGCTCGGCAGTGGTAAGTTTTTCCATCGCCGGCAGTGCCTGCAATCAACAAAGAGCCTGGCACCTTAGACTCGATGTGCGCTGCCATGGCCTCAAGCTGTGGCGTCAACAACTGAATCGGCCGAACTTTTGCCCTACTAAGCGCATCTGACACATGTTCATCAAACATTGTCAGATTGTTCGGAGTTGGGCCATAACTCCGTAGAAAACGAACCCAAGAGCTTGATGGGAACACCCCTCTTTCCGTACGTTTTTTTAGGGCAGCATAAATCAAGCCTACTCTCCAATAATAGTGTCTAACGAGCCGACCTCCCAAACATAAACCCACAACATTTGGTAAGGTAGTGTATTACAGTGTAGCATTTTAACTCCAAATAGATCCAATGCCCTAGGGAACTGGCCTCGACCGATAACGCGAAAAGTGCTTCACAACGGTTGCGTTAGAAGGTAATTTCTCTGACCATAAAGCTAAACACCAAACTCACCGGCTATGATACGATCTTTGCACTACAAATTTTTACATTCAAACAAGCGTTATCATGATCGAAAACATAAAAAACAACTTGTGGACTACGACTGACAAGCAAGCAAATATTGACAAACGGATTGATGGTGACCTACCTCCTTATCTAATCTTCGGTCAGCTTCGTGGAGCATCCTGATGTTCGATCTGCAAACCCTTGATGACTTGAGTCTGCTCGCAGAAACACATGAACTGGAATGCAAACTGGCGCGAGGCCAGAATGGTCAAGGCGAAGTCCCAAAAGATTTCTGGCCCACCTACTCAGCCATGGCAAATGCTCATGGAGGCGTTGTACTGCTTGGCATAAGCGAGAAGAACGGCAAGTTCTCAATAGAAGGTATTGCCAACCCAAACAAAATACGTACCGACCTGTTCAATACACTGAACAACCCAGGAAAAGTCAGCTGCAACTTGCTTTCTGACACCGATGTACAGACGCTGACACTGAATGGGCGGACAATTCTGGCCGTAATCATTCCACAGGCAATACGCAAGCAGCGTCCTGTCTTTCTGAACAATCAACCTTTTGTCCATACATACAAACGGCTAAATGATGGTGATCGACTCTGTAGCGAAGAAACTGTCAGGCGAATGTTTGCCGAGCAGGTAGAAGATGAGCGCGACATTCGTATTCTGCCGCACTTCGGTATGGATGATATTGATATGGAGAGCTTGCACATTTACCGTCAAATGCTTAAGGATGAAAAACCCGGACACCCCTACCTTGAGCAGGATGATTTTTCCTTTCTACAAAATCTGCGCGGCTGGCGCCGTGATCGCACCACAGGTAAAGAAGGACTGACACTGGCTGGGCTGCTGATGTTTGGCCGCTGGTCGTCTATTCAGGAAGTGTTACCGTATTATTTCCTGGACTATCAGGAACAGCCAGAAGCCAAAACGGAATTGCGCTGGGTTGATCGCTTAGTGCCTGACGGCACATGGTCAGGCAACCTGTTTGATTTTTATCGGCGTGTATACCGAAAACTGATCGCAGAACTCAAAGTTCCATTCAGTGTAAAAGACGGTCAACGCAAAGAGGATACACCCGTTCATGTCGCCTTGCGTGAAGCGTTGGTTAATACATTAGTACACGCTGACTACACCGGGCGGTTATCGGTTCTTGTGGTAAAGCGGCCCAATATGTTTGGGTTTCGTAACCCCGGAGGTCTGCGTCTGCCCATAGAGCAGGTCATTCGTGGCGGCGAAAGCGACTGCCGCAACCGCACTTTGCACCAGATGTTTCTGCTAATAGGCCTTGGCGAGCGCGGAGGCTCAGGCATACCCAAAATTTTCAGTGGATGGCAGAGTCAACATTGGCGTCAACCCTTGTTGCGCGAAAAAGACCTGCCCGAGCAGACCTTGCTGGAATTGCACATGCTTGATTTACTGCCTGAATCTGTACTGAATACATTAAGAGGCTTGTTTGGCACCGACTTTGACCACGTAGACGCCTTAGGTAGAACCATTCTCTCTACAGCAATGATCGAAGGTGTTGTTAGCCACAGTCGCATTACCGAGATATGTGCCGACCATCCTCATGATGTAAGCCTAATGCTGGCCAAACTGGAACGAGAAGGCATGTTGCAGTCTCAAGGCAGATCCCGTGGCAAGGTATATTACCTGCCAGGATCTGTCCCGGTTTCACCGGAGCAGGTATTTACTTCTGCCATTAGCTCCGGTAGTAACGAGGCCAGCTCCGGTAGTAACGAGGCCAGCTCCGGTAGTAACGAGGCCAGCTCCGGTAGTAACGAGGCCAGCTCCGGTAGTAACGAGACAACAAAGATCCTCCCGATAATAACAGGAACAGAGCTGCTTCATCGTAATGAGCAGGGTTGCCTGATTTCCCCATTGTTGGATGCTCCCATCATCGACTCACTGGCAGCGTTATCGCCCAGCCTGCGCGATGATTTACTGCTACGTGCCGCTTTACCCCGAGCCAAGGCTCGCTTGGACAAGGAAAATATGGCTAACGCAATCCTTGCCATTTGTGAAGGACGCTACGTTCGTCTAAGTGTTCTGGCGGAATTGCTGCAACGTGATGCCGATGGCCTGCGCAAGATACACTTGGACGCGCTGGTAAAGAGCCAACGCATCAGGCGTGCTTTTCCCAGTACACCCACCCACGAAATGCAATCTTATTGCGCAGCGAAAAGTCCATGACTTAAGGCGTGGAGAGGTGACAAAAAAACTGGACACGATTATTAACGATTTTGCCCATCAAGCCCATGCAACGGCAAGAAGGCATGCATATTACTGTATCCCTATCTACCTAGCCGATTCACACAGGACAATCAAATGAAACTTGAAATTAACGTCATTGACGCCTTTACTGATACTCTTTTCAAAGGGAATCCAGCGGCAGTAATTATCACGGATAGCTGGTTATCTGAAGACTTAATGCAATCCATTGCGGCAGAGAATAATTTATCCGAGACGGCTTTTTTGGTTTCAGATAAAGGAACCACCTACCATATCCGCTGGTTCTCTCCAATGACTGAAATTGCTTTTTGTGGTCATGCCACATTGGCGTCTGCTTTTGTCCTGTTTACCAAGAACGCTCAGCTGAAAAGCATTCATTTTTCAGCTAAAGCCGTTGGTGATTTTACGGTTGTAAAAACGGATTCTGGCAAAATCCAAATGGATTTCCCCAATACCAAGCCTGAAAAAATAGACGCTATACCGAATAGTTTATTGTCCGGGCTTTCCATTCAACCGCTGGAGGTTTATCGGAATGCCCAGGCGTATTTTGTACTTTACGGTTCTGAGTCTGATGTTTTGTCGGTGACACGTAATAATGAAATACTGAGGCAGCTTAAACCTTTGGATGTTGTCGTCACATGCAAGTCTGAGTCAAAAGACCATGATTTCATTTCAAGGTATTTTTGGCCGGCAAATGGTGGGGATGAAGACCCTGTGACCGGTTCTATTCACACCGGTCTGGCGCCATTTTGGGCTGAACGGTTGAATAAAAACGAACTGGTGGCTTACCAGGCTTCAAAGCGCGGCGGCGTGCTTCAATGCGTGGTATCACAAGACCGGGTATTGATTTCCGGCAATGCAGTTCAGTACTTGAAAGGCAGTATCGTGGTTTAGCCCATCATCATACTTGTTAAGCATGAACCAACGTCTCACATGAATGGCAAAGATGACGACCGTAACGCTGCACATAACAGATGACCCTATTCATGCGCCATCAAGGCCACCATGGCAGGGCATCCACCCTCTGCCCTCAGTCCGTCAATAATTCCCTGGCGGTCTGCTAAAAGTCGATTTTGACTGATCTTCCACTTTCCCTCAATGGCGCGAATGGGAATCTCGATGCCAACAATACCCTTGAGCTGTGCTTCAGTGAAGTCTTCGGGGGCATCGGAAACTTTCCACGAATGCTCCCGCTCACGCTCAAGATTGCCCGTTAGTTGTTCAAGCTGGGCAAGAATCCAACCGGCATCAGCAATGACCCGGGCTTTCCCTCTGACCTGAACCATCACAAAATTCCAAGTGGGCACCACTTTCCCGTGCGCTGCCTTGGATGGATACCACGATGGTGTCACATAACATTCTGGTCCCTGAAAGACAACCAAGGTCTCGGCTCCTTCGCGCAGCTCATCAAGCTGCTTGTTTCCCCGGGCAAGATGGGCGCGCAGTATGCCATAGTCCCCACCCTCGTGAAGTGAAAATGGAATTAAATTGGCCATCAGGCCGCCACTGCCAGAGGTGACCAGGGTCGCCAGCGGATGGGCGGATATCAAGCCATGGAGAATCTCCATACGCTCTTCTCGAAATAAGCTTGGACAATGCATCTTGATTCCTTTTTATAGGTTAATCAGTCTATTTTTACACTTGACTGGCCTATAATTAAGTACCAGATAATGAATAATTTACCAAGCCAGTTTGTAGCGTGTGCCCAAAGGAAAACCAAATGGCAAAACGTCAGCTCATCATTGAAATTCCCGCTCTGGGATTCATCGACCGTAGCAAGGGAGGTATCGGCCAACAACTTACCGCCTCACTTCGCAGGGCTATTTCGGCGGGCGAACTAAAGGCCGGTGAACGCCTGCCTTCCACTCGTGCATTGGCAGATTCACTGGGTCTGTCACGCGGAACGATAGCTGAAGCCTATGAGCAGCTTCGGGCTGAAGGATTACTGGAAACTCAAGCCAGCGCCTGCACACGCGTTGCCTCCGGACTGCAGGAATGGAGCACAACTTCGCAGAGTCCCCTTAACAGGCAGGCAGAACAAGCGCCGTTACTCCCCGTGTCGGCAGCCAGTTATGCCGCCATAGCAGACCAGCTGACGCCTCTGCCACCGGTTCCATTTTCAGTCGCCGTCCCAGAAGGGAAGGTGGCGATGGACGATCATTGGCGCAGGCTGGGCAATCGCGTTCGCGCTTCTCAAGTAGCTGCTCCGTCTGGCTATGCTGATCCACAAGGCCTGCTTGCCTTAAGAAAAGCGATAGCCAATTATTTGCGACGGGCGCGTGCCGTAAATTGTGGTCCCGAAAACATCATTATTACCGAAGGTACCCAGCAAGGCCTCTACCTGGCCAGCAAAGTCTTGCTAGCTCCAGATGACGCGGCATGGGCTGAAGACCCCGCTTATCCCGGGCTGACCTCTGTCCTGAAAGACCGTGGTGTCCAAGTTCACCGAATACCCGTGGATACCCAGGGGATGGACATTGCTAGCGCGTTGGAAGCATGCCCTGGGGCCCGTGCTGCATTTGTTACCCCGTCACACCAATACCCCCTCGGGATGCCAATGAGCATGTCGCGACGCCTTGCGCTTATCGATTGGGCCCGGCAACATAGTAGCTGGATTGTTGAAGACGATTACGACAGCGAGTTGCGTTATACCGGACAACCCTTTCCTGCCATGCAGGGCCTGGATCGTAATCGGGTAATTTACCTGGGCACGTTCAGCAAAGTGCTGGCTCCCTCGCTGCGCCTCGGGTACATTGTGGCTCCTGAGTGTCTACTCAAATCTTTCATAGGGGCTCGTGCCCTGCTGGGTCGAAGCTCACCATTAACGGAACAGCACGTTGTCGCAGCCTACATGCAGGAGGGTTACTTTGACACGCATATCAGGCGAATTCGGGCAATCTACGGAGAGCGCCGCCAAGTGTTGATTGATGCACTTCACCGGGAGTTACCCGAGTTAAAAGTTCAACCTGCCGACCAAGGCATGCATATCGTTGTCTGGCTTCCTGAAGGGCAGGATGATGTAACCATTGCATCGGTAGCAAGCATGGCCGGTATCTCTGTGCGCGCCCTCTCACCAATGGGTTCAGGCAATCTACCGCTTTCAGGACTCATGCTTGGGTTTGGCGGCTTTACTAATGCACAATTACTAAGCGCAGTGAAAAAATTGCGTCAAGTTTTAAAGATGACAGGCAAGCCGGCGCAACGCTGTACCTAAACGTATTTTTAACTACTGGCTACCTAATACTGTAGCCGCGTTCAAACAAAAACAATTTTCTACATTATAAGGCACTATTTACCAAATACCTTCATCGGCAAGCCCCTTTTCATTGAACCAATTAAACTATTCACTATCCAATCCTGACCAGTATTAATCAAGAGCACTCTATGTCCATACAAAACGTTTTACAGCAATTAATGCAATCAGCACAGGGGTTAATGTCTGAACAAAAGACAAACCAAACCCGGTCGGCAGACAGTAAAAACCCGTCATCGGGCCTGAAAAGCTTTGCCGGAGGTGCACTTACCGGCAGCGCGTTGGCCTTACTAATGGGCAATAAAAAATTCAGGAAAATCGGCGGCAAGGTTGCCACCTATGGGGGTGTGGCCGCACTGGGCGCTCTTGCCTATCATGCTTACGGCCAATGGAAAGAAAACCAGAACCAGGCACCTCAACCGGCCAGTCAGCCAGTTGCCACACCGGCACAGATTGCGTATGACACCCGGGCATTCAGCCAGCAGCCCGTTGCCGAACTGGAAAAACACAGCAAACTGGTTTTGACCGCGATGATTTCCGCCGCCAAAGCCGATGGGCATATCAATGCCGACGAACAGCGCTTGCTGGAAGCCGAGTTTGACCGCCTGGATGCCTCACCAGATGAACACGCCTGGATTCGCGCCCAGCTTGACGGCCCAGCCGACCCTGCGGCAGTTGCCAAACAAGTAGAATCACCCGAACAAGCAGCCGAGGTCTATATGGCCAGCGTACTTGTTAACGGTGCCGACAGTTTCATGGAGCGGGCTTATTTAAATGAACTGGCGAACCAGCTAGGCCTGGAGGAAAGTTTAAAAACCCATTTGGAGAGTTCGGCCTTAAGTATTCAGCAATAATCAATCCCTGCACTCAAGGATATCCATTCAGAATGAGATGGATGATTTTAAAACCATAACCCATATCAAGAGTCGTAAAGCAGAAGACCAAACCAATACTCGTTTATTAATCATTGTTATAACAATGATATAATACTATTATTGTTTATATTTCAGTAATTAAATATGGCTTCGCGATTCTACCCCCTCCCTATCGAGGTTAACCAAACCCTGGTCGAACTGGGCCAGAGGGTCGCTTTGCGCCGGCGCCTGGCGGACATGACTCAAGCCGAATTGGCCGAACAGGTAGGTTTGGGCATTTCCACCATCACCGCGATCGAACGCGGTGAGCAAGGCACCTCTATTGGCGCCATTGGGCGGGTGCTTTGGGGCTTGGACATTCTTTCCGATCTGGATTCTATTGCCATATTGCGGGCTGATGAACCGCTTCTTCTGGATCGCATTGATGAAATTCCAAAACGCATCAGGAAGCGGAGAAAAAAATGAGTTCAAAAACCAAACCTGTTTGGTTCGACTGCCCCCGATACCGCTTTTGAGTCAGCAAAAAATGCAAAACTCTCTAAACGGCATCGTCAAAGTCCTCGCCATTAATCAACGCCTCTCAATATGGCAATTGCATGCACTACCCGCGATAACATGCTGCATTTTCTACAAAATGCATTGATCGTTCGAAGGTTAAACACAATTTCAACCGAACAATATGATAAAAAGCTTAAAAGGCGTGCTTGAAGCCCGACAAGTCCCCATTTACTTCCTGGCGATTATTGGCGGCGCGGTGCTGGGGCTGGTCACTCCCTGGACCAGTAATTTTGAGAGCGTGATCAATCCCGCTTTGGCGGTCATGCTTTTTGCCACCTTCCTGCAGGTGCCACTGGCAGAAATAGCGGCGGCATTGCGTAACCTTCGCTTTATCGGCGCTCTCGTTTTTGCAAACTTCATAGCAATGCCCATCATCGCTGCAGGCCTTATCCAGTTTCTGCCTGCAGATCCCATGCTTCGTCTGGGTGTCTTGTTCGTTTTGCTTACGCCCTGCATTGATTACGTTATTACCTTCACCCACCTGGGCAAGGGCAATGCCCGCCTGTTGCTGGCCATGACACCCGTACTGCTGGCTTTGCAAATGCTGCTTCTGCCGGTTTACCTGAATCTCATGCTGGGCGGCAAGGTATCGGATATGGTAGAAGCAGAGCCGTTCCTGCATGCCTTCATTTGGCTGATTGCCGTGCCTTTGGCCCTGGCCGCAACGCTGCAGGTTCTGGTTTCCCGCAATGAAAAAATCGCGAAAGCGGGGACTGTGCTTGATCTTCTGCCCGTTCCTGCCACTGCCTTGGTTCTGTTCATTGTATTGGCATCCGTCATGCCGCAAATTGGCCTGGCCCAAAATGCGGCATTGCATGCGGCACCGGTTTATATCGCTTTCGCGCTTATCGCGCCATTCATCGGAAAACTAGCCGCAAACCTTATGCGTCTTGATGCACTATCCGCCAGGGCGGTTTCATTTTCGGCCTCTTACCGGAATTCGCTGGTTATTTTACCCTTGGCTTTTGCGGTGCCAGGCGGCGTTCCTTTACTGCCAGCCGTCATCCTGACACAAACCATCGTAGAGCTGTGCTTTCTGCCTGTGTATATTCGTCTGGTTCCGCGGCTGTCCAAAGAATAGTCCAGGTACGGTTTTACTAAAAAAAAGGCCGCATAAGTGGCCATTTTCAACTCACATTACAAAACACGTTTGCAAAACTTAACGTGAATATCCCGTTGCGGCACCAAACACTCTCTCGCGCCGGGACCAGTCATAGGTTTTTTCCCAAACCTCCAGGACCGACATGGCCTCTTCGCGGAATACCTTGTCCTGCTCCGGGGTTGCCGTATGCACGCCCAATTCCAGACGATGGCCTGAAGGATCAAAGAAGTAAATTGACAGCAAGAAATCGTCATGATTGACCGGCCCGATTACCGACACGTCTTTTGCCTCAAGATCTGCCTTGGCTTTCAGCCAGCAACCAACCAGTCGCCAAGCCAATGGAAACATCCGTGCCGGCCAATATACAGTCGGATACGGATGTTGCTTGCTTCCAAAAGGAATTAACCCAATATATAAAAAATGCAATCAGGTTCTATCCCAATGGTGCCGGCACGCCCGTTATGGGATACTCAACCAAATTACGCATACAATCTCCCACGATCTGCATAAATTTGTGGAGAAGGCACCACGAGTGCTAATACTTCAATTGATGAGTGAAATACCTGATCCAGGACAAGCAAGTTAAAGAACCGCACATCCATCAGCCAATCTGTAAGATTAGCCATGTTATGCCGTTATTATTGGAACATGATCCAAAAAAATACAAACGCATCTACCATGTCAATCATGGATAGCCAAATTGAAGGACTGCCACCGTATAAATGGCAGCTACTGATAGCATAAATTGAAACGCTTGCAAAATTCATTGGGTCTCAAGGAATATTTACTGTTCGTATACATTCCAATAAATAAACTTTAAAAACACTCTCATTATTTCAAAGTGTTCAAATATTAATTATATAAAACGTAACATGGATAAATTACAATGCATGGAAGCTTTTGTGCGGGTCGCACAAAGTGGCAGTTTTATTCAGGCCGCAGAACAGCTCGGTGTCACCCGTTCTGTTATCAGCACCCGCATTCAACAACTGGAAAAGTTTATTAACGCACCGTTGTTTCATCGTAGCACCCGCTCAGTGCGCCTCTCGGACATCGGTGAAAAATATTACCCTGAATGTGTTGAATTGGTCAGCCGTTTTCAGCAATTGGCCGATGAAATGTCGCATGCCAAAAATGATTTGCATGGCCGGCTCCGAATTTATATGGCACCCGGTTTTGCCTTGAGTTATTTCAGTAAACTGTTATCGCAATTCACTGCCCAGTACACAGATATCGAATTGGATATTGTCGTTTATGACAAAATCATTGACCCGATTTCATCGGGTTTTGATATTGTATTTCAGATATTTCCATCCAAAGGTGACAGTCTGATTGAACGAAAGATTTTTAATGTCAACCGGGTCATGTGTGCCTCCCCGGCGTTTATTGCCAAACATGGACAACCTCGCCAACCGAATCGACTAAAGCAGTTTGATCTGGGTTTTTATTCTGGTTATCCAGAGAGAAATAAACTCAAGTTTATGATCAATGAAAAATTTCAGGAATTTTCAATATACGCCAGGATTTCCTCAACTTCGATTCATTTGCTCCATGATTTTGCGCTTACCGATGGCGGTATTGTGTGCCTGCCAACGCTTGTCGCCAGAGAAAGCCTGCTAGAGAAAAAACTGATTCCAATTTTGGTGAACTACCCGATGCCAAACTACAGTTTAAGAGCCGTATTTCCACCGAACTCACGTAACCTTACCAAAATTCGTATTATGATAGATTTTTTGGTACAAAAAATTAATACCCTGCCTGAATGGGATGAACAATTAATTGAAAAAGGGTATTTATCACCAATAGTTAAATCTTTTCAATAATCAGTACAGGCCCATGTTTTACACTAATACAGGACACAAACCATAATAACCTGTTTATGCCCCTGTTTGCTTTACTATACAAGCAGCAAAACTTCAAACACAATGTTCTTTCATTTAGAAAAATCCCGATCTTCCAAACTCAATATAATAAAGACGCGATTAATCACAAGGAGTCAAAGGCATGGATAACATGGGTGCGTGAATTAGAAAAACAACGCTTTAACTTTTTAGTTAATAAAAAACATGATCAATTTGCCAGACTGTGTAACAAAGACTTGCGATATGTGCATACGAGCGGAACAGTTGATGATGTATCAGGCAACGCCATTTAATTGAACCGGTACAACTGCATCGTTAACAGGCAAAACGTTGGTGCTGTTGCTACGCTAACGTTTCAGATAAACAATCCCCTCTTTCACTTCAACCTGTACCGCAGTCAAAGAATGTCCCTTGCAGGGGCCATCCACACATTCTCCAGTCGTAATATCGAACATGGCAGAATGATGTGCGCACATAATCTGCCTGTTTTTATAAGTATTAAATACACCGGTTTTATAGTCCAGCTGTACTGAATAATGCGGGCAGATATTTTCATAAGCATAAACCCCATCCTGCCCTTGAATCACCACGATACTTTTGTTTGCATCTTCTGGATGTTCTACCCGAACGCAAAGCTTCTCCTGAAAATCAGCTTGTTCACAAAGTTTAATCAACGTAACCATGTTTAAACCCCTGAAAGAATAAAGTCATATTCGATCAAGTCATAATCACAATCCAAGCCATATAACGCCTGACTTTGCACATCAGCCTGTTTAGATACATGAGAGACAATTAAACGATCTTTCACGCCAAATACCGCATCATTTTGCAGATACTTATCATTTTCCAGAAAAAGATGCGTTACCAAGGGTTGATAACCTTCGGCAACAATCTTGAAATGAATATGGGCAGGCCGCCAAAAGCTGCGTTTGGCATAGTTTAAAAGCTGTCCTACTGTGCCATCGGAAGGAATTTGATAACTGACCGGCAACATGGATTTAACTGCATAAGCGCCATCGTCCTGGCTAACAAACACACCACGCAGATTATCAATTTGCTGTTCAGTATCCTGTCCCGAATACATGCCATTATTTGCAGTTTGCCAAATATCAATATAAGCATTGGCAATGGCTTCACCCTGGATATTACGGATATTGCCTTTAATGAGTAATGGCCGATGTTGCCCGCCTTCAACTACAATGCTGTCCGCAAACTGGCGAAGCGGCATATTTTCGATAAAAAAAGGCCCGAATACGGTAGATGGTGTTTGGGCTTCACTTTTCTGATGATTGATCTCATCCACCAGCATGGAAATACCCAACACATCAGAGAGCAAGATATATTCTTGCCGTTGCTCATGGCAAAGTTGACCGGTTTTAGTTAAAAACTGAATGGCTTGCAACCACTCTGCTTCAGTTAATTGCACTTCGTTGATATACTCATGCAACTTTTTCACTAGTGCACCAATTAAGGTACGGTGGCGCGCGTTATCAATACGCTGAAAGCTTTGAATAGCTTGGGTTGTTACGCTCATGATCAATTCCTTTTTGCAACATGAGTCACCCATCCGTAGCAAGTTCAATGCTACGGTCAGGTCTGTTTTAATGATGCAGTCCGATCTATCCTAAACCGGTGGCAAGCCCTGATATGCTTTAGACAAGAGGTCACGTAACTCGTCATAATCATAACCGCGCGGGTTGTAATAGGGACTGTCACAAATGATCTGCGCCACTTTTTCAGGACCATGCTCTGGCAGGCCAATATCTTTGAGTGCCAGTGGGATATTTAACGATTGATTTAAACGGTAAATCGCCAAACCGATCTCTTCACGACTGGCTACGCCCAACGCACCCGCCAGAAGATCCATCGCTTCAATATCGGCATTACGGTTGTAATGCACTGAATAAGCCAAGGTAATGGCATGTGCCTGTGCATGTGGCAAATTAAATGTACCGCCCAGGGTATGACAGATTTTATGGTGAATCGCCATACCGACAGAGCCCAGGCAAATGCCCGCCAGCCATGCGCCATAAGTGGCGTTTTGCCGTGCCTCAAGATCTTGCGGGTTTTGCACAATTGCCGGTAACGCAACGTTAAGTGCCCGAATCGAATCAACCGCCATTAAACTGATGATTGGATTTTTATCCTGTGCATACAATGCTTCCACCGCATGTGCCATCGCATTCATACCGGAACATGCTGAAATATCCGCAGGCAAGGTCACACTTAGTTCAGGGTCATAAATTACTACTTTAGGCAAAACATGAATGCTCTTGCCGGTGGTTTTCAGATTATTTTCAGTCAAACCATAAACCGTGGTCATTTCACTGCCAGCATACGTGGTCGGAATGGCCACAATAGGTGTGTGAGTTTTCAAGGCAATAGCCTTGGCCAAACCAATAGTAGAGCCTCCACCCAATGCTAAACAGCAATCAATATTATTGGCCTGGACATATTCAACCGCTTTATTCGCCACCTCAACCGGAACATGCATGACCGCATGTGGATAAACACCTGCTGAAATGCTTTCAAGTTGCTCTGCCAATTTTTGCCCTGCACCTTCTTGTTCTGGTGTCGTCAACACCAAAACTCTCTGGTAACCGTGTTGCGTCAAAATCTCTTTGACTCCTTTGGATTTGCCATTACCAAAGTACACATCCAGTGGCAATGCCTTATAATGGAAATCGTTCACGCCACTTATCCTCGCTGAAAGTGCGCAGGAACATTCGCATCAACATTAACCCAAATCGACTTGGCTTCTGTATAGTCATGAATGGCTTCAAAGCCCATTTCACGTCCATAGCCAGACTTGCCTACCCCCCCAAACGGGCTGCCAGGATTAACCCGTTTATAGCTATTAATCCAGCACATTCCAGTCCTGATCTGTCGGGCAAACAGATGCGCACGCTGCAGGTTTTGGGTCCATAAACCACTACCCAAGCCATACTCGGTACAATTGGCAATTTCAAGTGCTTCGGCATCGGTTTTAAAACGAAGTACGGTTACAAAAGGCCCAAACACTTCTTCCTGCGCAACGCGATCCATCGGTTTGGCCTCCACCACCGTTGGTAAAACATAGTAGCCATTTCTCAGCTGCGGGTCTTCTGGCACCTTACCGCCTGATAATATTTTTGCACCCTGTTCTTTGGCAATATCAACATAAGACAACACTTTATCCCGGTGTGCCTCTGAAGTTAATGGCCCCATTTCGGTATCCGGATTAAGCGGGTCACCCAAACGGATTGATTCTGCCAGCTTAATAAATTTTTCCAGGAACTCGTCAGCAATGGCTTCATGGAGCACCAAACGCGAACCGGCAATGCATGCTTGCCCCTGATTATGAAAAATTGCCCATGCTGCACCATTGACTGCTGCATCAATGTTGGCATCATCAAACACAATATTGGCACCTTTACCACCCAGCTCAAGCTGCACGCGTTTTAAATTGCCGGCCGATGAATGGACAATACTCTGACCGGTCAAGGTTGAGCCGGTAAAGGCTATCTTGCCGACATCTTCATGCTCGGCCAACCGTTGGCCTGCAGTCTTCCCATAGCCCACCACCACGTTGACCACGCCATCAGGGAAACCTGCCTTTTTAATCAACTCGGCAATTTTCAACGTCGATAACGGGGTCAATTCTGATGGCTTCATCACCACAGTATTACCTGCAGCCAATGCCGGACCAAGTTTCCAGCTGGTGAACATCAGCGGGAAATTCCAGGGTACGATCTGCCCAACCACCCCAATCGGTTCACGCACAACATAGTTCAGAAAACCTTGTTCAACAGGAATGACTGAACCTTCTATTTTGTCGGCAATCCCGCCAAAATAACGGAAACATACTGCAGTACGTGGCACATCCAACCGACGTGAATCACGAATAGGATGCCCGGTATCCAATGACTCAAGCTGAGCCAGCTCTTCCAGGTTTTCCTCAATCAAATCCGCCAGTTTCAATAATAACCTGCCACGTTCTGCCGCCGGTGTAGCCGCCCATGAGGGAAAAGCACGTTTTGCCGCTGCCACCGCAATATCCACATCCTCCGCTTCGGCCGCCGCAACTTTGGTGATCAACTCACCATTCGATGGATTAAGTACATCAATCGTACCGCCATTTTTTGCTGGCACGAACTGGCCATTAATAAATAACTGAGTATTCATAATTTAAATTATTTAACCTAAAATATAGTTTTAATCTAAAATGTAGCCGGAGGCTGTAAACATCGATGATGCGACAGCCTCAAGCTTAATGCTTAGAACTTAACTGGATACGGTGACAATTCACCTGATGCATAGCGCTCTGGTAGATTTGGTGTGGCATTTTCCCAAACCAACAACATGGAACGCTTGGTTGAATAGCCTTGATGACGAATATTGGCAGGCATGGCGCAAATATCACCGGCTTTATTGATAACTCTTGCAACCGGACGGCCATCGTCCTTATCCGCTATATCCCAAGTGATTTCATCTGATAATTGCAAGAACCATTCAACACGATCATTACCATGAAAAATAGGCAAGATATATTCTTCAGTAGTTGGGCAAAATAAACTTTGTTTACAAACCGAAGTAACTGATGGATTCCATGTCACATCCGAACGTGACAAATATTTAAACAAGTTAAAGCCACTTAGCTGGCCTTCAAAACCCGGTTCGCAATAAATCAGCGGCTCATCTTGCGGAACATCTTCAAAATGACGGTTAACTGGCAGATCATCACGTAGCGGTGAATCATCAGGCAAACCTGGCATACGTTTAGTCGCAATACGATAACGATCTATCGCCTCAGGATTACTGCCAAATTTGCGTCCAAAGGCCGAACCAGTTTCTTCCGGTGCAGCAAACGGATCAAAACCTTCATTAACCCAGTCATGCAAAATCGCCTTGAAAGTAGCCATAATCAGCGGCGTTTCAAAATTCTCAACATAGTCAACACCAGCTTCTTTTAATACGCCATTAAACGTACCTGCATACAAATCCACATTACCATAATGGTTTTGTGTGCCAATGACATCGTCAAAGTTCACCCAACCATAGAAAAAGCCCCATGCCACGTCACGCATCAAAGCGCGCAAGAAGGCATCAACGGACATTAAATGGGAATGTTCCTGCCCTTTGGCTTCCCAGGTTACTTTCGCAAAATATTCGTCACGACTGAATGTAAACCCGCCCAGCTGAAATGCTGAATAACCTGTAATTTCATTACGACCTGTAATAATTACGCCATCTTCTACAAATTTTTTTTGAATCGCATTCATTTCATCCCTCCTTGATTACTTAAAGCAAATCTCATTCCATTTTTCTACCGATAATGGGCCTTTAATGGTTTGAACCAGCATTACCGATTTTTTTGATGCCTCAAAACGATAGGCAGAACCAACTGGCAAAATCGCTTGATGACCCTGTTTCAACAAGGCATAACCCATCGGAATACCTGCTGGTTGTTCTCCTGCCAAATGCGTACCTTCCTGATTTTCTGGCACCACCGCTTGATCCAGTTTAAGAAAATCAACCCGGACTTCACCATCCATAACAATCACAAATTCATCATGTGATGCGGTATACCAGGCAGACTGCCCTTCAGCGAGAACTGACTCAATGACAAATTTCAAATTCATGCCAACAACTGTTTTTTCATACGGTTTGGCCTGCGACGCAACTTCAAATATATTTGAAAATGCATAATTGCTAGCGTCACCCTGAATGATTTGAATTGAACCTTTTTCGTAATTTTCCAAACTGCCGAGTTTTGTAGTATAAGCACTCATTTCCATATTCCTCCTTACTTAAATTGCATTGATATGTGATGTTATTTCGACACTTTCAAAGTACACCAACCACCCCCCCCAAGACAATCAAGAAAGCAGCAACATAAGTGTTTGCAATATTCGAACAATTTCAATAAAAATCAATAAAATCAAATACTTAAAAAAACAAAAATAATAAAACCAATCTGTCTTTATTTTTTATCACATTGACAGCTTTCACCGTTTTGCACTTGAATAAGGCCTGTTCAGATAATGAACAAAACTATAAAAACGATGAAAACAAAATGATTCTTAAAATCTGCGGAGACACTTTATGAATAAGCCAACTGTTTTGAGCAGTACGATTTTGGCAATGCCACTTGCCCATCTTGCTCAGGCTGCTATGGCCAACTTAATCACCTGAAACTAAAAACCTTATTTGTGCCGCCCGGAAATCCGTTCCGGCTGGTATAGCGAAAACCACAAACCATTTACGCCAAAGACAACGACTTGCCACTTTGACTTAATGGAACTGAAAACGGACAACCACCTTAATCAATTGGGCCAACCGTCTTTCTACAATTTATTCAAAAGGATATGGAGATGAATCTAAAAAAATGGGATACTTCCTACGAATGGAAGATCGTACTACTCTTAACTCTCGGCTTTAGTCTGGTAGGTTTAGACCGCTGGATTATTGCACCACTGCTGCCGTCCATCATGAAAGACCTGTCCTTAAGCTACCAGGATGTCGGGCTGATATTTGGCGCACTTGGTATCACATGGGGCATATTCGCTATCTTTGCAGGCAGTCTTTCTGACAGGATTGGGCATCGTAAAATCCTGATATTTTCACTAATACTCTTCTCACTGGCCTCCGGTTTATCTGGTTCAGCCATGGGCCTTACCAGCCTGATCTTGATTCGCGCACTGATGGGTGTATCTGAAGGGGCATTTTGCCCTACCAGTTTTGCAGCAACCGCTGTGGCAGCAAAACCTTCACGTCGTGGTGCTTTGCAAGGCCTGCAACAAAGCGGTTTTGCCTTATTTGGATTAGGCTTGGGGCCAATTATTGCCACACAGCTACTTTTAATTTTACCGTCATGGCGTGAGGTATTCTGGATAGTTGCTATCCCTGGCTTTATACTGGCTGTTTTCCTCTTCTTTGTTTTACGCGAACCGTTACAAACACAAGGGGGACAACTGCTGATCGCAGAAAAACAAGCAACCGCTCAAGTACGTGTTAATTGGCTTGATTTACTTAAAACCAAAAATATCCTGTTAAGTATGATTGGTTTATTTTGCACGATGTCTTGTGTATTTGTCATTAGTGCAATGGTTCCTTTATATCTTGAAAACTTCTTGAAACTCACCTCTCAAGATATGGGAATTGTTGTATCGGCAATTGGTTTTGGCGGCTTCGCAGGACAGTTTATTGTTCCTGCTTTATCAGATTGGATCGGCCGTCGTCTTTCCGCTATTTTAGGATTCTTGGGCTCTGCCATTTTTATTTATCTTTTTGCCAACGCTCCAGCATCTGTACCTGTATTATTCGGATTGCTTTTTATACTTTCATTCTTTAGCTTAGGTTTAATAGCCTTATTATCCGGGCCAATAGCAGCGGAATCTGCACCTGCAGGATTGGTAGCATCCGCAATTGGGTTGGTTGTTGGTGCCGGGGAAATTTTTGGTGGTGGCGTTGCGCCCGTATTGTCTGGCATGATTGCTGAAAACTATGGTATTCAGAATATTTTCTACTTAAGTCTGGTTGGCACCATTATTGGTATGTTCATTAGTTTCTTTATTAAAGAAACCGCACCTCGAAAAACTCAAATATCACAACTCAGTACAGCCGCAGTTTAATCAAAATACCGTGTAAAACAGAGGGCATTCTGTTGCCTTCTGTTTTGCACAAGATAACCGAAACAAATAAAAAATTTAATTAAATCAAAATATTATTGATTATTCAAAAAGGAAAGTGGTATGGAGAAGAAGTTGGTTATGGCAGGTTTGGCATGTTGTCTGGCCGGAGGAATGGCACATGCTGAAACAGAAAAAAAAGATAGCGTTCAAATTTATGGTTTGCTGGATATAGGCGTTTCCTATATTTCAAACCAGGGAGATGACCGTCGCCTTAGAACCGATTCAGGTATATATACACCGTCATTTATTGGTTTCAAAGGCACTGAGCATTTAAGTGATGGCACAAAAGTCATATTTGACTTGCAAAGCCAATTTGATATTCATGAAGGTAGAACAATTCCCGGGCATGGCCTTTTTGGCCGTACCGCATTGGTGGGCTTGGAAAATGATGAATATGGCCGCCTGACGTTGGGCAACCAGTTTGATTTCATGTGGGATTCCCTGACCATTGCCAGAAATGCAGCCGGAATCAGTGTAGGCGGACTATATACCTTCAGGCAAGGTCCATTTTCGGGATTGGGAATTCCTTTTAATGCAACGGGCGGATCCGATTGGGATAGAACCGCCGGTGAACAGGTACATAATTCTGTCAAGTATAGAACACCGGATTTTGGCGGTTTTACGGCAGGTGCGCAGTATGGTTTCGGGTCAGCGCCCAATCGTTCAACCAAAGACAGGACCTTAAGTTTTGGCATGAACTATAAATCAGGGAAGTTTGGCGCGGGTGCTGCCTATACCGAAGTGAAATATGGCGTAAACGCCGCCATGGAACCGGTGCAAACACCGATACGGACATGGGGTGTTGGCATGCACTATGAATTTGAGGCAGTAACAGCCATTGCCCTGTTTACCAAAACCAGCAACCGTTCCAACAAGGCTTCTGTTTATGCGGCCGAAATTGGCGGCAGGTGGCAAATTGACCCGAAATGGGCATTGGGGGCCAGTTATCATTACATGAAAGGCAATGCCCAATTAAATAAAAATCACGCGCATCAAACTAACTCGACGCTGTCGTACTCATTGTCTAAACGTACCATTGTTTATGCACAGCAAATTTACCAAAGAACCAATAAAAACGCTCGGGCAAGTATTAATGGTTTATTCGGTCCCAACGATGCCTCTTCCAGCAGAAACCAGGCTATTACCCGAATTGGTATCCAGACTGTATTTTAATAACTCAAAGGCAGGTTCTTCTTTGAAGGGCCTGATCCCTGACCAGAAGAGCTCACAAGCCAGCTTCCATCTCAAACAGCTCGTCTGGCCTTAAAGGTTTTGCCGGTGGCGCACTTACCGGCGGGGCACTGGCCTTATTAATGGGCAACAAGAAATTCAGGAAAATCGGTGGCAAGGTGGCTACCTATGGCGGAGTGGCCGCTTTAGGGGCTGCGGCTTACCATGCTTATGGTCAGTGGAAAGAAAATAAAACCCAACCACAGCAAACGTCCAGCCAGCCCGATGAGCACGCCTGGATTCGTGCCCAGCCGACCCGGCCGCCGTTGCCAAACAAGTGGAAACACCCGAACTGGTACGCCAGCTAGGCCTGGACGAAAGCCTGAAAACCCATTTGGAAAATTCGGCCTTAAGCATGCAGCAGTAATCAAGCACTGCGCTCAAGGATAGGCTTCTGCTAAAATCTCCCCATGAATTCCGATGATTTGGCACTATTCGCAGCGGTTGTGCAAGCAGGCAGCATCTCCCGTGCGGCAATTGAAAAAGGGATGGACCAGTCTACCGTCAGCCGACGGGTAAACATGCTGGAGTCCGAGGTAGGAGGCCGCCTGTTCCATCGCAGTGGCCGTGGTGTGATGCTCACTGAACGCGGGCAGCAATTAATGGTTTATGCGCAAACCATTTCCAGCACCCTTGAAACTGCCATGCGGGCCATGCAAAAAGGTACGGCAACCGGGCCCGCCAGGCTGCGCATAGGTGCCCAGCCGACGATTGCCAGGATGACATTCGGCAAGCTTTACCATGCTTTCAGGGGCCGTTATCCCAATACCCAAATTCGTTTCATAGAAGGGTTGGCCAACCAGCTGTTAAGCAACCTGAATGATGGCGAGATTGACCTGCTGTTACTGTATCGTCCTGAACACGCCGGTGCCTTGTCTTATGACCCTTTGCTGCATGAAGGCATCTGGCTGATCACCCCGCCTGATTTCACGCTTCCTGTCGCCAATAGCATCCCGGTCAGCCAGCTGGCTGACATCCCCCTTATCCTGCCCAGCACCCATCATGGCATACGTCTCATGGCCGAAACCGTAGCGGCACGACATGGTTTCAGCCTGAAACTGGCCCTGGAATGCGATGGCTCCACCACCATGACCAAACAACTGGTGATGGATGGCTGTGGATGCACCATCCTGCCACTGGCAGCGGTGATTGAGGATGTGAATGCCGGCCGGCTGAAAACCTACCGTCTTACCGAACCGGGCATCAGCCGTTGCGTGGCGCTGTTAATGGGTAAAACCCCAAGAGAGTCGTCAGAAACCTGGCAAATCAACCAGATCATCAAGGAAACCGTGATTGATCTGGTTCAGAATAGACTTTGGCCGGACACAGAGCTTGATGCCGCTTTACAATCCGGGCATCAACCCGGCGTACCGCCCTCCATTTAAACAGACGCCAGGCGCAACTGCGGGTTAATCTGTGCCGGGTCAGTACACAGTTCCAGCAAGGCGGGCTTGCCTGAAGCCAGGGCACGTTCAAAAGCGGCCGGGAAGTCTGTGGTTTCCTGTACCCGTTCGGCATAGGCCCCAAAAGCATGGGCAAACGTCACGAAATCCGGATTAGACAGCGCTGTACCAGATACCCGGCCAGGATACTCCCTCTCCTGGTGCATGCGTATAGTGCCGAACATGCCATTATTTACCACAATCACCACCACTGGCGCGCCAAACTGCATGGCAGTGGCCAGTTCTTGCGGATACATCATGAAGCAGCCATCACCGGCAAAACAGACCACGGTTTTTTCCGGTGCATGCAGCTTGGCCGCAATCGCTGCCGGCAAACCGTAGCCCATGGCCCCATTGGTGGGTGCCAGTTCCGTGGCGGGCTGGCGGTAACGGAAAAAGCGGTGCACCCAGACGGTATAGTTGCCTGCGCCATTGGCGATAATCGCATCATCGGGCAGCACATTATTCAAATGCGCTACCACTGCCCCCATATCCACCCCCTTGTAATCCGCTACGGGTGCAAGCGGAGTAGAGTGCGCGATGTAATCGGCACGGGCTGCCTCTGTCCAGGCACGCCAGGCGGGTTCAGCCTGCGGTTTCAAACCGGCTAACGCCGCAGCAGCGGCAGGCATGCTGGTATTGATAGGCAAATGGGCCACAAAGACACGGTTAAGCTCTGCCGGATCAACATGCAAATGAACCAATGTCTGACCGGGGCCGGGCGATGTCACCAGGCTATACCCGGCAGTAGGTGTATCCGTCAGGCGAGAACCCAGCACCAGCAACAGATCGGCCTGCTTTACGCATTCAGCCAGCTGTGGCGATGTGCCCAAGCCCAACTGCCCCACATAATGCGCATCACGGTTATCAAACAGATCCTGCCGGCGAAACGAAGCTGTAACCGGTAAATTATAAGTATGAACAAAACGGGCAAGATCACGGGTGGCATTTTCCGTCCAGCCCGTACCACCCACCACCAGCAAGGGTTTCTTTGCCTGTTCCAATAAACGGGCCAGTTCGTCAAGGTCGTGTTGTGCAGGTGCCGCCTGGCTGATACGCACAGGAGGGGCATCTGCCACGGCAGCGGCATTGAAAAGAATGTCTTCCGGCAAGGCCACCACCACCGGCCCGGGCCGACCGGACATGGCAACACTGAAAGCACGCGACACTACTTCGGGAATGCGTTCAATATCTTCAATCTCGGTAGCCCATTTTGCCAGGCTGCCAAACACCTGGCGGTAATCTACTTCCTGAAAACCCTCACGCTCTTTCATGGTGGTTTCAACCTGTCCCACGAACAGAATCATGGGGGTCGAGTCCTGTTTGGCGGTATGCACACCATTACTGGCATGGGTCGCACCCGGCCCACGGGTCACAAAAGCAATGCCTGGCCTGCCGGTTAATTTGCCATAGGCATCGGCCATATTGGAAGCGGCACCTTCATGGCGGGTCACGATGGTGCGGATTTGCGTGGCATCATGCAGGGCATCAAGTACCGGCAGGAAACTTTCTCCGGGCACACAGTACACGGTATCAACCTGGTTGTGGCGCAGTGCATCAACCAGAATCTGGCCGCCATTGCGGGAAGCGGTATCAAGTGTTTGGGCAGTCGTCATTTTATTTATCTACTTCAATCATTTACGGGAAACTCGTCAATCGAGTCTGGTGTTGGTGGCTTGCACAAGGTCTTTCCATTTAATGGCTTCCTGTTTCACAAAAGCCGCAAAATTTTCTGGCGTATCACCTACCGGCCGGGAACCGGTTTCATCAAGAATGCGCTTATACTCACTGGTTTGCATGAAATCAAGCGTGGCCTTGTTAAGCGTGTTCACAACCTCGGCAGGCGTATTGGCAGGAGCGAACAGGCCATACCAGGCCGATGCTTCCACACCCGGCAAACCGGCTTCGGCAAAGGTAGGAACCTCAGGCAATAATGGCGAGCGTTCGGGGCTGGAAATCGCGATAGGCCGTACCTTGCCAGCTTTAATGTGTGGCACGATAGCAATGGTGCTGTCAAACATCATTGGCACGTGTCCGCCCAGCAGATCGGTAATCGCCGGTGCGGTACCCTTGTAAGGCACATGCACCATATCCAGTTTGGCCGTCATTCTGAAAAGCTCGCCGGTCAGGTGCTGGGTCGTACCATTGCCCGCAGATGCCCATTGAAAATCACCTTTCTTTTCTTTAATGTATGCCAGCAACTCCTGCAGGTTATTCACCGGAACGGAAGGATTCACCACCAGCACCAGCGGTACCTGCAGCAGATTGCTAATTGGCGTGAAGTCCTTTTCCGCGTCATAGGGCATTTTTGCGTAAATATAGGGATTAATCACAAAAGGCCCGCTGGATGACAGCAGTAAAGTATGTCCATCCGGTTTGGCCTTGGCAACCATATTACTGCCGATATTGCCGCCCGCACCGGCACGGTTGTCAATGACCACAGACTGGCCCAGCATCTTCTGCAAATGCGCGGCCAAAGGACGGGCACCAATATCCGAAGGACCACCGGGCGGCCATGGCACAACCATCGTTACGGCATGAGAGGGGTACGTATCGGCGCTGGCGGTATTGCTTAAAACGGCACCTGCCATGCAAGTTGCCGCCAATAAAATTTTCCATTTTTTATGCATTGTCTTCTCCTTGAATCAAATTTTTATAAAGCATGCCAATCAGGCATTCACATAGGCGGTTTTCACGGTGGTGTAGAACTCGGCGGCATACCTGCCCTGTTCACGTGGCCCATAGCTGGAGCCCTTGCGGCCGCCAAAAGGAACGTGATAATCCACCCCTGCCGTAGCCAGATTCACCATGACCATACCGGCCTGTGCGTGACGTTTGAAATGCGTTGCCAATTTCAGTGAAGTGGTAACGATCCCGGCACACAGCCCAAACTGGGTATCGTTAGCCAGTTCCAGTGCGTGTTCATAATCATTGGCACGAATCACCGCAGCAACCGGCCCGAAGATTTCTTCCCGCGCAATGCGCATAGTGTTGTCCGCATCCACAAACAAGGCGGGTGACAGGTAGAAACCATCATGCTGGCGTTGCAAACGCTCGCCGCCATGGAGCAATCGCGCTCCTTCTTCCACGCCAATATTGATATAAGACAGATCGGTTTCCAGTTGATTCTGATCGACTACAGGGCCAATATCGGTGCCTGTGGCCAGGGCATCGCCCACTTTCACGGCAGACAAGCGTGCCTGCATGGCCTGAACAAAACGGTCATGAATACCGGGCGTGACAATCAGCCGTGAAGAAGCCGTACAACGCTGGCCGGTAGAGAAATAGGAACCCTGGATCGCGCACTCAACGGCAACATCCAGATCGGCATCGTCAGTAATCACCAATGGGTTCTTCCCTCCCATTTCCAGCTGCACTTTACCCATGCGCGCCACGACCTTGGCAGCAATAGATTGCCCTGTTGCAACCGACCCGGTAAAGGACACCCCATCAACCTCCCGGCTAGTCACGATTTCCTCGCCAACGACCGAGCCGCGCCCCATTACCAGATTAAGCACCCCGGCAGGCAAACCCGCCCTTACCAGAATATCCACCAAAGCCCATGCACTCGCTGGCACCAGCTCGGCCGGTTTGAACACCACCGTATTGCCGTATGCCAGGGCAGGCGCAATCTTCCATGCCGGTATGGCAATGGGAAAATTCCATGGCGTGATAATGCCAATAACCCCCAGCGGCTCACGGGTAATTTCGACGTCTACACCCGCTCGTACCGAAGGCAGTTTCTCACCTGCCATGCGCAAAACCTCTCCGGCAAAAAAGCCGAATATTTGCCCGGCTCGAGCAACTTCGCCAATGGCTTCGGGTAATGTTTTACCTTCTTCGCGTGCCAGCAATTGCCCCAGCTCATCCTTGCGCGCCAGAATTTCTGCTGATGCACGGGCAAGAATATTGGAACGTTCCTGCATGGGGAACATGGCCCAGGCGGGAAAGGCATCCCTGGCAGCCTGGATGGCAGCTTTCGTCTGCCCCAGATCCGCCTGGCTGAATTCGCCGACGATGTCGTTAATATTGGAGGGATTACGGTTAGTACTGACTGATTCGGCGCTCACCCACTGACCACCGATGTAATTCTTGAATAATTGTGTACGCATATGGATCCGATAATTTGAAACCGGACTACGGGTGAAAAAATGCCACCGCAGCCTTATGGTTTTGCAGTATATGGCATGCCAATGCATCCACCCATGCATCTGCTACATACCAGCTTTGCATCCCATTGGAGGAAGCGGTTTCAGGTAGTACACTATTGCTTTCCACCACTCACTACGGAATCATGAAACCATGAGACACCTGCTTCAAGTTGACTTCCCCTACACCGGCCCCTGGGGCCAGGAAATGAGCAAAATAATGAATGACCTGGCCCAGTCCATTGCGCAAGAACCCGGTCTGATCTGGAAAATATGGACAGAAAATGAAAGTGCCAATGAGGCCGGCGGCATTTACCTGTTTCAGGACAAACCCAGTGCCCAAGCCTATCTGGACATGCACACCGCTCGTTTAAAAGGATTTGGCATTCCCCATGTGAACGGAAAAATATTCGCTGTGAATGATGATTTGTCCAGAATTGACAATGCACCGCTTTAACTGCAGTCTGTAAGACAAGACCCTTACACTATTAATGATTTTATACAAACACGGCTGGATTTGATTCCCCCAGCCGCTTTTATGTCACTCAAAATTCGTATGCGTGGCAACCTGTGATTTACGCCAGTAACTACTGGCACGAATACGCTTTTTATCAATTTTGAACTGATCAATCATGTATTCACGCAAGGCCTTAATATCGCTGTACTCGCCTGCCGCCCATACATAGCCTTCTCCGGCAGGCAAAACAATATCGCCCAAACAGGCAGCCAGCAGTTCAGCTTCATTTTTATTGGCAAAATCACTGTCTTGCTGTACCCAGCGAACCTCAAAATCGCATTGGCCCTGCAACGGTATTTTACTGTCCTCACTGGCAATCTTGATAATAACCATCGCCTTGCACGACGCCGGCAATTCTTCAAGCCTGCGCGCAATCGCCGGAATGGCGGTTTCATCACCCATCAGCAAGTGCCAGTCAAAACCGGCAGGAATCACAAATGAACCGCGCGGCCCGGCCACGCCCAGGTAATGCCCCTCCTCTGCCTGGCTTGCCCAGCGGGTGGCCGGCCCTTCATGGTTTAACACGAAGTCAATATCCAATTCGTTGGTGTCGGGATTATAGCGGCGTGGTGTATAGTCGCGGGTAAGCGGCTTGGGGCGATTTGGCGCAAATTCCATCCCTTTTTCCCCCAACACCGGCATATGGGGCTTTTCACCGGGGGAGTCGGGCAAAAATAATTTAATATGATCCTCAAAAGAGGCGGAAAGAAAACCGTTCAAGTCATCACCACTTAAGGTGATGCGACGTATTGACGGGCTTAACGAAGTAATTCGTTTAACTTGCAGCAAACGCATTTTAATGGGGTGTTGCTGCTTCTGTGTATCAAGGGTAATTTCTGTCATTTACAATCTCATTCAGTAGCCCGTATAGGGTTATTTACTATTGTCAACTGATAATATATCACAAATGAGAATCATTATTAATTAATCCCTTGAAAAAACAAGGTGTTAAAAAGTACCTTCACGCTTGCCTGCCAAATACCGAAGGCTATTTTTCTTCCTGAAAAACGCATCGTTTATACTTAAATAATACTGTCAACCAGACAGTTCTTTCATTTAATGGAGATTTGCAATGAGTTATAACCGTTTCACCAATAAAGCAGTCATTGTTACCGGTGCAGCCAGTGGCCTGGGCGAATCTGCCGCCATGGCTTTTGCGGCTGAAGGTGCAAAAGTGATTGTTTCCGATATTTCCATCGAACAAGGGCAGGCCGTGGTTAACAAAATCACCGCCCAGGGTGGGCAGGCTTTTTTTGTCAAGGCCGATGTTTCCAATGAAGAGGAAGTCAAGAACCTGTTTGAGCAAGCGGTGGAACAATACGGCAAGGTGGATGTCATTTTTGCCAATGCCGGCATCAATATCGAAGCCAATGTCGATGAACTGGACAGCAAAGACTGGCAGAGAATTATCGACATCAACCTGAATGGTGTTTTTTACTGCGATAAATATGCCGTCCAGCAATTTAAAAAACAGGGCACGGGCGGTGCCATTGTCAACAATGGGTCTATCCACAGCATGGTAGCCCGCGACAAACTAACCGCCTACTCTGCCGCTAAAGGGGGCGTCAAAATGCTCACCCAAATGGTAGGCACCTCTCATGCCAAGGAAGGTATCCGCTGCAACATGGTTTGCCCCGGGTATATCAACACCCCCTTAACCGAAACCATTACACCGGAAATCCGTGCCGGTATTGCCGCCCTGCACCCGATTGGCCGCATGGGTGAACCCAAAGAAGTGTCTGCCGCCGTTTTGTTCCTGGCCAGTGACGATGCCTCTTTCATTACCGGCACCAGCCTGCTGGTTGATGGCGGCTACACCGCCGTTTAACGGCCTGTTTTATAAGCATTGCTTGCCCGGTAACGGGCAAGCAATGCTTTCCAACAACAAGGTGCCCTTACTGGGCAACAGCCGTTTCGGGCACATAAATCATGCGCCCGTCATCCAGCCGGTAGGTAATGCCGGCCTTGATGCCCTGCCCCTGCCCGATTTCACCATTAGACTCATAACGGGTCAGCTCTTCACCCTCTTTAATGGTCATGGTCATATTGGCCTTGCCGGGGTTTTCAATCACAATCACATCCTGGGCGGCGTACGGATTAAGCGGGTTAAGGGCAACCACCACCATTAAAATCCCTATCACCACCAGAAACAGGTCAATCATGTTAACCACCGAAAGGATGGGATCATCTGCATCATCAGATTCCAGAAATCGCATGTTCAGGCCTCCTGTGCCACAAGCAAGCCCTGGCGTTCCAGCTCACGCAGTTCCTGCAACAGCCAGCGTCGCCGTACCGTCAAGATGGAAAACGTAACGCTGGCCGCAATCAATGCCAGAATAACCGCTGAAAAAGCCGTGACCAGGTTCTCGCCCACACCAGCCGCATTGCCCCCGCCAAGCGCCAGCAAGGCCGGGCCCATGGGTATCATGGTGGCAATCAAACCCAGCATGGGTGCCGTGCGCGATACAATACGCAACAGCTCCAGGCGGTGCATAATCCATAGTTCCAAGTCATCGGCAGTGCCGCCATGCCTGGCATGCTGCTGGTGCAGCACCGATTGCGCGCGTTGCTGGCGCCGTTGCCACCACTCAACGGCAAAACCGCCCAGCGAGGCAAAGGAATACAACAGGCAAAGCAAAATCATTACAAGTACGGGTGCAAGGAAAAGCCCGGCAAGTTCATACAGGCCCGATTCAAGAAAGTTCATTTAATACTCCAAAAAAATTATGCGTGTGCAGACCTTGTATGGGCCCCACGCCATTGACGCAGCGCGCCATACAAAGTGGCGACACCCAGCAGGGAAAGTGAAAAAAACAGCATCCAGGGAAACGATGGCGGCGCCGTTTCCACGGGTTGCATAACCTGGCCACTGACCGCGGACGGTGCCTGTACCAGGGGATCAGCAGAAGAAGCGGGCTCAGGTGTTGCGGCACCTGCTTGTGCAGTCGCTTGCGCAAGGCCAAACCCTTGGGCCATGTCCGCCACAAAAGCCTGTGTCAGCGGATCTCCGGCCGTGGCATTGAACTGCTGCGCCAGTTCCTGCCAGCGCCCGGCCAGCGCCTGCCGGGTGGCTTCGGGCGCATCCCAATAGCCTTTGCGTATGGCTTCGGCCATGCGTTCCAGCAACTGCGCCTGGGCGGTGGGGTTGTGCTGCTCAAACCATTCATTCGTACCCAATTGACGGGTATCTTCAATATAAGTGTCGAAGATGGCCTGCCATTGATCGGACCTCACGGTACCGGGGTCTACGGCCTGCCAGCCGAACAGGTTATTAACCGTATCCACAACTTCCAGCGTGCCGGCATAACCTTCATTTTGCATGCCCTGTATCCAGTGCGGGTTCAGGTATCTGACCCGCATCTCATTGGACAAAAACGCTTGCATGGAAGTGGTCTTGGGTTCTTTTTGGCGCAAATCAGAGATATACAGCAGTGGGCTTTTGCCATCCAGATGCCGGATCGCCACCGACAGCCCACCCAGAAATTCGAATGGATGATCGGTGGAAAGCACGCCATGTATATTTGAGGTACGTGACATGACCGCTGCATCGGTGCCCCGCAACTGGGCCGCCAGCAGGTTGGCCGAAGAGGGCTTGGTAGCCCAGCCTTCACTGCCATAGGCATACTGCATGCGATTCAGGAACTGCCCGGCCAGGGCGGCATCCCCTTCCCACTGGGTGGATTGCTGCATCATGCCGGGCAGACCAGTGCCGTAATTGCCCGGTGCACTGCTGAAAATCCGGTAGCGGGCAGCCTGCGTTGCCTCGTCTGCCGACATGCCCGATGCCAGCAGTTCGGCCGTGATCCGCTTTGTATTGGACGCAACCGGATTAACCGGTTCATCCAGGTCCGCAAGCTGGTTCATGGCCTCGGCAAGCAAGCGCATAAAACCGTCATACTGATCCCGGTACACCCCCGTTGTCTGGATGACAACGTCAATACGCGGCCTGCCCAGGGTAGCGGCAGGAATAATTTCCAGACGGGAAACCCGGCCATTGCGCGCCCATACCGGTTTGAGGCCCAGTGCGTGCAGGATCTGCCCTTCGGTAATGCCTTGATGACGCACCGCTTCGCCCGCCCACAGGCTGAATGCCAGGCGTTGGGGCCAGGCGCCCTGATGCTCACTGCGATAAGTATCCACCAGTTGCATCAATGCCGTGCCACCGCTTTCATAAGCGGCAGGCGTGGGCAATTTATCGGGCTCCAGCGCATACAGGTTACGGCCGCCGGCCAAACCGGGACTGCGTATGGGATCGCCCCCCGGCCCCGGCAACACGAAACCGCCCGACAAGCCGCTTAATAACGCTTCCATCTCGCCGGTATCAGCCAGGCCCGCGTCCAGCTCTTGGGCACGCCGCAGATGCGCCTGAAGTTCAGGCACAGCCGTGGCAATATCTTCACCCTCACGCAGGTAACGGTTCAGGGTTTGATAAGGAACACTGCTTTGCAGCTTCGTGAAATCTTCCGCAAACACCCCATCCGGCAAACCCAGCGCCTCATAAAAAGGCTGGCCCAGCTGTTGCATCACCACGGAAAGCCGGTGCTCCGGCGCAGAAGGCTGGCCAAAACGATGCAACCCCAGTGGCATGGCGGTTTGGGCCAGCGACTGCAAATGATCGTGCAAAACCTGCAGAAAACCCGAAAAATCATCACGCGCCTGACTTTCCTGCCAGCCCAAGTCCTGAATCATGCTGGAATCGCGCGTGGCGGCCAGGATTTTTTCCATGACCGCCTGCTGCACGGCACCTTCGTCCAGCTGCTCATACTCTTCTATTAGTGTAAACATATCGCGCAGTTCGTCATAAAGTCCTGCCGATGCGAAAGGCGGCGTTTGATGACTGATGGAAACCGCCCTGCCCCGGCGTCGTGTCTGCAGCGCCTCGCCGACGTTATCCTGGATATAGGGATAGAAAACGGGCAAATCTCCCAATGCCAGAAAGGGATAGTCACTCATGGAAAGCCCCCTGTCCTTGCCAGGCAACCATTCCTGGGTGCCATGGGTACCCAGATGGATCAGGGCGTTGGCACCAAACGCTTCGCGCACCCACAAATAAGCCGCCATGTACAAATGATCAGGAGCCATCGACTCATCGTGGTAATTGCCACCCATTTCCGCAGCTCTGGGCATTTGTGGCATGACAACCAGATTGCCCGACTTCATTCTGGGAATAACGAACGCGGGCACGCCATCCACCGTGTGTACCGCCCAATGGTCTGCCGGATTCCCCCAGACAGCCATGCCTTCGCGTGGCCCGGGAGGCAATTTGTCCAGCCATGCCTGGTATTGCGAAACCGGCAGCGCCGCCGCCAGGCCCCGGGCCAGCAGATCTTCTGGCGGGCTGCTTCGGTACAGCATGGACAGCATGGCCTGGCCCTTTTCGATCATGTCTGCTTCGCTGATGGGGTCAATGTCATAGCCGGCCCGGTTCAGCACCCGGGTCATGTTTTCAATGCTGGCCGGCACGTTTAAGTGCGAAGCACCGAAATTGCGCTCACCGGCCGGATAATTCCAGAACATCAGTGCCAGCTGCCTGCCGCTGGCAGGCTTGCGACGTAACTCCATCAACTTGCGCAATTTATCCAGCAAACCGTCCACCTGTTCGGCCATGGGCACCGCCGCTCCGTCCTGCAGGGCAGACAGCACCATCGGGTCGCTCATGCCCCAGGTTTCTGGAATGGCCATAAAAATCGGCACAACCCTTTGCGCCACACCACTGGGCGCTGCCAGCCATTGGGCCTGATCGCCCTCACGATAGGTCAGGGTCTGGATCACGGGGATACCCAATTGCGCCAGTTCGGCAGCGCGCTCGGTGCTATTCTGCGTCATGCGCAGGTTGACCATCGCATCGGCACCGGCCGGCTTGACAACCTTCGTCAACGCCTTGGGATCACTGCTGTCATACCAGAAGGCAAGCGGCAAGATGTTTCTGGCTTCGGCGGCGGTAATCAGGGCATCAATAAGCTGCGTCTGCATGTCACTGACCACGCCATTGTGAATCAGGAAGGCAACGTGGCCAACGGGCTGGGGCATGCGTGCCCGGGCCCAGGCCAGGTAAGGCTCAAGCGACTCGAATACCTGCGGGGCGGCCGGATGATAAAACCCGGTCTCAGGCACCGGTTCGGCAGCCGGCAGCGAGGCAATGGAACGGCCTTCGGCAAGGTCTTTGGCGGCCTGGAAAAACAGCCCGTAATTGCCGGTACCGCCGTTGGTGTAATAGCTGGACAGTTGCCGGGCCTGTTCGGCCGTCATGCCACCAAAGTCTTCAACACGGCTGCCAACCCTAAGCCAGGGGATATTCCCCTGCCGCAGGTTTTCACCGATCACACCATCCACTTCGGCACGGGCACTGGGCCGTGGCGTATCCAGCACCACCAGGCTGGCGCCCTGCAACCAATGCCCGGCGGGTGCACCTATCGTGCCAACATCCACGTGTTCAAGCCGGACACCCGCACGTTCGGCAATCGGTGCCAGCACATGGAATTTTGCCGGCAGCACCGAACGGTTGGTGACGACTTTGACAAGCGGTGCCGAAGCATCAACGGCAGGTTGAGCCTGTACAAACCCGGAAACACCCAGGCACCACAACAGCATCCATAGATTAAGAATGAGCTTTCGCATATGCTTAAAACCTCATTTCCATGCCAACGAACAAACGACGCCCTTCATCACTGAACACATAGTCTGCAGACTCATCGGCCAGACGCTTGTCGGTAAGGTTTTCGATACCCGCACGCAAGGTCACATGACGGTTGACATCGTAACTGCCATACAGGGAGAGGATTGAATAGGCCGGCTGGTAGCCAGATCCTGAAGTCGTTCGTTGTGAACCAACATACTGCCACCTGAGGCTGGCATCCCAGTCATCTGCCGGCTGCCAGTTCAATGTGGCATTGGCGGTATGTCGAGGGCGGTCAGTCAGACGCGTTTTGCCGGTACGGTCCACGGCGTCCAGATAGGTATAGTTGGCATTCAACTGGAGCTGCCAGGGCAGTTCCACCCCAAAGCCCAGTTCCAGGCCGCTAATGCGGGCCTTGTTGATGTTAATGTACTCGTACGTTTTGGTCCTGCCGCTACACCCGGAAACACAGTGGCTGTCAATCAGGTCATCAACCTGGTTCAGGAACAGCATGGCATTGGCTTGCCAGCTTTCTGCGTTATAGTCAAAACCCGCTTCATACGACACCGAGGTCTCGGGTTTCAGGTCCGGGTTGCCGAAAATTTCCGAGCCTCGACCCCATGTACCGCGATAACCGGGTGACAGCTGTTTAAGCGTGGGAGCACGGAAACCCTTGCCCACACCCCCCTTGAAAACAAGTTCATCATTGAAATGATACAACACATAGGCACGCGGACTGGTCTGCCAGCCATAGTTGGGATGGTGGTCGAAACGGCTGCCAAACAGCAACTCCCAGTTTTCTCCAAGTATCATTTCATCCTGCAGGAAGAAAGCCTTGTGGGAGGCATTTTCCCGACCGGACGCATTCACGGTGGGATCTTCCAGGATTTCCTTGCGCAATTCACCACCCAGCGTGACGGTATGCCCTGATAATGGCTCAAAGCTGATCATGCCACTGGCAACCTTATCGGTAAACTGGTGCGGGCCGGTGCTGCCACCGTCTGTCCGGTCATTGACACGCTTGAGGTTGGAGCGGTACAGCTTGACTTCACTTTCCCCCCAATCCCAGTCTCCGGAGTGTGACAGGGAAAGGCGCTGCCGGTGGATATTGTCGTCTGAACGGTAAGTGGTACTGTTGCGCCAACGATCTTCTTTGCCGACACTCATGGAGGCGTCCAGGCGCTGTCTGTCATCGGGCGTCCAGGTTAAACCCACCGTGCCCAACAGGTCTTTCCGGTACCCCATGGAGGTTTCATGAAAAGCCGTGGGCATTGCGCTTTGGGGAGTATATAAGGCTTGCGTGTGTTGATATTGCCCGGACACCGTCAGGCCAAGCACGTCCTGAATTAATGGGCCCGACACGTAGGCACCCAGACGATGACGGTCGCCGCCCCGACTGGTGCGGGGAAAAACGCCATCGGCAGAAAAAACACTGACCCACTCATCGGTGGCACGTCGTGATATCACGTTGACAACACCGCCCAGCGCCTCTGAACCGTAAAGCGAAGACATGGGACCACGGACAATTTCAATACGTTCAATGGCTTCCGCAGGCATCCAGCCGTGCTCAAAATCCGAACCGAAAATAAGGGGACCCGACTGGTTGATACGCATGCCGTCATACAAGACCAGGGTATGGTCTGTTTTCATGCCGCGAATTGAAATACCCTTGCCATTAATACCCACACTACTTAACGTAACACCGGGAGACCCCTCTACCGCCTGGGCCACATCATAAATCGGCCGGCGACCCAGCTCCTCGCCGCTTAACACCGTGACACTGGCGGGCGCATCTTCCAACAAGCGTTCGCTTGCCGATGCCGTTACCACAATGGGATCCAATTGAGTGACACTGGCAGCGCTGGTATTGGTCCAGACTGTACCCAATAAGGCACCGGCCACCGTAGGGAAAGCCAGTGCTGACAGGCGAAAACGTGATAGGAAAACAAGATTAAAATATGTCATTTGTGAATTTATATATCTATTTATGTTTATAGGTAACAAAGCACGGACGCAAACTGACTGTGACGCCGGACGTTACCAGAGTCTGTAATAGACGATTGTTACCGATGGATTGACCGATTCACCGATTGCCGGAAAGATTTAATGCCTGGGCGCAGGCCTGATATTTAAATCAGACGCAAGAAAAGGCAATAGCACAACCGGCCTGACGCTGTCGCGTAAGCGGGAATGGAAAATAAACACAAAAAAACCTCGGAAAACGATCGTCAAGGCATGATTGAGGCAAACACAATCACTGGCAAAAAGTTAACCGAGGCTTAAAGGAGGGGCGCGGGAGCCCAGCGGCGGGCCCAGGGCGGGCAAAGGAGGGAGTGCTTCATTGCCATGCAGCAATGGGGCAGGACGTTGCGTAACGAACGTCACCAAGGCAGGCGCTTGCGATGCGGGGATTAATATTTGCGATGCAAGCAGGCAAAATGAGCAATTCTGATTGTCAAAATAATCGCCTGACGATGGTTCGACTGGCTGCCCGTTTGCATCCACCAGTATGGTGCTGGTACCCGCAGCGGTACAGATGGTAATGGAAAACCTTCCGTCGCGGGCACCGGAAAAGTCGGGCATATAGCCGACAGGAATCAGCGCCCGGCACAGGAACGACAAAACTGTCAGGCAAAAAAGAATTTGCCAGAAGCGTGTCATCTTGTATCGAGGTGGATCCTGAAGGATTTGCATAGCCCGCAACTATATCATATTCGCCGCCTCGCCCCAACGTTGAAATCATGTCCGGCATGAGCTGCATCACTGATTTTGCATCACCAATCTGACCGGTCTACTGCGTTTAAAAACAAACAGGAAACCTCTCAATATGTCATGTTTGTATCTTGTAATTGTCATATTCACGTGCTAGGATCACCCAACAACACAATAACATATCGTTCCAGCCACCTATTGTTTATCTTATTTCAATTGAAACCACTTTATGGCTTCTGACACGGAACCACCCAGTACGGTGCTGGCCCACGCCAGCCAAACTTCGATTGTCTTTTGCACTGCATACCCCGTTACGCCCTATAGCCCGCTTCGGATTCATCCATCCCGGGCCAATGTCACTGTACGCCTGTTTGCCTTGCCACGCCTTTACCCGAAAACACAATGATTGAACTACTCATGGACCCCGCCGCCTGGATAGGTCTTGCAACGCTTGTCGTTCTGGAAATCGTCCTTGGCATCGACAACCTCATTTTCATCGCCATATTGGTTGAAAAACTGCCGCCTCACCAGCGGGACAGGGCCCGTGTCATCGGCCTTGGACTGGCGTTACTCATGCGACTGGGCCTGCTTTCAGTCATTTCCTGGATCGTCACGCTAACCACCCCCCTGTTCAGTCTCTTCGGACATGGTTTTTCAGGCCGCAGCCTGATATTGCTGGTCGGGGGACTATTCCTGCTTTTCAAGGCCACCACGGAACTTCACGAACGGCTTGAAGGCGTCTCTCACAAAGGGTCTGCCTCGGGCGGTTATGCCAGCTTTGGCGTCGTTGTCACACAAATTGTGGTGCTGGATGCCGTTTTTTCCCTGGATGCGGTCATCACGGCTGTTGGCATGGTAGACCAGTTGCCGGTCATGATGGCGGCGGTCATCATCTCCATCGGTGTCATGCTGGTCGCTTCCAAGCCGCTGACACGCTTCGTGAACGCACACCCCACCGTTGTCGTGCTGTGCCTGAGCTTCCTGCTCATGATCGGCCTGAGCCTGTTCGCTGAAGGCCTGGGCTTTCATCTGCCCAAAGGTTATTTGTATGCAGCCATTGGTTTTTCTATCATGATTGAGGCCCTGAATCAAATTGCCCGACGCAATATTGTCCGGGAACAGGCCCGTTTCCCCATGCGTGAGCGCACTTCAAAGGCGGTTCTTCGCCTGCTGGGTGGACGCCAGTCACAAGAGGAACACATCGGAGAGCTGGCCAATACGCCCGAATCCATGCTACCCGCCACCTTTGCACCTGAAGAACGCAGTATGGTCAGTGGTGTGCTGACGCTGGCCGAACGCAACGTGCGCTCCATCATGACGCACCGCTCCGATATCTCATGGGTGAATCTGGATGAAGATCCTGAAAAAATCCGTAAAAAACTGCTTGAAGTGCCTCATGGTTATTTCCCGGTCTGCCGCGGCTCGATGGATAATGTTGTTGGGGTGGCCCGCGTGAAAGACCTGCTTGGTGACCTGATCCGAGATGGAAAAATAGATGAAAAAAACAGCCTGCGTACCCCGATTTACGTACCGGAGTCCATTACTGCGATCAACCTGATCGAAACCTTGCGTCGGGCCAGCGGACAAATCGTTCTGGTCAGTGACGAGTTCGGTGAGCTCCTGGGCGTGGTCTCTCCCATTGACATCCTTGAGGCGATTGCCGGTGAGTTTCCCGATGAAGACGAAACCATGGAAATACAGGCCACCGGACCAGGACAATGGACAGTGGCGGGCAGTGCAGACCTTCATCAACTGGAGATTGCACTTCAAACAGAAGGACTGGTTAGCGTTGAAGGCGACTACGCGTCCCTGGGCGGTTATATGATCAGCCGATTTGGTCGCCTGCCCGTGGAGGGCGAAACCCTGATCCATGAGCAGTTTGAGTTACGGGTGGCAAGCATCGAAGAACAACGCATTGGAACCGTTCATATACGCAGGCTCGAGCATACCGGCCCAATCGAAACCTGACTGGTTCATGATGGACCAGGGGATTTGGTACCCCAAAAACATATTGGGCCCAATAAAGCCGGCCATACAATGGCTATGCTTTTTTCCTGCCAATAAACTGAATCACCGAAGCCAGTCCGGTATGTAACTGGCCCTCCTGCACCTCCCGTTCCAACACTCGCAAAAGAACAGGTTCATAATTGGCAAAATCCTGTTCAATCTTGGCCTTGCTCATTAACATATCCAGGTCTTTGGGCCCCCCGGTCTTGCGGGGCAGCTGCTCTTCGGTATAGGCCTCCAGCAGGAAAATACCGCCCGGCTTCAGGCTTTTTTCCACCAATGGATAAAGCCGTCGCCTGATACTGCCAGGCAAGTGGGCAAAAATGGATACAACCGCAGCATAATGATTTTCCTGTGGTTCAAACTCGGCCAGATCAGCCACTTCCGTCTGAATTTTCACCCCTTTTTTACCGGCAAGTGCCTGCGCTTTGTCAAGCCCGACATCTGAGCTGTCCACACCAAGCACCTCAAGGCCCAACGAGGCCAGAAAAACGGCATTCCTGCCCTCTCCTTCTGCCAGCGACAAAACCGGCCCTTTCAACATGGCCGCGTGCTCCGCCAGAAAAGCATTCGGTTCCGTGCCATACATATACTCTTCACTGGCATAACGTTCATTCCACATGGATCTTTCCCTTAATAAGCTAAAAATCTGTATTGACGTAGAGTAACTGAATACAGCTTGGTTCATCGCCATTTTTTTATTTCGGTAATAACAGCAAGGCTGTCATACCAATGTAATAGGCTGCACATAGAATGAAATCGTTTTCTGAAAACGATTTCATTCAATCAACCTGTCAACCATGAAGCAACGTAGCGACCGTATTTCCATTCTGGACATTGCCACCCGTGCCGGCGTGTCACCCGCAACCGTTTCACGGGTTTTCAATTCACCCGAACAGGTCAGTGAAACCACCCGGGAACAAGTTCTGCATGTCGCCCGGGAACATGGCTACCGCCCAAATGCTTCAGCAAGAACCTTACGCACACAACGCAGCCGGGTTCTGGGAGTGGTGTTGCCAACCCTGAACAACCCCGTCTTCACGGAATGCCTGCAAGGCATTGCGCAAGCGACAGCCACACATGGCTACGCCATCATGCCGGCCACAACAGAATATAAAGTCAACCACGAAATGGAGGCCGTAGCACAGTTGCAGGCCTTTGGCGTGGATGGCGTGATTCTGGTAGTTTCAGATGCCCAATCCTCAAAGGCTCTTGAACGGCTGAAAACCAGCAAAACCCCCTATACGCTGATATACAACCGCCACCCCGATCATCCCTGTGTATCGGTTGAAGGTGAGTTGGCCGTCCATGAACTGGTCCAGAAAATGGTTCATCTTGGTCACACCCGTATTGCAATGGTGTGCGGACAATTAAAAACTTCTGATCGGGCACAACAACGTTATGCCGGTTTTGTGTCAGGCATGAGACAGGCAAGACTTGAGGCCGCCGAATTGATAGAGGTTCCCTTTGTGGAAACCGCTATTGAACAAATTTCAGTTTCCCTGAAAAAGGATAATCGTCCTACCGCCCTGATCTGCTCCAACGACCTGCTGGCCATACGCGCCATTCGTGCCGCACACCAGTGTGGCCTGCGTGTTCCCCAGGATATCAGCGTAACCGGTTTTGATGGTATACAGCTTGGCCAAGACCTGACGCCCGCCCTGTCCACCATCTCACAACCCAACTACGAAATGGGACGCCAAAGTGTCCTGTTGCTTGTAAAGGCCATTAATGAAAGCAGAGTTCCCGAATCGCGGGAAAGCCTCACGCTGGCCTGTCAGTTTCAATGGGGTGAATCCTGCGCGCAGGCCCCTGCTCCACACTGCGCCAATACGTAACATACCTGTTAACTTCCCACTCAACTTGGAGATTACGATGTCCAGTCTTTTAAAACGTTTCGCACAAGCCAGCGTACTTGCGCTTGGATTTACGGCTTCTGCGGCATCAGCACAAACCGCCATCTGTTACAACTGCCCGACAGAATGGGCCGATTGGGGTACCCAGCTCAAGGTCATCAAGGAAAAAACCGGCATTGCCATTCCGCCTGACAACAAAAACTCCGGGCAATCACTGGCACAACTGGTGGCAGAAAAATCCAATCCGGTTGCCGATATCACCTATCTGGGCATTTCATTTGCCGTACAGGCGCAAAAAGAAGGCGTGCTGGACACTTACAAGCCGCTCAACTGGGAAGACATCCCGTCAGACCTGAAAGACCCTGATGGCCACTGGTTTACCACCCATTCCGGCACCATGGGCTTCATGGTCAATGTGGATGCCTTGGATGGCAAACCCATTCCCCAGTCATGGCAAGATCTGCTCAAACCCGAATACAAGGGTCTGGTTGGCTATCTTGACCCCTCTTCCGCTTTTGTCGGTTATGTCGGTGCGGTCGCTGTCAACGAAGCACTGGGCGGTTCACTGGAAGATTTCTCGCCTGGCATCAATTACTTCAAATCCCTGCAAGCCAATGAACCCATTGTTCCCAAGCAGACATCCTATGCGCGCCTGCTTTCCGGTGAAATCGGCATTCTTCTGGATTATGACTTCAATGCCTACCGCGCAAAATACAAAGACCAGGCCAATGTGGAATTTGTGATTCCCGCAGAAGGCACGGTTGCCGTTCCCTACGTCATGGGCCTGGTTGCCAATGCACCGCATGCCGACAACGGACGCAAGGCCCTTGATTTTGTCATGTCCGACGAAGGCCAGGCCATCTGGGCCCGTGCTTTCCTTCGCCCGGTACGTGCGCAAGCGATGCCCAAAGATGTGGAAGCCAAGTTTCTGCCCGCCGCCGACTATTCCCGCGTCAAAGCCATTGACTATGGCCGCATGGCCGACGTGCAGCGCGATTTTTCCGACCGCTACATGAAAGAAGTGCGTTAATAACACAAACATGAATAACCATATATCGACATAAGGGATGAAATGAACCGGGAAACCACACTGCCAGGCCACGAGCCAGCTTCAAGGCACCACAATCCTTTACTGCTTGCCTGCCTTGCGCCCGCTACGGCATTCTTTACCGCATTCTGGTTATTGCCGGCAGTACTGCTGGTGGCATTGCCTGCAGAAAAAGGATGGCAGACTTATTTCCTGGTGTTAACCGATTCACGATATATGTGGAGCATGATCAATACCACGCTGTTGTCACTGGTCACCACGATAACCACCCTGCTGGTTGGTGGCGCAGTGGGCATTTATCTGGCACGCCGGCGCTTTGCCGGCCGCCAGGTACTGCTTTCCCTGTTAACGGCCCCCCTGGCCTTTCCCGGGGTCATTATTGGTTTCTTCATTATTTTACTGGGCGCATCGCGATGGGACATTACCCGAGACGTCTGGTTGCCACAGCTGGCACCCACCACGGTAGCCTGCGGCGCAATTGTCTTTGCCACCGCCATGGGTGCAATCCGTATTGCTGGCTTTGGCATGTGTTGCCTGTACGCTGGTGCTCGGCGTGCCCTGTGCTTATGCCCTGGCACGCAGCCAATCACGCTTTAGCCGTGCCTTTGAGGAAACCCTGATGCTGCCTGTAGCCATACCTGGTCTGGCAACTGCACTGGCACTCATTCTTGCCTATGGCAACGTCAATTTTCTGCGCCAAAGCTATGGTTTTATCCTGATAGGACATATCCTGTTTACCCTGCCCTTCATGGTTAGAACCGTCTGTTCGGCGTTCCAGCGACCCGACCTGCTGGCCATTGAAGAAGCTGCCCGTACGCTGGGGGCTTCATTCACCCAGCGCTTTCTGGGTGTACTGGTACCCGCCATCTTTCCATCCATTCTGGCCGGCATACTCATGGTCTTCACCCTCTCGATTGGCGAGTTTAACCTCACATGGATGTTGCACACACCCCTGACAAGAACCCTTCCAGTGGGCCTGGCAGACAGTTATGCGTCGATGAGAATTGAAGTGGGCTCGGCCTACACGCTTATTTTCATCCTGGTCATCCTGCCTATCCTCTGGGTGCTGCAAGGCGTTGCAAACTGGGTCCAAAATCGCTACGGCAACTGAAGCCATTGACTGTCCGCCACACTGAAAGCCGGCACCAACCGGAGAATTAAATGAATATTGAAAAAACCCGTATTGACATTATTGACTGCGCCAAAACCTACCCTGACGGCACACGGGGCCTAAAACCGGTCAACCTGACTATCAACCCGGGCGAAGTCATCGCCTTGCTGGGGCCATCAGGTTGTGGCAAGACAACATTACTGCGCCTGCTGGCCGGACTGGAAACCGCCAATAGTGGCAGTAAAATCCTGTTTGCCAACCGTGACGTTACCCAATTGCCGGTTGAAAAACGTGACATTGGCATGGTATTCCAAAGCTATGCCCTATTTCCCCAAATGTCAGTGGAAACCAATATCGCCTATGGCCTAAGAGTTCGGGGTGTGCCAGCAGATGTGCAGCGCCAGACTGTAGGGGAACTGATTGATCTGGTTCACCTGAATGGTCTGGAAAAAAAACGTCCCAGTGAATTGTCAGGTGGCCAGCGCCAGCGGGTGGCCCTGGCACGAGCTGTCGCAGTCAAGCCGCAAGTCCTGTTGCTGGACGAACCCCTGGCAGCCCTGGACGCCAAGCTAAAGGAATCGCTGCGTGATGAGCTGGCCGATTTGCTGCGCAGACTGGGCATTACCGCCGTACATGTTACCCACGACCAGCAGGAAGCCTTGGCTATTGCCGATCGCCTGGCCATTATGTGTGCCGGTGAAATCATCCAGGTTGGTGATGGGGAATCATTGTATCGCAAACAGGCACATCCTTTTGTGGCGCAATTCCTGGGCCGGGTCAACCGGATTGAACGTGATGAAAACGCCATCATTCACGGACTGATTTCATTTGGTGATGTGGCGCTTTCCTGCCCCGATCATTTAAAATCACAAACTGCCGTGTTGCTGCGCCCTGAAGATGTCAAACTTGTCCCTGCCATTGAAGGCCTGCCACAGGTCACCATAGAGCGACGGGCATTCCTGGGCGATCGGATACAGTTGCAATTGAAAACCCATAATCAACAGGTTTTAATGGCAGAACAGCCTGGCGATACCGTTTTCAGGGTTGGTGAAACCCTCAGTCTTCATATCGATACCATCCGTCTCATGCCTGCCAATAACCATTAAACAAACGTTAAACCATGACAATCATTGCCCAACTGACCGACCTTCATATTCGCGAACCCCAAAAGCTGGCTTACGGCCGTCTGGACACCGCCCCTTACCTGCGCACCTGTGTTGAGTCGGTACTGGCATTGCGCCAGCAGCCTGATGCGGTTGTACTGACCGGTGACCTGACCGATTTCGGCCGCCCGGCTGAATACGCCCATTTGCGTGCCCTGCTTGCGCCCCTGGACATGCCTGTCTATTTTCTGCCCGGCAACCACGACGACAGGCAGAACCTGCGTGCCGCTTTTCCCGAACATGACTACATGCAAAACGGCGAATTTATCCAGTACGCAGTGGATATTGGTGAACTGCGCCTGGTTGCGCTTGACACCGTTATCCCGCAGCAAAGCGGGGGAGAACTGTGCAAGGCACGACTGCAATGGTTACAAGAAACTTTGGAAGCCAGTGAAGGCCAACCGGTTGTCATTGCCATGCATCACCCGCCCTTCCGGACACTGATCGGACATATGGATAAAATTGGATTACAAACCGGGTCAAACGAGCTGGCAGCGATAGTATCGCAATACAACAACATCGAACGCATCATTTGCGGCCACCTGCATCGCGTTATTGATGTACGCTTTGGTGGAACAATAGCCTCTACGGCCCCTGCGCCCGCTCATCAGGTCACCCTGGATCTGGATGACAATGCCGAATCCACCTGGATACTAGAGCCCCCGGGATTCCGTTTACATGCCTGGGATGCACAAAACAGGGTCTTGGTATCACACTTGGCCGCATCCGGAAAGTTTGAAGGGCCCTATCTGTTTCATGAAGACGGAGTATTAATCGATTGATAACCTTTCATGCCATTTTTGTCAGGCCTGCCAATGAAGCTCAGGCTGTCATGCTATCGTAACCGACCAAGGCTAGGCTTCATCCTTTTAACCATAAACAGCTACCTGACATGAACCTTTCTCTTGATGATATTCAATCCCTGTTTGAAAAACACGGTGCCTCGCTTTACGGTGGCGAAGCCGTTACCCAACTGGAACATGCCTTGCAAACAGCGGCATTGGCTGAATCGGAAGGGGCACCCCATTCCCTGATTGCCGCTGCCCTTTTACATGACCTGGGCCATATCATTCAGGCACAGCAGGAAAGCACCGGGCCTGACCAGGAAACAGACCACCGTCACCAGGTGTTTGTCCTTCCATTTCTGCAGGAAAGCCTGCCTGCGGCCGTACTTGAACCCATCCGCATGCATGTCGATGCAAAACGCTGTCTGTGCGCTATTGATGAGACCTATTTTTCCACTCTGTCACCAGCATCAGTGCACAGTCTTGAATTGCAGGGCGGGATATTCAGTGAAGACCAGGTTGAAACATTCATGCAACAACCCTATGCCGTTGATGCCATACGGTTGCGCCGCTGGGATGATTTGGCCAAAGTGCCTGGACAACCCACGCCTGACCTTGCTCATTTTCTGACCATTGTAGCCAACATTCAGGAAATACACACCCTGGAAAAACAGTGATATTGCCCGCCCAGGCAGTCATTGTTCCCTTGGTGAAACAATGTGACCCATTTTGCCGGTTTTTCAGTACCGGTGTCTTGTGTATAGTGGAATAATACGATTAATCCCCCCATTTCCGGTATTGCAAGCAGCATGCTGCAGATGAAGCATACCGGCAAGGAGCAAAACATGAACACCAGCCACAGCACCGTTACCCACCCTCGTGGGGTAGAGCATATTATTGCCGGCCAGCCCACCTCTGATGGTGCGGGCGTTAAACTGACCCGGGTTCTAACCCAAAACCTGCAACGCCGCCTTGACCCATTCCTGATGCTGGACAACTTTGGCAGCGATAAGGCCGATGACTACATTGCCGGTTTCCCAGACCATCCTCACCGTGGTTTTGAAACCATTACCTATATGATTGCCGGGCGCATGAAACACCGTGACAGCGCCGGAAACGAAGGCTTGCTGGAGAATGGCGGCGTTCAATGGATGGTAGCGGGCAAAGGCGTCATCCACTCTGAAATCCCTCAACAGGAAGAAGGTCTCATGGAAGGCTTTCAACTTTGGCTAAACCTGCCTGCCCGGGACAAGATGATCCAACCCTGGTACAAAGATATTAAAGCCGGAGAACTGCCCAAATTCAGGTCGCCGGAAGGTGTTGACGTAACCGTGATTTCCGGCAGCAGCCATGGTGTCGCCGGTGCGGTCACCCGTGAAGTAACCGAGCCGCTTTATCTTGACCTGAATATGCCGGCCGGCAGCCGTTTCGTGCAACCCCTGCCCGCCACTCACAATGCCTTTGTCTATGTTTACCGTGGTGAAGTGTCGATTGAAGGAAAAGCTGTGCCGGTACAGCGCATGGCAATCCTTGAAAATCAGGCTCAGGCCGATGGGGTAGTGATTCAAGCCAGTGCCGATGCCCGGGTACTGCTAATTTCAGGCCAGCCACTGAATGAACCCATTGCCCAGTATGGGCCTTTTGTCATGAATACCCAGGAAGAGCTTTATCAGGCCCTGCAGGATTTTCGTGACGGCAATTTTGGCGAAACGGTACCCTAAGACATAGGGCGAACCAGCGACTTTGCCATAACCGGATGGCAGACAACACATCGGCCTGACCATGGAAAGAAGTTACATTTTCAATGCTATGATAGGCAAAGTCGCAAATCCTTCGCCCTATAACAATTCCAGAGCAATCAAAGCACGATGAAAAACGGCAACAATTCTTCTTCAGGCAATTCATTTAACAATACGCCGGGCCGCCCCGGCACGCCCAGGCTGCCACAGCGTAAGTTCTGGCTCATCATCCTGCTGGTCCTGGCCGTCAATTATCTGGCAACGCAATGGTTTTTACCTGGTGCCGATCAGGCGGTTCCTGTCCCCTACACCACGTTCAAAGAACAGGTTACCAAGGGCAATGTCCAGTCCATTCACAGCCAGGGCCAACTCATACAGGGGCAATTCAACAGTCCGGTCAGTCTGCCTTCTGACGAAAGCACTACCCGGCAAACCACGGCAGAGCCGCCACGTAATGTCACTGCATTTTCCACCGTAGTGCCAGACTTCGCCGATCCGGGGCTTGAGTCCTTTCTGGCCAACCATAATGTCACCATCAGCGCGTCGCCAATCCAGACCGGCAGCTCCCTGACAAACCTGCTGTTTGGCTTTGGCCCGGTACTGCTTATTATCTTCTTTTACGTATGGCTTTACCGGCGTGCCTCAAAACAGGCCGGCGGCGCACTGGGCGGTGGCATGTTTGGCCTGGGTAAAAGCAAGGCCCGCCGCTATGACCACGAGCAAGATAAAAAAATCACGTTTGAGGATGTGGCCGGTATTGATGAGGCCGAAAACGAACTGGTTGAAATTGTTGATTTCCTGAAAAACCCCAAGAAATACACGGCGTTGGGTGCCACTGCCCCAAGGGGTATATTACTGGTGGGCGCACCGGGTACCGGTAAAACACTGCTGGCCAAAGCCGTTGCCGGCGAGGCCCAGGTTCCCTTTTTCTCCATGAGCGGTTCTGAATTTGTTGAAATGATTGTCGGTGTGGGCGCGGCCCGTGTACGGGATTTATTCAAACAGGCCCGCGAACATGCGCCCTCCATCATTTTCATTGACGAAATCGACTCTATCGGCCGTGCCCGGGGCCAGGCCGTGCTGGGTGGCGCCAGCGAACAGGAACAAACGCTTAACCAGATCCTGACAGAAATGGACGGGTTTTCCGGCAAGGAAGAAGTCATTGTACTTGCCGCCACCAACCAGCCGGAAATTCTGGACAAGGCCCTGTTAAGAGCCGGCCGCTTTGATCGCCGGGTGGTGGTGAACCTGCCCGATAAAATCGGCCGGGAAGCCATTTTGCAAGTGCATACCCGTAACAAACCCCTGGCGCAAGATGCAGATTTAATGGAAGTGGCCGCCACCACGCCAGGACTGTCAGGCGCCGATATTAAAAACCTGTGCAATGAAGCCGCCCTGCTGGCGGCCAAACGCGGGCAACAAGAAGTCCATCTGAAAGACTTTATTGACTCTCTTGAAAAAATCATTCTGGGCCCCGAGCGACCCATTGTCCTGAGCCCGGCCGACCGTGAACGGATTGCCTATCATGAAAGCGGACACGCCATTCTTGGCCTGGTCGTGCCCGGTGCCGATCCTGTCAACCGCGTAAGTATCGTGCCACGTGGCCAGGCCCTGGGCGTTACCTACCAGCGACCACCGGCAGACCGCTATAACTACCCCGAAGCCTACCTGCGGGCACGTATTATTGGCATGCTGGGCGGACGGGCTGCCGAAGAAATTGTTTACGGCACTAAAACCACCGGTGCTGAAAATGACATTGAACAGGCGACCGACCTGGCTCACAACATGGTGACCCGCTGGGGCATGAGCGAAAAACTGGGCATGGTAAAACTGGCTGCCCGCCAGAACCAATACCTGGGAATGGGCCAGCGACAGCTTGATGCCGTCAGCGAACAAACCGCCGCTTTGGTAGATGAAGAAGTCCATAAAATCATCAATGACAGCCACGAGCAGGCCAAACAATTGCTACGCGATCATCGCCAACAACTGGATGCCCTGGTCACTGCACTATTAGAGCGCGAAACCCTGGATGAGCATGAAATCCTGGATGTGACCGGCCTGCCCCCTGCACCTGCCCTGAAAGACCTGCCTAACCAGGCCAAGCTGTAGTTAACAAACAACGTCAAGTATGATATAATAGTGCACTGTCGTCGTTATGATGGCGTAATATTCAACGGGTATCATTAACCTAACCGTTTATTCAAAAATATTAATTGTTTAATATTTAAAGAATTCACCCCTGAACCTGGTTAACGCCAGGCAGCTATACGCTATACCTCTTTTCCCATTGCGGAAAAACGCTACATCCCGATATCCGCCAGCGCCACAGCGCCTATCTACGCATACCGCTTTTTTTTAAGCTTACGGCCAAGGCCGCATATGCATGTTATTTTCAATCACACAGGAGATTAATCTATGGCCAAAGAAGCATTAATAGAAATGAATGGCTTGGTAACCGAAGTACTACCTGACTCCCGTTTTCGCGTCACCCTGGAAAACGGCCACCCGCTAATTGCATACACCGGTGGAAAAATGCGCAAACACCATATCCGCATTCTGGCTGGTGACAAAGTATCCCTTGAAATGTCACCTTACGACATGAATAAAGGCCGTATTACCTTTAGACACTTGCCTGGCCGCCCTGCAAACGGTGCCGCTGCAACCCGCAATAACAACAAACCACGCAACCGTCGCTAAAACCCGCTCAACATGCCAAACCCACATGTCTTTAAACCGGTTTTTAAACCAACAACAAACCTCCGTTAAAAAACGGAGTTTGTTTGTTATTCAGGCTGTCTGACCAAATCGGTTTTGCGTACCATCTGGCATTAACAACCAAACACCAACACCCGGCAATTGGTTCACGACGGCTTTAATATTATCCAATGACATAACAGAAAATGCGGTTGACAAAGCATCTGCCGTTGTCGCATTGGGTGCCCGTACTGAAACACTGCGATATGCCGGCTGGCAGGCACCGCTTAGCGGATTGAACAGATGGGTAAATTTACCCGCTTCATCAAGCGTTGTGCCATAGCCCCCCGAGGTAGAAAGCGCCTCATTTTTCAGGGGGATGGTTGCCAGGATCCGCCCTGCCTGTTCAGGGTCACGAATACCGGCCTTCCAGTCTGGCCCACTCTCGTTCACATCCAGCCCACGTATTTCCCCCATGTCCACCAGCGCCCGATCCAGTCCGGCCTGGCGCAGCAGCTGCGTGACACGGTCGGTAATGTAACCCTGTGCAATGCCATTCAGGGTCAAGGCCATTCCCGGCATCAGGAATCCGGCACGCCGGTCTTCAATATAAATCTGGCGATGATTAACCAGGCCCAGCACACGCCTGATTTCTGCCGCATCGGGTTCATGGGTTGCACCCGGATTCCGGGTAAAATGCTCGGCATACAGCTTCCATAAAGACTGTACGCTAGGGTCAAACGCACCCGAAGTCAGTGTGCTGAAATATTTGCTGTCACTAAGCAAACGTATAAAATCGGCCGGTGGGTTATCAATAAACCCGTCCCGGTTAAGCTGGCTTAAAACGCTGTCTTCCTGATATAAACTGAATATATTTTCCAGCCGGCGCACCTCGGCCACCGCCAGCTCTATTAGCTGCCGGGCTTTTTTTGCACTGGCATGATAAATATGCAACTCGGCATCCGCACCCAATGCAATTCCACGCCAAACGGCCGGCTCAAGTGTTAGGGCCGATGCCTTGCGCACCATCCAGGGCATCATGCCCAAACCGGCTGAAGCGGCAAATATGCCAATAAAACGACGACGTGATGGTGTAAATGTTTTCATTTGTTTGCTCCATTTGGAAGAGGAGAACCGGTAACAGGCGCCCGAATCACTCCGTCGTAATTCAAAATATAATCTTCGGGCATAGTGGAAAATGTCACAATGCGGCCACCATGTTTTTCAACAAAATTCCGGGCTTTGGCTTCATCACTGAAAGGCATGGCATCTTCCACACCCATGCCCCCCACAAAGCGGCTTTCTATAACATAAAACGCCTTGCGGGCATCTATCCAATGCTCATTGGCTCCCGGCTGGTTCCAGTCGCTAACGGCCCCTGCATCATTCACATAAAGTGCACTCAGGCCTTTGGGCTCTTCTGGCAGCAGGGTATAGGCAAACACCTGCTGGATGGTTGAAAACCAAACAGGTTTGTCTGAACCCCTGACAAAAATCTGGCCTTTGGGCCCCGCATGCTCCAGCATGCCCATCGAACAATAATGCCCAATGGCGTCTGAAGTAACAGCTAACGGTGCAGGGGGATTCTCTGACTGGCCGCTATCGTTGCCACAACCGGCAAGCAAGGCCGAAACCAGCAATATTCCGGAAAAAAGCAATCGTTTCATATCTGTTTCTTCTTGAAAAAGAAAATGGCAAAACAAAATGGCACCACAATCCACAACAGCTGGGCCAGTATCAGAACCGGACGTCCCAAACTAACCTGGTCACTTAACCCGGCCATACCAGCATACATGGCAATATTTTCATACCCTGTCAAATTCAGCAAACGATAAACATCGGATGGGTTGAACAATAAAATGGTATTAACCATTGAAGCCGTAATATTCTGTTGAGTATCGGCCACCAGGGCCCCCAGCAGCGCCATATCAAAAATAACAACAAAAAACAGCCACACGCCAATCGCAATACCGGCTGCCGTGGCCCGCTCACGAACCAGGGTGCTAATCAAGTAACCCATTGACAAAAACGCGGCACCCAATAACACACTGGCAATAATCAAAAATAAAAACGGTTCCCATGCGCTGATATCTACCGTACCATGCGCCAATTGCAATGCAATGCCAGCCATGCCATAACCAACTGAAGTGGCCAGGGTCAAGATAAGCAGATGTCCGATAAACTTGCCGATTACAATCTGCCAGCGGCTTACCGGGTAACTCAGCAGCAAAGCCATAGTGCCACGGTCAACCTCTCCAACAATGGCATCATACGAAAGCAACATGGCAATAAGGGGGATCAGGAAAATAGACAGGCTTGATAAACTGACCACGGTAACCGTAAGCGGATCAACCTTAACGGCACCCGTGGGCGAGCTGCCCAGAAAACCCAGCGACAGGGCCAGCATGGCAAGCAACACCGTTGTAGCAAGCACCCAACGGTTGCGCATGCCATCACGGATTTCCTTACCGGTAATAATAAACACTGCATTCATACATCTTCCCTCCGCAGGAAGTGTGCATACATATCATCCAGGCTGGGTGTATGTATTTCAATATTATCAATTCCATCGATATGGCCCAAACTGCAAATTGCCTGAACCTTGTCCTCTTCAGTGCAATGCAGTTCAAAACTGGACTCATTATGCCTGTGCCATGCTTGTGGCAGTTGCCCGGCATGCTTGCTGTGTGCCGCCAACTGGATCCGGATCCGGATGGGCAGCCCGCTTTGCTGGCGTAACTCAGACATGGTACCATCGGCAATCTTTTGCCCGTTTTTCATTACCACAATACGGTCAGCCTGCCCATCCAGCTCAGCCAGGGCGTGAGTACTTAACAAAACGGTTGAGCCCTGGTTACGCAACTCGGTCACGATTTCATAAAACATTTGCCGTGATGCCGGGTCAAGACCGGTAGTGGGTTCATCAAACAGCAGCACTTTGGGTTTTCCAAGCAAAGCCTGAGCCAGGGCCAAGCGCTGGCGCATGCCTTTGGAATAAGTACCCACACGACGTTTGGCGGCCTGGGAAATGCCCACCCGTGACAGCAAGGCGTGATTGGCTGACAAAGGCTGTTTTTTCAGCCGGGCATAAAAGTCCAGTGTTTCAGTACCGGTAAGGGAAGGATGCAAGGCAACCGTTTCAGGCAAATAACCAACCTGGCTACGCACCTGTGAAGCCGCCCGGCTGGCCGCATCATGTCCCAACAGCTGGACCTGACCCTGGGTGGGATGAATTAGGCCTAAGATTAATTTGATCAGGGTACTTTTACCGGCCCCATTATGGCCTGCCAATGCCACGCATTCACCGGCCTTTAACTGCAGGTCAACATTATCCAGGGCCTTCTGTTTGCCATAGGCTTTAGTGACACCCGACAATGTAACGTGATACATGCTCATTGCATTTCCTTGTATTTCTTCAGTGAGGGTGTTTCGGGCATTTTCATGATGGGTGCACTGTCAATCACGCCACCGGGCAAAATAGCCGGAAACTGTGACTGTGCCCACCGCACAACGGAAACCGCCGGACTGTTTAATAACAATCGTGACACAGGTGCCCGCCAGATCACCTGGTCAATGACATCATTGGGTCGATAAGCCGTATCAGCAAGCCCGTCGCCATCAAGGTCAAAGGCGCTGTTATCACTCCAGTAATTTCCCCGACCATCCACCGACCATTCGTCATAACGGGTTCCCACGTACTTGACCTGGTTCTGATTGCCAATAAAGGCATTTTCACTAATCTTGTTTCCCTGCGCGGCACCCGTGTAATGGATACCTATATCGCAGCCTTCAAAATGATTTCCCTTGATAATATTATTGTTGGCGTTGTAAAAATAAACGCATTTTTCTGCGTTAACCATGGTATTTCCTGAGATTTCAGAGCCATTGGCATAGTTCATCATAAGCGCCTGGTCGCGGCTGTTAAAAGCAATATTATCTTTAACCTTCAACCTTTCTGAAAACATGATGGCATAGCCAATATCATTGTCAACTGAAATATTCCCGCTCACTTCGCTATCATTCGTATACATGTAATGAACACCGTAACGCAAATCGCTAAAGCGGTTACCCGAAAAAACATTTTTTGTGCTGGTATTCGAAAAAACACCATCGCGCCCCAGGGAAATATCATTGCCGATTATTTTAGAACCCGGTGCGTTCCACAAGGTAACACCATTACCCCGTTCCGAAACACGCAATTCGGTAGTACCTACGATACGGTTATTCTGTACCAGTGCATCATGAGGGCCCCAGACATAAACGCCCACAGAATTATTCAGTACATCATTATTTTCAATCAGGGCATTCGTGGCAGTTTTATCCAGAAAAATTCCCGCATCCATATCTGGCAGACTCAGTCCAGAATGGGTAACAGTAAGACTGCGGATCACAACATCAGGCGATTGCACCCATATCGTACGGCCTTTTCGCTCACCTTTTATAATGGCTGAGCGATCAGCAGGGCCTTCCAGAACCAGTGGTTTATCAATGACAACATTGCCCTCATACTCTCCTGGGACCAGACGCAAAACGTCCCCTGGTGCTGCCTGTGTGATAACCTGTTGCAAGCTATCATTGGGAGACACTGGAATAATGGCAGCTTGACTGCCCTGGAAAAGACCCATGCCGGCCAGCATGACACCAGCCGGCAATAGCCACATTCCTTTAAAGATTGCAGAATCAACCATAAAACATCAGGCAGACTTTTTAGGATGAACCATCATCTGGCCAGACATTTCCATGTGCAAGGCATGGCAGAACCACTGGCAATAATACCAATGAACACCAGGTATGCCTGCCACAAACGTAACGGAAGACGTTGCCTGAGGGCCAATTTCCATGGCAACACCATGACCTTCCAGCGTAAAGCCATGAGTCAAGTCTTCGATGGTTTCCATATTGGTAACTACGACCGTCACTTCATCGCCCTGGTTAACCTCAAACTGTGGCACACTAAACATGGGAGCAACTGCAACCATGTAAACGCGTACCTTGTTACCATCACGGATAACCTTGGCAGCCGATTCCAGTTGCACACCGTCTTTTTCAGCCATTTTACGAGCGTCTTCCCACATCGGGTCGTTACGGTCCCAGATGTGTTTGGGGTGTACTTTGGAGCGGTGGACCAGACACATGTCATGAGGCTCGGCAAAACTTGGACCATCATGAACCAACTTCATCTCATCACCTGAAATATCAATCAACTGATCATTTTCAGGTTTTAAAGGGCCGACGTTCAGGAAACGGTCTTTGGAAAATTTATTCAGGGAAACCAGCCATTTACCATCAGCTTCTTTGGTCTCACCCATGGTGGTGTGATTGTGGCCAGGTTGATAGTGAACATCCAGTTTCTGAATAATGGGGTCAACGTTTTCACCCGCGAAAGCACGTTTGGCCAGATCGATATTCCATTTAACCATCTGACTGTCAATAAACAGGGTGGTATACGCATTGCCACGACCGTCAAAAGCAGTATGCAACGGCCCAAGACCCAGCTGGGGCTCGGCTACCACGCAATCACGCGGTTTGATTTTATCGTCAAAAAGATCATCCAGCTTGGTGACATCCAGTACAGTAACCGTAGGTGAAAGCTTGCCGTTCAGGACAATATGAACACCATCAGGCGCGGCATTACATCCGTGTGGAGAGTTAGGAACGGGAATATAACGGGTATATTTGGAACCATGACGGCCATCAATCACAGGCACACCATTGATTTCCTTGAAGTCGCCATTTTTAACGGCTTCTTCAATACGCTTAATATTGAAAACAACGCACCAATCCTGCTCATTAGCAGAGGCATCCTGAACGTTCAGACCTTTTTCAGAGTTATAGCAGGTTGAGAAAGAGTATTTACCCTGGTAATCGGCATCACCATTATCCAGGTTACCGTCAACCATCACCTGCCAAGCCACTTTCATGGTATCGCCATCAATCCCGGAATAAACAGCCCAGAAATTTTTCTTGGGATCATCTAGGATGGTGCCATCATTCGGCACAGGAATAATATGCTCGCCGTTGGCAAACACATAGCCGGTACGTGGATAACGCTGAGGACGCAGACCGTGCACACCCGATACGTTCGGAACTTCCAGTATCTTGTCAGTCTTCATGACATCGCAGCGGATACGGGCTACGCGATTATTGGCTTTATCGTTAATGAAAACATAGCGACCATCATAGGTCTGGTCGGTAAATGACATATGCGGGTGGTGTGCATCACCATTCGGCAGCACCGGCATATTCGTACTTTCCAGATAAGCCCTGGTTTCCGGTGTCAGGTTTTCATTCAGGATTTTACGGCTTTCGTTGGTCCGCCCCCAGCCCGTAGCACTGCACATATTGAAAACAGGAATCCTCACCAGTTCGCGCATGGATGGCAGGCCCAGAACCCGGATTTCACCTGATTGACCACTGGAACTGAAAGCATAATATTCATCCAGTTCGCCCAGCCCTACCTCATATTTAAGACCTTTTTCAGACTTGTCATCTTTTGCAGCCAATGAAGGCAAGTGTGCGCCACCTACCAGACCTGTTGCGCCAGTCAGGGCAGCAGTTCCCAGAAAGGAACGGCGACTCAAACCTACTTTATCCGATTTTTTCTCAGACATAAAAACTCCTTAATAATATGACCCCAGAGTTAATCCCTCTCAGATATCTGTGTCATTGCACGTTACAACTACAAAACTGCTTGAAAACTGCTTGATAACTCTAATTAATCCGCTTATTGCTCGGTATTTGCCTTGCCTGCGCCAGGAATAAAACGAATGACGGTTTCAACAGGCAAAGATTGCGGAGGCGGTGCTTTGGTTCTTTTTCTTTTTGAATTTTTTTGTATCAGATGAGGACATTTTTCTTCGTGGTGATACAGCATTTGGCAATGCAGACACTGGATACACTCGTTAGGATCAATTTCTCCTTCAGGGTGAATCGCCTGAACCGGACATTCATTGGAACACCGCTGGCAAGGATTACCGCACGTTTTATAGCGTCGCAACCAGTCGAAAACCCGCATTTTGGCTGGAATGGCCAATGCGGCCCCTAGTGGGCACATATAACGACAATAGAAACGTTCAATAAACAGCCCGGCCAACAATAACAGCACGGCAAACAGCACAAATGGCCAGCTTCGGATAAACTTCAGGATAATCGCGGTTTTGAAGGGCTCCACTTCGGCCAGTTGCTCGGCAAGGGAAAGTTCATACAATGAAAAACCGAACAAAACCACAAAAATGACATATTTGATAGCAGCCATCCGGCTATGTATACCATGCGGCACATTGATCTGTTTAATGCCTATTTTCTTGGCAATCCTGTTTAGCAATTCCTGCAATGATCCAAACGGGCAGAGCCAGCCGCAGAATGCACCGCGATTCCAGAAAACCATGGAAATGGCCGTTGCACACCACAAGATGAATACAATCGGATCCATCAAGAAGTATTCCCAGCTGAAATCGGTGCGCAAGGAAGTGGTGAAGGTCAGAACATTAACGACTGACAGCTGTGCCTGCGCGTACCAACCGATATAAAACAGGCTGAATGTCAGGAAGACCAGACGAAAACGATCATAAAAAACAGGATGTTTTGCCAGGGTTTTCTGGAAAAAGAATACACCCACCAGAATGATCAGTGCAATAACTGTAATGGCAATCTGGACTATTTTGGATTTCCAGATTTGCTTCCATAATGGTTCGGACGCTTCGGCTTCTTCCATGGTTATGGATGTATCTGACTGAGTTGTATCGGTCGTGACCGTTAAGGAAGACACCCCTGTTTCTGATTCGGCCATTGCAGGTTTCGAAGCAGTTACAGCAGGAGCAGGCACAGGTGCGTCCGGATCAGGCATCGTATAGGCTTGTGGCAATTCGTAATCAAGATCGAAGGTCACAAAAGCCTTTTCTTTCACATTAAGAACGCGTTGCACCATTAACTGCAAACGCCAGGGCTCGGCAATCTTAAAAAAGCTTGCAGATTCAGGAACCGTGAACAAGGCTATTTCTTTAATGGAGGGCGCCCCGACTGCCATGAGATCGGCAATACGCTGATGATTCAGGTCAGTGAAACGGAAACTGTTTTCCTGTTGAATAACCTCGATACGATCAAAAATACCGCCACGCACATAACCGGACCCTTTGAAGGAATAGACACCTTTGCCAGCTACCAGAATAGCCTGTTGCCCGGGTTTCAGCCGGTCTCTCAAATAATTCCACTCAGCATCGCCCAGCAGGCTACGGCCTATTGAGGGAGAACTGACGACAGCAACATACAAATCAATGAAAGTGTCATCGGGTTCGCCTTTCTCGGGCTTGTTGATCGCCCCCTGACGACCTGACTGTTCGAATGTTTTATTAACTTCCCCAATTGTGACATGAAGATTTTTTACGGCCCCTTCCTGCAACAAGGCATCCCAGGACTTGATTTCATCTTTACTCATGTCAATCACCCGTGTCTGCACGGGCTCCTGCGCAGCAGTCTGCATTTCCTGCCGGGGCTTGCCAACATTGTAATGACGGGCAACCGCCATGACCGAACGGGTAATGCTGTCACCGATCACCATCAGAGTTACCGTTGCTCCACTGATAATATCAACCGGAGGAGGCGCACCTGGCCGACGTGGAGTGGTTATCATATTCAACCCGACATACCCCTGAATAAAGGCATCCACCTTTGACTGCGGTATCCCAATCAGGACAATGGGCTCATGATGCTTGACAAGCTTGGCACCCACAATGGTGCCCGAATTATCCAGACCAACCACAATATCAATCGGTTTACTTGAATAGCCTCTTGTATTGACGATATCGGTTGTCAGGTAGACATAGCCGATCTGTTGGTTATTGGCGTAAGCCCTGGCTACCATAGGTTTGCCTTCGGCCGGCCCGAAACGATCCGCCCCCGGGAAGACCTCCTCAGGCTGAAGGGTATCCAGAAAATCTGGCAAACGCTGGGCCATTGCAGTAGATACACCAAAAACCGATGCAAAAAGCACAAAAACCATGAGGATTTTTGTGCATAAAATATTAATAATTTGAGATCTGTTTTTTTTCGGGGTCATAAGAAGCCTTCGCACCTGTGACATCAAACATACATCATACTATGAAAGATACGTACTAGACAGGTTGATTTTTCGCAAACCACAGCCTTTCGTCTTGACGCATCAACGTTTTAGTTAACACACATCAAAAAAAACAAAAAATTAAACTTATGGTGTATTTTTTTATTAAAACTTATGATAAAGAAACTTATAGTTTTTAAATTTAAAAAATAAAATTTATAACCATAGACTTTACGAAAAATCTGAAAAATTTTGAAAATATGGATCAATGACTTATTTCAAAAAAACCATGATTTGAAAATATACATGATTAATCCAAATACCAGCGACAAAAAAATGTAAAAATTTAATTTAAGATTAAATAATTAAGAGTTTGTTGTTATTGTTTTTTTTCTTAATTTATATATTGTTATTTATTATTTAACACGTTTTGTGCCACAAATACTTTACTGGTTTCCCCTTATGGCACAAACCATAAAATTATTGTAACTCTGACACCAGCATTGCCACCAATTGCGCTGCCGGCATTTCCCGGGCCAGGTAAGCCGCCTGCCCGGCCCATTGCGCAGCAAATTCAAAGTCGCCCTTTGCATTGGCGGCAGCGATCAACGCTTTGCCTGCATCATAAGTCATGGGATAGCCCGGTGTAACCGGTGCGCCAGCCATTTCAATCTCGGTCATCATGCGGTTAACAATGCCTCTGGCGGCACGCCCTGAAATAACGCTGGTAACGGCCGTGTGCAAGGCTCGCTCGCTTTTCAGGTTGGCACGGTAAGCCGCATTGGCTGATGACTCTGGGCAAAGCACAAAAGCGGTTCCCATTTGGGCAGCACAGGCACCTAGCTTCAGCACAGCCTTAATACCGCTACCATCCATAATTCCCCCTGCCGCAATAACCGGCACACGACAATTTTTAACCAGCAGGCGCACCAGCGCCAGTGTTCCCATGCAAGCATCACCCTGCTCTGGGTTAAACACCCCCCGATGCCCACCCGCTTCATACCCCTGGGCCACAATAAAATCAATCCCGGCCGCCTCTATTTGCCGGGCTTCGGCAAGCGTCGTGGCGCTGGCCAGCAAAGTAATGCCAGCCGCTTTCAGCGCTTGTATATAGCCCGCGGAAGGCAGGCCAAAATGAAAACTGACAAAGGCGGGCTTAAGCGCCAGCAGCATGTCAAGCATGGGCCGGTTATCAATAAAGGTGTCATAAATTTCATTCAGTTGCGCAGGCGGAGTTGCCCCAAATTCCTCAAACAGGGGCTTCAGGTGAGCCAACCAGGCCTGTTCCTTCTGTGGATTTTGCGGGGTTCGCCGGTGACAAAACACATTCACGTTAAACGGTTTATTGGTTAAGGCAAGGGTTTGCTCAATCATTTGGCGGGCACCTGCCGTATTGACCGCAGCCACGCCCAATGAACCCAAAGCACCGGCATTGGATACCGTCGCAGCCAGGGCAGGTGTGGAAACCCCCGCCATGGGTGCCTGAATAATGGGATATTGGATACCGGGCAATAAAACAGTATTATCTTCCATGTTGTGGCTATTCCTGAAAACGGTTTGCTGGTTTGTTTGATTATTTAAAATACCATAACGGCTTCAAAAGAGAATTAATCCAATCCCCGCAATATGGTTTTTACCGTATTTGAAAAGTAGCCAATCCGCACTATACTTGCAAGAAAAGAATCATCACCCTGTCAGGAATATTCATGAATACGCCTGCCAGCACACCAAGTAGCGGGACCAAGGAGCCAATTCATGAATGCAGCAAGCAACACTAACCAGCTTTTTTCCCTAAAAGACCAGGTTGCCCTGGTTACCGGTGCCTGTAGGGGCCTGGGTTACCAGATAGCCCATGGTCTGGCCAATGCCGGAGCCCACATTATTGTGCACGCGCGTGATGAACAACGTGCCAAAGACACGGCAAGTGCCTTTTCCAATATGGGATTATCGGCCAGCTGGCTGTCTTTTGACATTAATGATTACCATGCCCGCCGCGAGGCTTTTTCCCAAATAGAAGAGCGACACGAGCGCCTGGACATCCTGGTCAACAATGCCAGCATCCGCATTCGCAAAACCCTGCACGACCTGACCCCGGTTGAAATCGAACATATCGTTCATACCAATATTCTGGCCAATATCGGTGTCTCCCGCTCGGCGATAGATCTCATGCGCAAAAACCGTCATGGCCGCATCGTGACCATCAGCTCCATTGCCGGCCATGTCATCCGCCATGGCGATTTCATTTATCCCATTACCAAGCAGGCCCTGAATACCATGACCCGCTCCATTGCTGTTGAATATGGTCATGAAGGTATTTTATGCAATGCGGTTGCCCCGGGCATTTTTGATACCGAACACAATGAATCCCTGGTTAAAGAACCGGAAACCATGCGTAAAATCCAGGAACGCAATCCCCTTCAACGTCTGGGCAAACCCGAGGAAATCATCGGCCCTGTGCTTTTTCTGACTTCCCCTGCCGCCTCCTATATCAACGGCCAGGTCCTGACTGTTGATGGCGGGCTTTCCGTGGCTTTTTAATCGTCATTATCCGCCCCAGCCAGCGCGAAGGTTTCGATGTTGATGATATTTTCGGACAGGCGTTTGTGCTGGCTTAGGATTTTTCAGGTTCGGGTGGTGTAACCGCTTCTGGTGTGGTGCCTGTGCCATCTGGAACAGGCGAACCAGCTTCTGGATCTGGATTCGGGTTTTCAGGGGCAGACAAGTCGGCATCGGGGGCCAGGCTTTCACCAGCGGCTGCTACAGGCATTTGCAAACGCGCCTCTTCCAATTGCAACCTGGCCGTTTCCAGTCGCGCCTGGGCCTCTTCAGCCAACAAGCGGGCTTCATCCGCACGGGCTTTTGCCTCGTCGGCACGGGTCTTGGCTTCTTCGGTTTTCAGGCGCGCTTCTTCCGTTTTGAGTTTGGCCAGTTCCACGTTGGCCTGCGCTTCGATGGCATTGTTTTTGGCAGCCTCGGCATTCAGGCGGGCGGCCTCTTCTTCAGACTTGGCCTTGGCGGCCAATGATTTTGCTTCTGTTTCCTTGCTTAAGGCTTCTTTTTGGCGCCAGCGGGCTTCATCGGCAATGGCTTTGGCTTCGTCTTTGCGAGCCTTGGCTTCGGCAGCCCTAGCCTGTGCTTCGGCCTGTTTGGCACGGGCAAGCTCCACTTCGGAATGGTCTACCTCACCATGTACAACAGGTGGCCCCTCATTAACAGCATTACCCTGATCGCAACCGGCTAAAATACCGGCAACCAGAAACAGCGACACCATTAATGCTTTGCCCGACCCTTTCATTGAACCCTGCCGTATGAGTGAAAAAACAAACAATAACAGCTTATATCGCTGGAAACAAGATGGGAATGCGGCTGTCAACCCGTAAACAAGAATACACCTGAAAGATATTTCAATAATATCTTTCAGGATCACCTTGTTGAATAATATTAATCTGGATTTTCGTTTCTGTAGGTTTGCTCTGGTTTGCCAACATATTGTTTTGTCAGCGCGTCAAGCTCGGGGCCATGATACAAGTCAACCATGAATTTCATGATTGCTGCGCATTTTTTCTCGCTCATTATTTTTTCCTTTCAGGCCATTACCTGAACACAACCGTCAGGGCGCCAGCAGTAATATTTTCAATTGGCTGGGCACTATCCGCATACCGGCCATATTGAAAAGGTTTTGCAACGACAGGCTGGTCAGGCGGGTAGCGGGCATACCCTTAAGCAAATACGTGAATGCACCGGTAATATGGCGTGATGGCCCCATTACCGTATTAGATACCATACCCAATACAATCCCCGGGTTATCGCCATTGGTAATGGGCGCAAAAGTGGCCAGGTTATGGGCGGGTGTGCACATGTACAGGATATTGAAGGCATTGGGGATATAGGTGGGCCCCAGTGCCACATTGGGATAAGGTACCGGGATGACGGGTGGCGTACGACAAACATCGGGAAACGCCAGATCCATTCCCATTAATTGTGCATTTGCAAACATAAGTGCTCCTTAAAATATTCAATAAGTATTGTTCGCGGCATCAAAATATTCAGCCTTGAGCAATGCCTCGTCAGCGGCAAGACAGCCCGGCCCCGATTTGATGCTTTCACTATCGGTCAGGGCCCGGTGAAACCGGGTTCGCTCAAAATTCGCCTGCCCAAACCTCGCCCCACGCAAATCAGCGTAAGAAAAATCGGCATAAGTCAGGTCGGCGCCCGAAAAGTCCGACCGTTCTGCACTGGCAAAATGAAAAATGGCTTGCCATGCATTGGTACCGGCAAATACCGTCCGGGTCAACACGGCTTCATTGAAAATCGCGTTTTTCAGGGAAGTCCCCGCCAGACTGGCCGCCTCCAGGTCGGCCTCCAGAAACAGGACCTGATCGGCACAGGCCTTGTTCATGCGCGCCCGTTTCAGGCTGGCTCCTTTAAAATTGGCCTGACTCAGGTTGGAACCTGAAAAATCAGCCTCATCCAGTACGCTGTCGGTAAACTGGCAAAGCGTTAACGGCACATTTGTGAATTTCTGCCTGGCAAGCTGGCATTTCATCAGGACACAACGATTCATGGCCGTTTGCGTAAAATCCACCGTTTCCAGATTGGCCTGCATGAAAACACAGGCATCCATGCTATTTCCCGCATAACTGCATTGATCCAACTGGCAATTGATGAAAAACGTTTTTTCAAACAAATGCATTTGCCGGAATACGGTTCCCGACAAATCGGATTCATTAAATGTCACCACACTGAAAACCGATGCCTCGAACAGGCACTGCCGCAACGAAGACTCCACCACCATGATTTCTTTGCAATCAGCCTGTACAAACCGGCATTCATCCAGCAGGGCACCCTGAAAGGTCGTCTTGTAAAGATTGCTGCCATTGAAGACCGCCCGTTCAAAATTACATTGAATGAAAACCGCTTCCTGCAAATTGGCCTGATTGAAAACAACCCCGGAAAAATCCACTTTCTCGAACATGCCCCCTGAAAGATCCTGTCCGGAAAAATCCATACTGGCAAAAGACACCTCCCTGAAAGCCTCTCCCTGCCGGATATCCTGCGCCACCTGTTGTGAATTAAAACTCATGTTCATGCTCCTTTCGCTTCAGGGAAACGCTTGACCTGTTCGGCATAAATGCCGTCAAAAACCGTTTCCCGATCGGCCACAAGTCCGGAAACATCAGCCCTGAACAGGTTGGCACGATACAGATTGACTTCTTTCATGACCGACTTTTGCAGATTGGCGCCAATCAAGCTGCTGTATTGCAAAGATACTTTCTCAATAAAAGTTCTGACGAACAGGGTTTGCGGAAAGCGGGCATGCTCCATCATGCAAAGGGAAATTTCCGCCTCGGAAAAATCACAATTCTCGGCCAGAGCCTGTTTAAAATCACACTGTTCCATATGCGTCTGGCGAAAATTGCACGTCCTGATCTGGCTTTGCCTGAATGTGCAACAGTTCAGCTTTACCCCTTGGGTAAACACAATATTCTTGAGCCAGGCTTCATCAAAAGAAAGCTGCTCAAGACCGCACTGGTAAAAAACGCCCCCCTCCACCTCACTGCGTTCAAAACTGACATGGGAAAGCGGGCAATCGGAAAATGCCAACTGCTTTAATTGCGCCTCAATAAAACCAACCCTGTCCAGCACAACTTCATGAAAAGCCGCCTGTTCAAAACTGGCCCCGGTCAGGTCAACCTGTTGCAGTTTGCCCTGATAAAACTGGCAAGTCTTGAAACGCGCCCCCGTCATCTGTACCTGTTCAGCTTCAAGCCCAAACAAAATGGCGTGATCAAAGCAGGCCTGTTCAAATGTGCTGTGTTCAATCCGGGCCTGCGATAAATTACTGTTAGCCAGATTGGCGTGTTTGAAAGAGCTACCTGAGATTTTTGCCCGGGCCAGCACGGCATGCGTCAAATTGGCATGATCCAGCCTGACATTGTGCAATATTGCCCCTTCCAGCATGGCTCCCTGCAAATTAGCACCCTGCAGGTCCATATCAGACAGGTCAATACCCGTCAGGTCCAGGCCCGCCAGGTTTTTATTTTCCCGGTACGCCTTGCGCACGGCCTCTTTCATTTGCTCCATCCTGTGCGGACCCGCTACCGGTGCCGCCCCCAGGAACTGCACCGAATACAGATAGAGTTTGTCCATTTGTTTTTGAGCATGCTGCATGAAATCAGGATCCAGCAGGGGTGCCCCGGTAGATTTGCTTTCCGGCTTGCCACCCTCACGTAAAACTTTGCGTTCCTGGTGCAGTTTTTCAAGTGCCTGCGCCAGTTTTCCATCCCGATCGATCTTCAAAGGGCCATGATTTTCGGCTGTTATTGGCATGCCACCAATTTTCAGGGAATCCTCAAAATCAAGCGGACCTCCTGCCTGAATACGCCCTTCTTTTTTCAGTTTTGCCAGACTGGAAAGCGCCTCACCCCGAACCTGCTTTTCAATGGTTTCACGATCAGGGACATGCTGTTGCAAACGCTCAAATATTTCAGGCAATTCAGAAAAAGACAAAGGCTTGTTCGGTCCCACAAATTCCGGTGCCACAAAAACAGCAGGGTCATGGCCCAATTCATGCAAACGCTGGCGCGCCTTTTCCCTTTCAGCCACAGCCCGGTTCTGCTGGTTGCGTGAATCACTGACCCGGTTACGCAAGCCTTCAATATTGGGCAAACGCTGTACCAGGGTGCCATTAAACGGCTCTGGTGCCGCTCCCTTGCCCTCGGGATTACGCTCAAAAGACGGGCCGCCAAACGCATTGGCCCAGTTGATACGCATGGACTCGAAGGGCTGGGGACGGCTTATTTCATTGTTAACCCAGAACCGGTCCCCAAACACCAGCAAGTCTTTTTCAAGCTCACCGACTCGTGCCTTGACAGCGCATTGCCGCTTTTCTTCCTGAAACGCGGTATACGCCTGCCCAGAAACCAGAAACTCGGGTTCCGGCTTGGGCATGGCCAGGTCAAGCACACCCCCTGCATCCAGCTCTTCCTGCACCAGTTTCCATAGATTTTGCTCGCTATCCAGCCGGACACTGCCCTGGCTGTAATCAAGCAGGGCATAAACACCCAGCCCCAAACGGGTTTGCCCGCGCCAGGCATAAGGTCTGGGCATTACACTTAGCCGAATGGGTTTAATGATTTTCATGAAAACACGATACTTTAATTAAAAAAAAGATGCAATTGGCAGCACTCACTTCACTTGCCCTGCCATTTTCTTGTCAAGCTTTGCTTTTTTAATTTCCCGAAGTTTCCGGTGCAATTCCTGTGTTTTTTCAAAGTCCGGGTCTTTCAAAACAACTTGATACCGGTCTTGCCGGTCTCGTACTACTTCAATTTGCTTGCCTGGTTGATAGGCAGGTATATCAACCAATTTAACAGTGCCCCGGACTGTTGCCTGATAAGAAGAACCGTTCACTTCCTGCACCCTGATTGCCATAATCACTTCAGGATCTTCGCCGTTGTAAATATTGGTCTGTTTAATGGAAAGCACGGTAGCATGGACCAATTCACCTGTTTCATTCAGACGAATCGTTTTCATATCACTTTTAAAAGAATCCTTGAAGCCAAAATAAAAAATACTACCCATGAGAATAAGAAAGCTTATAACAGCAACAACTAACCAATCGATTTCAAAGATAACGACACAAGCGAATGCAAGAAGTGCAAAAATAACAATAAAAATAAAAATTTTCATAAATATTCAACACTTACATATAAAGACGAATCATAGCAGTCAAAGCAATGGCTGCCCCTGCTGTCCGAATTTTTGTACCTGCCTGGGTAAATGTTAATGCCTTGTTTTTCTTCTCGATTCCTACAAAATCAAGCTTAATACCCGTAGCCTCTGCCTTCACTCCATATGCTGCCGTCTGTACGCCTATTGCCCCCATCTTTATCCCATCCAAAAAGAAATTTGCCCCAGTCCCCTTAAAATTTACTCCTGCCCATACCGATGCTTTACTGGCATCTGTTTGGGTAAAATTGGGACTGTCAATCACCACCTCAGGTGCCGTCATGGTAATTTTGGTGCCCGATTTGAAATTCATGTCTGTAGAAGAGTTCCGGTCTATCTGTCCCGTAATGTCCTCAGTCACATTGGCCTTATAAGTGTGCGTGGAAACGCCCCCTGCCTCATAAGTGACAGTGCCGGATACGGTTTCTTGTTTGGTGGCGTTGTAGGTTTGCGTGACGGCACCGTCCACGGTGTCATCCAGGGTGCCCGTGATGTAACGCTTCATCGTGCTGTTAACGGTCTGGTCATAAGCACTGTTATAGGTTTCACTTAACGTACCATCCACGGTCATGTTCCGGCTACCGGTCACATGCTCGGTTTCCGGGCCATCTACCGTAACCTTGTTATCGCCCGTTAAATGGTAGGTATTGCCACCTGTCACGGTTGTATTCACCCCGTCGGCAATCGTATCTTTCAGACCGGTTGAGGTAATGTTGCGGGTCACGCCGGTATTGAAGGTTTCATCTTCGGCACCATCAATAATAACGGTGCGGGTACTTAATACATGATGCTTTTCGGTATTGTCCACCCTTGTATCCAGGTTATTGCCCACCCTTACCGTCAGGTTGCGGTTGGCCTCTATCAGCATGTCCAGCTGGGCCTTCATGTGCAACAATTCCTGTCCCAGCTTGTCTTCAAAGATCAACATATTCGCCATATCGGGGTCACCGTACACCGAATGGCTCCTGAAACCGCTTTGGGTCGCCATGGCGGGCAGCTCTACGGGTGGCATGTTGGATGCGTTATAAACCCGCCCCAGCACCACTGGCCGGTCCGGGTTGCCTCCAATAAAATCCACCACTACTTCATCATTGATGCGTGGCAATTGCAGGCCGCCAAAACCGGTTCCCGCCCAAGGACTGGACACCCGTACCCAGCTGGAACTGTTTTCATTATGCTGGCCGTAACGGTCCCAATGAAATTGAACCTTGATACGCCCATATTGATCAGTCCAGATTTCCTGCCCGGCAGGGCCCACCACTTTGGCCGTTTGCGGACCATGCGTGCGCGGTACGGGCGTCAGCCTGCGGGCACGAAACGGGATGTTATCGGGCAAGGCACTAAAAACCACTTCAAAGCTGTCTTCCCGGTTTGTACCCGAGGTATAACCGGCAATACTCATCCGGTAATGGGCGGAAACAATCATGTAAGCACGGTTTTCTGCCATGCGCGGATGGTTTTTCAGGGTAAACAGATAACCGGGAGCCATCCCCCTTACATTGGTCACCCCCTGGATCTGTTCACGGCTGGCTTGCAATTCCTCAAGACGAATCCGTGAGTAACTTTCTCCGTGATCAATTTCCTGATAACCGCCCTGCCACTCATAGACTTCCAGTCCCATCGGCTGGCCACTGGATTCTCCCCTGGACATCGCGTCAAGACTGACCCTGGGTTTGCGAAAATCGTAATCAACGGTTGCATAACTGTCCGGTGTAATCTGGGCCTGTACATTCCAGTCAGACACATATTCACGGTTTGCGCCCAAATGGCGATTACCGTCAATATAAGGAATCGCACCATAGCCAGGCATATCGGAATGGGCTGAAACATCATCGCAAATAACCAGGGTATGCTGGCCGTTTTCATGACGGAACCAGTAATAAATGCCTTCATGCTCCATCAGACGACTGACAAAATCAAAATCGCTTTCCTGGTACTGGACGCAATACTCCCAGTTTCGGTAAGTATTCAATAATTTATACTCCACCGGAAAACCATACTCCCCAAGCACTTCCCGCAATACATCCGGAACGGTTTTATCCTGGAAAATCCTGTTGTCGGTCGTTTGGGTCAAATACCACATTGAAGGGCGCACCGTAGCCCGATAAACGAAATAATCGGAAGAGTGGTTTTCCCGGCCCACCAGCACGCATTTAACAATCTGGCCATTCAAAAACCGCGGAGCGCCAGAGGTTTCAATCTCCAGCGTCAGGGGCTGGCCCAGCAATACTTTAAGGTCAAGAGAGATTGTAGTGGCAATCAATTCTACTTCAAACTCAAATAAATGTGATAACTGCTCATGCCCCGTCATACTGGCAAAACCGAGAATACCCGGCAAGGGTGTATGGGCAACAATGGGACGTTCGTCAATCAGATCCAGCAAGTTCATTTCTCATCCTTTGGGTTCAAAGTAGAACACTTGTCGTCATTATCCAAAACGGATATATCAATAAAATTACACTTCATAAAGTGAGTAAATAAAATACTCCTTCCCTTTTACCTGCCCAATTACCCCATGTGGATCTGTTTGCCATCAACCTTGATCAGGTCCTCAGCCGTTACCACGGTATATTTGGAATGCACGCGGGCGGTTTTTTCCGCTTCATAATCAATCATGCCGGCCCGTACCTGCTCAACCCCTTCGGTTACCTTGAAAGAAGAGCGGGACATTTGGGAGAGCCGGTCAACAATGGATTCGTACACATTGCCAATGAAATGAAAAAAGCCAACAGTGGATTTCACTTGTTTACCTACGTATTCCATCTCATTGACCAGGCACATGCCTTTGTCAGACTGCACCCTCAGGTTTGCGCTGTTCAGGTCAAGCGCCTGCGCACTTGTCAGGCGGGTATTCTCACGGCTTTCAATGGCCACATTGGCTGCGGTTACGCGCAAATTGCCGGGCACCGCCAGCAAAGAAGCGGCCGGGTTGGCCTGTTCAATAACCGCCAGCAAGTAAACCCGCTGATGATCGGGGCCGCTAAGCAATACCGTATCCCCCACCGCCGGCATAAGCATGCAGCTTGCCGCCCGCCGGCATGGCCAGACGAAACCGTCGCAACACACACTGTAACTGCCGTCATCATGAATGGTTTCCACAGTGCCAAGCAGGTGAACCGGATCATACACGGGGCTGTTTTGCATTCTTGAAGCCAAAGACATGGTTAAATTCCTTTAATATTCAAATACTATACAGAAGGCCGGGATCCCATCCTGGGTTTCCAGCGGGCAATTTCCCCACGCTGCAGGGAAGACAGCACCAACTCCGACATCATGTTGATGGAGACATGTCGCGCAAAAAACTGTTCAATCACGGCACCAAACAAATACGGACTGGCACCTGAAAATGCGGTTTCATCCACCTCCAGATGGATTCTGGCCCCCCGGCCAAACACAATCGGGCCGGGTACAGGCAGCCGGTGGTGCACCGGTTCAACATGCACATGGCGAACGCCGTCAATTTGCCGGGCAATGGCCGGGTCGGCAATATTGGCATATATACGCAGCATTTCCCGCAAGGTTTGGGCACCCTTTTCCTGGTCAAGGTCCGTTAAGCCAAGGTAGTTCAGACCTAAATGACTGATCAGGTGCCAGGCCTGGGCATCTTTGGCCAAGGCCGGGCGAGGCCGGCTGGGGCCGCGCAGTATGCGGATACCGGCGACCGGTGCAGACACTTTCATGGCGAAGTCATGGCTGCTGCCAAAGGGGATTAGCATGGGCAAATCCCGGTTGGTGCACATGACTTCCGCCCCCAGGTGGCGGATATTTTCTGAATAAGGCGCCTGATGCTGGTCTACCAGTGACATGAACACTTCGCTGCCACCATAAGCAGTGCGGGTGCCATTCAGGCGCGCCACTTCAGACACAACCCGGGGTTCGCGGCGCAGGGAATAGTAGGCGCCATAATCGCCCTGGTCATGGCCCAGAGAGGCATAAAATGACCTAAACTCCTGTTCGCGGTGCTTTACCGAGTCCGAATAGGCCAGCAGCCGGGTAATGCTGAATACTTCGTAATCCATTGGCCGGGTACGGTCGACCACCAAGTGGTATTCATGCGTATTGGGCTGTACGGCAATGCGGTCCGCCGTTTTACGGAACAGGTTAATGGCAGGCACGCAATGCAGGGCCAGGTTCTCGCGAGTAATATTGCCTTCCAGCTCGGGGATGAGTTTGTCAAATAGAAAAGTCAGCTCAAACGATTGAACGGTTTTATTCTCTTCCTTGCCTTTTTCGACTGATGCTTTTTCTACCGTTCCTTTTGCTCCCCCATCTTTTGCTCCCGATAATGCCGCTGGCAATTTCAGGCCTTTTTTCAGGTTGTTCAGGCTGAAAAACAGGAACCGTGCCGGAAAGGCAAAGTATTCCTGAATAATGCGGTGCCCGTGGAACACGCGGGAATCGGCCGGCAGCAGGGCCTGTTCACTGTCAAAACCCTCATGGCGCAAACTGTCCGCATTCAGGCGGTTCAGCCAGCGCATGGGTTTTTGGGTGTCATGGCACAGTACGGCAACCGTATGCGCCATTAACAGTTCCAGCAAACGGTACATGTGGATATCCTGCCCGTTCAGGTAAAACATGAGCTGGTCCAGGTCCAGTTCATCCAGCGTTTGGCCGGCACGCACCTGAATTTTTACCCGCAAGGCGCTTTGCACAGGGCGTTGCGCCGTGTTCAGGTTAAGGCGTTTCAAGGGCAAATCGGGTGGAATACCGGTTAATTCTGCCGATGCCACTTCCAGCGGGTAAAGCGTTAGCGACTGGCCGGTCACAAATTCACACGAGGTCTGTTCACCCTTGGGCACACGGCTGCGCAAGCCGGTTCCTTTGGGCAACACGTAGCCGTTCACCAGCCGCCCTTCGCTAAAGTTGGGGGTAAATTGCACTACGGTCATGGCAGGGGTCGGTGCCACATAATTGGGGTACACCACTTCCAGCAAACGCTGGGTAAACTGGGGAAACTCGGCATCCATTTTCATGTGGATGCGGGCGGTCAGGAAACTGAAGCCTTCAAGCAGCCGCTCTACATAGGGGTCAGCCACATCTATCCCGTTCATGCCCAGGCGTCCGGCTATTTTCGGATACTGGGCTGAAAACTCTTTGCCCATTTCACGGATATAAACCAGTTCACGGTTGTAATAATCCAAAAACCGCGCTTGCATTATTGCCCCCCTGCCTGTTCCAACAAATCAATATGGCCACTTTCAAGGTCAATATCGGTACGAAACAAAAATTCGCGCGGATAGGGATTGCACCATAATTTGCCGCGGATCAGCAGGCTCAGCACGTTGTGGTGCATCAGCATATCCATTGCCGTAATACTGCTTACTTCCAGGCTATCTGCCAGTATCCGGGGTTCAAAGTTCACAATCGCCCGGGTAACAGAGGCTTCGACATCTTCCCAGTCCACTTCGGACATGCGCTTGCCTGCCAGCGCGCCCACGCCAAAATTCAGGGTAGAGTTCCTGACTTGCGGCCATGCCTGTAAATCGTGATCGGCTTCCAGGCTCGTGGTGTTCAACACCCAGCGCAAATCACGCAATACGGCTTTGCGCAAAGACTCATAATCCATCATGCCGTGATCTTGCGACTCTTGCCTTTTGTCGGGCTCGTTATCGGTAAGCCGGTCTAGCAACGCGGGTTGCAAACGGTCTTTCTCACCCTTGCGGATAGCCCTTTCAGATGGCGGTTTCATGTGCATGTTCACAGTGCGATCCCGGCATTAACCGTTTTTTGCTTCATGATTGAAAACCACCCTCCGCACATCAAGAATGGCCTGTTCAGAATTGGCGGTCATCCACATTTTCTGGCCAATGCCAAGGTAAACCTGTTCAGAACAATACTGCCACTCGGTCCGGCGGCTTAAATTGGCGGCGTCATCAAGCCGGGCATAAGACGAACCCGCCGGTGCAGGGTAACGTACCGGCATCAAGCCGGTATATTGGCGCTTGTCTTGCATGTCTACTTCCACTTGTGCCCAGACCAGGTCGGTTAAGCCCTGGGGGGCAATAAAACGGATGCTGGCAATGGATTCGAACGGAACCCAGCCATAGCGTCCGTTAACAATCAATTCGCACACTGGCCCGATTCGGCCATCACCATCGCAGATCCATTCAAAAGACAAGGCATTGTCTTGCCCGTCAATGTCAAGCTGGCCAATACTGCCAGGGGCCTTTTCCATGGCAACCGCCCGAAGACCCGCGGCCTGTTCTTCATCGGGTGTTTTAAGGGCCTCAATCAACATGGCCATCCAGGCCGGTGGCTGGGCCAGCACGGCCGGTATTGTTTCACCGCGAAACACGGCTTCCCTTTCCTGTTCGGCTCTTATTGCTCCACCATAGGCAACGGCCAGTGGTTGGGCCTGCGCATTCATTTCAGCACTTAGCGTTAACTGGTCAAACGCCTTGTCCCAGTCTCCTGTGATCACCAATAACTGAAACAGTTGCGCACGCAAATCGGCATCACCCGGATTTTTACGGATACTTGCCTTTACACGGTTTAGCAGCTCGCTAACAGGCTGTCCACCCAGTGCGCGCATGATTGATAAATAAGACATTAAAACCATCCCCCTGTAAAAAATAAGATGGGCCAACAGTCATCCTGACTCTGTTGACCCATAGGGAAATCAACCCCTACACTGCTTGCCAGATGTTAAGCAACGATTTTGTTTTGCTTGATATCGTAGGCAACAACAGACTCAGCACCTTTGCCGCCTTGTTCTGTTTGCTCCCAGTACTGCTGCTTGACTTTGGCTGCCTGGAAGGAGTAGCTAACCATCATGGCGTCGCCGTCCTGTGAGCCTGTGTACTGGACTGAAGTCACCAATACGTCTTCCAGCGTGATGCGTGAGTATTCAATTTGGCTGCCGCCCGCCTTGCACACAGACACTTCCACCTTGCCCAGGTGTTTGCCGGTTGCGCAATGTTTCATGACGGCAGGTGCGGCACGGTCAATGCGTGCAACTACGTTCAGGTCATTGAAACTGGCTTTGCCGGTACCGCCACCACCACCGGTAGACATGGAACCGGGTTGGGTTGCACCCCATGCAAATGACTGGATATCGGTCCAGTCTTTGTGGTTTGAATCTTTGGATTCACCGTTTGCACCTTCAATTTTCATAAACATATCAACAGCCACAACTATCTCCCTTCAAGATAAAAATGAACAACAAAATACGGGGACCTACCCCGGTAAATGAGTGCTTAGCCATCATTCTGTTTTAATGATGGCAGCTTCGATACCAGCCGCAGGGATACGGTCAAGCCCTCTAGCTGATAATGCGGACGCAAGAAAAAACGGGCCGAATAATAGCCGGGGTTATCTTCAATTTCCTGCACCTGGACTTCGGCCGCAGCCAGCGGCTTGCGAGCCTTGGTTTCCTGGGATGAATTAACCGGATCACCGTCCACATAGTTCATAACCCAATCGTTAAGCCAGCGCTCCATATCATCCCGCTCGTTGAATGAGCCGATTTTGTCGCGCACAATACACTTGAGATAATGGGCAAAACGGCAGCAGGCGAACAGGTAAGGAAGTCGGGCCGACAATCGGGCATTGGCAGTGGCATCGGGGTCGTTGTATTCGGCCGGTTTTTGTAGCGACTGGGCCCCAATAAACGCGGCAAAATCCGAGTTCTTGCGATGCACCAGTGGCATAAAACCGTTTTTGGCCAATTCAGCCTCCCGACGGTCACTAATGGCAATTTCCGTCGGACACTTCATGTCCACGCCACCATCATCGGTAGGGAAGGTATGGCAAGGCAGGTTGGCTACCGCACCACCCGACTCAACCCCGCGAATGGAAGTGCACCAGCCATACTCCTTGAATGAACGGTTGATATTGGCCGCCATGGCATAGGCCGAGTTGGCCCAGGCATAACGCTCGTGGTTGGCACCGTCGGTTTCCTCTTCAAAATCAAATTCATCAACCGGGTTGGTGCGTGAGCCGTAAGGCAGACGGGCCAGAAACCGGGGCATTGCCAGGCCAATATAGCGGGCGTCTTCAGACTCGCGCAGACTGCGCCAGGCAGCATATTCGGTATTGGTGAAGATCTTGGTCAGGTCGCGCGGATTCGACAATTCCTGCCATGACTCCATCTGCATGACGGCAGGATCGGCACCGGCAATGAACGGACAATGCGCGGCAGCACTAATACGGGCAATCTCACCCAGCATTTCCACATCGGGAGGACTATGATCAAAATAATAGTCTCCTACCAGGCAGCCAATGGGTTCACCGCCAAACTGACCATATTCTTCTTCGTACACCCGCTTGAAGATCGGGCTTTGGTCCCAGCCCACCCCTTTGTATCTTTTCAGGGTACGGCCCAACTCTTTCTTGCTGATACACATGACGCGGATCTTCAGCAATTCATCGGTTTCGGTGTTATTAACCAGATAGTGCAACCCGCGCCACGCGCCCTCAAGCTGCTGGAACTCGGCATGATGCATGATCTGGTTGATTTGTTCGGTCAGCTTGCCATCAATTTCGGCAATAATGGCCTGAATGGTTGAATAGGCATCGGCAGAAATCGTCACCGCATTTTCAAGTGCCTGGCGAGCCAGCGTCTTGACGGCATTTTCAACCGCCTCACGGGCCTGATCTGTTTTAGGCTTGAACTCTTTTTGCAGAAGTGATGTCAATTCATCACCAGCCAGTGTTTCCTGCAAATCCACCTGTTGATTGGTACTGGTTGTATACATGAATAATCCCGTTAACGGTTACTGTTCGGTGTGGTCGGCATTGGCAGACTCACCCGCCTGCTCTTGCGGTTTGGGTGCCGTTGCCAGGGCTGACAGCAATGCCGGGTTTTGCAGAACCTGGTTAATCAGCTCTTCGGCACCGGTCTTGCCATCCATATAAGTCAACAGGTTGGCCAATTGGGTACGGGCCTCCAGCAAAGCGTTCAGGGGTTCAACCTTGCGGGCAATATTGGCCGGGGTGAAGTCATCCATGCTGTCAAAGGTCAAGTCCACGCTCAATACACCGTCCCCGCCCAGGGTATTGGGCACATGAAAAGCAACACGGGGTTTAATGCCTTTCATGCGTTCATCAAAGTTGTCAATATCAATATCCAGGAACTTGCGCTCGGCAACATCGGCCTGCGGCTCGATGGACTTACCGGCCAGATCCGCCATGACACCCATCACAAAGGGCAACTGGATCGTACGTTCTGCACCGTAAATTTCCACGTCGTATTCAATCTGCACACGTGGCGCACGATTGCGGGCAATAAATTTTTGTCCGCTGTTATATTTTGTTGTGCTCATTATTTCTCCTGTGAGCTGATACAGGCATGGCCTGGCGTCAGCCGTTTAATATGATTAATCATCTTTGGGCATCCATGCCTCAAACTGCTCTGCACCGGATGGCATCAGGTTTTGCAAAATCTCATGGAAATTCATCGGGATGGTTTGCTGCACCCGCCTGAGAAGAAAAGGTGCTGGATGGCTTGGCTCATTGACAGTGAAGTAACTGCATACTTTTTCCAGCGCCAGAATGGCTTCATCGCGGGTTTTGATCTGCACCTGCTTCCAGGAAACCGCACGCTCCCCGGATGACAGACCGGTTTCCTGAAGCGCAGCCGGCGCTTTTTCACCAGCCATCGTCTCTTGCGAGTCGTGGTCTTGAGTATCGTCATCAGCAGCCACTTCTTGCATGGCCTGAATAACCTGCTCCAGACTACGCAGCAACGCTGAAAAATCAGGTGTCCACTCATTCCCCAGATGGGAAGCAACCACATCACGTATACCCTGCAAGCTGTTGCGGACACTTAGCAATGCCAGTATTTCAGGCGCTTCATTCATCCGGGCCTGGTTAAGGACTTCCTGCAAGCGCAAACGCCCACCAGGGTACAAATCGGGCTTGGAACCATCCAGTACTGCTTCCACATCCCTAAGTGTCATCTGTCCGTGTGGTCCCGTCAGCAGCAAAGAAGATCGCAAGCTTCTGGCCATGCCCTGCATGTCTGCCAGGGCCACCAGTGCATTCATCCGGGGCAAGGGGTCTTCATAGCCGTCTTCCACCAGCAAGGGAAATACGCCTTCCCAATGCGCTTGCAGGACCGCTTCTACCAGCCCTACACCCTGTGCGTAACCAACAATTCCCCGTCGCTCTGTCCATGCCCAGGCAAGGGCCGCCAGCACACGGAGATCGCAGGTTCGCTCGCAAAGTCCAGCGGCTTTTTTTTCAACCTGCGTCCAATCAGGGGTCTGGGCCTGAATAATGGTGTCACCAAACTGCTGCTCGGGTTTTTCAATAACGGACTGCTGTAAATCCAGAAAGTCTGCGTCATACTCCAGATTGCTTCCGCACTGGTGCTGACTGAATAAATTAATAAACGACTGTTTCATAATGCCGTTTATCGTATACATCAAGTATTAAAGATTCATGACGTTTCAATGAAAAAAATACGACAAACCTCAACAATTAAACATTGAAAACCATTTATTCACCCAATCAGCATTTTTTACCTGAAACATTTATACATTTTTTATGAACCCGTTGTTTTCAATAGTTTTAATTTCAATTAAAACTGATGACTGACTGTTGTGTTTTGCTGACTTTTCAGCTCTACAGTCACAACATGTGAAGGCAAATTACCATTACGGATTTCAATTGTATGGGTTCCGGGAGAGAGCCTGAGTGAACGCAATGGAGGGCTGGCACCACGCCTGCGCCCATCAACATACACATCTCCCCATGGCTGGATAGACAAGTTGACGACCGCCATACTGGCCGCCCGTTCCTGCTCTTTCCTGCGTTCCTCTTGTGCAAGCCTTTCTGCTTCAAGACGTTTTTGTTCCTGAAGCGCCAGCTGTTCCTGATTAATCCGCTCCTGCTCCTGACGTTCCTGTTCCTGGCGTTCAATTGTTTCAGTGGCAGGGGCAGGCTGTTCTGCAAGAGTAACAGGGGCTTCCTGTGTGCGACCGGATGGTTGCCAGGTAATGCCTGCTATTTCCTGACTGTTATTTGATACTTCACTGATAATACCTGATGTATCCCCAGCAGGCATCTGCGCCTGTTGGCCTGCCTCAGAAACCGGCTCAGGCAATGTATTGTCAGTAGCCGTTATCATTGCCGCCACTTCGTCCACGTTATTTTCAGCCATGGGACGGGCACTGCTCACTGCGTCATTGACAGACTGGTTGACCACCTCGTTGACTGCCTTATCCAGCGTCTCGCTTGCCGTTCCGGCAATGGTGTTGGCCATCGTTTCGGCTTGAGTCAGGGCTTTGATCACAGCTTCCTCTTGCGTTTTCCACAGCGGTTGCGGTGGCCTGTTTCCTTCACCAGGGTCTTTGGGCTGCACCATATTGGCAGAGGCTGTGCGGGTTTGCTCTGATTCTTTTCCGGTTTCCATACCCGCTATTGCAGACTGTTCAGCTTCCTGACCGGTATAAAGATAAACACCTGCTGCCGCAGCTGCCAACACCAGTGCAATAAGGCCCCACGCCGGCCCGCGCTTATGTTCTTGCAAGACGATCTTTCTTGCAGGCGGACCCTGGTTTTCCTGTTCTGTTGCTGCGACAAAAGATGGTACAGGTGCCGGTTCCGGGTTTTTCGGCCCGGCAACTGCTTGCGTTGGCGATACGCTAACGGGCGGTGCCACAGGCATAACCTTTTCAAGGGTAGCGGCACGTATTTCAGAAACATCCGCCAAACCCATGGCCACCACCAGCTCATTCATAGACCGGGTGCGAACCTCGGGTTCCAGTATGGTGGCGCAATCAATGGCCCGTAGAAAACGCCGGCTAAAAACGCCACCATGCACATGGCCAGACAAGGGCGGCAAATCATCCTTGACCATCCGCTTTATGGCAGACTCCGGGGCCTGCTTCAATATCATGCTTCTAAGCACCATGCCCAGTCCATAGACATCAGTCCAGGGGCCAATTGGCCAGCCCGGATCAGCGGCGTGCTGTTCAAAAGCGGCATAACCGGCAATAAACTCATTCTTGGCCTGCAATTGCTGCAATTGCCCTTCGGAAAGAGGCAGCAAATGGGCACGTCCTGCTCGATCCAGCAAAATGGCTTCCAGTGAAAAAAGACCATACACCCGGTTTTGATCATGCAACCCCTGTAATACAGGCCATATGTCCAGCAACAGGTTTTCAAGATCAACCTGGGTAACCTCACCCTGCCACCACCCTGATTGCGCCAGGGTTTGGTAATCAGGACTAATTTTTTCGATCAATTCAGAAAGGGACGTCATATAAATTACCTGTTACAGACTGGCGTCTGCCGATGAACGTTTAATATTGGAAGGATTCGCAAACAAGGTGTTGAACAGGGTATTATTCAGGCTGCCCCCATGAACCAGGGTACGCTGGCCCGAGCCGCCTGCCTGATTGGCCCACCAATAACTGTTGTGTGAATACGGATTGAAATAATCGCTTAAGCCGGGCCATGAACACACCTCGTCATCCATTTTTTCAAGTGGTGGTACCTCATGACCGGCATTCAGGATAGCCAGGATATCCCCGCCCCGGCTGGCCGGTCCGGTTTGCCTGCCCGCCCCACGCTGCAGCATAGGTGTCAGGCAAACCCTGGCATGCTGGATATCCTGCTCAAACTGTGCAATAGAAAGCCCCTGGCTGACCGCCCTGAAGAGTTGCCTGCCCAGATACTCATAAAACCGTGCCGAACCCTCTATCATTTGCCGGTTGAAACTGGCAACCGGTATTTGCAAAACGGCTACCAGGGGATATTCGCGGCCCACCCTGTCACGGCTGGGCGCAATACTGCCCATTTGTATGACGCCCCCATCCTGCCAGGCGGGCAATAAAAAATTCCAGACTGGGGCTTGCCGGTATTCCCGTACCGCTTCAGGCAAGGTTGAACCATGCATGCAAACCAGCCCCTGACTTAACCAGCGATGCCAGCCGTTAATTAATGATGGCTCGCAACGCCGATGCACAAAGTCACCCGAGGAAGGCATTTTTCCATACCATCCCAGCAATGAAGCCAACTGGTCAATACCCATTTCCATCATCGTTAGCTACCCTTTTCCCGGGCACGCAAAACCCCGCATTTCAGGTAACCTGAATGGGCTTTTGGCCGAATAAGCGGTGAACTCCAGCGTAACGCTGCGCCCGCCAATATTAAAAGTGGCTATCGTCACTTCAGGCGACTTGCCCCGCCGTATGCTGGCTTGATCCAGCATGCGGTTCAGGGCCCATGGACCCGTTGATGACAGCCCCGAAGTGCCCGTCTGGGGCATCAGACTGATGCTGACCTGATTGCTCCCTCTTTTACCGGGCCACTCTACGGTTGTTCCTATTTGCGGACCATGTGAATAAGTCACCAGCTGGCCGTCCACATCCATCATGAACTGCGTGATCTCAGGGTCCATTTCCAAAGGCCGTATGGCCACCCTGAAAGAGGGATCGGCCCTGCCAGCCGCAAAATAAACGTCACGAATAACCGCGCCATTTTCAAAAGCGCCCAAATAGCGGGCCACATCGCCTTTGCTTCCATCTATCCCGGGTTTGAAACGTAACCGGGTTCCCGATACATCAACAAGGTGCTGTAAATTCTGCTGAAAAAACTGTTCCAGCATCTGCTGGGGGCCAAAAAACCGGGCGAAGTCATTGGGTGCCACATCTTTGGCCGAATTGGCAAAAGGATAACGCCCCGCAATGGCACGACGGCAAAAATTACCCAGGGTAGCATTCACGTCCTCTCCCATTTTTTCTTGCCGGAGACTGTTCAACTCGCTGGCCGACTGCACCGACAGGGCGCTCAGCATGGCTCCCACCTCTTCCGGCAAGCGCCCTGATTCTGCCTGCAGCTTGGACAGGACATCTGCCGGGGGCAAGGGACTTTGGCTACGCAAGGCTGCATCTGCCGCTGTCAGGTAAGTATAAAGTTCGTTCAGCAAGGCAACCGTGCCTTCAATGGGTGCAGGCTCACCCTGGCCAAGGCTGGTAGCCAGTTCCCTGTATTTAACAAAATGGCGATCCACCATTTCTTCCAGCCGCTCGGGGGTGGCGTCCTGCCGGATGGCATTTTCCAGCCCCACCGGACCAAACATTTGTTCCAGTGACTGGGTGGAACTGCTCACCCGTTCCCTGGCCTTGTCAATCAAAGAACGCTGGTTACGCTCATCTTCACGCAACAATGTGGTTTCATAAGCAACCGCTTTCACATATTTAACCAGCGGTGAATTGCTGGAAGAAAGGCTGCGCGCCAACTCTATGCCTTCAATGAGCGAAGATGGTTTGCGCAAGGCGACATCGGCCAGATAATGATCCCATTGGCTGACATAATCACTGAAATACAGCCGCTTGACGTCCTCAATCACCTTGTTGCGCCGGTCATCCTCACGGCCCGCCGCAATCTCAAGCACCCACTCATCATCCTGGCGCAGTTTCATGGCCACTTCATCAAGACGCTTGCTGAAAATATTCCAGTATCCATTGTAGGAATACAGGCCCGGAATACCCTCGTTCAATGGCTTGCCGCTGGCGCGTACAAAAACAGAGGTCGCTTCGGCCCCGCCCAGTGAAACCAGCGTACCGGGTTTGAGCTCTGCATTGGCAAACAAACGCTGCATCCGGCTATATACCCTGACCGGCAGGGAATGACGGTCCAGATTGGCCCTGACACGCTCTACCAGGGCTTCATTTTTGGGAAACGGTGAGGTCACTACGCCCTGATCAAGCAGGTTCCCCACATGACTGGACAAACGCTCATATTCCGCACGGGTGTAATTAACGGGCAAAGCGTCTTGCATCAGGCCCAGCACCCAGGTTTTCAGGAAAACCGGATCATAACGCGCCGTGTCATACAGCATCAGGTAGGCCCGCAAGGCTTCATACGAACGCTCAAGATCATTCGGGTCGGCCTGTTCCAGCGCCCATTCTATTTTTTGTGAAATTTGCGGCAGCAGCACTTGTTTCAGGGTGTCATCATAAACACTGCCCGCCGCTGCCTGGATTTTATAACCCTGGTAAAGTCCAAAACCATAGCCTAGCGGGGCATCGTCTGGCTTGAAACCGGGACCGTCAGGCAAATCAACCGCTGCATTCATGAAAGGCATCAGGCCCAATACATCGCCGGCACGGGTGATTTTTATATCCTGGCTTAGCTGGCGGAAATCAGGCAGTTTATTGTTAACATACGCCAGATAGCCACTGTTGTTGCGATAACTCATCAACCAGACCAGCAGGCACACCACTGTCACGGTGGCCATCACGCCATAGCCTGTCCATTGCAGGGCACGGTAGCGTTTTTCCCATTTCAGGTTCAGCCCGGCAAGCCCCGATTCACGAAAAACCACGTCTTTAAGCAGCTTATGCAGGAAATAACTCTTGCCCGCTTCTTTTGGCAGACCAGACTGCGGGGCCTGGCCACCCTCTATTTTCAGGTGTTTTTTAAGCGGATCGCTCACCTGGTCAAACGTCTGTCCGCCCTGGGTGCCACTGGTAAAATACACGCCCCGTGGTAATACCCGGGATTCAAAACGTGCGGTAGAAAACACATCACTTAAGAAATAACCCAGTATTGACTGCAGACTGGCAAATTGCTGCGGCAGCAGATAGGCCTTGGCTCGTGCCTGTTCATCAGGCTCATTGCCCATAATCGTTGGCATGGCATCAAACAGGCGTTTTTTCAGCCATTCATATTCAGTGTTATAGGCATCCAGCAGCGTGAAACCAGCCTCTTGGGATTTTTCATAAGAAAAAGTAAAACCCCATACCTGCTCAAGTTCCTGACGGCTGCAGCTATTGAAATACGCCTCAAAACCAGACAACAAGTCCATCTTGGTAACCATGACATACACGGGAAACTGGATACCAAGCTGCTCACGCAGGTCTTGCAGGCGCCGGCGCAAAACGGCGGCATGCTGTGCCCGGTCGGTGTCATTGCTACTTAGCAAATCAGCAATGCTAATGGTCATCATAACGCCATTAATAGGCTGACGGCCCCGGTATTTAACCAGCAAATCCAGAAACCCGTTCCATTCTTCCTCGTCATTAACGGGATCACTTTCATGGGTTGTGTAGCGCCCGGCCGTATCCAGCAAAACCGCATCATCGGTAAACCACCAGTCACAATTGCGGGTTCCGCCCACCCCTTTCAGGGCGACCTTGCCAAACTTGTCTGCCAGCGGGAAATTCAGGCCCGAATTAACCAATGCGGTGGTTTTTCCCGAACCGGGTGCGCCAATAAAAACATACCAGGGCAATTGATACAAATGCGACTTTGAAAACAGCGCCAGTGATGACGGGTTTTTCGTTCCTTCAAAACGGATGTTTTTTAATAAATCGATGGCTTCATCAAACCGTTCAGTCAACACCCGCAACTCGGCCGTTTCTTTTTCAGGCAGGTTTTCTGACTGCCTGTTTTTGGACGGTTTGCGCAATTGCCCCAGCAACTGGGCATTCAAACGGCCTTCACGCCATTTTCTCCATAAAATGCGCAGCAGCCAAATGGCGAAAATGGCCACAATCACATAAACACGCACATCCGGGTCTTCCAGCGGATACCACTGGTTAATGGACAGCGAAGAACCCAAAACCCAGATCAAATAACACAGCACAACCAGACCCAGAAACGTCCACAGGGCTGTACTGAATAAAAAACTGAAAAAACGGCTAAACATTATTCATTCTCCTGCCTGGCAGGTACGATCGGTGAAACCAGCAAGGTAATTTCAACCCGGCGGTTACGGGCCCGGTTGGCAGGTGTATCATTGGGAGCAACCGGATCGGCTTCCGCTTTGCCTTCAGCACGAACCCTGAGTTTGTTATCAAGCCGGGCATCCAGTATTTTCTTGACGGCATCCGCCCGTGCCTGTGACAGCTCCCAGTTGGACGGAAAACGCACCGTCTTGATGGGCACATTGTCGCTATAACCACTGACCAGAATATTGCCCTGGGTCTGATTCAGGGCATCAGCCACCCGGGACAAGACCGGCAGATACCGGGATCGCACCGCATCCGAACCTGACTCGAACAGGCCATCGCCCCGCAACACCACCACGCTGCGGTCTGCCTCGTCACGCACGGTCAAGAGGTCTTCCCTTATTTCAGGTGCCAAAAACCTGGCCAGACGTGCCGGTGTATCCAGCTGAACCGGCATGGCCGTTTCGGGACGGATGGGAGCAACAATCTGCAAGACAGGAGGCTTCACGCCAATGATGCCGGCAAACAAACGGTCTGACTGGTCGCCCAGCGTCCAGGCAAAACCCAAATATGAAAACAGCCCCAAGGCGACCGCCAACACGGCCACCACCCAAAGGGGAACCGGAAGACGCTTGAGCTGATTCTGTACTGGCGTATCCTGCCAGTGTTCCGAAAGGGCCTGCGGATACTCGCCACGTGCCTTGTGCAAGATAAGCAGCAGGCGCTGGCGCAGTGTTTCCAGTTGCGAACGGCCGTTATCGGCCACCCGGTAACGCCCCTCAAAACCCAAAGCCAAACAGTAATACAGCAGCTCAAGCAAATCGATATAGGGGGCAGGATTTTGCGACAGCTTGGCCAGCAACTGGAAAAACTTCTCTCCACCCCAGGTTTCATTGTGAAAAGTCACCAGCAGGCTGTTGGCCGACCAGGCACCACCACCTCCCCATGGGGTAAGCGCAGCCGCTTCATCCAGGGCGGTACACAGGCAATAGCGGGCACCCAGAATGGTTTCATTGCTTATTCCTGCCTGTTGGGCACGCAATTCGAACAGTCGGATTTCATCAATCAGCCTGAGCCGCAACTCAGACGGTGAGGCATGTGAACGGGCATTGCGTATTTGAGGTATGAGCACCAGCAAGGGGTTTGCGGCCGCCACCAAAGGGTTTGAACCGCTAATAACATAATCTCCGGGACTCAGGCTTTCCGGCACGGCTTCCAGCCCTGGCTGCCACCCCCACTGTCCCGTTACTCCATCGGTATAATTTCCGGCTTGCATGCTGAATTACCTTTTATCTTGCCTGATGGCCCAGAACTCCATGGTCAGACCCGGGAACTCACCCGCCAGATGCAAAGCAAGCGCACCGGTTTTTTCCAATTGCTTCCACATCTCGCCATTTTTTTCCAGTGAAAAGTAAAGATGGCCGGCACTATAGGGCAACTGTCGCGGTACATTGGGTAACTGCCTGATGGAAATACCTGGCAATTGCAAATGAACCAGGTCACGTATCCGCTCAACCGGCCCCAGCTTGGCCTGTGTGGGAAAATGCATACGCACGGTTTCTGCAGGCATATCGGCATGCACGGCCAGAATCAGATCGGCCGTCTGCATCAGGTGCAAATCGGGAATCTGCCCAAGCACCAGACCTTGCCCCTTGTCCTGTAAAGGAATACGAATGGCCTGTTCATCAAGAATTGCCGTCAGGGCACTGTGCAAGACTTCCATAAGAGGGGCAAAACTTAGCAAAAGATTGTCATGCACATAAGCCGGAAAACTGCTCATGCGTTTGCCAGGCTGGGTAAACGTGGCCAAGTCGCTGGCCAGCATCAGGAAATCATGAAAAATCCGCTCGGGGTGCAAATATTCCAGCGACAGCATGTGCCAAAACGCACCCCTATAGCGATTAATGGTTTCCAGGGTCATGAACTCGGCCACTTCGGCCACGCCGCTGCGGCCAGGCTGCTGCAGGCGGTTCACCAGCAACTCACTGCGGGTTTCAAGCAACCCTGCAATCTCCTTGACGAAATTGCCCAGCACCGGGCTGGTGGAATAGGAAACGACCGGTGGTATATATTTATCATCAAGAATAATTTTACGGTCTTCACTCTTTTCCTTGATAACCGCCAGTGGCATGCCGATCCACTCATCCCCAAAATCCTTTTCAAGCATCAGGCGCAAACGTAATTTACCGGTTTGTATAACCGCTGTCCCCATGGAAACATCGCAGGAATCAAAGACCTCCTCTTCCACCACGCTATAACGCGCCAACGAGTTTTCTTGCTCATCAAATATGACTTCTTCAGACTCTTCACGGTAACGTGGCAAGGCCAGGTAAACCCGCTGCCCGAAAGTACCCGCAGGCACTTGCAGGGCGGCAGGACCGGCAGAGCCATGAAAGCTGAAGGCGGTGCCATCAGGCAGGATCCCCTTGGCTGCGGCAATCACAACCTTTCCCAAGGCCAGCGAATCCGTATCCAGCGCCAGTTCACGAAATCCCCAAAACAATCCATTGCTGCTTTCCTGGCGAATCCGGGCATTGCTGTCCAGAAAATGTTCAAACTGCTGAAAATGATGCGGCCGAAGAAACATGCCTTCGGACCAGACTATTTTATTTTTACTGTTCATGAAAATGTCTGCAATTAATTATTATCCGCCTGACGGTTCAAGCGGATGGACTGTCCGTCTACATCAATAATGACGCGTGCCTCGTCGGGAGAGAATTGCCAGAATTTGTATAGATTGGTGGTTTTGGCTGCGGGCAGTGGAACCAGCAAGCGCCATTGGCTATTGTTCAGGTCACGGAAAGCGGCCACGACCCCCAGGAATTTTGCATGGATATTACCCATGGCCGTCATGACCTCCTTCTGGCCGGGTTGAAGCATGACCGAGCTGATTTCCAGCATCTGGTCGCCCAGGGCCTGCTGCGGGTTTTGCTGCAGGCTGAAAAAATCCGAGGTTTCAAAGGCTGTGCTGGATTTAAGTTCGTAAACCGTTATTTTGACCGGGGCCGATCTGCCTTCAGGGTTAGGGTTAATGACATCTGCCCCCCTTAATTCAACCGCATACGGCACGGCCATTTTATTTTCGCTGGCCGCACACCCCGCCAAGGCCATTACCATTGCCAGAACGCCAATTTTCAATAGCCCTGACCGCAGCAATCGAAAAGCAAACATAAAACCCTCTTGTTTTAACTATAACTGATTCAGGCTTGACTTAAAATATTTCAATAATGAACAAACAAAGCCAATTTAATAAAACAACATATTTCTGTCATGTTTCACATGTACCATGCTTGGTGATGGCGCATGAAATAAGGCATGAAGCATGTCCGCCCCTGATAATTTTTTTAATTATCAAACATATTTATTACATCAACATTTCTTAACATGAAATACTCAAGCAAAAAATCATTTTCCCTCCTGAGCGGCTCCATTTTGATCAGTCTGGCATTAAGTGCGTGCACCACTGCCCCCAAAGAACCGCCCAGCCCCTACTCTCCTGAAGAAGAAGTGGTACTGGAAACCATCAAGACCGAATTTGCCAATGGCAACTACAAAACCCTGATTACACAGATCAAGGCTGAACCCTTGATGCTTACCGGTTCCCTGGCTTTCAGGACCGAAGCCCTTAAATTCCAGGCTTTTAGCGAATGTGTTTCCAAAAGAAGAACCGCCTGCGGAAAAACCTTCAATAAAATGCTATCGGGTAACCCCGACTACACGCTAGATCCGGCAGAAAGCACCCACCCCACCTGGGGACCGGTCTTTGAGCGGGAAAACAAAAAAGTCCAGGCTTCACGCCTGCGTGTTGAAAAACAGCTTTCCAGCCAAAAATAAAGCGCTGCGCCCATCACCCTGAGTCAAGACCAAACGCCATTTATGTTGAAACTGTCTATTATCAATACCGCAGATCCTGCCAAACTTATTACTAGCCAACTGCAAGTACCGGGGGGAACCATTGGCAGCGGCCCTGAAAATGATATTGTGCTTGCCGATGAAAAACACACCATTGGCAAAGTACAGGCGGCATTACGCATGAACGCACAGGGTGATGCCGTGCTTGTCAATCTTTGCAGCACCAGCCCCATTTACCTTAACGGGCTTATCCTGGCTTTCAAACAACAGGCCGCTTTTGGAGAAAAGGACCGGATAACGCTGGGGTCTTATGTTTTGCAGGCACTAACAGAAACAGCAACAGCCAGCAAGACCACTGCGGCCACGGTGAGCACCGCAACCACCGTTTCAGCCATGCCAGCATCAACGCCAGCCCAAGTCCTGCAAACCGTACTGGTACCCGCCTTTACAGAGCCGGCCGCTCCGGTTTCTGTTGAAGAACCCGCTCCGGCAGCACCACCCCCTCCTCCCCCTGCGGAAGATATTTTCGCCGATCTGCTTAATAGCCCAGGCACGCTTCCTGTTGGCGCCCCCATCCAGACAGAGGCCCATCCATTTGAAATACCCAGTGCCAGCGATCGCAATCATGCCGACCCAGTGTCTCTTCTATCGCCACAGGGCGTGCGTCAGCCCCTGCACCACCATGACCCTTTGTTGATGTTAAGCCGCGATGGCACCGAACAGCACCGGGCCACCATCTTTACAGACAACAGCCCAGGCACCCTCAGGCAAACACGGGAACTGGCTGAACACCAGGAGGACAGAATCCTGCAAACCCTGCAGCAAGCGGCTTATAACAACAATCATGAAAACCGCTAAGACCAGGAATAAACAAATTCGCCCTCGGCACACCCCAGCTCCAGCCTGGTAAGGGTTTCTGCCTGAAGCGTTGCGGCCAATACCTTGCGGCTGACTTCAGGCAATACCGTATTGGTCAAAATGGCATCCACCATGCGACCGCCCGATTCCACCTCGGTACAACGCTCAATAATCAGCTTCACCGCATCATCCCCAACGCTGAAATCAATGCCATGATTTTCGTTAATCCGTTTACCAATCCGGCCAAGCTGCAAACGCACGATATTACCCAGCATGTCGTCTGACAAGGGATAATATGGCACCACCACCAACCGCCCCAGCAAGGCGGGCGGGAATATGTTCAGCAAAGGATCACGCATGGCTGTGGCCAGTGCCTCAGGTTCGGGCATCAGGTCAGGGTCTTTGCATAAATCCATCATCAAGTCCGTTCCCGTATTAGAGGTCAGGATAATGACGGTATTACGGAAATCAATTTGCCGGCCCTCACCGTCTTCCATCCAGCCCTTGTCAAAGACCTGGAAAAAGATCTCATGCACATCAGGGTGTGCTTTTTCCACTTCATCAAGCAAAATGACACTGTAAGGACAACGCCGCACCGCCTCGGTCAGGCGTCCCCCTTCACCATAACCAACGTACCCCGGTGGCGCACCTTTAAGGGTGGACACGGTATGCGCTTCCTGAAACTCGCTCATATTGATGGTGATCAGGTTTTGCTCACCCCCATACAGGGACTCGGCCAGTGCCAGCGCGGTTTCCGTCTTTCCCACGCCACTGGGGCCGCACAGCATGAACACACCTACCGGCTTGTTGGGATCCGTCAGGCGCGCACGGGAAGTCAGCACCCGGCGGGCAATCATGTCCAGCCCGTGGCGCTGGCCAATGACCCGTTTTTCAAGCGTATCGGCCAAGCCCAGCACTGACACCAACTGGTCTTTTACCATGCGACCCACCGGGATTCCAGTCCAGTCGGCTACTACGGCCGCCACCGCACTGGCATCCACCGAAGGGAAGATCAGGGGGTTTTCACCCTGGCACGCCATCAATTCGGCCTGGACTTCCTGCAATTGGGTACGAATCCGTTCGATTTCAGCCTCTTCGATGCCATCCTGTTCAATCTTAAACGATCCACGCTCCAGCTCTTCCTGCAATTGCGCCCGAAACGCCAGCAAACGCGTAACCAGTGACTGCTCCAGCTGCCAGGCCGCTTCGAGTTTTTCCAGGCGTTCACGGGCAACAGCCAAGGATTCATCAATTTTTTCCAGACGCCCGGGTTTCTCAATGCCAAGCTGGCGCTCACGAATGGCAATGCCCCGCTCAATACCCAGATGCTCAATTTCACGGCGGACATTTTCAAGTGCACCAGGCTGCGCATGCTGGCTAATCGCCACGCGGGCGCAAGCCGTATCCAGCAGGGCCACGGCCTTGTCAGGCAACTGGCGGGCAGGAATATAGCGATGGGAAAGGCGCACGGCGGCATCTATCGCCTCATCCAACAACAAGACCTGATGATGGGCCTCAAGATTGCCTGCCAGGCCACGCAGCATGACCAGCGCTTTTGCCTCATCGGGCTCATGAACCTGCACTACCTGAAAACGACGGGTCAGGGCCGGATCTTTTTCAATATACTTTTTATACTCTGCCCACGTGGTGGCGCCAATCGTCCGCAGCTGCCCGCGTGCCAGTGCAGGCTTAAGCAGGTTGGCGGCATCACCGGTGCCCGCCGCCCCGCCAGCCCCAATCAGGGTATGGATTTCATCAATAAACAAAACAATTGGCTTTTCGCTGGCCTGTACTTCATCGATGACCTGGCGCAAGCGCGACTCAAACTCCCCTTTCATGCTGGCACCTGCCTGCAGCAGGCCAATATCCAGCAAATACAACTGAACCTGCCGCAACGCCGGTGGCACATCACCCTTGGCCAGGCGAATGGCCAACCCTTCGACCACGGCCGTTTTACCCACACCGGCCTCACCGGTTAGCAGGGGGTTATTCTGACGCCGGCGCATCAGGATATCCACAATCTGGCGGATTTCCTCATCACGCCCGGAGACCGGATCTATTTCATTATTGCGGGCACGGGCGGTCATGTCCACCGCATACTGTGCCAGTGCCGATTTGCCCTTGCCACCGGCACCTGCCATGGAATCGGAGTTGCCACCGGAGGCAAAAAGCGTCTCGTTCCTGTCTTCTGCTGACCCCTTAACGATGGCAGAAAATTGTCCGGCCAGCACATCGGGCACGATTTTACGAAACTCGGGAGAAATGCCATACAGCACGTTGCGCAGCGAATGTGTCTTCAAAATACCCAGCAACAAATGCCCGCTACGGATTTTGGCAGCTCCGTATTTAAGGGAACCGTAAATCCAGGCCCGTTCTGTTGCGCTGTCCAGGTGCTCGGACAAATCGGAAATTGAAGAAGCACCACCGGGGAGTTCGGCCAAGGCCGCCACAATCCCCCTTTCGAGGTCATCTGCTTTCAGCTCAAAATATTTAATGATTTTCTGGAAATCACTGTCGTGCTCATGCATGATTTGATGCAGCCAGTGCACCAGTTCTACATAGGGATGGCCCCTTAATTTACAAAAAGCCGTAGCGCCTTCCAAAGAACGGTAAAGCAGTGAATTCAGTTTTCCGAACAGTTCTGTCCGATTGATTTCCGACATATTATTGATACTAAAATTGATGGGCGTTCCCACGCAGGAGTGAAGTGACCCCCAAATGTTGGACGGTTAAAAACTAGGCAGCTAAAACCTGAGTCCGGTATTGTACTGGACTCAGGCCATTTAATTTGAGCTTGATACGCTTGTGATTA
>NZ_BMYS01000006.1 GCF_014652395.1 Advenella faeciporci
ATCGCCGAACAGATACTCCTTTACTAATTTGACTTTGAATTGCACATCATATTTTTCCATTGAAAAACCCCTAAAAGTTGAATGGGTGTCCAACTTTTGGGGGTCAGTTCAGAGCATGGGAACGAGTTAATGCGCTAAACTTCTTGTCCTTGTCTTCTTGTTCTTGTTCCCACGCAGAGCGTGGGAACAAGAAATCCTCCGCTTCGAAGAATTACATCGTGGTTCCAGCAACCACCCCGGCGCTTCGCGCCACCCCTCCACGGGAGGGGAATTTTCTAAACCTTTTTAATCATGACAAAGAATTCAAACAATTCCCCTCCCGTGGAGGGGTGGCAGGCGAAGCCTGACGGGGTGGTTGCTGGAACCACGAGATGCCTCCCCAAACCAGAGGGTGGTTGCTGGAACCACGAGATGCCTCCCCAAACCAGAGGGTGGTTGCCCTAAGCCACAAGATGCCTCCTCAAAGCAGCAAGTTAGTTACACGCCATATTTTGCGCGATAGGCAGCCACCGCATCCTTGTGTTCGGCAAACTGCGGGTCTTCATTCAACAATTGCATGATATCGTTTAAAGAAGCAATGCTAACTACAGGAATACCATAGGTTTGCGAAACATCCTGTACGGCAGAGTGGGCAGACAGGGCTTCATCAGGGCCGGCGCGTTCCATGCGATCCAACGCAATAAGCACCGCGGCGGGGGTTGCGCCAGCCTTGCGAATAATGTCCACCGATTCGCGCACCGACGTACCTGCGGTAATCACGTCGTCAATAATAACCACTTTGCCCTGCAGCGGCGCACCCACCAATACCCCGCCCTCACCATGATCCTTGGCTTCTTTGCGGTTAAAGGCAAATGGGACATCACGCCCGTTCAAGCCAGGATGATTGGCCAGGGCGATAGAAGTTGCCGTTGCCAGAGAAATGCCCTTATAAGCTGGGCCAAACAACATATCAAACTCGACTCCGGAATCAACCAGTGCCTGGGCATAGAACCGGGCCAGTTCACCTACCGATTTTCCTGAATCAAACAGGCCGGCATTGAAAAAATAAGGACTGAGGCGACCAGACTTGACTTTAAACTGGCCAAATTTCAAAACACCCTGACCCAATGAAAAACGAACAAAATCAAGACGATTCCGAGATGACATAATTAACCTTGCACAAAAACTGATGAATAAAATAATTCTGTCATCTTAGCAATATTCATACGGGTCCTCCACTTTTATTTGGCTATTTTTTCCGAAAAGAAAATAATCCACCCATCCATGCACGATCCGGGCATGTTCAAGGAAACCCAGACCGGTTAACCGAATGATGGCGGCAAACGGGTAAGGGCACAGCCAAAGATCAACGCTCCTATTATTCCAATAATGGAACAGTATATTTGCACCAAACCGGTTTCTTTCCGCCTGAATCCTGATTAGAATGTCTTGACTGAATCAGCAAGCACTCCAATACGGAGCCGGATTTTTATTGCCACAAACAATTCAGCCTCATGAAAGACCCACAAAAAACGTCCGGCTGCCAACTATTTCTCTTTAAGGAATTCATATGAAAATGCCCTGCTATTTTATCTCGCACGGTGGCGGTCCCTGGCCTTATATCCGGGAATGGGATGAGCAATACAAGGCATTGCGTGAATCTCTTGAGCGACTGCCTGCCGAGCTGCCGGAAAAACCCAAAGCCATCCTGATGGTTTCCGCCCACTGGATTGGCAGTGAAATCCTGATCATGGGCAGTGAAAAGCCGGGCATGCTTTATGATTATTACGGCTTCCCCGAACATACTTATCATGTTCACTACAATGCTCCTGGTGACCCGGCTTTAGCCGCCCGGGTACAAGGCATGTTGACTGATGCCGGCTTTGAAACCCGCATTGACCTGGATCGCGGTTTTGACCATGGTGCGTTCGTGCCTTTGGCCGTTTCATTTCCCGAGGCCGACATTCCGGTGGTGCAGGTCTCTATTAACCGCAATTATGACCCGGCTTATCATATCCGCATGGGTCAGGCACTGGCCGCCTTGCGCGATGAAGGGGTCCTGATTATAGGCAGCGGCTTAAGCTACCATAACCTGCGCCTGTTGGGCCCGGCCGGTTCAGCCCCCTCGGCAAAGTTTGATCAGTGGTTACAGGACGCCATTCTGGGCAAAACCCGGGAAGCACGCAGCCGTGCCATGGAGCAATGGGAACAAGCCCCCGCCGCCCGCCTGGCCCATGCGCAGGAAGACCACCTGGTTCCATTAATGGTGGCGGTTGGTTCGGCCGGTGATGATGCCGCCACCTGTGTTTATCATGAAACAAACGCATTTGGTGGTATTACTGCCACCAGCTTTAAATTTGGCTAAACGCCAATAGCCCTTGCCAAAACAAACCGTCATACAGACAATGACGGTTTGTTTTTATGTATTGAACATTTACCTATGATTCCCCAACGCCTGGGTCTTGCCGCTGCCCACTTTGCCGCATTTTTATTCGGCCTGACCGGTGTGCTGGGTGCCCTGATAGACGGTACCCCCACCCTAATTACCTTTGGACGGGCCTTGTTTGCCGCCCTGACCCTGGCTCTGGTGGCATTTTTCCTGCGCATCTCGGTTACCAGGAACATTAACCGGCGCACGCTCAGAACGCTGTTCATGGCAGGCCTGTCGCTAACCATTCACTGGGTGACTTTTTTCATTGCCATCAAGACTGGCGGGGTAGCCTTGGCCACCCTGGGTTTTGCCAGCTTTCCGGCATTCATTACCCTGCTTGAGTGTATCTTCCTGAAAGAAACGATTGGCAAAAGGGAAAGCTTTTTACTGCTGCTGGTACTGCTTGGACTCTTGCTGGTAACCCCTTCGGCCGATCCCGCCAGTGCCTCTACCATTGGCCTGGCATGGGGAGTTGTTTCCGGCCTTTCCTTTGCCGTGCTGGCTGTCATCAACCGTAAAAGTGCCGTCAACCTGGACCCGGTGCAAGTGGCTTTCTGGCAAAACCTGCTGGTTGCGGCACTTACCCTGCCCTTTGTTTTTGGCGATATCGGCATGCTGGCGCCCAAAGATTATGGCTGGCTGGCGGTTCTTGGCATTTTCTGCACGGCCCTGTCCCATTACCTGTTCGTATTCAGCCTGCGCGCTTTAACCGCCCGCACAACAGGACTGATTATTGCTCTTGAACCGGTATATGCTATCGTTGTCGCCTGGATACTGTTTGCAGAGGAACCCACCCTGCGCATGGTCATCGGTGGGGCCCTTATAATAACGGCAGCCGTGTTCCCTAAAAACACAGATTCAAAACACTGATTCATAAAGGAATTCATTTTGTTACGCGTTACCTCCATCAATGTCAATGGCATTCGTTCCGCCGCCAAGAAAGGACTTATTCCCTGGCTGGAAAAGCATAATGCCGATATTGTCTGCCTGCAGGAAATCAAGGTCAGTGACCCGGACCTGGTTGACGAACTGCGCAACCCGCTTGATTACCGCGGTTTTTTTTGCCACGCAGAAAAAAAAGGCTATAGCGGTGTCGGCATTTACACCCGCCAGGATGTGCCGGTGGCAACCGGCATGGGCTGTGACGAATTTGATGCAGAAGGCCGTCTGATCCGTGCACGCTGGGATAACCTGACCGTAGTAAGCGCTTACCTGCCTTCAGGCTCCAGCAGCGAAGAACGGCAAGCGGCCAAATTCCGTTTCCTGGATAAATTCGGTCCCTGGATTGATGCCATGATGGAAGACCATGAAAAAACCGGTCACAACTACATCATTTGCGGTGACTGGAATATCGCGCACAAGGAAATTGACCTGAAAAACTGGAAAGGAAACCTGAAGAACTCGGGCTTTACACCTGAAGAGCGTGCCTGGATTTCAGAAGTCTTTGACCGCCGGGGTTTTGTGGATGTGTTCAGAAAACTGAACCCCGAACCCGACCAATACACCTGGTGGAGCAACCGTGGCCAGGCCTGGGCCAAAAACGTGGGGTGGCGGATTGATTATCAAATTGCAACCCCGGGCATTGCCGACAAAGCCGTCGCCACCTCTATTTATAAAGACGAACGTTTCTCGGACCACGCACCATTAACCATCGACTATGACGTAAGCCTTTAAGTTTGCGGCTGGTCCAGCCGGCTCAGCTCCTTGCGCCGGTACCACAACAACAGCAAACCGGGCAAAGCGATAAATACCGTAAACACAAAGAACCCGGGCCAGCCAAACGACTCCACCAGCGGTGGGGTTAGCGGCCCGGCCAAAAACACCCGTCCTACCGAAGACAGGGCCGAGAGCAAGGCAAACTGGGTAGCCGTGAACTGCTGGTGACACAAGGCCATTAACAGGGCAACAAAAGCCGCGGTTCCCAGGCCACCACACAGGTTTTCCAGCCCAACAGCCAGCGCCATCACGGGGATACTTTGCGGCGTAATGGCCACCACCCAATACGCCAGGTTGGAGACCGCCTGCATTATCCCAAAAAACATCAGGGAACGGTACAGACCCAGCTTGCCCATGATGGAACCCCCTACCAGGGCGCCGGCAATAGTGGCAATAACCGCCAGAATCTTGTTCACCGAACCCACCACCTCGGGCGGAAAACCGGCCCCACGAATCAGGAATGTGGTTGACAGGGCGCCGGCAAAGGCGTCACCCAGTTTATAAAACACGATCAGGGCCAGAATGGACCAGGCTTCAGGGCGTGAAAAAAATTCCCTGAATGGCACCGTGAAGGCATCATAAATATTGCGTGGGGGTTGTATGCGTGCGGAGTCGGGTTCGGGGGCCAGCCAGGTCAGCACGGCGAACCCGAACATGAGCAGGCCCATAAGCAGATACATATTGGCCCAACCCAGCCAGACCGAAGCAATCACCAGTGCCAGGCCACCGGAAACAATCATCCCGATGCGATAGCCCAGGGTACGGATGGCTGCCCCCGCCGCCCGTTCTTCAGGCTGGAGCACTTCGGCACTGTAAGCATCAAAGGCAATATCCTGGGTCGCCGACAAAAATGCCACCGCCGTGGCCAACAGGGCCAGGACAAACAGGTTTTCAGACGGGCTGAACAGACTCATGCACCCAATGGCAATACCCAGGGCTATTTGCGCAATCGCCATCCAGCCACGCCGCCGCCCCATAAAAGGGGGCACAAAACGGTCTATGAACGGTGCCCACAAAAATTTGAACGTATAAGCCGCCCCCACCAGAGTCAGGAAGCCAATTTCCTTTAGCGATACATTCTCAACTGTTGCCCAGGCCTGCAGGGTTCCGCCGGTAAGCGCCAGCGGCAAGCCACTGGCCACCCCCAGCAACAACAAAGGATAAACCCGGCGGCTCAGATAGGGTTGGATATAGTTGAAAATAGGCATGCTCCTTGATTGACCGGGTAATGTATTTGGCTAAAGGAAAAAAAGACTGATAAACAGCGCCTTACTCCTTCACCAGGGGGGCCGACTCGAAATGATACACTGCCAGCGTACTGCGCCAGCTTGGCATGAAAGAAATTTCACGATCCTCGTTAAACGTGGCGCGATCCAGTATTTTAATGCCCAGCTGGGCGGCCAGCGCTTCAAAATCATGCAATGTGCATAAATGAATATTGGGCGTGTTATACCACTGATAAGGCATTTGTCCGGTTACCGGCATGCGTCCGTTAAGAATGGACCAGCCATGAGTCCAGTGCCCGAAGTTGGGAAACGACACTATACCGTAACGCGCCACCCGTGACATTTCGCGCAGGATATCCTCGGTGTTTTTCATGGCCTGCAACGTTTGTGACAGTACTACCGTGTCAAACTGCCGGTCGTCAAACATGGCCAGGCCATCTTCCAGGTTTTGCTGAATGACCTCTACCCCTTTGCGTACACAGGTAATGACATGTTCGTCCTCAATCTCAACGCCAACACCGGTCACTCCCTTGTTATTCTGGACATGGGCCAGCAAGGCACCATCACCACAACCCAAGTCAAGTACACGGGTTTCTTCCCTGATCCAGCTGGCAATGCGGATCAGGTCGGGACGGATTTTTCCCTGATTTGGCCTTAATACGGATTTTTTATTCATGCTGTTACCTCCAGGTCAAGGGCTCGCACAATGCGCTCGTAATAGGCCCTGACAACAGCGTGATATCTGGGGTCAGTCAGCAAAAAGGCATCATGTCCGTGTGGGGCATCAATTTCGGCATAAGTGACTTTGCTTTGGTTTTTAAGCAGGGCACGTACCAGCTCACGGGAACGCTCGGGCGGGAAACGCCAGTCTGTGGTAAAGGAAACCGTGAGAAAGTCGGCCTGGACATTGGCCAGTGCCTTGCTTAAGTCGCCGCCATGACGGCGGGCCGGATCAAAATAATCCAGTGCCCGGGTAATCAGCAAATAAGTATTCGCATCAAAATAACCGGAAAACTTCTCACCCTGATAGCGAAGGTAAGATTCAACTTCAAATTCGACATCGTAACCATAACGGAATCGGCCGTCTTCGGTAGGATTGCGCTGGGCACGGCCAAATTTTTCAGCCATGTCATCATCGGACAAATACGTGATATGACCAATCATGCGGGCGACCGACAAACCCCGTTTGGGAACGGTGTTATGGGCGTAATAGTCACCACCGTAAAATTCGGGATCGGTAATAATGGCGCGCCGGGCCACTTCATTGAAAGCGATATTCTGTGCCGACAGACTGCAGGTACTGGCAATGACCACGCAATGAGCCACCCGCTCGGGGCACTGGATTGCCCAGCTTAAGGCCTGCATGCCGCCCAGTGAACCACCCATCACAGCGGCAAAGCGTTTGATGCCAAAATGATCGGCCACCCTGGCCTGCGCCCGTACCCAGTCTTCAACGGTAAGTACCGGAAACGCAGCCCCCCAGGGCCGGCCGGTTTGTGGATTGATTGAGGCAGGACCCGAGGAGCCGAAACAGGACCCCAGGTTATTGATGCCAATGACAAAGAAAACATTGGTGTCTACCGGTTTGCCTGGCCCCACCATATTGTCCCACCAGCCAATATCATTGGGATCACTGGCCGAGACGCCGGCAACATGGTGCGACGCATTCAGGGCATGACACACCAGCACGGCATTGGAAGCATCTGCATTGAGGGTGCCATAGGTTTCAATGGCAAGGGTATAGTTTTCAAGGACTTGCCCGCTTGCCAAAGGCAGGGGCTCCTGGAAATCCAGGTAAACCGGACTCACAACACCAACGGATTCAGACAATTTTTTTTCGGGAATAGATTCGGCCATAAGGACCTCTTTAGCTGGATTTTTGAAGCGCCCGCAAGCAGATCAAGCAAATCGGCGCAAAACTTTAAAACATGATTCTAACATCTTCGACAGCACGCGACAGGCATTTAGTTGATTTTCACCCCATCCAGAAACTGTCTGACCTGTTGGGCCGGTGCCTGGTTGTCTGCCGCAACATAAGCCTGAACGATGATGCCATTGGCTGCCAGTATTTTGACATGCACATTGAAAACCTTGCCATTGACCTCTTTGGAAAAACTGAATACATCCCCAAACGCCGGCGCCGGTTCCGGCATGGGTTCGCCCATGGTTTGGTAAACCGAAGCCATGAGCGCCCTGCCTTTTTGCTCGATTTTTGCTTTCTCCGCCACCATTTCCACTGGAAAAACACGATATCCAATGGCATACACTTCATCGCTGACTGTGGCAATCTGCATGGTAAACGGCATTTTTTCACCATCGAGCTCGACTTGCCTGGTGTGTTCTACCGGCCGGGCCGGGAACAGGGCCGTCAGGTTTCCTTCTGCGGTATTCACGCTGCGCCAGTCATACTCGGGCGAACAGGCGCACAGAAACACAAGGGGCAGTAGCAGTAACAAACGGATAATTAGATTCATTTTGACGATAAAAATATTCTAAACAATAATTTTCAGACCTATTAGGCCGCTTCTCCCTTAAAATCTTACTTTCGTCAGACGATTCAGGATCTTTTGTGCAGCGAATCACTCAACTACAACAACATCGTGACATATTAACCCGAACCATGCGTGGCATTGAGCGGGAAGGCTTACGTATAGACCGGAATGGCCATCTGTCCAGCAAGCCCCATCCGCTTGCCTTGGGCTCGGCACTTACCCACCCCCATATTACAACCGATTACTCCGAGGCTTTGCTGGAACTAATCACGGGCACGCATACAACGGTCGAATCCCTGTTACAGGAACTCACCGAAATTCACCAGTTTGTCATGCAGCAAAACCGCAATGAAAGCCTCTGGATGCAATCCATGCCTGCCATTTTGCCACCCGAAAAAGATATCCCGATTGCAACGTATGGCACCTCCAATACCGGCATGCTCAAGCACGTATACCGCAGGGGGCTGGCCGAACGCTACGGCAAGAAAATGCAATGTATTGCCGGCCTGCATTACAACTTTTCAATGCCTTCCGAATTGTGGTCTTTACTGGACTTCAAGGGTGACACCCGCCAGGAACAGCAATCCGATGGCTATCTTGCCTTAATCCGCAATTTTACCCGTTATTCCTGGATTCTGATGTATCTGTTTGGCGCTTCGCCAGCCGTTTCAAAGTCGTTCCTGGCAGACATGCCACACGAATTGCAAACCTTTGATCATGATACTTTCTATTTGCCCTACGCCACCAGCCTGCGCATGAGCGACCTGGGTTATCAGAACGACGCACAATCCGCATTGACACTATGTTATAACGATCTGGACTCCTTTATACGCAAAATGTATAACGCGGTTACCCAGCCTTGGCCAGAATATGAAGCCATTGGCACTCACCGTGATGGAGAGTGGATCCAGCTGAACACCAATGTACTGCAAATAGAAAATGAGTTCTACTCCAGTATCCGCCCCAAACGCACGACCTCCCGCACAGAGCGTCCGGTTACCGCCTTAATGAATCGCGGCGTACAGTATGTTGAAATCCGCTGTCTTGATATCGACCCTTTCGAACCGATCGGCATTTCGGCATCCACCAGCCATTTCATGGATGCTTTCCTGCTTTTCTGTACCATCAGTGACAGCCCGTTATTCCCCAATAACGGTCATTGTGCACAAAGCCACAAAAACTTTGCCCAGGTCGTCAAGCGGGGCCGCGACCCTGGTTTAACACTCAATAAAGAAGACATCAGCATTTCTGTCAACGACTGGGGGCATGACATCCTGGATCAGGTTCATGTTTACGCCAAAGAACTGGATATTGCTTACAGTACAACGCAATACAGTGCTGCGGTTGAATTGCAACGGCAAAAACTGGACAACCCCAATCTGACACCCTCTGCCCGCCTGCTGGATGAACTCAGGGAAAGTGGTGTAAGCCTGCAAGATTACACACTACTGAAAAGCCAGGAGCATTCGGATGCGCTGCGCTTGCGTGAACTCTCTGTTGAAACAGACCAGAAACTCAAAGCGATGGTTCAGGACTCAATCCTTGGGCAGAAAGAAATTGAAGCATCTGATACCGAATCGTTTGAAGAATATGTAGCGCATTACAACGCGTCCCTGAAAAGCCCTGCCTGACAAACCCTGCCCGGCGGCATGTCATTGCCGCCGCCCCTGCCAAAATTCCGCTTATTCTTCTTTTGACACTGCAAAACACGTTTCCCATAGTGGCATCAATCGCGGCATCACCCGGTACCTGCATGACGATACCGGGTGTCCCGTTTTCAAAAAAATAATCCGGTGCCACTGTCATAGCCGGACACAAGCATGTTATTCAATTAAAAAGCTTTTACCAAAGAAAGACGGAACAAGGTACCTTTAGGCAGCGCCCCCGTACCCGCCCGGGCATAAACCTCTTTGTAGAAAGCGCCTTTCAGCAGCATGCCTGCCGATGGCACCGGATAAACCAGCTCGGCACCCACGGCATGACGGCTGGCATGATGCGTAGTGGCACCAAACCCTTTATCATTGCTCACCTGCCACTGGCTGTAACCTACCAGGCCGGCCTGTACTTTACTGAAGTCTTTACCCAAACCCCACTCAAGCGTGATCTGGTTACCGAGCCGGAAGCCGTTATCATCTTTGCTGTTTCGTTCAAAACGCATCAGGGCCGACGCCGATACCGTTTTTGCCTCATCAAAGTGATAAGTGCCGCCAGCCGTCAGCATCAGGCTTCGGTAACCGTGACCGGGAGATGCCGCATGACGGGTACTACCATTATCAAGCCACAAGCCGGCCGCGGCAACCGCGTCCCATTGCTTGCCATGCCAGCCCAGCACCAAAGGCCCTACGTAAATATCGCCTACCCCGGCATGACTGTCGGACACACCCGCCGCGCCAATATCAAGCTTGGTATTAATAATGGGAACAATGGCCTCCATGCCATAATCAGCGCCCAGAAACTTCTGCTCTGTCACCCAAACCAGACGATTGACCAAAGCTGACACGCTGCCATCATTCTTGCCAGGTAACCTGTCTTTGGTTCCGGGCGTACGGAAGTTGTCAATATCATAATGAACGGCATAGCCAAGGTAATATAGTCCGGCCGGAGGTAATGAAGGGCCCCGAATACCTTCCACACCCGGAACATAATGTCCGCCAGCAACCGCTGCCGTCATCGCCAGCGACCCTGTCACACCCAAAATGACCGATTTAACATATTTATTAATCATGTATTGTTCTCTTTCTGCTTTTTGTCAATTTTTATACCAGCACCGGCTGATTCCATACGCTGTTTTTATTTTTATCTACTATTTTGCATGCTCTCCCAAGTTCCTCCCTTTCCATCAGACGAAGATCTTCGCAAACTGCTGCACTTTTCCTCCGAGGACGGACGGATCTGGCTAGCCGATCAACGAATGCTGCTGATTCATGCCGCTTCCCTCAATTCGTTGCGTCATGAGCTGATCACCGCTATTGGCCCAACCCGAACCCGTCGGCTCATGATGCGTGCCATTTTTTTCAACGCAAAATCCTGTTTAAGGAAACCCAATGCGTCGCTTGTGGCCATGCCTCCTGTCTGGTTGAAGGGCGTCTGCTACATGAATGGCCCGATGGCAAGAATATGGAGACCGATTATGCCCCCGACTCCATGCTGCTGCAACTGAACGAGCTGCACGCCCAGATTGAGGTCTTGAAAACGCACCTGCAACCGGCTGATGAACAGGGTTTCCTGCTAGGCAAATCTCCCGCTTTCAAACGGACGATGGAACTGCTGGAAAAAGTCGCTCCAACCCAAGCCTCTGTCGTTCTTACCGGAGAAACCGGTGTTGGCAAGGAAAGATTCGCCCGCGCCCTGCACGCCATGAGCCCACGTGCCAGCAAATCCTTTATTGCCATCAATTGTGCTGCGCTGCCGACAGACCTGATCGAAAGCGAATTGTTTGGCGCTGAAAAAGGCGCTTATACCGGTTCCAGCACGACCCGTATCGGCCGCTTCGAACGGGCACATGGCGGCACACTGATGCTTGATGAACTTGGCGAATTGCCCATGGACGCCCAGGCCAAATTATTACGGGTACTGCAAACGGGTGAAATCGAGCGGCTGGGCAGCACCGAAACCCAAAAAGTCGATGTCCGGGTGGTTGCCGCCACCAACGTGAACCTGGAAAAGGCGGTCGAAGAGGGGCGCTTTCGTCGCGACCTGTTTTATCGCCTGAATGTTTACCCTGTACATATCCCTGCCTTGCGTGAACGTCCTGACGATATTGAACTGCTGGCCAATTATTTATTACAGAAATATGCCACTGTGCATGGCAAGCGGGTCGCTGGCCTGAGTGACCGTGCATTGGCGGCCCTGCGCCACTACCATTGGCCCGGCAACGTTCGTGAACTTGAAAACCTGATACAACGCAGCCTCATTCTGGTCGCAAACAATGAGTTAATTGATGCCGAAACCTTGTTTCCGCAATGGAGTGAAGAAGTTGGCTGCTCCATTGACGCCAAGGGCAAACTTGTCCCAACCCCATCCACCCAACCAGATGAAATAGAAAACTGCCTTGACATGATGCAACAAAAAAACCTGTCGCTGATGTCATTAGAAAGCAAATTATTGCAAACAGCCGTACAACGCAACAATGGCAATCTTGCTGCTGCGGCACGCATGCTGGGCATGACACGCCCACAGCTCAGTTATCGCATCAAACAGCACAAGCAAGCTTAAGTCAGGCCCTGAGCGGGCAAGGCCGGTCATGCCATGCAAGAATACCGCAAGACGCATGCGAACCGGCTTGTTGAACAGTTCAAATTCGTTAATCACCTGCCTGAACAGGCGATGCTTTCAACAAAACGCTTTAAAGCGGGCACGCTTCAGGATTTTGATTGGATACGATGATCCAATTACTCCATCACACAGTATCATCCCGAATTTCTTTCTTATCATTAGTTTGCATGGGCTTTCTAATCACCCAAGTATCTCTAAGCGAGATAGGAAAGATACCGGAATTGACCTATCACAAACCTGTCTTGCAATGCTTAAATCAAGCTTTTATAAATACAGCTATTTTACAGATAATTGCAGGCTTTCAAAAAGCTGAAGCAGAACAAAAACACTGCCTATCCACAGAACTACTTGCCAACAAGTAAAACAGTTCTGCAATCCTGCAGGATAATAATTGATCCAAATCAAATATATGATTGTTTCCTCAAATAAAACATAGACAAATAAAAAAAATTTGTCGCCAAATTGCACAATAATTCTTGGAGGAGCACCAATGCGCAAGATTAGCCGCCGCAGTTTTATCACCGCTGTCATGGGAACCATGATTGCCATGGCCCAACCCGCTTATGCACAAGACAACAACAGACCCATTACCATCGTTGTCCCTTATTCTGCTGGTGGCACCAATGACAACTTTGCCCGTCTGCTGGCTGAAGGAATGGGTAAGGAACTAAACCGGCACATCATTGTAGAAAACAAACCCGGTGCCAACGGCATTATTGGAGCTTCTTATGTTGCCCGCGCGCGCCCGGATGGAACCACCCTGTTTTTAGGTGGTACTGGCCCGGTATCCCTGAACATTATGCTGCGCCCTGCCCTGGCATACAACTTCGACCATTTTGATTCTGTTGCCATGCTGTTTGACGGCCCCTTAACCATTACTGTTCCAACCGCCATGGGCATCAATTCTATTGATGAGCTGATTACCTATGCCAAACAGAAAAACCAGCCACTGCTGTATGGCACGCTGGGTCCTGGCAGCGTGACTGATTTATTTGGCCTGCTCGTTTCCAAGACATTCGATGTCCCCTTGACAGCAGTTGCCTACAAAAATAATCACTCAGCCCTCCTGGACCTGATGGCAGGCCGTGGTGACATGAACTATGCCACCCCCATTCCAATGATCCAGAACTCGAAAGAGCTGAAAATCCTGACCCTAACGACCGATCAACGTGACCCCACCCTGCCTGATATTCCATCCATTACAGAACTGGGTTATCCGGAACTGAAAACGTCCTATTGGACCGGTCTGCTTGCACCAAAAGGCACTCCCAAAAAAGACATAGAAGATATAGCCGCTGCGGCCATAAAGACAGTCAAAACGGAAGCCTTTCAGCGAATCTTGACAGAGAATGGCCAGATTGAAAAAGCGGGTGGCCCTGAAATGCTGAACACACAGCTACAGAATGACCGGGATCACTGGGGCAAAATCATCAGCGAAAACAAGATCGTTATTAACTGAATATATTCTGTGGATGCTGATGTGTATCAATTCAACAACACAACAAAAATATTTAAATTTAAAATATATTTATTCATGAAATTCCAACAAGGTGGAACATCAAGGCATTTCCATGATTTCAAATTATGACGAAGGGTAAATATTAATTCAAAATTAAACTTTATTAATTTATATTTTGATTCTTTTGATTTTTGACTATTGTCAAGCCGAGCGTGTAAGGCCATATGAACCCGATTTTTCACTTACCGCTATCAACCTCACAAAAAAATTATTAACTGAATACATCCTTTCGATGTTGCTGTACCACTTTTATAAAACCAATTAATTTTTATCAGGAGACATTCTTAATGAAAAAAACCTTGCTTGCCACGGCACTTCTTGCCGGCTTTTCGGGTGCTGCCTATGCCAACAGCTCTGTCACACTTTATGGTCTGGTAGATGCCGGTATTGGTTATCAAAAAAACAAAGTAACACAGGGCGATAACCGGATCGAAAACCGTGATTTCGGCATGGCAAAATTCAATGGGGTCCGTAACGGCAACCGCTGGGGTCTCAGAGGCAGTGAGGACCTGGGCAATGGCACCAAGGCCATTTTCCTGCTGGAAAACGGTTTTGATGTCAGTAACGGAAATGCGCTTCAGGGAGGACGCTTGTTTGGTCGTCAGGCTTATTTCGGTTTAAGCAGTGAAAGCTGGGGCTCACTCACATTAGGGCGCCAATACAGCATTGCCGTTGAAACAATCGGTACCAAAGGTCCTTTCAATGTGGGCTACCAGCAGGCCGGCCAGCTTTTTGGCGCATTTGGTGCTTCCACTTTTGCCCGTATGGATAATGCCATTAAATACTCAAGCCCGGTTTTTTCAGGCTTCAAGTTTGGTCTTGGTTATTCAGGCGATACCAACAAAAAGGAAATGGACTGGAACGGTATTGAAACCGAAACCAAGCAGGCCTCCAACTGGATTACGGCGGGTGGTAGCTACAACAATGGCCCCCTGGCCATTGGCGTGTCTTATGACCGTTTCCGTACCGATAAAAAAAACGTGACAGTGACAGGAACAGAGAAGCATAAAGGCACGGTTCATATGTGGAACCTGTTTGGCACCTATGATTTCGATGTGGTGAAACTGGATCTGGGTTATGGCCAGGTGCGTGGTGCTGTTGGCAATGCAAATGGTGTCGCCGCGGAAATGGGGGCCAGCAGTATCGGTTTAAATAGTCTGTTTACGCCCTTTACCCGTGGTATGCGTGCCGATGGCCTGACGTACTCACAAACCAATGGTTACCGCCAGCAAGCCTGGACGGTAGGCTTAACGGCACCAGTGGGTGAGGCGGGCAAAATCCTGTTTTCATACCAGGGCAGCGCCACCAAGAACAATGATCATGGATTCGATGGGGTTAAAGGCCGCCTGAGCATCTTCAGTCTGGGGTATGAATACAGCCTGTCCAAGCGCAGCCTGGTTTATGCCATGGCTTCTTATGGTACCGGTCGCCTGAAGTTTGACGACAGTGCGGTTAACCCGAAAGCCAAGCTAAGAACATCCCTGATTGGCGTTGGCCTGCAGCATCGCTTCTAAGGGCTGGCCTATTGCAAGCACAGCGGCGGTTTCGTAGTTAATGAAACCGCTACAACCGTAACAACAAGGGGGTAGGCCACTGGAGTGAATGAAGCCATTGCGCTTTCGTTCACTCAAGACATTCAGTTGCCTGACAAAGCCTGTATGGAACCTTTGGTTTTTTTATTATTTTCGTAGATATTTGCCCTTGGCATGTTAATGCCAAGGGTTTTTTTTACAAAATGGCTCTGGATGGCAAATCAGGCACGCCGTGGCCGGGAAATATGACTCATCAGTGATTGTGTGAAACCGCCATCCACCACCATTTCAGCACCATTCATATAAGAAGAACGGTCGCTCACAAGAAATATCGCCACATTGGCAATATCTTCAGGAACACCAATGCGACGCAAGGGAACGGCATTTTCCCGCTGCTCACGCATTTGCGAATCAGCATAATAAGGCTCGGTAAGCGGGGTACGGGTCAGCCCGGGACTGATCACATTATTGCGTATGCCATGCGGCCCCCACTCAAAGGCTAATTGTCGCGACAACATAAGAATAGCCGCTTTTGTACTGCTGTACGCACCACTGAAAGGCTGGGGATTGGAACCGGCAATTGAAGCGACATGCACAATGGAACCAGCACCATGGGCCCGCATGGATTGACCGAAAGCACGGGCGCAACGCAAGTAACCGTTCAGGTTTATATTAATCTGTCGGCTCCAGTCTGCCATGTCGATCATATCCAGATGCTCCGGCACAGACACCGCCGCATTGTTAACCAGTGCAAAGCAGTCACCCAACTGCCTGCTCACCGCCTCTGCGGCAGCCTCAACCTGCTCATCCACAGCCACATCACACGCCAGTGAAATACACTGCCCGTTTGTATCAGCTCGCAGTTCAGTCACTTCCTCTGTTGACAATGCCTCACGGTCCAGCATGGCAACGTGCGCACCGTTCTCAAGAAGCGCCCGTACCGTTGCCCGCCCAATACCGCCATTTGCACCAGTAACAGCAACAACCCGCCCCGCAATCCCCAGCCATTGATCATTCATCCCAAATCCTTCCTTTATATCCAGTCCATATTGATTGTTTGATGGGGTAGCCTGCACCTGCATGCATTCAGAAGACTGCCCCTGTATGATGATATCTTCCGGCAGGGAACAGAACCTCTCCTGTATTTGCAGTATTGTTCTGCATTCATTTCACCTTATCAGAACAGCCGCTATCAGGTATAAACAACAGGTTGTTATCAAATGACAACTTACAAAAAAAACAAATTTTTCACTGACAATCCAACATTCAACTGGAGCGAGACTGTACATGAAGCTTTTCCGAAGCACGATCCTTTTTGCCACCTCAATACTGGCTTTGGCCGTAACGCCTTTACATGCGCAAACAACCAGCAATTATCCCGACAAACCCATTAAAATCGTCGTACCTTATGCACCAGGCGGCTTTACCGATATCCTGGCCCGCCTTCTTTCCCAGAAACTGTCCGACCAATTGAAACAGCCAGTCATCGTGGAAAACAAACCGGGCGCATCCACCATTATTGGTGCCGAATCGGTTGCCCGCGCCAAACCCGATGGCTACACCCTGCTTATGGCGGTCACAACCACCCTGTCAAGCAATCCTCACCTATTCAGCAAGCTTCCTTATAAACTTGCCGACTTCAAACCCGTGGCACTGGCTGGCCTGACCCCTTTCGTGCTGGTCGCCAACCCCTCGGTTCCTGCCAATAATGTCCAGGAACTCGTCAGCTATGCGCAAACCCATCCCGGCAAGCTCTCAACCGCCACGCTAGGCAACGGTTCGTCAACCCATCTGGTCTTGTCGATGTTCCGCTCGGCCACTGATGTTAATATTATTGACGTCCCTTACAGAGGTGCTTCCCTGGCCCTGTCAGACTTGGTTGCGGGCCATGTTGACCTGTTCTTTGATGCCCTTTCAACCTCACTGCCACACCTTCAGGCAGGCCGGTTAAAAGCTATTGCCCTGGCTTCTGAAGAACGCCAGGAAACCGCCCCCTCTGTCCCTACCTTCCATGAGTCAGGCACCCCGGAAATGCTGGCCTATTCCTGGTATGGTTTACTGGCACCGGCCGGAACGCCTGACCATATCGTCGAAATACTGAACAAGACGGTCAACGAGGCGCTGGCTTCACCAGAGATACAGGAAAGGTTCAGGGCTGAAGGAGCGGAAGCACGCATGATCAGTTCACAGGCATTTGGAGAGTTGATTGAAGCCCACTCCAAAACCTGGGGCGATATCATTACCGCATTGAATATCAAGCTCGACTAAGAAAAAGGCAGCAGGTTTCTATGCAAACCTGCTGCCCTTACAATCAATACAAATCACCAAGTTGAAAAAATCAACTTTCTTCTAATATCGTCGCACCCAATGCCGTACCATGGATGGATAAATGCGCACCCAGCTGTATAGCCTGCAAGATTTCAGCCTGCGTTACCCCCATATTTAAAGCGCCGCGAATCCGTACACGCAACATATTGGCATTGAACCCGGTAAAACAGGCTGCCAGGGCAATCTCAACCAAAATGCGCTCCTCAGGCACCAGCCCCATAGACGGGTCTGATCCGCCACCCTCCAGGAAATCAAGAACCACATCAAGATAAGCTGAATCCAGCCTGGCCAGTTGCGCCATAAAAGGCGGCACTTCATGAAAATGCCGTTGCACGCGTGTACGCTGTTCTTCGGACATTGACTCTGCCGCATCAAGACCAAGTTCATCAGCCAGAATACCCGCCGCATCATAAACATGACTCAGTCCCTGACAGGCCACCAGATGCAACACATCAAAAACCGCGACTGGCGTTACACCCAGCTTACGGGCAAAATCCAAATGCGTGCGCAAACCGGCCGCAAACAGGTGTGTAGCAGAGGCATCCAGGGCAATGTAAATCAGCTCTATCATACGTTGCGACAGCGGCCCGGTACGCGCCGGATACCCCGCATAAGAGGCATAATGTTGCAAAAACTGCGGGTTATGCCGCAAAACCGTTTCAGTCCAGGGGCGCCAATAACCCCGTTCAGTCATAAAGTAATCTTTGATCTGCGCTTGCTCTGGCGTATAGTCATTCATGGTTTCAGCTGTCTCGATAAAATGGGTATTTTCTTAAGCGCTATGTTTAGATGTTAGATAAGCCCGATGAAGAACGAGCCCGGATGGTTTGTCCTGTCAAGAACTGGGCCTTTGCTCCACCTGCAAATTGCAGCAAGGGGGCCAGTATATCTGGCTGAACATTGGCATCTGCTTCAATGGCGTTGATACGCATCGCTTGCGGCCCCAGCTCACAAGCCAGTGTTGCCACCAACATACGTGCGGCGGCCAGATCCCCGCTGTTTGGCCAAGATGTCTCATCCTGATCTCCGGCGGGTAATAACAGGGTCAAACTGCTGCCTGCCCCATTTTCCTTGCCATATCTTACCGCCGCCTGATGTACCGCCTGAAGCACCTGCCCTTCTTTGGCCGCAAGGGCAGAAAAATCAATGGTTGCAGCGTACCCGGCCTTATCCTCTCCCGTTTGCCCACTATTCAATGCGGTTTCCCATGCCTTGTCAGGGCAGGCCGTCAGCTGAAAAGATACCGCCATATCAAACGGCATGGTGGCATGGGTCGCTGGCAAAAAAGCCTTGCTGCCACCAAAAACGGAAGAGCCTCCGTCAAAACTGATTCGTTCACCGGAAAGCGGCCCGGCACCGGCAGAAGCCAAAAAGAACAGCGCCTCTGCCAGTTCCTGTGGTTCAGCCATGCGGCCCAAGGGGATTTTAGCGACCGCATCGGCAGGGTTCAAACGCCCGATAGCAATCAGCTCGGCCACCAGCTCGGTCCGCACAAAACCCGGACAAAGCACGCTGACGCATAAATCGGGCCGTACCTTTGCCAGTACCCGGGTTTGTGCAATCAAACCGGCTTTCGTGGCACTATACGCCCCACGCAGAGGTATGGCGTGCAAACCTGCCCCCGAAGCCACATTCACCACACGGGCACCCGGCACCAGCTGTGCTGCCAAGGCTTCAACCACACAAGCCGGTGCCTGCAGGTTCAGTGCCAGCAAACGCTCAAACTGAGTACTATCCTGATCGACAAGAGACAAACCGCTGGTATCCGACATCCCCGCATTATTAATAATGGCATCCAGCGACAAAGCCAGGTCAGACAAAACCTGAATATCAGCAGGATTGGTCAGATCAAGCTCACGACTCAAATGAGTTCGTCCCTCACTGGTTGGTAACGTTGGCAGCAATGCCGCCAAGGCCTCGGCATTACGGTCCACCAGCACACATTGCCAGCCACGGCTGGCAAACAATACCGCCGTAGCCCTGCCAATACCGGAGGCTGCTCCTGTAATCAGAATAGTTGGCATGCCCTGGTCACCCGTTAAATATTGGTGAAAGTCACGCCGCCATCAACCACCAAGGCCTGGGCGGAAATAAAACCGGCCTCATCACTGGCCATAAAGCAGATGCCCCTGGCAATGTCAGCAACCGTACCCAACCGTCCCATTGGCGTGCGGGCAATACGATTGGCATCACGCTCGGCATTACGGTTGCGTTGGGTACCCTCGGTAGGCACTGCTGAAGGACATACCGCATTGACACGAATATTGCGCACACCCAGCTCGGCAGCGGCTGCACGGGTAATCCCCAGCACACCGGATTTAATACCGGAGTACACTACCGAGTTCAGGGTAGAGCGCAACGCTGCCGTTGAGGCCACATTGACAATAACCCCGCCACGCTCTTCATCCATCACCTCTACGGCTGCCTGAAGCCCCCAGATGATGGCCTTGAAACCGATATCAATCATGCGATCCACCGTTTCGGGCATGATATCGGGAATAGCCTGATATCTTACCCAGGCTGCATTGTTCACCAGAATATCCAGTCTGCCCATGTGCTGATAGGCCTGCTGTACGGCAGCAACCACGCCTTCACGGCTTGACATGTTCTGCACAACGCCAAACGCTTTGCCCCCGGCTGCCGTAATCTCGTCAACAACGGCACTGACAAACTCTTCTTTAAGATCATTAACAGCCACAATAGCGCCACGGGCTGCCATTTGCATTGCTGTTTCTTTTCCGATTCCGTTACCGGCACCGGTAATCAGGGCCACGCGGCCCGCCATATCCTGTTGCATCATATTTCCTTATACCGTTGCGATAAACTGTGCACCCAGCATTTCAAGCCTGTGCCCATTATTAAAAGCGGCTTCTATCTTGCGCACTTCCCGAAGGGAGTAATGCAATGGCAGTTCCCAGGTAAACCCCATGCCACCATGCAGATGGATGGCCTTTTCAATAATAAAAACCGCATTGGCAATGGCTCCGGAAAAAGCCGGGCCAATACTGCGTACCTCACTAAACTCATTCTTGCGCAAGGCCCTGAACAATGCGGCAGTTGAGGTTTCATGCAGCAACCGCATGCGTGCCAGCGTATGCCGAACCACCTGTTTAGCCGATAACGGACGCCCGAACTGCACACGTGTAGACATATAGTCCACCGCCCGTTGCAAGGCTTGCGCACTCAAACCATTAATGAAGCCGCTGTATAGCATCTGTGCATGCTCCTGCAACGTGGCGTATTGCGTTGCTGACAAACGGGCCTTGACAATGGCATTGTCCAGGTTGATGTCATAATGGGGAAAATCAGGGTCCAGCGTGTCATTGGCCTGCACGGATACCGATGCCAGCTCAATCAGGCTGGCGCCTTGCTCATCGGCCACCAAAACCCAGTCGCAATCACCCCCATAAGCAACATGCGTCACAAACTTATCTGACAAGCCACCCTGCCAGGCGATCGTGGCTACCTTGTCACCAGAAACCAGTGCCCCGGCAATCTCCGTATCGGTAAATGCACTTGCCAGCACCATCTGTTCCACCAGCGGAAAATGCAATTGCAATTTACCGGCGGCCTCACATACCGCAACGCCAAACGCCAGATCCAGGCCAAGTCCGCCACTTTCTTCGCTGGCACAAACACCAAACAGACCCGATGTGGCCAGCACGGCAGCCGCCTCACGAAAACCGCGACCCTGCGTATCAGCTACCGCCGCTCCTGCTGCTTCTGCGAACTCCTCTGGCCGCAAACTCTCTTCTTGAGAACTCATGATTAAATATCCTTTGGCAATTGCATAATACGTTGGGCGATAATATCCAGTTGCACTTCCGTTGTGCCGGCGTAAATCGTCTCGGCATGCGAGAACAGATAAGCTGTCGTGAAATGCTGTCGGGCACGCTGCGCCAGCGCGCTGGAAGACGGCCCCACCTGGGACACAATTTCCTGCGCCAAGGCCATGAAAGCCTGGTGACACTCGGACCAGTACAGTTTGGTCAACGAGCCACGCGCACCAATCGCATCTCCCGCCATGAGTTGATCAACCGACTTTTCCACCAAGCCTTTGAGCGCATCAATTTCACTTAGCACCTGACCGATGCGACGCTGATAGTAACTTTCCTTGAGCCTTAGTGACAGCTCCCTGTCTGACAGGCTCGCCTGAACCAGTTGACGCAATTCACACTCAAAACGCCAGGCCCGGTACATCCGGTTAGTCGCCCGCTCTATTGATAACACACGAATCGCGGCCCCCCAGCCTTCATCAGGCGCACCCAGACGGGCACTGTCAGGTACCACCACATCATCAAAGAACACTTCGGCAAAGGATTCCTTGTTATCAATGGAACGAATCGGCACGACCCTGATGCCTGGCGTGTCCATGGGAACCGCAAACATCAATAAACCGCGATGCTTGTCGGCTACAGTCCCGGTGCGGGTCAATAACAAACAATAATGCGCCTTGGCCGCCCCGCTGGTCCAGATTTTCTGGCCATTAATGCGCCAGCTGTCGCCCTCTTGTATGGCCCTGGTACGCAGTCGAACCAGATCCGACCCGGCATCCGGCTCTGAAAAACCCTGGCACCAATAATTTTTCATTTGCAAAATAGCAGGCAAAAACGTCTGCTTCTGCGCCTCCGTACCCACCGTCATAATAATTGGACCAGCCAACTCTTTACCAATGGAGCTGACACTTTCAGGCATGGCCAAAGCACCAATTTCCTTGTTCACCGCCAAGTGTTCACGTAAACCAAGACCATGGCCACCATACGTTTTGGGCCAGGTCATGCCGGCCAGGCCAGCCCGATACATGGCTGCCTCCCAGTCACTGGACTCTTGCAGCGTTGGCGCACGATAATCCAGACTGTCGGCCAGCATATGAGTCGGAACATTATTTGTAAGCCATTCCCGGGCATGCTTGCGATAAGCATCCGGTGAGGTAGCTGGATTGGGAATAACAGGTTTAGAATAAAAATCCATACTTGACCTTAATAGTGTCATACAACGTTATTTGTCGGAATCAGAAGCGCATCAAGCACAATTGCCCCCTGTCCTTCAGGGCGGACAAGAACCGGATTCATATCAATTTCCGCCACATCATTGGCGTAACGGCAGGCGAAGTGTGACAGTTTTGCCAGTGTGCTGGCCGCAGCCTTAACATCAGCCTTTGGCTGCCCGCGAGCACCATCCAGAATGGGAAACAGCTTGAGAGAACGAATCATGTCAAGTGCTTCAGACTCGGAAACCGGTGCTGCCTGTAGCGCAACATCTTGCAAAACCTCTGCATAAATGCCACCTGTACCTACCATTACCACCGGGCCAAAAACCGGGTCTTTTGAAATACCCATAATCAGCTCGGCCCCCCCCTGGACCATCGGTGTCACCAATACCCCATCAAGCCTTGCATTCGGCGCATGCTTTCTGGCGGACTGCATAATCTGTTCATAAGCAGACCGGACACTGGCCTCATTGCCAAGATTCAACATCACACCGCCAATTTCCGTCTTGTGCTGAATATCTTCGGAAACAATCTTGAGCACAACCGGAAAACCGATTCGGCTGGCTTCCTGTCCCGCCTGGTCTGCCGAAGTGACCACCACTTCATCCAGCACCGGGATACCGGCGGTCGCCAGCGCCCGCTTGGCGGTATATTCGTTACGGAACGCATTGCGATCAAGTGATTCAATCACGCCCTGGTAAGGTATACCCTCACCCACATTTGAAAGATGCCCCATCTGAACCAGACCGGCCAGCCCTTGCGCGGTTGCGTCAATACTGGGGAAAACCGGAATACCCAGCTCATTAATTTCTTTCACGGCATCGGCTGGCCCCTGGCTGGTAACCACCAGCAAACGCTCAGGGTAATTGGCACGAATCTTTTGTAATGCTTCCATGTAAACACCACGCAAACGCGTGTTATACAGGGAAAGCGATAAAAAGACCTGAGTGACATCTGATGACGGGTCTTCCATCAGGGCAGACAACATGCCGTACAACACATCGGGGCGAGATGAAACCTGGGCGGTTGCATCTACCGGATTATTCGTGCCAGCCAACGGCAGCACCGCCTTTATTTTGGCTTTGGCCTGCTCAGTCAATGTAGCAAGCGTCAGGCCTGCCTTAACGGTTGCATCCGCCATCATAATGCCAAAGCCACCCGAAGCCGCCACCACGGTGATGCGGTCGCCTTTGGGCAATTTACCGGGCAAGAGCAGGGAAGCGGCATGTGCAATATCCAGCAACGCCTCAATGGAATGAACCCGTAATGCACCATAACGACGGAAAACCGCATCAATCACCGCATCGGAACTGGCCAGCGCCCCCGTATGTGAAGCAGCGGCAGCCTGCCCCTGTTCGGTGGAACCGATTTTCAGCACAACAACTGGTTTGTTATTTTTTCTAGCCAGTTCTAACGCATAAGTTAACCTGTCGGCATCACGGCAGGTTTCCATGCAGCATAAAATAAGGTGAGTCTGAGGGTCATTGGCAAGTGCGGCAATACCGTCAGCGACATCAATATCCGCTTCATTACCAGTCGCAATAAAATGGCTCAGCCCTAGGCCACGGCGGGCAATATTCTGTACCGCATAGCTGCCCACATTACCGGACTGGGACACAATACCCACATGACCGGCAGGCGGCATGCTTTGTTCAAGAATAATGGAAAAGGAAGCAATCACCCCCTGAGCCACACTAATAGTGCCCAGGCAGTTAGGGCCCAACAAACGAATCCCGTTTTTGCGTGCAATAGCAAGCAGCTCGGCCTGTAGCCGTGCGCCCTCTTCTCCTGCTTCGGCAAAACCGGAAGACAGGACCACCACAGCGCGAACACCACCTGCGGCGCAATCTTTTAAAGCTTGAACGGTTGCTGATGCGGGTACAGCCAGCACGGCCATATCTGCCCTGCCCGGCAATTCGCCAATGGACGTATAAGCCTGCAAGCCCTGGATCATGCCGCCACGGGGGTTAATCGGATAAACCTGCCCCTTATAACCATACTTCAGCAAAAACTGTATAGGACGCCCGCCAATTTTAGTCACGTCGTCTGACGCACCAATTACGGCAACGGCATTGGCCGAGAAAAAAACATCCATGCCAGCACCTGGCTGTTGCTTAACAAGTGTATCCATGGATTAACGCCCCTTAAACACAGGTGCGCGTTTTTCCAGAAAAGCCATACGGGCTTCACGTGCATCCTCGGTTTTAGCCAACATCATCGTATATTCCTGCTCGAAACGATATGCATCACGCTGCGGCATGACATCAACCATATTGGCCGCCCGTTTGGCGTAAATAGTCGCCAAAGGTGCTTTGGAGGCAATCTCACGGGCAAGCTTCATGGTAACGGGCAGTAATTCTTCGGGTTTAAGCACCTCTTCAATCACATTCCGGCGCAGCAGATCATACGCCGTCAAACGCTGTCCGGTATAAAACATGCGACGCAAGGTTGAACGGCCAAAAAGCGTACGCAGCATTGATGCTCCGCCCGCCAGGCCAACGTTAATTTCAGGCATGCCAAAGGTCGCATTTTCAGAGGCATATAAAATATCGCAGGCAGCGGCCAGACCCAGCCCCGCTCCCAAAGCCGCACCGTTTACTGCGGCAATCACCGGTTTGGCGCACTCACGGATGGCATTGCCCGTTTCACGCGTAATACGATTGTGTTCCAGAAAATCGCCTGGAATATCCTCATTCGGACGATCTTTCAGATCTGCACCCGCGCAGAATACCGATCCGGTGGCCGTTAAAACCGCACAGCGCACATCTTCTCTTGCCGATATTTCATCAAAGGTGGCAACCAGCTGGCGCCGCATTTCGCGACTGAGCGCATTGACGGGTTTGCGATCCATTGTCACCAGCGCAACGTAGCCGGATACTTCAATATGAACAAATTTTTCAGTCATGATGATTTTGTCTTGTTTATTATCTTGATAATTAAGCCTTATACCCCAGACAGGGGCCACAGAAATGTGTGCCCCGGATACCAGGGTAAGGCTGGCAATATTTATAAATCAGGCAGGCAGTGCCTCCAGTCGATGCATGCCGGCATTGAAATTGACCATGGGGCTTGCATGACGACTGGCAGAGCGGCGTATTTTTCCCACGATCATGCGGTGTGTACCCAAGGCCTGGGTATTGACAATGTCGCATTCAACACTGGCCAAGGCATCATTCAAAACGGGTTGCGCATGCAAACCACTGCCCCAGTTACCCTTGGAGAAACGGGCACGCCCCTGCTTTTCACACAGGAAGGCAGACATCACCTCACGATGCTCCTCACCCAGTACATTGGCAACAAAACGGCCATTCGCCAATAAGGCCGGAACAATCGATGCGCTTTCATTAATAAAGAAACCCACCAGCGGCGGCTCGGCAGAAATCGACGTCAGGCTTGACACGATCAGTCCGGCCACTTCATCACCACTACCTGTCGTCACCGCGCTGACACCTGCAGGCAAGGCACGCATGGCCGCTTTGAACTCAACTTGAGATACCACCTCATCACTCTCATTGCGGACGATATGGGCACGCACATTACCCTTTTCATCAACCCAGCCCGCCTTTGCGGCATACTCGATCATTGCCGTAAAACCGGCTTCCCATTGCGCCTCTCCCGCTTTGCATGACAGAAAGCGCAATACTGCGGGTGACAGACGGATATGGTTTTCACCATCCCTGCTGCCGATTTTGGCAATGGCCTGCTCCAGCTTCTCGGAAGACTGAGGGTCAATCAACACATCAAGTTGACGGAAATTTGAAGCTTCAATAACGGTAATGGCACCGGCATTGGTGAGATGAATACGCATGATTGTCTCCTTGGGTTTCAACCCGGTGCCTTAGGCAACAGCCGTCAGGCTCAGTTCTTTCTGAATGGCCGGAATGATTTTGTCACCCCAGAGTTCAATTTGTTTAAGCATGGTCTTTTGATCGAAATCACCCAGCTGGGTTTGCAAGGCAATGTGTTTTGGTTTCAGAATGCTGATTTCTTCCAGCAATTTGTCAATCACCTCGTTGACTGAACCGACTGGCAGGTTCTTGCGCAACTCATCCAGCGTCACGTCTTTTTCTGAAGGAACTTCCTTAATCATGTAACCATCTTCAGACTGGGCACGACGGTATTTCAGGCTTTCTGAAATACGGCGCTGGAAGCGGGCGCAATCCAGATAGGAATCAATTTCAGCGTTGTTATCAGTGGCATAGCCACAGCGCAGGAAACCGAATTTGACATCACGATCCAGATCACGGCCATTGTCTTGGGCCACTTGCTCAAGACGGCTACGCAATTGCCTGATGGCATCGTTACCATTCAGCAAAGCGGTCACGAAAAGATTGTGGTTTTCACGTACACCGCGACCAAGCGCAACCGGGTTGCCCGAAGTGACCCAGACAGGTGGCATTGGCTGCTGTTCACAGCGCACCGCAATAGAGCTTGGTGGAATAGACAGAAATTCTCCCTGATATTCGAAAGATTTCTGCTGCAGGCCCATAGGAATAATATCCAGGAATTCGTTATAAATTTTGAAGGCGTCTTCCATTTTGACCCCAAAACGCTCAAACTCAAAAGCCTGGTAACCGGAACCAATACCCAGATCAAGACGACCATTGGAAATCGTATCTACAAAACCAACTTCAGCCAAAAAACGGGCCGGATGATACAGCGGCAAAATACAAACGCCAGTACCCAGACGAATTTTTTTGGTCACACCGGCACAGTGCGCCACCATCATTAACGGGGAAGGAGATAATGAATAGTTGTTAAAGTGATGCTCTGCATACCAGGCATTACTGAATCCTGCCTGTTCTGCCATGATGGTCTGTTCAACTGAATTACTGATGACCTGGCTGGAAGTCTGGTGATAGCCACGTTGTTGAGCAAGAATAAATACTCCGAAATCCATGGGAAATCCTTTTTTCTGTGTATTGATTGACATGGATCAATATTAATTACAATCAAAACCATATGGAATAACCAAAAATATATTATCTGAACTGCATATTTTGCAGCAATCCAAAACCAATATTAAATTACAATCAAAAACCTGCTGAATGAGCAAAAATAGATTGTCTATCCTGCATTTTTTGGAGTAATCATGGATCGTCTTAAAGCAATGGAATTTTTTCTGTCGGTGTCCCGCAACGGCAGTTTTACCGAAACCGCACGCCAATTTGCAGTGTCAGCCACGTCTGTGTCCCGCCTGATTACCGAACTGGAACAGGAGCTCAACGTAAAACTGCTGTTACGTTCAACCCGTCAGGTGATGCTGACCGAGGCTGGCCAGGAGTATGCCCACCAATTGGAAGGCATCCTGTGGAGCATCAATCACGCTCACAACAGCATTACCGCCATTAGTTCTTCACCACAGGGTTTGTTACGGGTTCACTCCCGGGTCATGTTCGGAGTGGGTGTACTGACACCACTTGTTGCACGCTTCCGTAATCTGTATCCCGATATAAAGATTGAGCTTCTTCTGTCAGAAACCCATGCCGATTTACGCCAGCAACAGATTGATATTGATTTTCGCATCAGCCCACCCGTAGAGGCCGGACTCAAACGCCGCATTCTATTCAAAAGTGAGCGTTATCTCGTTGCCGCACCGGACTATATCGCAACAATGCCAGAACTCATTACGCCAGCCCAGCTAAGCAATCATGCCTGTCTGTGTTATCAAAAACCCGGAGAACGTTATATATGCTGGTATTTGTCCGACAATGGCACTGAAGAAGCCACTCTGAATCCAAGGCATATCAGTAATAATGGCATTGCCTTGCTAGAACTGGCACGGCTAGGCGAAGGCATCGCCCTGCTGGATGACTATACGGTAGCCAACGATATTGCCCAAGGTCGGCTGGTTAGGCTTTTACCGGAGTTTCGTTTAACCAACTCCTCTTTTGAGGACGGGATTTATGCGACGATTCAGGACACGCCGATCATTCCAGCCAAAATCCGTGCTTTTCTGGATTTTGTAGCAGAAGAGGTTTCTGGCAAAGAACGCCGTTTTCTGGCTTACAGGCAATTGGGGAGTTAACTACACTGACATACCAATACGGGTTTTAGCCGGTGCAAACCCCTGTATCCCAATACCACGAATACGCAAAACGGCACCATCGAACGGGCCATCAGCCCGCAAACGACCGCTATCACTAATGCTTGTTACAAACAACTCATCCAGATTATCACCACCAAAACACAATGAGGAAGGATGTGACACTGGCATTTTAATTTTATGTGTTAATGTACCATCCGCTTCAAATCGTGCTATTGCCCCTTCTCGTACTAATGCCATCCATAACCCCCCTAACCTATCAAAACAACAACCATCAGGGCCGGAGCCATATTTTCCCGTATTGATAAAAATACGTTGATCAGTTAATTTACCCAAAGGCGTGATTTCATAAGAATAAATAGTTTGCACACTGCTATCACTTACATAAAGACGCCCATTCAAAGGGCTTACACATGGACCATTAGTCACACCAAACCCCTTGTCCTGTTGTTCAAAAGAACCATCTGGAGCAAGCCGGTAAAGTCCTCCCAATGGGTACTGCCCTTCTTCCCGAGGAACATGCATGGTTCCAACTACAAAACTGCCATCTGGCATGGCTTCACCATCATTCAGACGCAGATTTGAGTGTGTATCATCAATTCTGGCAATGCATTCAATCTCACCTGAAACCGGATCAAACAATACCATTTCCTCTTTCAAGGCTACCAAAAAACGGCCATCTACATTCAAGGCAAATGATCCGGCAGGAGCAGGTACACGATAAGCTTGAATTATCTGACCTGTTGCCGGATCAAGCCGGTAAATATAACCACCCCGGCAATCCATAAAGCATAACTGGCGATTCCCCACATCCCATATTGGGCATTCACCCAGCTGCGCACGAACCGAACCCAATGATTCAATATTAATCGTCATATTTCAAGCTTAAAAAATTTAGTCTTGGTTAATCAACTCTCTCAGAGAGTCCACGCCCAGTGATGTTGGAACGATGTTCCTTAGCGGACCGTCAAACAACATTGCTATAGCAATAAAACTGCGCATCTACGTTCCTCAAGAACACCATTATGTAACTAAATACAAAAACAAATCGCTAATGTATAATCAGCTACGGCAATTTCTTGTCAAAAATATGGCAATAAGTTATTTTCGTCTGTTCATTTTTTTGAAGAAACAATCATATAATTAATTTAAATCAATTGTTATCCCATATTGGTGCAGAACTATTTTACTTTCTTTGAATTAATAGCTTATGCCAAAGAGTTTGATATAGCCAGCTCTACACCACGACAGGCAGCAAAGAAAGACCTGCAACAAAAACATTTCCATACAGAAACTGTCACTGTTTCTTAACATAAGCAAAGGATAATGCCCGCATAACATTTTGATTTATATGGGTGTCCCATGGAAACTGCCTATTTGTACAGAAACTTTGATGACCGCGTTCACAAAGATAATCCTTTCTATATAAACCTGGCGCTACCTTGCCAGAAAGAGGCCAACCCCGCATTTTATTCCCGCTCTGGCTGGCTTAGCGAAAAAGGCCTGAAGGAAGGCTTGCCGCAAATCTTCAAGCATTACAATCCCCATAGCGCCTTGCAATATGACTTGCTGATTCTCAGGCATTGCGCCAAGGGCAGCTATGTCATCAGCCAAGTCAAGGATGGCTGCAATAATAAAAATGTTGCCAGCTTCAACGATGATTACCTAATCAGGGCCAGGTCAGCCTTTAAGGAACACGTCACGCAATCTGCGCAGGAAACCCTCTCACATCTGTAAGCACCCTACGGCGCCTTGACTGCCAGCAGAGAAGATGGTTGTTACTCTGATTGGCAAACAGGGTCGATGGAGTCCCTTTGCCTCAATTCAAACAAGCCTTAGAATTACATTGCTAATGCTGGGTTTTATCAAAATACACAACTTAATCCTCTACTGTCTTTGTGCATATTACACGCACGTAGATTGTTTTTTATTAAGTAAAAGCGGATTCTGTCTGCACAATAAATTACGCAAATGAACCACCTCCTTTTGTAAAGCATTACGGGCCTCATTTTGATGTGATAAGGTCATGCGGCTGGAAATAGTTGTCACACTTAGGGACAGTACCGGATACCCCATCATGTCGACTACCGCCATACCAATGCCCGATACGCCAGGAATCGCAAAATCGGATAAAAAAGAATAACCCGCTTTCCGAGCGTTTTGTGCTAAACGCAACAAATTCTCACCGTTCATTCCGCCATAACTTCCTAAAAACCTTTCATTATTTTGAATAATTATCTTCATTTCATTTTCTGGAATTTGGCTTAGTAAAGCCAAGCCAGCCGCCCCCACCCCCAATGGTTGCCGGTGACCAATTTCAAGGGAAAACACCTTAACCGGAAAATGCCCTGTTTTACGATCAAGACAAAATGAGTCATCACCACTACGCACCGTTAAAAATACCGTATCTCCGGTAATCTCTGCCAATCGATTCAATGACGGCTCACAAATATCCCTCAAATTGAAATTGCTGGCGGCAACCAATCCCAATTCATAAGCAAAATGCCCTAAGTGATAACGTCTATTTGCCGCCTGCATCACCATACCGCAAGCCATTAATTCTTTAATCAAACGATAAACGGTAGGTTTACTTAAGCCACTATATTCAACAATATCAGTCAATCTTGCTCCTTCTTTATTCCTGCTAGAAAGAAACCGGACAAGTTGCATGGCTCGTCCTACCGTTTGCACACCTATTTGTGATTTATTCAATGAAAGGTCCATATGTTGATACCATTTGTGTTGTTTAAGTGTTTTTTTCAGTATACACTGTTACTAATGATAGAAAAACACTTATAGGGGGAATGAGTTGGGACATCTTTTTGATTTGGATCTTGGAAGAACTGTAAAGGATTACCACTTTCCGACATTTCTTAAGCATATGGGCATAGAACAAGTCTCTGTTCGCCCCGGTCACGCAATCCTGACCTGGAAATTCAATTCTTTATTACATGCCAATGGCATAGGCATTGCACACGGTGGCGCCTTAAGCACCCTCCTGGATGTTGTAATGGGTTATTCCGCAGGGTACGCCAATGAAAAAATAACGCCTGTCGTGACAACCAGCATGACGGCACACTATATTGCTGCCGCAGGAAACGTACTGAAAGTAGAGGCAAACGTCATTCGGCAAACCAAACATTTAGCCTTTTGCTCGGCTGAAATCACCAATACAGATGGCACGATTGTTACACAAGCAATGGCAACATTTAAAAAATTAATTAGCACTCATCAACACAATCAACCATTATCAGTACCCGCGGAGACATTGCCATGACCCCCCCACTTTCCATGGAAAAACTGCTTCAGCAAAAGCGTCTTGGCGATATGATGCTGGATGCTTTTGAAACCTACTCGGACCATTGTGCTTTAGTTGATGAAAATGAAAGTGTCACCTATGCTGAATTGAAGCAGCGTATCCAAAGGCTTATTTGTTTTCTGGAAAAACAAAATATTCACCAAGGTGACGTCATTGCTCAACTAGCTGGCAACAGTATAGGTATGTTCTGTGTCATGGCTGCTGCTTATATAATGGGCGCACGCTCTGTTACATTACACCCGATGGCTGGTCTGGATGACCACGCATCCTTAATAAAAATGTGCCAACCCGCCTGTATTGTGACGGAATCACATTATGCTGAAAGAGCCATGCAGCTCAAAAAAATGCTGGATTTACCCTCGCGCTGGTTCAGTCATGATGAAAAAATGTCTTTTCCATGTTTGCATACCTTAAGTCAGTCGATCCAGCCCCCAAACCGTCTTGAAGCAAAAGGAGATGCCGAAACCATCATACGCCTGGCCTTTACAGGAGGAACTTCAGGGCAATCCAAAGGGGTTATGTTAAGCAATCGCTCCATGCTCACCAATACCAAATTATGGTTACAGGGTTTGGAATGGCCGGTTGGTGTACGTACATTATGCATGGCTCCCATATCGCACGGTGCCGGTTCATTTATTTACCCTACCCTATTCAGAGGGGGAACCGTCTATTTACATCGAAAATTTAGTACCGAAACTTGGTTTAATGTCGTAGCGACCGAAAAAATACAGCACACCTTCGTGGTCCCGACAATGCTGTATGCGTTGCTTAACGACAAACAAATAAAAACCGCAGATCTGTCCAGCCTGCGGGCACTTGTTTATGGTGCTGCCCCCATGATGCCAGAAAGAATTCGCGAAGCAATGAGCTATTTTGGAAATTCACTAGTACAAACATATGGCCAAACTGAAGCACCCAATACCATTTTGATTCTTAATAATTCGGCACATTTCAGTGATACACCAAATATTTTACAATCTGCTGGTCGTCCCTTTCCCAACCTCAATGTAGCGCTACTGAACGAATCAGGCAAAGAAGTGGAGCCTGGCCAAGTAGGTGAAATTTGTGTTCGTGGCGAGCTCATTATGTCAGGTTATCTGGACAATCAGGAACTCACCGATTCCACTATTATTGATGGCTGGCTCCACTCCGGCGACATGGCCCGCCAGGATAGCCAAGGCAATTTTTTCATTGTTGATCGCAAGAAAGACATGATTATCACTGGTGGTTTTAATGTTTACCCAAGAGAGATTGAAGATGTTCTTACAAGCCACCCGGCTGTTGAACAGGCTGCTGTTATTGGCATACCTGATGACAAATGGGGTGAAGCGGTCAAGGCCATTATTGTGACAAAAGACAGCAAAGAATATAACCAGAAAGAGCTCATTGATTTTGTAAAAGAAAAAAAAGGCTCAATCTGTTCACCAAAATCAATTCAGTTTGTCAGCACACTCCCGCTCACCAGCCTTGGCAAAATTGATAAGAAATCGCTTCGTGCTTCATATTCAACTATATAAAACGAGTGAAACGAAAATGAATAAACTTTATGAATTTATAGATCTTTTTACAAAGCACCAGGATCTTTTCCAGCAAGCTCAACAGGCTTGTCTGGAACGACATCACTGGAGCCCTTTTGCGGAATCTCCGGCAAGCTATCCCGATAGCGAGACGGCAAAACAAAAAGGACTGGAAAATTTCAATAGCTACCTGAACGGAAATTTTTCCATAAACCAGCCGGGTACCGCTGCCGGATACCTGGGCAATGAGATATCACCTTACACCAAACAGGCGCTGGGGGTACGCTATCCGCTTTCTGAGCTGGACACATTATTCAAAGCGGCAGAGCAGGCAATGACAGCCTGGTCAAACACTTCGATTGAAACCCGTACAGGAATTTTACTGGAAGTTATTGAGCAACTGTACAAACAACATATATTTACCTTGACCTATGCTGTCATGCATACAACGGGACAAAGTTTTAATATGTCATATACCGGATCAGGCGTCAATGCACTTGACCGGGGCATTGAAGCGCTTGTTTATGCCTATCAATCGATGAAATCAGTCACACAAAAAGCGTACTGGTCACGTTCTTTTGGCTCAAGCACCATATCAATGGAAAAACACTATCGCTTAATACCTAAAGGAATTAGTGTCTGTTTTTCTTGTGCCAGTTTTCCTACCTGGAATGCCCTGCCCTCTATGATGGCAAGTCTGGCAACCGGCAATGCCGTTATTGTCAAAGCCCATCCTGCCACCATTCTGCCAATGGCTATCGTTGTTAATGTTTTCCGCCAAGTACTGGCCGAACATGGTTTCAATCCTGACCTGGTTTGCCTGGCACTGGATACAGCTGAACACCCCATCGGCAAAGATATTATCAAACATCCCAAAACAGCCATTGTAGACTTCACCGGTAGCGTGCGTTTTGGCAAATGGGTCGAAGAAAATGCCCATCCTGCCATTTGTTATACGGAAACGGCTGGCTGCAATACAGTTATTCTAGCTTCCACCAACGATTTGGATGCTGTCGTGCGCAGTCTTGCCACAACACTTTGCATGTTCAGTGCGCAAATGTGCACCAGTCCGCAAAATATCTATATTCCCAAAGCGGGTGTTCAAACTCCTGATGGCATAGTACCTCTTCAGGAAGTTGCACAAAAACTGGCTATCGCCATACAGGCAATTTCACAAAACCCCAAACGGGCCGCCATGATTCTTTCCGTTATCCAATCAGATGACACGATTTCACTATTAAAACAGCTCAGTGAAGAAGGCAACAAACGAGGCACCGTGATTCTGGAAAGCCAATCTTACTTGCACCCGGAATACCCCCATGCACGCACAGCGACACCACTCATGATTCAGCTTGAGAAAACGGAACGCGACATGTATACCCAGGAACGTTTTGGCCCTATCAGTTTTATTATTGCATGTGAAGATGAAAATGACGCACTTGAACAAGCCACAACTGATGTCCATGAGTTTGGTGGACTGACTGCATTTGTTTACTCCCAAGACGAAGCCTTCATCCATTTATGTGAACAGAAATATGCACGTGCTGGCGCCCAACTTACCATCAACCTGACCGGCCCAATGCCACTTAACTTCGCTGCAGCATACAGTGACTATCACGTTACCGGTCTGAATCCTGCGGGCAATGCATCACTAACAGACGCCTCTTTTATTGCCGGTCGTTATCGCATCACCCAATCCAGACGCCCCGTCATGCCTTCTGCCAATTAAACAAGTTAAAAATCAACTTATTTTCATAGAGAGATAAACATGGATACATTGACACCTACTCCTACACATGAAGTCCGAACGTTGCAAGGGGGATTTGCTCCAGTTAACGAAGAGCTGACGATTGAGTTAACAGATATTCAGGGAGAAATCCCGAAAGACCTGAATGGCATACATGTCCGCAATGGCCCAAACCGCTACTATAAAGCGGAAGGCAGATATCACTGGTTCGACGGTGACGGTATGCTGCATGCCGTCAAATTTGAAAATGGAAAAGCGTTTTACCAAAACCGCTGGGTCATGACCGAAGGTCTGCAAGAAGAAATAGCCGCTGGCAAGGCTTTATGGAAAGGCATAAAAGAATCACCTCGTAAAGAGCGCCCTGATATGCCAATGAAAAACACCTCAAATACGGATGTCAAATACTTTGCTGGCAATTTCATTTCAATGTGGTGGCTTGGTGGTATGCCCTATCTGGTTAATCCCAAAGACATGTCTACCATCGGCCCTGTATCTAATGACGAACGTCTAAAAAACCTGCAAATATCAGCACACTCCAAAGTTGATGAACGAACCGGTGAGTTTTTATTCTTTGCCTATGGAAAAGAAGCACCCTACATGCATTATGGTGTTCTCAGCAAGGAAGGAGAGCTGAAAACGCTCTTCCCGATTGAGCTTCCTGGTCCTCGCTTGCCACACGACATGGCCTTTTCCGAGAACTACAGTATTGTCCATGACCTGCCGCTATTCTACGATATGGATGCCTTTGCATCTGGCCGTCACAAACTAAAATTTTATGCCGATATGCCCTCTCGCTTTGGGATCGTCCCTCGTCATGGAAGCCCGGAGCAAGTAAGGTGGTTTGAGGCCAAACCAGCCTATATGTATCACGTTTCCAATGCTTGGGAAGAGGATGACGGACAGGGCGGCACAGAAATTGTCATGACCGGAACACCTTTTCGCTTGCCCCGTGATCTGGATGGCAATATTGAAGCAGAACGCTTTGCAAAACTGGTAGCAACACACGAGCATGACTTCATGTTCTATGAATGGCGCTTCAACTTGCGTACCGGAGAAACCAAAGAACGTATTCTTGATGATATTTTCAATCAAGAGTTTCCGGTCATCAACTCATGGATGCAAGGCTATAAAACCCGCTATACCTGGAACGTATTAATGGCACGCTGCCTGCAACGGGAAGACCCTCGTTTTTGCGGACTGGTAAAACAAGACTTGTTGACAGGAACCGCAACCAGTTACCACGAAGGGATGGATAAATGGTTCAGTGAGATGCCCTTCGCTCCTAAAGATAATTGGGTAGAAGAAGATGACGGCTATCTGGTGGGCTTCATGTACGACATGACGCTGGAAGCCTCTTTTGTCTGTGTTTTTGATGCAAAAGACATTACCAAAGGACCAATAACACGCATTCGTTTACCACAACGAGTCCCTCATGGCTTCCATGCGACCTGGGTCAGTGCTGAACGGATGAAACGCGGATATTAAAAAGGGGGATCTCACCATGATATTGGTAAGCGACGAAAAAATTTCTGAATATACAGAAAAAGGATGGTGGGGCACAACCACCATCTGGGATATATTCCAAAAAAATTGTGCTGAAAATCCACATGCAATTGCTGTTATTGACGCCAGTAATCGCGATACGTTTATGGATGGCCCTGCCCGTCGACTTACCTGGAGCGACCTTGCCAGAGAATCCGAGACATTCGCCGCTATTCTAATTGAAAATGGCATTCGCAAAGATGATGTACTGGTAATGCAACTGCCTAACTGCATAGAACAATTCCTTGTCTATCTGGCATGTGCTCGACTAGGTGTTATCGTCTCTCCGGTGCCTGCACAATACCGTGCCCATGAACTGCGGCAAATACTCGAAATAAGCAACGCTGTGGGTGCCATCTGTTGCAGCAGAATCGGCACAGTCAATCACGCCTACAATGCAACACACTTATTTACCGATTTTTGTGAGAACAAGGTAGCTGCTTTACGTACTGTCTTTTCCTGGGGAGCTGTGGATTCTCCTTTCGTCGTCGACGTACAAAAGCACATGAAACTCGGACTAAATGCAACGCAACAAAACAATCTGCATAATGTTGTCCGGGCAAACCCTGTTACCGCCAATGATGTATTCACAATTTGCTGGACTTCAGGCACGGAAGCATTTCCCAAAGGTATACCACGCAGCCATAACGAATGGTTGGTTATTACTCCCTCCATGACTGAAGGTCCAGAACTAGCGCGCCATAGCCGAATTTTAAACCCGTTTCCTTTAGTCAATATGGCCGGCATTTCATTATCATTCATGTCATGGCTGCAACTGTGTGCAACCGTTGTACAGCACAATCCTTTTGATCTTGAAGTGTTCCTGCAACAAATCAGGGATGAAAAAATTCAATATACCCTGGTTGCTCCCACTATTTTAAGCAAGCTTCTTAAAAACGAAAGCCTGTTAGCCGGCATTGATTTTAATATTTTAAAAACCCTGGGCTCTGGTTCAGCCCCTTTACCCGACTGGATTGTCCGCACTTTTAAAGAAAAATTCAATGTGCAGATTATCAATCATTTCGGTTCTAATGAAGGGGCTGGTTTCACCAGTGGTTATCGTGACATACCCGATCCGATATTACGGGCAAAATACTTCCCGCGTGCCGGTGTGGAAGGTTTTGAATGGCATGTTTCCACAACAAAAAAAATCCAGACAAAACTTGTAGATACCGTAACGGGCGAGCTTATTACCGAGCCCAACCGTCCGGGAGAAATGCACTATAAAGGCCCCAACATTTTTAGTTGTTATTACAAAAATGACGCCATGACTCGCAACGCTTTTGACGATGAAGGATATTACAAGCTTGGGGACCTTTTCCAAATTGCCGGTGACCGTAATCAATACTACCAATATGTCGGTCGATGCAAAGACCTGGTTATTCGAGGAGGCATGAACATATCCACACAAGAAATTGAAAGCATTATCAGTGGTTACGATGATGTACTGGAGGTCGGCATAGTAAGCATACCCGATGACATTCTGGGCGAGAAAGCATGCGCTTGCATAGTGCCTCGTAATGACACATTAGATTTCAAGGCATTACAACGCTTCATGAAAGAAGAAAAAGAAATCGCCAACTTTAAAATCCCTGAATATCTACTTTTAATGAACGAGTTACCTCGCAATCCGGTCGGCAAACTTATCAAGCACCGACTGCGGGAAGAAGCGCTCACACAACTGAAAAAAGACAAGGTAATAGCATGACGAAAAATGTTGTATTGCTCATTCCCGGCCTGATGAACCCTGCCTCTATTTGGGATGAAGTCAAGGCTCATATTGACCCGTGTATTGAAGTACGGATACTGGATGTAAGCAGCCAAACTTCCATTACAGACATGGCTGACGATGCTTGGCAAGCTATTGGTGACCTGAATCAAGAAGACAATATCGTACTGTGCGGTTTTTCGATGGGAAGTTATGTTGCACTTGAAATGCTTGGCCGTCCGCATAGAACACTAAAAGCGGCAGTTTTAATAGGTTCGTCTTTAAATACTGAAACTGAAAAAAGTGCACAAATCCGTAAAAAATCCATGACAGCTATCCAGCAGGACTTCACCGGTTTTTTAAATCGCCTTGCCCCCTTCCTGATTGCTGAATCTTTTTCCCACAAAACAAATCAACTGGACAACATGAAAGAAAAAATGTTGTCCATGGGCCAGGACGTTGCATTACGCCAGAATATAGCCATTGCCGAACGTACTGTTTGCCGTGACACACTGGCACATAACAAGGTACCTGTCACCTTATTATGCGGAGCGGAAGACAAAATCAACCCTCCTGAATGCAGCCAGGAAATTTCCAAGCTATTCGCGTGTGACAGTCCCATTTTAATTGAGGGTGTTGGTCATATGGTCCCTCTTGAAAAACCATTGACTATTGCAAAACAAATAAATAAGTTTTTTTAAAAAAAATACTGGAGACAACAATGAAATTCACAAAAAAAATGGCTGTTTTAGCGTTTGGTATCACGTTATTTTCCCATTCAGCATCTGTATTTGCCCGGAACGACTCTATTACCGTAGTCGTTCCTTACTCATCTGGCAGTGTTCTGGATACCGCCATGCGAGTGGTTGCAGAAGAATATAACAAACTTTTTAATGAACTCATTATTATTGAAAACAAACCAGGAGCAGGCGGTGCTATTGCCGCCCAGCATGTTGCCCGTGCACAGCCCAATGGTAAAACGATTCTTATGGGCAGTAGTGGTATGTTAAGTATTAATCCATATACGTTTGATAAGCTGCCCTACTCAGCAGACAAAGACTTTAAGGCCATTACCGGCTTTGTTGCTGCTCCCATGTTAATGGCAATTAACAAAGAAGTCCCGGCTACAAATGTCAAAGAATTTGTTGAATGGATTAATAGTCATCCTGATCAGGCCAACTATGGTTCTTTTTCAACCGGCAACCCATCACATTTTGCCGGTTTTATCCTGAATAAGGCAACCGGCATACAACTGGTTAATATACCTTACACTGGTGGCTCCCGATATGTTCAGGATCTGGTGGGAGGACGGTTAACCTCTTTATTTGCCCAACGCTTAAACCTTGAAGCTTTTTACAAAGAAGGTTTATTGAAAATCATTGCCACCTCTGGTGAAAACCGTGACTCTGCCCTACCTGATGTAGCGACCTTCAAAGAGCAAGGCTTACCTGATCTGACATTTATGATGTGGACAGCACTACTTGTGCCAGCCAATACCGATGATATGGTCATTAAGCAATTAAGCCAGCGTTTTAATGAAGCCATGTCGCAACCTGCCATCACCCAACGTTTGAAAGATATTGATTTCCAATCAATTGCCTCCTCTCCAGAAAAAACAAATGAATTTATTCTTTCTGAATCCAAACGATGGGGAGCAATAGTAAAAGAAACAGGATTCAAAGTAAATTAATCAATAGTCAATCCAGCCAGACTCTCCTATTCTCCCTGCAAACTCACACAGGATTAATTTTTACTATGAAAACGTTTACGCCATTTGAATCTTTACGCCTGCCCGTATTTGCAGCTCCGATGTTCCTGGTTTCAGGAGTTGATCTGGTTGTTGCTGCCTGTAAAAGTGGCATTGTTGGTTGTTTTCCCACTACCAATGCCCGGCCCCTTGAACAGCTTGATAGCTGGATGGCACAAATATCCAACGCACTGAGAGAATTCAAACATGAACACCCCGATCTTCCGGTTGGCCCCTGGTGTGCAAATGTCATCACTCACTCATCCAATACAAGATTACCTGGCGATTTGGCTTTACTTGAAAAATATCAACCTCCTATTGTTGTAACTGCCTTAGGTAGTCCAAAACCAGTCATTGAAATCGTCCACTCTTATGGCGGCATCGTCATTGCGGATGTCATTAATCTGAAACTGGCCATGAAAGCAGCTGACGCTGGTGCAGATGGTCTCGCCTGCATTTCTTCTGGTGCCGGAGGTCATACCGGTTTTCTGTCTCCATTTGCCTTTGTCAGTGCCATCAAACAGTTCTTTAACGGTTACATTATTATTGGTGGTGGTATTACAAATGGCCAAGGAGTTGCAGGCAGCTTGGCTGCTGGCGCTGACTTTGTATACATGGGTACCCGATTCATACCCACCGTGGAAAGCATGGCCTCAGATGCCTATAAAGAAATGATTGTCCGCAGTACGATTGATGATCTTGTGGTATCTGATCGGATAACGGGTACCCCAGCCAGCTGGCTTAAGCCTTCTTTGGAACAAAATGGCCTGGATCTGACTACGCTTGATACGGCACCAAGCCGCAACTATGACAGCAGCCAGCAAATTGATACCCGACGCTGGAAATCCATCTGGGCGGCAGGTCAAGGACTGGGCTCCATTCATCACATAGAACCCGTATCGGATGTGGTTGACCGCCTGGAACAAGAGTTTCACCAGGCTTGTGATGAGATGATAAACAAAACAGCCATGTTTTTACCACCCTGCGTACAAGCCTGAACCACAATATATTCCTAATACATCAATGGAGAAACACTGAATGCAGGATAAACCACTTAAAACAGAAATAGGTTACACAACACCCGAGGCCATTACAGTCAGGGGTAAAAATTTAACTGATGATTTACTCGGTAAACTTGATTTTGTTGAAATGATGCTGTTTACCATTTTTGGTAAAATCCCTAATGACAACGAAAAAAAAATGGTCAATCATATTTTGGTCACAGCCTGCGACCATGGCTTGACACCCAGTGCCATGTCCGCCCGTCTTACCTACCTGGGGGCTCCGGAAGCACCTCAGGCGGCTATTGCTGCCGGTTTATTGGGAGCCGGCAGTGTTTTTCTGGGTACGACACAAAATTGTGCGCAAATGCTTGCTTCTGCGGCTAAAGACCTGCCTGACGCTCCTGATCGGGACACGCTAATGCAATGTGCCCGTCAACTTATTCAAACCAGCCGTGATAAAAATCAAGCTATTTATGGAATCGGCCACCCTATTCATATTAATGGTGATCCCCGTGTTCCAGTCCTTGAGCAGCTCTCCAAAGAACTCGGTTACTACGGCAAACATTGGCAATTAATGCAAACAGTTCAGGAAGTGTTTTTTCTTGATCGCAATAAAAAACTCCCTATTAATGCCGTTGGTGCCGTTGGTGCAATTATCTGTGATATGGGTCTTGATCCAATGATTGCCCGAGGTCTGATGCTGGTAGGACGTGCCGGAGGATTAGTAGCGCATTTGTACGAAGAAAAACATAACTCTATTGGGCAACAGATATGGGACCTTGTATTGGCACAGGACAAACGTAATATTGCCCCTTCGCGCTAATGGGTAAATAGTGAAAAGCGCAAGATATTAAAAAATCCTGACCCACCTTTAACTGGTAGACACTTTTTCTATTGCCAGCAAATAAGGTGGGTTATTCTTCTGATTGGTGAACTGATAGCGTAACACCTGAAAATGTTGCTGATCCAGTCCATTAACAAAAACCTCGATGGCTTCCTGCTCTATCCTGCCCGCCTCATGACCGGGATAAATAACCAGTAATAATAAACCGTACGGCTTTAACAAACCCAAGCCCTGGGTAACGGCTGCCAAGGTAGTATCCCGTTGGGTGGTAAGTGCTTTATTGCCACCCGGCAAATAACCCAGATTAAACACCACTGCAGACAATCGCTTCCACACATGCCTATTCATGTGCTGATGGCCTTCGCCAATCAATACTACCTGCTCATCAAGACCCGCCGTCTGCAAGCGGCGCCGTGTTTTTTGCAAAGCCTGCTCCTGCACATCAAACGCATAGACCTTGCCACCGGCCCCCACACATTGGGCCAGCACCATCGTATCATGTCCGTTACCCATGGTGGCATCAACCGCGACATCGCCAGGCTGCACCGCCTGTCTTAAGAGCTGATGGGCAAATGAAAGAACAGGCACTAACTGGGTCATGGCAGGCGAAATAACTTTAATGATTGAAAAGTGATTACTTTAGCACGCGCTGAAAATTTTTCACCTGAATCTTGTTTTCCAAAGAAGCATCAACGGCAATATCAAACACAACTTTGTCTTCACGGTGCCAGGCTGTAAACCACTCCATTGGCAAACCGTGCTGGTCGTAGTAACTGGCCTGCAATTGCAATAAGGGGCTTTTGTTTTTAACCTGCAGGTAGGCCGCCAGTTTTTTATCTGCAGCTACAATCTGAATCTGGTTTCTGCCCTGTTCAGGTTTACGCTTGAACTGTTTATACAGCTGTTGATGCAACGAATTATTGGTAAGATCCGCCACCGTCAAAGTGTTAAATTCAATGGGCAGCCATGTTTGCACATAGGAAATGGGCTCTTCATTGATATAACGAAGCCGCTCAAGCAAGACCCCTTCCAGGGCCCCATAAAACCCGGCCACCGCATCGGGAAACACGCCTTTTCCCAAATGCAACACTTCGGTTCTCAGCATCACTCCCTTGTCTTCAAGTTGGGAATGAAGGCTGAGGGAGTTTTGCAAATTGCGCCGGTGTTTGACGCGGGGTGCAACCACCGAAGTGCGACCCGCCTGTTTAAGGATAAAACCGTCCTCAACAAGAATTGCCAAAGCCTGGCGCACGACACTGCGGGCAACATTAAAATGTGCGCTCAATGCATTCTCGCTGGGGATCGCGCTGCCTGGCGGCAACTGGTTATTGGCAATGGCCTGTTTCAGGCTTTGTGCCACCTGCTTGTATAACGCATTTTTGCCTTTGTTTTCTTCTGAAATTTTTTCCAGATACAGCACGATTCCTCCGGTAATTGATTTAAGCCTCGGTGCGGGAGGCGGCCTCCCAAACGGTTGACCAGCCCAGGGACAGGCTGGCGGCACGTTCTGCAGCCAGTATCAGGCTGTCTTCGCGTGCCAGATTTTTACCGGCAATATCAAATGCCGTGCCGTGATCAACCGAAACACGCACCACCGGCAAACCCACCGTAATATTCACGCCATCATCCCCATAAACCGCCTTGAATGGAGCATGACCCTGGTCATGATAACAGGCAACCAGAAATTTCCACTTGCCACGCACGGCCTGGGGCCAAAGTGCATCGGCAGGTATCGGACCCACTGCGTTAATGCCTGCCGCCCTTGCCTTTTCAATGGCAGGTGTCAGAATGGCGCTATCCTCGGTACCAAAAATATTGTTTTCTCCGGCATGAGGATTCAAACCGGCCACGGCAATTGGCTCATCCTGACGGTTCAGGGCCTTGGCAAAGGCATGAACCAGCTCAAGGATGTCATCCATGCGCTTGGGATTGGTGTCTTCAATGGCCTGACGCAGGGAAACGTGAGTGGTTGCATGAAACACATACAGATCACCGGCAGACAGCACCAGTGAATAGTTTTTTACCCCAAACTCATGGGCCAGCAACTCGGTATGACCAGGCCACTTGTATCCACCCAGGTGCATGGCTGCCTTGTTAAGAGGCGCAGTCACAATACCATCGACTTCACCCTTGCGGGCCAAATCGCAGGCTTTCATCACAAACAGGGCCGAACCGGCTCCGGCCCGGGCATCCAGCTTACCCAACTCAACCTCTTCCAGTGACGGCCCCACCTGAATCACCTCTATGGTTCCCGCTTCATTACTGGCCTGTGCCGGTGTCTGGATTTCCCGCACCTTGCCGGTATCCTCATTCAAACCTGCCACCGCCTTACACAAGGCAGCCACATCACCAATCACCACAAATTTTGCTTTCTGCCTGAGTTCGGGGTGATTCAGCAACATCTTTGCCGTAATTTCAGGGCCAATACCGGCCACATCACCAACGGTTACGGCCAACACAGGCAATCTTTTTTCACTCATTTAAATTTCCTTTCCATCAGGTTTTCTGCCGCCTGAATCAATATGTCTTCGGTGCCAAAACCACCGGCTTTCGTTACAATGGGCATACCGGCATAATCGCCACCAATCAGGGTGCCCAACGGCACACCGCCAGAAACCTCATCAATCAGGCGAATACCCGTTGCCTGCAAGGCTTTCATGACTTGTTCCGCGCCATCACCACCGGTCCCGATGATTCCCTTGACATTAAACGTGTTGACAATCTCCTGCGCAAACTGCGCAAGCCGCCATGCCACCATTTCCGGAGACAAACCGGGATACTGGCCCTCGGGCGCCAGAAGTGCCACGATATGCCGGCCGGTCCGCATAACCTGTCGGCAGTTTTCCAGCGCCTGGCTTTTCCAGTCATTAAAGAGCGCCTGATTATTCAAGACCTCAAGCGAGGGCAACATGACCAGGCCCCCCCTTTCCTGCAATACCCGCACTTGCCTGCGGGTAGCGCTATGCTGGGAGGTCACGACGGCCAGCACAATCCCTTCCTGATCCATACGATAGGCCCAGGCAGCCGCCATGGCCATGGCCAGTCCACCGGCTCCTACCGGCAACGCCTGTTCACCCAACAGCACAATGGCCCTGGCCAGACGTTTCAGATCCTGGTTGGTCACAGCGTCCACCACCACCGTATGACCACCTTGACGGATTTTTTCAGCCAGTGTTTCAGCCGTATCGCTTTCCTGCGGACTGATCAGGGAGCAGCCAAGCAAGCTGGGAATATGACTTTGCGTGACGGGCGTAACCGGATCGCTGCCCGCCGATGTTTCTGTTACAGGAACCCCATTGACCAGCAACACGCCCGCTTCAACCGTTCTGCCGGTTGCCGGAAAAGCGGGACAAACCACCGCCATCGCATTGTCATGCCAATACTGCCTGGCGGCTTCAATCTCTGCCAAAAACGGGCCACGCAAGGTGGAATCGACTTTTTTGAATAAGTGACGCACCCCGTATGCCTTGAGCGTCCTTATTTCGCTGGCAACCGCACGGGCGGCTGCCTCTGGCGTCAAGCCCCGGCTGTTACTGTTGATTGACACGACATCAGCATGAATCCCAGGCTGGGAAAAGGCTTCTTTGGAACCCCCGACATACAACTGGGTTTCCCAGCCGCAACGCACAAACTGCACGGCTGAATCACCCGCCCCGGTCAGGTCATCGGCGATGATCGCTATTTCAGGTTTCATAATTTAACGACACCGTCTGTTGCCAGGCTATCACCAGCAATGACGGCAGCATCCTCTACCGATTTCAATTCACCGGATCTTTTCAGGAACCAGGAAGCCAGCACGGGAGCCATAATAGAACTGATCAACACACATGCGGCAACCTGTGCGGTCGCTGTTTCAACATAAACCAGGAAACGCGGATCGGCAGCTGCCACAATGGCCGGTGTTGCAATCGCATTGCCTGCGGTGGTACCCGCAGCAAATCCAATCCCGCTTTTTCCACCCCTTCTTAAAATATACTTGTAGCCCAAATAAACCAGGAATCCGGTGATGGGACTGATCAGGAAACCCAGAACAATACCGGTCATGCCACCGCTGACAATCGCACTCAGGTTAATACCGGTGCCCAGGGAAAAGGCGAAGAATGGAATCACGATATTTGGCACCGGCTCCAGCGTTTTACGCCACTGCACATCCAGGTTACCCACAATCACCCCCAGAATGAACGGTACCAGGGCAGCCACCAGCGCAATCACGGGAATATCAGCCAGACCGGATGCGCCCAGGAACAACAAGCTGAAGAAGGGGCCATCGTTAACGGCACTGGCCACATATGCACCGCGATCACGATTGTCACCATACTGCCCGGTATAGGCCAGCCACAGGCCACCATTGCTGTTGTCAAAGGCTGCCAGCATGGCAAGAATGGACACCCCCAAAATACCATCAAGACCTACAAAAGAACCCAGCAATACAATCAGGCTTGCCGGAATAATGGTTTTACAAAAAAGAATCGTGCCTGCCGTGGCCAGAATTGGGCCACCGGTACGCATATTAACCTGGGTGCCCGTGGCAAAAATCAGCAAGGCAATAAATGGCAATGCACTGTTTTTAAACAAGGCCGTTGTAAAACTGCCAATACCCAACGCCTCGGGTGCAAAGGTGCCAAGAATGGAACCCAAAATCAGGGGGACAAGCATCAATCCTCCGGGGATCTTAAGCATTGTCTTGAACATAGGAAATATGGAACGCTCTTGTGTCATTTACCGACCCAGCCTCACTTGGTTTAAGAATATGAATTTACTTGGTGAATATATATGAAACCCAATCGCTCATGACTGGCCACCCATGGCTTGCTGAATCCCAATACCTGTACGCACAAGTTGTACGTACAGGGTGGCATTATTCTACTTTGTCATAAAATTGTCAATAACAAATTTAATTTGTTAAACCAATGACTTATCGATTCAATAAAATTAAATAGCACACGACTTATAAGAGGAAACGCTTAAAAAAATATTAGATACTGTGTCAGTATCAGCATTAAAAAACCCCAAAAAGCAGGCAGCGTGTCCAGCTTTTTGGGGCTCACAGTGGTTAGCGTAGAGGGCCTTTCAGCCCATCATCAACATCAGGATCCCGCCGATAAAAAGGCAAATGGCTCGGTTTCCACAAAAGATGAAGAAACCTCACCCGCATACGTCTTGCTTGCCATGGGCCCCAAATCCAGCTTCAGGGCTTTGGATGGATCCAGGCCAAAATCGATTTTTTTCAGGTCTACCCAGAATGTGTTGGGACTGAAAGCTGATTCAAAGAAATAATTCAAATGTTTGTGATCAACCACGGTTCGCCAGCGTGTTGACGATATATTCGGCTCTGTTTCAGAAGCAATACCATAAGGAACCGAAACATTCCGGATGACCCCAAACATACTGGCCAAGGATTCGGCAATAGGTGCTTTTTGCGGGATGGCATCCACATAAAACGAAGCACGCACAAAACGGTCCGCAGCCCGGTTAGTACCCGGTAACATCACGGTGCCGCCAATTTGTTTCCAGTAAGCGTCAAGCGCCAGCTGATCATTAAATACGGGCGAGTTGGTCATGACCTGGTATTTCCGGTCATGGTGAATCACCTGCTTGCCACCAATATATTCAATAATGGCGCTGTCTCCAGAGGCATCCGACAATGAAAGATGCAAAGTTGCCAGACGGCCCTGCCCCGGAACCTGATCGGACACCAGGGTAAAGGGTTCTTTTTCCAGTGCCTTGACTGCTTCAGCGACCGTGGCGAAACTATCCAGCATGTATTGCGCCCACAGGGAAATGTTCAAACCTGGTTTGCTTTCTGGAGTAAGTGTCGGGTATTCTGATTCGACCAGCCACAACAGGTTAACAGCCAGGCCTTTTTCATTAAGCCCGTCAGTGGTGGCAATATCATAACCCGTGGCAACCAGACTGCCATACCTGGACTCCCAGGCAAGAGAGTTTGCGCCTGCCTGCCCTTGGCGTTTCACCCCACGGGGCAATGCCCACAGATTGGTGCCCACATCCATTTTCCAGTCCATTGAGCGAGCGGTAACAATCTGTTGCTCTTCACCCAAATAAACCACTCGTGTACATGCCATAACTATTGTTATCCCACTTAAAAGTAATGAAAAGGCCAGCAAAAGCTGGCTTGCGCGTAGATCTGCCTTAGAATTTCCAGGTCAGCCCAAGAAACGGTCCCGTCAAGTTTGTATCAAGTCGCATCCCGTTCCGCTTGTAATCCAGGTCAAGATAACGATATCCGGTTGATACATAAATATTATCATTCACTTGATAATTGGCACTTAAGGCAAATTGCCTGGTTAGCTCTGATCCGGCACCCAAACCACCAATATCACCATACGCCAGAATGGACCAGTCAGGACTCAAACTGAAATTGGCGCGTAATGCAACCACCGGATCAACAAAAGTCTGGATACTGGATTTCTGCTCACCAATGACCGGAACGCTGACTGAAGCCCGGGTACGCCAGACCCTCGCACCCGCCATGACATCCAGGGTCACCACTGAATCATCAATAGCCCGATACCCTCCGTTGAGGGTAAGGGCAGCCATGCGCAGCTTGCCATTGGCCGAAATACCTGGAAAAACCTGTCCTTTTCTGGAAAGGCTGGCATATAGCAAGTCTCCGGTAACCACGAAACGTTCTTTTCTGGCAAAACCATTAATAAAGAATGCGGCATCCAGATCTTTCAATGTGTCTGAAAAAGAGCGCTCGTATGAAATAGCAGGCGCTCCCGAAAAAGGCGTGATATTGCCCTCCACGCCGGTTGCCCAGACATAGGGGGTAATTTGCCCTTGCCAACCGGCATTCTGTGCGAAGGCCACTGATGAAACCAGGCAACAGGCCAGGGCAGAAATACCCGCCCGAAGCGTTGGCCATGAGCGCCAGAGATGGGACTGAAGCATTCCTGCATCCTTTTGAATATGACCAGGTATCAAAGACCCAAAAATTCGAAGGGTTTGGATTCCTCGAATTTATCATTGACTACACCTGAGAAAGTATTAGCCTGATTTGGACCCAGATCCAGTTTTTTGACTTTGCCTGTTTTTTCAGAAAAATCAATGTTGTTAAGCTCAACCCAGAAAACGTTGGGCGTCAATGCGCTCTCAAAAAAATACAGCATGCGCTTCTGGTCAGCCACGGTACGCCAGCGGGTTGAGGAAATATTGGGCTGATCAGGAGTACTGATGCCAAAGGGCACAGACACGTTGCGAATAACGCTGAACACGCTGGCAATGGTCTTGCGCGCGTCTTCTTCACGAGGAATGGCATTAACATAGAAAGCTGCGCGCGTAAAGCGGTCAGCGGCACGGTTGGTACCTGGCAGCATGACGGTACCACCAATATCGGTCCAATACGAATGCAATGCAAGCTGACGCTCAAACGTTGGTGAGTTGGTCAGAACCTGGTATTCACGACTGTGATGAATCACCGCCTTGCCATCAATATATTCCACAATGGCACTATCACCACTGGCGTCGGATATGGCCAAATGCAGCGTGGCCAACCTGTTTTGTCCCGGTACGTCACGTGAGACGATTGTATAAGGCTGCTTGCGCAGTGCGTCAACCGCCTCCTGGACCGTTGCAAAGTTATCCAGAATATATTGTCCCCAGGCAGCAATGCTCAGACCCGGTGCGGAGCCTTCCTTAAACTCAGGGTAACTGGACTCAACCAGCCACAGCAAGTTGGCAACCAGGCCGGCTTCATTCATGCCGTCTGTGGTTGAAATGTCATAACCCGATGAAATCACGCTGCCATATTTTGAGGTCCAGCGAAGGGAGTTCTCACCGGCCTGGCCATTTCTTTCCATGCCCCGGGGGAAAACCCACAGATTGGTTTCCACATCAACGCTCCAGTCCATTGAGCGGGCGGTAAGAACCTGATTATCAACGCCATGATAGACCAATCGGGTGCAAGCCAATGCGGTGGTTCCCACGAGCATGGTTGCCACAAGCGCTGTCGCGGCGGTTTTTCGTAAAGCGTTGGTGAATAAAGACATGCTAACTATCCTTTAAATATAGAGGGCGTAACTGTTTTATGAAACCAGGGGGTTCTGTTCAGAATAAAGCATACCCTGACCTCGTGGTTTACATCACTGAACGTGGCTGATATTAAGAACAGATATGTATACTGCACGAAACTTATTCCCATCACCGGGTTCAGTTTTCTTGACAAGGTAAATCTATTGGCGTGAACCGTTTTCAACGCGCTTAAATTGTATCGGTTTTTTACTGTAATTCTTGATATATGTCAATGTGAATTTACAACCGATCTGACTGTTGGGCATTAAAAATACAGGGATTTTTTTACGGCTGTATTTTATTCAACGATATAAAAAAAGCCCCTGCTTTCATAGGAAAGTAAGGGCTTTCTTCGGTACTGCCACCAAGCAGTATAAGCTTCATTTAGCATTCATCTGGCGTCTCCGACAGGAATCGAACCTGTATCAAGAGCTTCGGAAACTCTTATTCTATCCATTGAACTACGGAGACTGACATAACCGGTGATTGTACCTCATTAATATTAATCGCCGCTACTGTTTAATAAGTTTTCTGTTTAAAAGATAAAACGGCTTATAAAAAACAGGCGTTTGCACATAAAAATTACGCAAAAATGGCATTTTAAGGGGGTATAACGCTGGAATTCATACAAAACTCAGAGAGTGTCGCTATAATTCATCACTATAATCTACCGTGTACCTTTAGTAAGTATAATGTGATTAACCCTACTGAATGACCGGTTTTCATTACCCACCCGTATTTGCGCAAACAAAAAACCTTAGGATTTTATCCATGAGCGAACAAACCGTACAGAACGAAGAACACACAAGTCCCATCAAATCACCCAAGCAGCTTATTGCTGTCGTGGGGTTGTCATTCCTGGTGCCTGTCATCGCGATCATCCTGCTGGTAAGACTGGTAGACACAACACCCAGGATTGGTTACGGCTCAGATGCCATGTCTCATGAAGCCATTGCCGCCCGCATCGCGCCAGTAGCCTTGTACAACGTTACCATCGTAGCCGAAGCAGAAGAGACTGGTCCCAAACAGCTGCTGACCGGTGAGGCCCTGTACAACAAGCTGTGCATGGCCTGTCATGACGCCGGTGTGGCCGGTGCCCCCAAAATAGGTGACAGCGCGGCTTGGGCACCACGCATCGCTCAAGGTGAAGACACGCTTTTCAAGCATTCACTGGAAGGATTCAACGCCATGCCTGCCAAAGGTGGCGATACTTCCCTGGATGATATCGAAGTAAAACGTGCGGTTGTATACATGGTGAACAAATCAGGCGGTTCTTTAACTGAACCCGAAGCACCCGCTGCACAGTAACAGTCTGCTCTGGCAGCTTTCCACTGCACAAAAGCCTTCGGCTACACCGAAGGCTTTTTATTGCCTGCCCAAAACACATCACTTACGAAGTAAGCATCCAAGGTTTACCAGGATAGTTACTAGCGTTGAAACTGGCTGCGGATACCGCTTAGCCCTGTGCGGCTCCGGCTTTTTTCTGCAGCATTTCTTTTAATTTCACCAGCCTTTCCTTGGGACTCATACCCTGGTATGGATCCTGCAGCAGTTGCCTGCCACTTTCCAGCCCCATTTCACTGATAAACCGGGATGGTTCACGAATCAGGTCTTCACGCGCCCGGCGACGTTTTTTACACCAGGTCAGAGTCAAGTGGAACTGTGCACGCGTAATGCCAACATACATTAACCTGCGTTCTTCCTGGATACGCACATCCAGCGCCTCAGCGTCTTTATTGGCATCGCCATATTCATCATCCTTGCCCATATGGGGCAACAGGCCCTCTTCCACGCCCACCATGTGCACATAAGGATACTCCAGCCCCTTGGAAGCGTGAATGGTGGTTAGCTTGACGGCATCCGGCTCTTCTTCTTCCTCGCTGCGTTCCAGCATGGTAATAAGGGCAATATGCTGCACCAGCTGCATCAGGTCAAGACCGTCCTCCTGCGCCTTGCGCTTGAGCCAGTCCACCAGCTCCAGCACATTCAACCAACGGTTTTCCGCCGCGCGTTCTTCCTGGGTTTCATACAGGTAGTGTTCATAATTCATGTATTTGAGAATATCATCCAGCAACACATCGGCCGATGCGGGTTGCACGGCCTGGACCGGGTCTGCCTTGCCTTTGCTGGCGCGCCACTGGATGGTCTGGATGAATTTGGCAAAGACACGCAAGGGTTCAAGCTGCCGGCTGGCAATTTTAGTATCCAGTTCCTCATCGAAAACCGCTTCAAAAAGCGAGCATTTCTTTTCTGCCGCATGCTCACCCAATGCAGTCAGGGTAGCCTGCCCAACCCCCCGCCTGGGCGTGGTAACCGCCCGAATAAAGGCAGGATCATCTTCCTCATTGGCAATCAGGCGCAAATAAGACAGCACATCACGCACCTCGGCCTTGTCAAAAAAACTTTGTCCACCCGAAATGGTATAGGGAATACGCAACTGCCTGAATGTCTGCTCGATAATCCGCGCCTGGTGATTGCCGCGGTAAAGGACGGCATAATCCTTCCACCGGGCATTACGCTCAAAGCGCGAGGCCGATATGCGCATACCCACCGACTCGGCTTCCGCCTCTTCGTTATCCATTGAAATAACCTGGATCGGCTCTCCCCTGCCCAAATTGGACCAGAGTTTTTTACCAAACAGGTTGGGGTTTTTTGAAATAACCTGGTTAGCCGCGTTCAGCACCGTTTCCACCGAGCGATAGTTTTGTTCGAGCTTGATCAGTTTCAGGTTTTTATAGTCTTTGGTCAGCTTGGCCAGGTTCTCGATGGTCGCACCACGCCAGGCATAAATGGCCTGATCATCATCACCCACGGCGGTAAACATATTCCGGAAACCGGTTAATTGCTTCACCCACTCATATTGGCAAACATTGGTATCCTGGTACTCATCCACCAGCAGGTATTTGATGCGCTTTTGCCAACGCTCGCGCACCTCGGCATTCTGCATCATCAATTGGGCCGGCAAGCGCACCAGATCATCAAAATCCACCGACTGGTATGCCTTGAGGGTGGCATCATAACTGCGATACACCAACGCGGCGTCCACCTCGTCAGGGGTTTGCGCAACTCTTTCGGCCATATCCGGGGTAACCAGATCATTTTTCCAGAGCGATATTTTTTGCTGCACCATGCGAATCCGCCCCTTGTCGGTCGTAGACAGCATTTCCTGCACAATACCGTAGGTGTCATTGGCATCCAGAATGGAAAACTGCGGTTTCAGGCCCGCGTGCGAAGCCTCTTCCCGCAAGAACCGGACACCCAGCGAATGAAAGGTGCTGATAATCAACCCTTTCATGAGTTTGCGGTCAATCAGGGTTTTAATCCTCTCGGCCATTTCCCTGGCAGCCTTGTTGGTAAACGTCAGCGCCACAACGCCTTTGGCATCATAGCCGCAGGTATTGATCAGGTAGGCGATTTTTTGGGTAATCACACTTGTTTTGCCACTTCCCGCACCCGCCAAGACCAGACAGGGTCCGTCCAGGTACAAAACAGCCTCGCGCTGGGAGGCGTTCAGGCCATCAAGATTTGTTGTACTCATATTTCAAGTGGATCCACTTCGGTAAAGTAACGAATACGGTGGCGCTTGCCAATTTCCTGCACCAATGGCAGCCAATGCCCAAGAAATGCCTGCAATACGGGTCGTGATGCCGACTCCACCAACAACTGCGCCCTTTCTACATGCGCCACCCTAACAATCCGCAAGGGTACGGGATCATACATATTGATGGCGGCCTGAAAACCGCTCAATTGTGGCTGCGATGCCAGCAACTGCCTGGTCTCAAGTAAAAACTGCATGGCCTGATTCACGGTTTTGGCCTGGGCGCTAATAAGCACCTGGTGAGAAAAAGGAGGCAGATGGGTGATTTTACGCTCTTCAAGGCTGGCATTGGCAAAAGTATCATAATCATGTCGTATCAGGGCCTGATAAACCGCCTGTTCGGGATAGGCGGTTTGAATCAGTACTTCACCGCCCGCCACATGCCTGCCCGCCCTGCCCGAAACCTGGGCAAGCTGGGCGAACAATTTTTCAGGGGCCCTGAAATCGGAAGAAAACAGCATGGCATCGGCATTAAGCACACACACGAGGCCAAGCTTGCGAAAATCATGCCCCTTTGCCACCATTTGCGTGCCAACCAGGATATCAATTTCCCCAGAGTGCACCCGGTCAAACAGTTTGCGGGCACTCCCCTTCAAACGGGTGCTGTCGGCATCAATCCGCTCTACACAGGCTTGCGGGAAAGCCGCCTGCAGATACTCTTCAACCCGCTGGGTGCCCCTGCCCAGCATCTCCAGATCCTGATTGCCACAATCGGGGCATTTGACCGGCACCCTGCCGTAATAACCGCAATGATGACATTGCAAGACATTGCCATGCCCGGGCATGCGGTGCAGCACCGTATAAACCGAACAGCGCGGACATTGGCTCATCCAGCCGCATGAGGCGCAATGAATGACAGGAGCATAACCACGCCGGTTAAGGAACACCAGGGATTGTTCACCCCGTTCCAGCCGCTCCCGGATGGCGTGCAAGACCACCGGTGCAAACCCCTGTTCAAGCTTGATCTGTTTGGTGTCAACCAGTTTAATGGCGGGCATATACGTGGTTTTGGCACGCTTTGCCAGGGTTAATTTAAGATACCTGCCAACATTGGCATGCTGCCAGCTTTCCAGTGACGGCGTGGCTGAACCCAGTACCACGGGAATATCCAGCTGATGCGCACGCCATATGGCCAGATCCCGTGCCGAATATCGCAAACCCTCTTGTTGCTTGTAAGAAGCATCATGCTCTTCATCCACAATAATCAGGCCGGCCTGCTGCAAGGGTGCAAAGATAGCCATCCGGGTTCCCAGCACAATCCTGGCCTGTCCGCGCTGTATGGCGACCCAGGCTTTCAGGCGCTCGCCTTCTGCCAGCCCGCTATGCAATACCGCAATGCCATCCAGGCCAACCACCTGCTGGAAGCGGGCCAGCAAAGCCTGCTCAAACTGCGGGGTGAGGTTGATTTCGGGCACCAGAAACAACACCTGTTTACCTTTAGTCAGGACATCCAGCGCCAAATGCAGATAGACTTCGGTTTTACCGCTACCTGTAACGCCATGCAGCAGGACGGTTTTGAATCCTTTAATGGCCAGCACCGCATCCACGGCTTCCTGTTGCTCTTCATTAAGCACATGCGTGTTGTCTTCAGGTGGCGCAAGCGCGATGGCTGTTTTCTTTCTGCGATCAAGCCGGGCAACCGGCCCTCCCTTGGACAACTTGCCGGTATAAGAACCGGGCTTTCTAAGTGCAGAAGGCATGGCTGGCAAGAGGACCTCACCAACAGGACGATGATAATACGAGGCGGCAAACAGGCCAAAATCAAGCCAATCCTGCGGCAATGGGGATAAATCATCAAACACCATCAAGATGTCCTTGACCTGGTCTTCGGGGTAAGAAGGACTTTCTATGGTTTCCAGTACTATACCAACCAGCTCCCGCCTGCCAAAAGGTACCAGCACCCGTTGCCCCTTGATGGCCTGAAGGGATTCAGGCACACGATAATCGAATGGGCCTGCCAAAGGAACATCCAAAGCAACACGAATCCATTGATTATGTTTCAAACCCTGCTTCCTGAAAATTGCCTGACAAATGATAGGATAGTTTCAATACCGACGAGAGGCGCTGAGATTGGTACTGGTTACCCGCCCCCAGGCTGTGGATAACTTTGGGGAAAAGTATATTGATAATTTGTTGAAAAGATGACAGTCAATATAAATTCTTCGAAAAAGCCTGAAAAAATCTTATTTTTCTTAGCAATATCAACAACTTAATTTGAATTTCTATATTTTGTTTTAATAAAGGGCAAATATTACCCTTTATTAAAACTGTGCACAACTTCAATTAACCGTGCATTTTCCGGCTATAGGTATGTACTTCATCCACCAGGGCAGCCACCCTTTCCGGATTGGTAAACTGGGAAATACCATGCCCCAGATTGAAGACATGACCGCCCTTTCCAACCGGACCAAAATCATCAATCACCCGACGCACTTCCTGACGCACCGATGCTTCGGAACCAAACAGGCTCATTGGGTCAAGATTGCCTTGCAAGGCGACCGCATCGTTAACCCGGGCACGGGCCTTGCCAAGGTTAACCGTCCAGTCCAGGCCCATCGCATCGCAGCCAGTGGTTACAATATCTTCAAGCCACAAGCCACCACCTTTGGTAAAGACAATAACCGGGATTTTCTGGCCATTGTATTCGCGCAACAAGCCATCGCACACCTGCTTCATGTAAGCCAGGGAAAACTGCTGGTACAGGCCATCGGCCAAGGCACCGCCCCAGCTGTCAAAAATCATCACGGCCTGGGCTCCCGCCCTGATTTGTTCGTTCAGGTACTGGGTGGTGGTTTGAGCGGTAATATCCAGAATTTTGTGCAACAATTCCGGCTGCGTATACAGCATGGTTTTGATGGTACGGTAATCGGCAGAGCTTTGACCCTCCACCATATAACAGCCAACCGTCCAGGGACTGCCCGCAAACCCGATAAGTGGGGCGCGGCCATTAAGGGTGCTTCTGATTTGGGAAACCGCATCAAACACATAACGCAACTCGTTCATGTCCGGAACGGCCAGCTTGTTGATCTCGTCTTCCGTACGCAAGGGACGCGCAAAACGTGGCCCCTCACCGTTAACGAAATCAAGCCCCAGCCCCATTGCATCAGGAATCATCAGGATATCTGAAAACAGAATGGCCGCATCTAGCGGAAAGCGGTCCAGGGGCTGAATGGTGACCTCTGTCGCAAAATCCGGATTTTTGGCAAGCCCCAGAAAAGAACCTGCGGTACTTCTGGTTTGTTTGTATTCGGCCAGGTAACGGCCTGCCTGCCTCATGAGCCAGACCGGTGTATAAGAAACCGGCTGACGCTGCAAGGCGCGAAGGAAAGTATCGTTTTGTAATGTAGCGGCAACCACAGCAATCCCTTTTAATGATGAATCCAAGATTTTAACTGATTCAGGCACTTACAGGGCGGCAGTGGCGAACTAGAGCATATCTTTGAATTGCTCTGCCTTGATGCCGTGCTTCTGCATTAATGCCCAAAATGCCCTTCGATGCTTGTTGGAGACCCTGGCAGCCATGGCAATATTGCCACCGCATTTGAACAGGGCAGTCGTAATATAAGTCTTTTCAAATTGAGCAACCAGCCTGGACTTGGCCTCTTTGTAGGAGTGAGCCTGACTGACAAGCTCCCTGCAACAGGCGTCGGTTTCCAAAACAGGTGTAGCAGACCGGGAGACTTTGGACGCTTCACGGGCCTTGTCCTGCAACACTGGCGTTGTTGAGCCGTCAAACAATTGCCTTTCCTGTTCGTGCCGCAAAAGCATGAGCAGGCGAACTCTTAATTCGTCGATGTTATCGGGTGCAAAAGCAAAATCTGCCACCCCAAGACAAACCAGATCATACATGGCCACAGGATGTATTTCTTTCGTTAACGCCATCACCGGACGTAACAGGGAGAGTGGTGTTTGCTGCAGCAGCATTCTGGTCCATACCAGAGAATCCCGGGAAACCGGGAGCAAAATCACATCAAAGCGCTGCAGCCTTTGTGACAGGTTGGTCAACACCGAGAGATCCGGATAAGCATCCTGACATTGCCATGGCAAAGAAGAACTGTCAGACGGGCAGCTTTCTTCCATCAAGCTGACGGGATAGAGGTTTAATTTTCGGGTATTTACATTTGCCTTATCAATATACGCCTGTATTCTTTTCTCAAAAGCAGGCACCATCAAAACACCACAATCCAGACATTCTCGCATTTTTGTCTCCAGTATTACGATTCATGACAGGCCTCATCATAACAATCAATAACACTTGGTAACAATTGCTATTTTCCACAATATTGGACATCTACCGATTGTGGCTTTATTGAAAAAATCCTTGATTTTCAATTAATTATTCAATAAACAGACTATTCCCCTTGCAATAAACTAGGGAAAACCCTATAATGGATATCACTTACTTAACACTCAATTCAAGAGAGATAACACATGAAAACCGCAATGAATTCCAATATCACACTTAGCGACAACCTTGAGCGCGAACTTATTTCACAGGCGATCAGTGAAGAACGCCCTGTTAATCTGGTAAAAATGTTTAAAGCCGTAATTTCTTCAATTGCCACGGCTGTCAGCATGTTCGTTGAAATGTTTAAAGACACCGAAAAAGCAATTGACCAGGCTGATCGTAAAGATCACAACACAGGTGGTTTCAGCTGGTAATTTAACCCAGTACCCAAAGCATTCACTGCTTTTGTTGAACCCCCATGTATTATCCCCGCAAGAGGGAAAGTGCCCTGGATTGAGAAGTAATAAAAAAAGCTAATAGATAAAACTCTATTAGCTTTTTTCATATCTTGAAAAGACAGGCTGCAGATAGCTTGCCTGCCTGAAAAACACGAATGATCTCAGGCAAACAAGCCATTGACGGCAGAATTAATCTACGCTAATGCCGCCTTTGCGGATAACGTCACCCCAGCTTTTGGTTTCAGCTGAAATAAACGCACCAAATTGTTCTGGTGTATTTTTTTCAGTAACCGCACCCAAACCATCCAGCTGTTCAACCACTTCCGGCTTGGACAGGATTTTTTCAATGGTCGCGTTCAGTTTATCAACGATTTCTTTGGGTGTTCCCGCTGGTGCGACAATACCGAACCAGGAGTCAACCGTAAAATTGGGGTAGCCCAATTCCTGAAGGGTAGGCACATCAGGGAAGGCCGGAGAACGACTTGCGGACGTAATGGCAAATGGTTTCAGTGAACCGGCTTTGATATGCGGAGCGGAAGAAGGCATGTTGTCGAACATGACATGAACCTGACCGCCCAAAAGAGCAGTCATGGCTGGACCACTACCACCATAGGGAATGTGCAGCATCTCGATACCTGCCTGCTGCTTGAACAGCTCACCAGACAAGTGCATTGAAGTGCCTGAGCCGGAAGAACCGTAAATCACGTCTTCAGGCTTGGCCTTTGCATGATCGACCAACTCTTTCACCGAATTATAGGGCATGTTTTTGTTGGCAACCAGCACGTTGGGAACCTTGGCGACCAAGGCAACAGGCGCAAAATCTTTTTCTACATTAAACTTGATATTGTTATACAGTGTTTGGTTAATGGTGGTTGTAATGGCCATCATTAGCAATGTATAGCCGTCGGGCTTGGCGCGGGCAACCAGGTCAGTGGCAATATTGCTGCCAGCACCGGCTTTGTTTTCCACAACAAAAGATTCACCCAACTCATCACTTAGGCCTTTAGCCACGATACGGGCCAGTACGTCGGTGGTACCGCCAGGACTAAAGCCCACAACAACTTTTGCCGCATGCTCAGGATATTTGGTTTCTGCTTTGGCAGGAGATGTCATGGCCATAAAGCCAAATCCGAGACTCATGGCCAGCGCAGCTACGCGAAATAGAGAACGCCCTTTCATATAGAATTTCCTTTAATATAATGTTCGGATAGCCAGAATGTTTTCTTAAGTAGAAACTAACTTCCTATTTTGGCTACGTTTATTACAAACCCTACTATTATAGAATACTCATGGACAACAATATCAAAACTCGCAGTGGTGGACAAATTCTTGTAGATCAGCTTATGGCACAAGGCGTGGACCACGTTTTTTGTGTACCTGGTGAAAGCTATCTTGCCGTACTTGATGCCCTGCACGATGCGGACATCAAGGTAACCGTATGCCGCCAGGAGGGAGGCGCCGCCATGATGGCCGATGCCTATGGCAAATTAACCGGTCGTCCGGGCATTTGCATGGTAACCCGCGGGCCAGGCGCAAGCAATGCATTTGCCGGCATTCATATTGCCAAACAGGACTCTACCCCTTTAATCGTTTTTGTTGGCCAAATTGAAACCGGCATGCGTGAACGTGAAGCTTTCCAGGAAGTGGATTACCGCGCCGTTTTCAGCACGCAAACCAAATGGACCACCGAAATTGATGATGCAAGCCGAATACCGGAGCTGATTTCCCGCGCGTTTCATGTGGCGACATCGGGCCGCCCTGGCCCGGTTGTGATCGCCCTGCCCGAAGATATGCTTGTACAACTGCGTGAAGTGGCCGATGCCCCCCGCGTGGAAGCGGTTGAATCAGCACCTACCCAATCACAGATGGAGACACTTGAAAACCTGTTGGGTGAAGCCAAAAACCCGATCGCCATTCTGGGCGGCAGCCGCTGGAGCGAAGACAGCGTGAACGCCTTTGCCCGCTTTGCGGAAAAAAACCAGTTGCCCGTTGCCGTCCAGTTCAGGCGCCAAATGCTCTTTCCCGCCAACCACCCCTGCTTTGCCGGTGATATTGGCCTGGGCATTAATCCGAAGTTGCTAAAACGTTTTGAGCAAGCCGATACCGTGCTACTGGTGGGGGGACGCATGTCTGAGGTTCCTTCGCAAAGTTACACGGCACTGTCCATCCCGGTCCCCCAACAAAAACTGGTGCATGTACATCCCGACAGCCAGGAACTGAACCGGGTCTACCAGGCTCGGCTGGCTATTAACGCAAGCCCTGCCGAATTCACCCGTGCACTGGGTAAATTAAGCATCAAGCCAAGCACTGACCGGGAGGAACTGGTCAAGCAGGCCCATAACGAATACCTGAGCTGGAGCGACCCGACAACCGTCAGCGTGCCGGGCAAACTGCAAATGCCCCATATCATGCAATACCTGGAGAACCGGCTGACTCCAGACACGATCATGACCAATGGAGCCGGCAATTACGCCACCTGGCTGCACCGTTTCCACCGGTTTACTCAATTCGGTACCCAGCTGGCCCCCACCTCGGGCTCGATGGGTTATGGTCTGCCGGCTGCCGTTGGTGCAAAACGCCTGCTGCCCGACACGCCGGTTGTGTGCTTTGCGGGTGATGGCTGCTTCATGATGCACGGCCAGGAATTTGCCACCGCCGTACAATACGGTCTGAATATCATTGTGCTGATTTTTGATAATGGCATGTATGGCACCATCCGCATGCACCAGGAAAAGCATTACCCCGGGCGAATCAGTGCCACTCATTTGCAAAATCCCGATTTTGCCGCCTATGCCTTCGCGTTTGGCGGCCATGGAGAAAGAGTGGAAAGCAATGAAGAATTTGGCCCTGCTTTTGAACGGGCGATGACCAGCGGTAAGCCGGCCATTTTGCATTGCCTGGTTGATCCACAAGCGATTACACCCTCGGCAACGATTGACCAGATCCGTGCCGCTGCCCTGAAATAAGTTTTTTCCAGGCTGCCGGGTGCTTATACCCGGCAGGTTCAAGCGGTTCACACATCTACCTGGTTGTAAAAAACATGCAAAAAAATAGCGCCCATAAGGCGCTATTTTTATACTTCTTTTGTCGCTTAGTGGCGATTTTTCATTTGAGTCAGGCGACGGGCGGCGCTAACCTGAGCGGCCAACATGGCCAGCTCGGCTTCAACCACCGCAATCTCTGTCTTGTCACGTGCATTACGCAACGCTTCTTCAGCCTGCTCACGCGCCTTGACCGCTTTAGCTTCGTCAAGGTCTGCCGCGCGAATTGCTGTATCAGACAGTACCGTTACGCCATACGGCTGAACTTCAATGATGCCGCCAGCCACAAATACCAGCTCTTCTGCACCATCTTCACGAACAATTTTCACTGTTCCGGGACGGATACGAGAGATCAGAGGTGTGTGGCCAGGAAGAATACCCAGTTCACCCGCTTCACCAGGCAAAGCAACGAATTTTGCCTCACCGGCAAAAATCGACTCTTCCGCACTTACCACATCAACATGTATAGTAGCCATAGCTATTCCTTAATTATAAGGTTTTGGCTTTTTCGAACGCTTCGTCGATTGAACCAACCATATAGAATGCCTGTTCGGGCAACGCATCACATTCACCTTCCACAATCATTTTAAAACCACGGATGGTTTCTGACAATGGAACATATTTACCAGGAGAGCCGGTAAACACTTCAGCAACGTGGAAAGGCTGGGACAGGAAGCGCTGAATTTTACGGGCACGAGCAACGGCCTGCTTATCTTCAGGAGACAACTCGTCCATACCCAGAATCGCGATAATATCACGCAACTCTTTATAGCGCTGCAGTGTTTGTTGAACTGCACGGGCCACTTCGTAGTGCTCGGTGCCAACAACCTGGGGATCCAGCTGACGGCTGGTTGAGTCCAGAGGGTCAACCGCAGGGTAAATACCCAGTGAAGCGATGTCACGAGACAACACAACGGTAGAGTCCAAGTGCTGGAAGGTGGTTGCTGGAGAAGGGTCGGTCAAGTCATCGGCAGGAACGTAAACGGCCTGGATCGATGTAATGGAACCGGTTTTGGTAGAGGTAATACGTTCTTGCAGAACACCCATCTCTTCAGCCAGTGTAGGCTGATAACCCACCGCTGAAGGCATACGACCCAACAGCGCGGACACTTCGGTACCGGCCAGCGTGTAACGGTAGATGTTATCAACGAAGAACAGGATATCACGGCCTTCGTCACGGAATTTCTCAGCCATTGTCAGGCCGGTCAGCGCAACACGCAGACGGTTTCCTGGTGGTTCGTTCATCTGACCGAAAACCATGGCAACCTTGTCCAGAACATTAGACTCTTCCATTTCGTGGTAGAAGTCATTACCTTCACGGGTACGCTCACCCACACCAGCGAAAACAGACAAACCGGAGTGCTGTTTGGCGATGTTGTTGATAAGTTCCATCATGTTAACGGTTTTACCTACACCGGCACCACCGAACAGACCCACTTTACCGCCTTTGGCAAACGGACAAACCAGGTCAATAACCTTAATACCTGTTTCCAGCAGCTCTACTGATGGAGACAATTCGTCAAACTTTGGAGCGGGCTGGTGAATACCACGTTTTTCTTCATGTTCGATCGGACCTGCTTCATCGATTGGACGTCCCAAAACGTCCATGATGCGGCCCAGCGTACCCTGACCAACAGGTACGGAAATATTTGCATTGGTTCTAATCACTTGCATGCCGCGGCGAAGACCGTCACTTGAACCCATGGCAATGGTACGGACAACGCCGTCGCCTAATTGCTGCTGAACTTCAAGGGTAAGCCCTTTCTCGGCGAAGCCGCCTGCGTCTTCTGACAAGACAAGCGCTTCGTAAATTTTTGGCATGTTGTCGCGTGGGAACTGTATATCCACGACGGCGCCGATGCACTGAACGATGGTACCGTTACTCATGTCGATTCCTTACTTAATAACGATTGAAAGAAACTGACAGCCAGCAAGCCCTTGGCTTAAACGGCTGCAGCTCCCCCCACGATTTCTGAAATTTCTTTAGTAATTGCTGCCTGACGGGTTTTGTTATAAACCAGTTGCAAATCACCAATCACTTTTTTCGCATTATCTGACGCAGCTTTCATAGCCACCATTCGGGCTGACTGCTCAGACGCCATATTTTCTGCTACTGCCTGGTAGACTACGGACTCTACATAGCGGTGCAAGAGGTCATCAATGACTGATTTTGCATCGGGTTCGAAAATGTAATCCCACTTATATGATGCCTTGGGAAGCTGAGACTCTTCTTCCAGAGAAGTCTGGAAAGGATCAGCAAGACCATCAGGCAACGGCAATAAACGAATAAACGAAGGCTCCTGCTTCATGGTGTTGACGAAAACGTTCGTGGCAACATACAAAGCATCAATCGTGCCATCCATATAAGCATCAAACTGCACTTTCAGTGCACCAATCAGACGCTCGAGACTTGGAGTATCACCCAACTGCACTTCCTGGGAAACCAGGTTTGTACCTATCCGGGTCAAAAAGCCCAGACCCTTGTTACCAAGCGCAGTTGCCTGAACCTTAATGCCCTGGGCATCAAATTCTTTAAGACGTGACAAGACAAGACGCTGTATGTTGGTATTCAAGCCCCCACACAGACCTTTATCTGTACTTATCACTACAATGCCGACAGCCTTGAGCTCTTTACGCTCTTCCAGATAAGGATGAGAGTACTCAGGATGTGTCTGCATCATGTGCGTAGCAATTTCACGTACTTTAGTAGCATAGGGACGGCCTGCACGCATTCTTTCCTGCGCCTTGCGCATTTTGGAAGCAGCGACCATTTCCATTGCTTTTGTGATCTTGCGAGTGTTTTGCACACTCTTGATCTGAGTACGGATTTCCTTAATTCCAGCCATAAGCCTTCCTGTTAGACGGTTTTGCAAAACAAGGGTGCAGGATCATGATCTTGCACCCTACCAGGTCTTAGTAAGTACCGTTCTTCTTGAATGCCAGAACTGCTTCTTTCAAAGCCGCTTCGTCATCTTTAGAAAGCTCTTTGGTTTCTTCGATGCGGTCAACCAAAGCACTGTGCTTATGTTTCAACTCATCTTTCAAACCTTTTTCAAATGACAGAACCTGGCTGACATCGATGTCATCAAGGTGGCCATTATTTACGGCAAACAGAGACACGGCCAGTTCCCATACCTGCAAAGGCTGGTACTGAGGCTGTTTCAACAATTCAACAACACGTTTACCACGTTCCAGCTGACGGCGAGTGGCTTCGTCAAGGTCAGAAGCAAACTGTGCAAAGGCAGCCAGTTCACGATACTGCGCCAGGTCGGTACGAATACCGCCAGACAGTTTTTTGACCACTTTGGTCTGGGCTGCACCACCCACACGAGACACGGAAATACCCGCGTTAATCGCAGGACGGATACCGGCGTTGAACAAGTCTGTTTCCAGGAAGATCTGACCGTCGGTAATGGAAATTACGTTGGTTGGAACGAAAGCGGAAACGTCACCGGCCTGTGTTTCAATGATAGGCAGGGCAGTCAGGGAACCTGTTTTGCCTTTTACCGCGCCGTTTGTGAATTTTTCAACATAGTCGGCATTCACACGGGCTGCACGTTCGAGCAAGCGGGAGTGCAGATAGAAAACGTCACCGGGATAAGCTTCACGGCCTGGTGGACGACGCAACAGCAAGGATACCTGACGGTATGCCCATGCCTGTTTGGTAAGGTCATCATAAACGATCAGGGCATCTTCACCACGATCGCGGAAATATTCACCCATGGTGCAACCGGCATAAGGAGCCAGGTATTGCATGGCGGCAGAATCAGATGCAGCGGCAGCTACAACGATTGTGTATTCCATGGCACCGTGTTCTTCAAGTTTGCGAACCACGTTATTGATGGTAGACGCTTTTTGACCGACAGCCACATAAACGCAAGTAACGTTTTTGCCTTTCTGGTTGATGATGGCATCGATAGCAACTGCGGTTTTACCGGTTTGGCGGTCACCAATAATCAGCTCGCGCTGACCACGACCAACGGGTACCATGGAGTCAATCGCCTTGATACCGGTTTGCAATGGCTGGGAAACAGATTGACGGGCAATAACGCCTGGCGCCACTTTTTCGATAATATCGGTTTCTTTGGCATTGATGGGGCCTTTGCCATCGATAGGCTGACCCAGTGTGTTGACAACGCGACCACGCAATTCGGGACCAACGGGCACTTCAAGAATGCGACCGGTTGTTTTAACAGGGTCACCTTCGGACACACCTGTATAATCACCTAAAATAACCGCACCAACTGAATCACGCTCGAGGTTGAGAGCGAGACCAAAAACGTTGTTTGGAAATTCAAGCATTTCGCCTTGCATCACATCGGACAAACCGTGGACACGTGTAATACCGTCGGTTACGGAAACGACCGTACCTTGTGTGCGAACATCAGCAGAAGTACCCAAGCCTTCGATACGGCTCTTAAGCAATTCGCTGATTTCTGACGGATTGAGTTGCATATTCAGACTCCTGAAATCCTGTTATTCTGGCGCTTATGCAGCGACCAATGTATCGCGCAAGCGAGCCAACTGGGCTTGCACGGAAGTATCTAATACCTGATCACCCACTGTGACTCGGATACCGCCAATAAGGGATTTATCGACAGTAACAACTGGCTTTAACTTGCAGCCAAATTTTTTCTCGAGACCAGTAAGCAATTCCTGAATTTGCGCATCGCTTAATTCAAAAGCACTTGTGATTTCTGCACTGGCAGAACCCTCATGGCGATTTTTCAGTTCTTCAAATTGCGCTGCGATCTCGGGCAATAGCAATAATCGATCGTTGTCCACAAGCAGTTCGATAAAGTTCTGCATTCCTTTGGAAAGCGGAGACCTGGCCAGCCCTGGGAACAGTTTTTTACGTTGATCTTTGCTTAATCTGGGATCGGACATTGCTTCACGCACGTCCGACACACTTGAAATTTGTGCCAATTCACTAACAGCCTCTGACCATGCAGCCAAGCCGGCCTGATCATTTTTGGCCGCGGCAAACAAGGCTTCTGCATATGGGCGGGCAATTGTTGATAATTCAGCCATGATAATCCCGAATTAAAGCTGTGCTTTAAGTTGATTCAACAACTCAGCATGCGTTTTTTCATTGACTTCACGCTGAAGAATCTTCTCTGCACCTTTAACAGCCAAAGCGGCTACTTCTTCACGCAGTCCCTGGCGAGCACGTTCTACTTCGAGCTCGGCATCCTGTTTGGCCTGGGCCAAAATACGGGCGCGTTCAGACTCGGCTTCACCACGGGCAGCTTCAACAATAAGAGCCGCCTGTTTTTCAGCCTCTGCCAATTTAGCGTGATTCTCTGATTTTGCAGAGGCTTCGATCAGGCTGATACGAGCCTGGGCCTGAGCCAGATCTGCCTTGCCTTTGTCGGCAGCAGCTAAACCATCGGCAATTTTCTGACGACGTTCATCGATAGCCTTTGTAAGGGGTGGCCACACAAACCGCATTGTGAACCATGCCAATACAAAGAAAACGAGCGTCTGGAAAAAGAGCGTCGCGTTTAAATTCACGGTCGTTTCCCTTCTACTATGTTAAGGCTTTGCGAAATTGCAAAACCCGAAATTTATTGAACTCTGTCATATGCAGGCCTTACTTATAACCATAAGGCCTGCATCTCCATCCAGTTCACACCCCATCAACAGATGGTATAGACGTTTACTGTATTAAGCGCCGAATGGGCTAGCAAACGCGAACAACATAGCGATACCAACACCGATCAGGAACGCAGCATCGATAAGACCAGCCAACAAGAACATTTTTGTTTGCAGTGCATTCATCAATTCTGGTTGACGAGCAGATGCCTCAAGATATTTACCGCCCATGATAGCGATACCGATACACGCACCGATAGCACCCAAACCGATGATAAACGCGCAAGCAAGAGCAACGAAAGCTGCTGTGGTCATGACAACTCCTTGTGGTTATGAACCTAAAACAAATTTAAAGATGGAAAAAAAACTACTAAAAATAAAGCAAACAGACCAGTTAAAAATTAAATGATGCAATTTGCAAGAAAAAACATCCCGGAATATTTTGATAAACCAGGACGTTAAATCTTAGTGCCCTTCATGTGCCTGACCGATATAAACCAGTGTCAGCATCATGAAAATGAATGCCTGGAGCAAAATAATCATAATATGGAAAATTGCCCAGACGGAACCAGCCAGAACATGACCGACTCCCAACCCAATGCTCATTGCATTGAATCCTGTCCATGCACCGCCCAGAAGAGCGATCAACATAAATACGAGTTCACCGGCAAACATGTTACCAAACAACCGCATGGCCAGAGATACCGTTTTGGCAGCATACTCGATAACGTTTAATGCGAAGTTGGCAGGGGCCAGAACAATTGCACCAATACCACTTGAATGGAAAGGAGCTGTGAACAGATCTTTGACGAAACCACCGGGGTTTTTGATTTTGAAGCCGTAGTAAATAGACAGCAGCAAAACACCCAGAGACATACCCATAGGCACGTTCAGGTCGGCAGTAGGAAGAATACGATGGTAGTACAGTGGACCATGAGAATCAGCGTCTCCGGCAAGACCAAGCCAGCTAAACAGCGAAGGCGCCAGATCAACCGGAATCAAGTCAAGGACGTTCATGAGCGTGATCCACAAAAATATGGTTAACGCCAATGGCGCAACATACTTGCGTGACTCAGAATTATGAATAATGCTTTTTGCCTGATCATTGACCATGTCAACAATCATTTCAACACCAGCCTGAAAACGTCCAGGCACACCAGAGGTGGCATGACGCGCGGCTTTCCACAGAAAACCGACCACCAGCAAACCCATTGCAACAGACCAGAAGATGGAGTCATAGTTGATAACACCGAAGTCTACAATGTTTGCCTGTCCTTCTCCGACGTTATTGAAATGGACAAGGTGATGCTGAACATAATATGACTGAGGCGAGACATCTGCAGGTGCAGCCATTTGATTCGTACTCCACGATTTGGCAGCCAACAAGGCTGCATTACACTCTTTCCCAATGATTGTTATTAAAGCCTTTTAAAAGCCAATAACAATACATATCCCTTTAACACCGCAACCAGGCCAATCAGCAACGCTGGCCAAACCAGCAAGGTTCCGGAGAATTTAACTATTAATGCAAGCAAGCCCACCGTGCCCCCGAGTTTGAATGCTTCACCCCAGAAAAACGTTAGCACGCTTGCATTTGAACCACTATAAAGCTTTAACAACATATGCAGCACGAAAAACGCTGTTGGCACCAGGTAAGCCATACCACCGGCCAACGCCGACATTGCGGCAGCCACACCAGACACCATCCAGCACAGCACCACTACTATTGCCAGCAAAACAAACTGTGCCAACACTATATTTACAAGCCCTTTGGCAGAACTTGCGTTAAGTCTGGCTTTTTCAGCCTTGCTGAGCTTAAGCACGTCGTTTTCAGGACTACCCGAATACGCGTACTTATCATGCAGTATGGTCATAACAAGGTTTCGCAATATGTCAAGCCTTGAGAGTATAACTTATTTTTTCCAACATAAGCAAACCCGAGAAGCAGTTTAATTACATATTCCTGAAATTTGCCTGACGTTTTTCTACAAATGCATTCATACCCTCTTTTTGGTCCTGTGTTGCAAATGTTGCATGAAATACACGCCTTTCATATTGCAGCCCCTGTTCAAGGGTTGTTTCCAGTGCGGCATTCACGCATTGCTTTGCCATCATAACCACTGGCGTTGACAACCCGGCAATACCCTGAGCCACCTTGACCACTTCTTCAAGGAAGTTTTCAAGGGGCAGGATACGGGCTACCAGGCCGGCACTTTCCGCTTCTTTTGCGTCCATCATTCTACCAGTCAGGACCAGATCCATGGCTTTTGATTTTCCGATAGCCCTCGTCAGTCGTTGTGTACCCCCCAGCCCCGGAATGGTACCCAACTTGATTTCGGGCTGGCCGAATTTGGCATTATCGGCCGCAATAATGAAATCACACATCATGGCCAACTCACAACCACCGCCCAACGCATAACCGGAAACGGCCGCAATCACGGGCTTGCGAATGGCATTTTTCATGGTTTCCCATGGTCCGCCAATATAATTGCTTTTATACACGTCCATATAAGACCAGTCTTTCATGGCTGAAATGTCGGCCCCAGCCGCAAATGCCTTTTCATTGCCGGTTAGCACAATGGCGCCCACCGCATCATTGTTTTCAAGTGCCAGCAACGCTTCGCCCAGCGCTTCCATGACTTCATTGCTAAGAGCATTCAACACCGCTGGACGGTTTAAGGTTAATACACCCACACCGCCATCAATTTTCGTCAACACCAATTGTTCTGACATACTACCCTCCTGTAAGTTGTCAATAATCTGTTTTTTCCTGAGGTATTGTAGCCAGTTTGTTATAGTTACTCTGTCTGAATATATACAAATAGCAAAAATCCCGATGAACGAAATTATTTATACCATTACCCCCCATGACCCGGCCGGCCACCGTTTTTTTGTCGAAATCAGCATTTCCGCTCCCACCCCCAGTGGCCAGAAAGTCTCCCTGCCCTCCTGGATTCCCGGCAGTTACCTGATCAGGGATTTTGCCCGCAACATCGAAAGCATTGAAGCCAGCTGTGGCGAAAAGAAACTGCTTGTTGAAAAAACCGACAACAACCACTGGCAAATAGAAGCCTGCCAGGGACCGTTGCATATTTCCTATACCGTTTACGCCTGGGACTTATCAGTGCGCAGCGCACATCTTGATGAAACGCATGGCTTTTTCAATGGCACCAGTGTTTTCCTGCAAATTCATGGCCATGAAGAGCTGCCCTGCCTGCTAAACATTAAAGCGCCCCAAAGCATTAAAAACTGGAAAGTGTACACCAGCCTTCCCGAGGCCAAAAAACACCCCGGCTGCGCGGCACGTCACGGTTTTGGCATGTACCTGGCCCCCAACTATGATGCCTTGATAGACCATCCGGTTGAAATGGGCACACCACAAGTGGTTTCGTTCAAGGCTTGCGGCGCCACGCATGAAATGGTTTTTACCGGCCAGATTCCCAACCTGGACCTGGCCCGCATTGCCGCAGATACCGCCCGCATCTGCGAATACCAAATCAAATTTTTCGAACCCGAATCGCACAAGGCCCCGTTCCTGGATTCATCCGATCGCTATGTTTTCATGACCATGGTTACCGGTAAAGATTACGGCGGTCTTGAGCATCGTTCCTCGACCGCCCTGATGGCCTCACGCAATGACCTGCCAACCATTGGCAATCCCGAGCAAAGCGAACAGTACCGCAACTTCCTGGGCCTGGTCAGCCATGAATATTTTCATACCTGGAACGTAAAACGCATTAAGCCTAAAGCATTTGCCCCTTATAATCTTTATACTGAAAACCACACCAGCCTGCTCTGGGTGTTTGAAGGCTTCACGTCTTACTATGACGACCTGACCCTGTTCAGGGCCGGCCTGATCACGCAGGAACAATACCTGGGCCTGCTAGCCAAAACCATTGCCAATGTCCACGCCTTGCCAGGACGCTTCAAGCAAAGTGTGGCACAAAGTTCATTTGACGCCTGGACCAAATTTTACAAGCAGGATGAAAATGCCCCGAATGCCATCGTGAGCTACTACAGCAAAGGCTCTCTGGCTGCCTTGGGCCTTGACTTGACCATCCGCAACGCCACCCGTAATGAAAAATCACTGGATGATGTCATGCGGCTGCTGTGGCAACGCTACGGCCGCGACTTTTTCAGCAAGCCAGCCGATGGTCTTAAAGAAGATGAACTTGCCGCAACCATCAAAAGCGCAACCGGGGTTGATGCCAGCGACTACATTGCCCGCTACGCACATGGCACTGAAGATATTCCGTTGAAGGAACTGCTGGCTGGCCAGAACCTGGCCTTAAGCTGGAAAAACAGCAGCCAGACCCCATCGCTGGACATTCGCACCAAGGTGGCCGGGGATGCCTGCCAGATTGGCAACGTGATTGAAAATGGCGCGGCCCATAAGGCCGGACTCAGTGCAGGCGACACACTGGTAGCCATTGATGGCATCAAGGTGGACACCGGCAATCTGGACACATTGCTGAAACGCTACCAGCCAGGACAAAAAATCATTGTCCATGTGTTCAGGCGTGATGAGCTAAGGAGCTTTACCCTTACCCTGAACCCGCCCCTGCAAAACGAGTGTGTGCTTGAGCCGGGACAGGCATAATCAGTCGTGCGCGGTGCCGCAGACCTGGCACTGCGGATTTTTCTGCACCTGCATTGCGTGCCATTGCATGGTACGCGCATCAAACTGCAACAAACGCCCGTCAAGGCCGGCAGGCATGCCGGCCAGCAGCTTCAGGGCTTCTGCGGCCTGCATGCTGCCAATAATGCCCACTAGCGGGGCAAACACCCCCAGCGTGGCACAGTTGTCAGGAGCCAGGTTATCAGAGGGCTCAAACAGGCAGGCATAACAGGTGGCATCCTCATGACGCAGGTCATAAACGGCTATCTGCCCGTCAAAACGAATGGCCGCCCCTGATACCAGCGGCTTTTTCAGGGCTACGCAAGCCCGGTTGATATGATGCCGGGTTGTGAAATTGTCGGTGCAGTCAAGCACCACATCGGCACTTTTAACCAGTTCCAGTAAACCCGGGCCGTCAAGGCGCCGGGCATGGCACTCGATAAGGGGCTCAGGATTCAGGGCCTGCAAAGCCTGCCGGGCCGATTCCACCTTCGGCAGCCCTATCCGCCCGGTCGTGTGCAAGATTTGCCGCTGCAAATTGCTTAATTCAACCTGGTCATCATCAACCAGCACCAGCTGGCCAACACCTGCCGCCACCAGATAAGCGGCCGCCGGACAACCCAGCCCCCCCGCACCCACCACCAAGACGCTTGAAGACATGATGTTCTGCTGGCCTTCAATGCCTATTTCATCCAGCATCAGATGCCGGGCATAACGCAATAACTGAGAGTCATCCATTATTTGCTCTGCTTTTCAGCGCTTTTATCGCCAGCTGCACTGCCATCATTGCTGCCTGACGGCTTGACCGCTTCCATTTCTTCTTTGCTCAGGCCTTTGGGCTTTTCTTTGGTGATGACCCCCTGGTCAACCTTTTTGCCGGTCAGGTGGTTAATGGCCTGCTGCAACTGGAAATCCTCACCGGAACCAAACTCAAACATTTCTTCAGGCTCTTTGAGCATTTCAATAGCCTTGTCGGTATTGACTTTGCCCTTCACGCCGGCTGCAGGCACCTGGTCATTATTCAGGTGATCACTTAAATCAGCTTCCCGGGGGAAACTGAACAGATCACCCGTTTTGGTATCGGAAACAATGATATCCGGCTCGATGCCGGTGGCCTGTATGGAACGCCCAAGCGGCGTGTAATAGCGGGCGGTTGTCAGTTTAATGCCGGTATTGTCATCCAACGGCATAACCACCTGCACCGAACCCTTGCCAAAACTGCGGTTACCCATGATGGTGGCACGCTGGTAATCCTGCAAGGCACCAGCCACAATTTCAGATGCCGAGGCTGAACCCACGTTAATAAGCACCACCAAAGGCACCTTGCGCGTCCAGTCAGGCAGATTTTTCAGATAATCGGACTCATCGGGTGCATATTCAGACGGCACCGCCAGATAACGCTGCATTTCCTGTTCGCGGGCCTTGGTTGAAACCACCAGTTTATTGGGCTCGATAAAAGCAGCGGAAACACCAATGGCAGCATTCAGCAAGCCGCCAGGATCATTGCGTAAATCAAGCACCAACCCTTTTAGGGGCTTGCCTTTACCCAAGTCTGTCAGGTGCTGGGCCAGATCGGCCCCGGTGCGCTCCTGAAACTGGGAAATTCTCACGTAACCGATATCATCAGGCAAACGCTTGCTACGTACGCTGCGAATCTGGATAATATCCCGCACAATTTTAATATCCAGGGGTTCGGCTGAAGAAGACCGTTTAACCGTCAAGACAATTTCACTGCCCGGTTCGCCGCGCAACTGCTTGATGACGTCGTTCAGGGGTTTGCCTTCAGTGCTTTCACCATTGATTTTTATGATCAGGTCACCCGGCATAATGCCAGCCTTGGCCGCCGGCGTATCTTCAATAGGCGCAATAATTTTAACCAATCCCTGCTCGGCACCAATTTCTATGCCCAACCCGCCAAACTCGCCATCGGTGGATTCTTTCATTTCCTCAAACTCGTTCTCATCCAGAAATGAAGAGTGCGGATCAAGGTCATTGACCATGCCCTTAATGGCGGATGCGATCAGCTCCTGGCTTGAAACCGGTTCAACATAATTATTCTTGACCGCGGCAAAGACCCTGGCAAAACGCTGCAATTCCTCATAGGGAAGTTCATGCGATACCTTTTGCGCCCATGCCGGCATAACGGCTGTCAACAGCAATCCTGCCGCAACCATGTAACTAACCAATCGTTTTCTGCTTGTCACAAGACACTCCTGCCTGCAATCGAATAAAGTTTCAGTGGTATGTGATATAGATTCTGACAATATTATCTTGATAACCAGTTTAGTGGATCAACCGGGGTGGATCCATTGCGTATTTCAAAGTATAAGGCAGGATCCACCTGACCGCCGGTTGACCCTACACGGGCAATGGTTTGTCCGGCACGAACACTGTCGCCCACACTGCCCATGATGCTTTGATTATATCCATACACACTCATATAGTTATTGCCATGATCAATAATGACCAGATTGCCAAACCCGCGCACCCATGATGAAAACACCAGTTGCCCGCCCGCAATGGCGCGTACGGGTGTGCCTTCATTGGCACTGATCAGGATCCCACGCCATACGCCACCGGTATCGGGTCGGGTCGTGCCAAAACGTCCCTGCAAGGCTCCGCGTACCGGCCAAGGCGCGCCTTTTTGCAAACCGGTTGCGCCCGATTGGGCATTGGCGGCTGCCCGACGTTCATCCTCACGGGCCTTTTGTGCCAGCAAGGCCGCCTGCTCTTCTTTTTCTTTTTTAATCTGTGCCTTGGCCCGCTCAATTTCGGCATTTTCAGCCTGTTGTCTTGCCAGAGCCAGTTCCTGGCGGGCCTGCTCGGTTTGCTGCCGGACACTTTGCTCCTGCTGCAGGGCCTGCTGACGCTGGCGCTCATCTTGTGCCTGAGCCACCTGCTGTTGCGCCTGGTTCAAGGCAAGGGTCTGCTTTTCCTGGTTCACCACGGCGCTTTGCAACACCACATAAGCCAGTTCTGTTTGTGCTTCGGCCTGTTTGGCCACGATGGCAGCCCTTGCCGCCTGCTCTCTGGCCAAAGCCGCTTCCTGTTCTTTCTGGCGTAACGCAGCCCTGCGTTTTTCCGCTTCGGCTTTCTCTTGGGCTATCCTTGCCTGTCGGGCCTGCTCCAGCTGCGTGGAGATATTTTTCTGAATATCGTCAATCAGGCTATTAAGCCGCTTTTCGTCTTGTGCCAGCTTGGCGGCCTGTGAGCGCCGGTCAGCCAGGTCCTTTTCAATTTTTTTCAAGACAGTGGCGTGCTTTGTTTGCTCGGACTCAAGCTCTTTTTTGCCAACCCGGGTTTGTTCAGCCAGGCGATCCAGGGTTTTCTGGCGATCCGCTGCTTTTTTCTTCAGCTCATCCAGACGGGCAATTTCAGTCTCAAGTTTCTGTACCCGTTCAACCCGCGCCTTGGACACATAGCCCAGATAAGTCAGATCCCGGCCAATTTGCTGGGCATCTTCGCCTGACAGCAGCGCTGCCCACGGCGACAGTCCGCTGGTATATTGTGCACGCATTTGAGCAGCCAGCTCTTCGCGCCGCAGCTCCATGATTTTTTGCTGGCGATCCTGCTGTTTGCGCAACTCGCCCAATTCTTTTTTTGCGCGCTCACCCTGTGCCTTGAGGTCATCAAGGCGTGCATTTATATTGGAAATTTCCGTTTCGGATTTGCGCAGTTCCTCGGTGACGTCTTGTTTGTCCGATTCCTGCGCCTTGATTTTTTTATGGATTTCTTCTATCTGGTTTTGCAGGCGGGCTTTCTGCTTTTCTGCCATTTTTTGCTGTTCGCTTAATGCAGCGGTTGTCTGGGCCATGACCGGCCCGGCGCTTAACAGCACAAACAGGGAAACGCAAATGACCCACCTGTTCACATTAGTCCTTTTGCGCTTTACCCTGGGCAGCCACTGCAGCCACCGCTGCGGCAATCGCTTCCTGATCACCCAGATAATAATGACGGATGGGCTTGAGGTTTTCATCAAGCTCATAAACCAGCGGCTGTCCAGTTGGGATATTCAGATTGACAATATCGTCATCGGAAATGCTGTCAAGGTGCTTGATCAAGGCACGCAAACTGTTGCCATGGGCGGCAATCAGCACGTTCTTGCCAGCCTTGATGGCGGGCGCAATGGACTCATTCCAGACCGGCAGAACGCGGGCCACGGTGTCTTTCAGGCATTCGGTGGCTGGCAGCTGTTCAGCGGGAATGCGTGCATAGCGGGCATCGAAACGGGGATGACGACTGTCGTCCAGATCCAGAGGATTGGGCGCGATGGCATAAGCACGACGCCACACAAGCACCTGATCATCACCATACTTGGCGGCAGTTTCGGCTTTATTCAGGCCCTGCAGGTTACCGTAGTGACGCTCGTTCAGGCGCCAGTTCAGGTGAATCGGCGTATGCATGGCATCCATGGCGTCCAGGGCAATCCACAAGGTACGAATGGCCCGTTTCAAAACGGAAGCATAAGCCACATCAAACGAAAACCCTTCCTGCTTCAGCAACTCGCCGGCCTGCCATGCCTGTTGACGACCCTGATCAGTCAGGTCAACATCGGTCCAGCCGGTAAAACGGTTTTCAAGATTCCACTGGCTTTCACCATGACGCATTAAAACGATTTTGTACATACTCTGAGCTCTTTTCCACTAAATTAAGAAATAAACAATTCAATATCCAAACAATTTTCTATTATTTTAGCGAAGTCTTATCTCTATTTGTCCAGCTATTTTATAATCTGAGAATTAAGCTTGAAAAAAGCAACCCTACAGGATTAGACGTGGATTTTCTTTTTTACCAAAATACCATTTATTTTTTAGCTTTTGCCCTGGTCTCAGGCATCATGCTGGCCATTCCCAATTTTCGCAAAGGCGGTTTTGGCGGCCAGTCCAATATGTTAAGTACCAAAGAAGCCGTGCAAATGGCCAATAAATCAGCCGCCATTTTCATTGATATCCGTTCGGCTGAAGAATACAAAAACGGTTCTATTCCGCAGGCCCGTAATATTCCCCTGGACGAACTCGAAGAAAAAACGGCTTCACTGTCCAAAAGCAAGCCAATTATCCTGGTCTGCAATATGGGGCGTACCGCGCAAAAAGCGGCCACAAACCTGAAAAAACTCAATTTTGAAGAGGTTCACGTGCTTTCCGGCGGCATTTCAGCCTGGACCCAGGATGGCCTGCCCCTTAAAAAGCACACGGCTGCCACCCAGCGCAAACAAAACCGTTAAACCATTTACACAACAAAAGCACCATGAAAAAAGTCACTATGTTCTCCAAGGCAACCTGCCCGTATTGCATCCGTGCCGAAAAACTGCTCATCGAGCGTGGCGTAACAAATCTGGAAAAAATCAGCATTGACACCAACCGTGAACAACGGGCTGTTATGATTGAGCGCACCGGACGCACCACTGTTCCCCAGATTTTCATTGGCGACAAACACGTGGGCGGTTGTGATGACCTGATGGCACTTGACCGCGCAGGCGAATTGACGGCCCTGTTGGCCGACTAAGCCATCAGCGCAATTTAACCTTTAATCTTCTTACATAGGAAACAGCATGGCCCAAGAGCAACAAGCAGAAAATACCAATCCAGCGTTCAATTTGCAACGCGTCTATCTGAAAGACCTGTCTTTGGAAATGCCCAACTCACCCCAGATTTTCCTTGAGCAGGAAACACCCGAGGTTGAAATTTCCCTGAGCGTAGGCGGTCAACGCCTGGCCGAAACCATTTTCGAAGCCACCGTACGGGCAACCGTCACCACCAAAATCGGTGACAAAATCCTGTATCTGGTTGAAGGTACCCAGGCTGGTATTTTTGAAATTGCCAACATCCCTGAAGAGCAGTTTGACCCTCTTCTGGGCATTGTGTGTCCTACCATGCTGTTCCCTTACCTGCGCGCCAATATTGCCGACGCCATCAACCGCACTTCATTGCCCCCGCTGCACCTGGCAGAAGTAAACTTCCAGGCCCTGTACGAACAGCGCACCCAGGAAGCCCAACAGGCACAGCAAAACAGTGCCGCCCCTGAAGACTCCGGCATCATCCTGCCTCCTGGCACAACCCGTCAGTAAGCAGGTTCACATGTCATCTCCCGGCGCTTCGCTTCATGTACTGGTTATAGGTGCGGGTAGCTGGGGAACCGCATTGGCTGCCTCGGCGGCCAATCATGCACCCACCTTGCTGCTGGCCCGTAATGAAGCGGTTTCATCAGAAATCAATACCCGGCACAGCAACACCAAATACCTGGGTGACATTGCTTTACCCCACAGCCTGAAAAGCACCACCAGCCCCCAGCAGGCCATCAGCCATTTGCAACACGGCCCCCAATCAAAAAGGCTTATCATACTTGGTGTGCCTGTCATGGCCATGCGCAGCACCTGTGAAACCTGGCTGCCACTGCTCCAGGCATCCAACCTGGCCGACACACCCATTGTCTGGACTTGCAAGGGGTTTGAACAAAACAGCGGGCAATTGCCGCATGAAATCGTACAGTCGGTTTTTGGTAACAAGATACCCAATACCGGTGTATTATCAGGGCCTTCCTTTGCCAAAGAAGTCACCCGCAATTTGCCGGTGGCCCTGACCATTGCCAGCCATAGCAGCATAACCGTGCAAAACACCACGGCCGCCCTGCATGCCAACAACACCCGTATTTATGCCAGTAACGATGTCATAGGTGTAGAAGTGGGTGGCGCCCTTAAAAACGTCATGGCGATTGCCTGCGGCATTTCAGATGGTCTTGAACTGGGCGCCAATGCACGCGCTGCGCTAATTACACGCGGACTGGCTGAAATTACCCGACTGGGTATTGCCCTGGGTGGACAAGCGGCCACCTTTTCAGGTCTTACCGGGCTGGGTGACCTGGTTTTAACGGCCACCGGCGACCTGTCGCGCAACCGCCAGGTTGGCCTTGCCCTGGGACAAGGGCAATCGCTGGACCGCATTCTTGCGGCAGGCATGACTGCTGAAGGCGTTCGCTGCGCCCGTGACGCCCTGAATCGCGCCACGGCCCTGAATATTGAGATGCCCATTACCCAAGCGGTTTGCGATGTCCTGTTCAATGCAATGCCACCTCTGCAGGCGGTGTCAAACCTGCTGGCGCGCGAAGCCAAAGCCGAGTGGCAGGCAGAATAAGCCTGCGCTGGCCACACCTGACAAACCCGCTCCAGACCTTATCCCATGCCTCAACGGTTGCGAAGGATCTGGTCGGCGGGAATACTTAACTGAATCACGCTTCCATTCGAATCACTGCGGGTCACCTGCAAAGGCCATTGCAAACGCTCGGACATCAAGGTCACAATATACAGCCCCAGGCCATTTAAGGACGTGCTGCCTGGCACCACTTGCATTTCCCTGCCAAGGATGGCTTTTTGCTCGGCCGTAAAACCTGTCCCTCTGTCCTGTATCTGGATGATACCTTTGCCCAGCGTGATATCAATTTCCTTTTGCGTATGCTGCAAGGCATTCTGGACAAGATTACGCAACAGCATTTTCACCAGGACAGAATCGCTCCTGAGCATTATAGTGTCCATAATATTCAGGCGCACCCTGGCCCGCACCTTGAATAAATTGTTCAGGTCATCCAGAACTTCTTCCACCAGGGTCGTCAGTGAAATAGCCTCCCTGACCGGAGAGCCGTCGGCCTGATTGCGCGAAAGCTTCAGTAAAACCTCTACATTGCTGCGCATTTCGGTGCAGGCATTACGCATGCGGGCCACTGTTGCCAAATCATTGGGTTTTAGCTGCCCACGCATTTCCAGGATATCAAGCGCCCCGGACATGACCGCAACTGGCGTGCGCAGCTCATGACTGGCCAGGCTGAGCAGGGATTGCTCCCTGCGCACATAGGACTCAAGCTCACCCAGGAAACGGTTAAAGGTTTCTGCAATTGAATACAATTCGCTGTCGGTGTAATTAACCGGAATACGCGGCATTTGCGCGCCCACCGGCACTTCGCTGATTTGCTCTGACAATTGCCGCAAGGGATTCACAATCCGTCGACTGCTTAAGGTTGCCATCCACAGACCCAGACCGATAATGAGCAGCGTCATGACGCCCAGCGCGATGCTGAAAAGGAACTCGCGATTTTCAAAATGCGTGATATCCTTGGCGATATACACCACCCCTTTGGGCAAAACGGAAATATTCACCAAATAAGTCTTTCCGTTGCGCGTTATCTCATCAGAAAACCCAAAAGGCAAACCCTTGAAAACCTCGGGCATTTGTACCGGTGTGGCCTGCCCCTGAGGCACGAACACCAGCTGCTGGTTAAACCCTTCCCAGACAAAAAGCTCAGACTGGTCACGGTTTGCCAGAATAAAATCAAGTTCCTGCTCAAACTCCACCTGCAGCATGGTACGCTCAAGATCTTCATTCACCTCCAGCACCATAACTACCATCACCGCAACACATGCCATGCTAACCAGCAAAATGGCTCGGTGGATGCGTCGTGAAATAGATCTCATTGGCCTGCCTGCGCCGGTGGAGTCAGCCGGTAACCGCGCCCGTGCATGGTCTTGATCATGGAGAACCCGAAGGTATCCTGCAATAATTTACGCAAGGTATACACATGGGTACGCAAGGTATTCATATCCACTTCTTTTTCCCCCCAGATACGCTCTTGCAGCTGCTCATAAGACAGAAAATCCGGATAGGCTTTAATCAGCTCTTCAAAAATACGCGCCATCGTGCCGCTTAATTCCAGGGAGCCGTTATTGTTAACCTGTACCGTAAGCTTGCCCGGGTCAAAACGGATGCCAGGCACTTCTATCCCCGGAGTCTTGCCCATGCCCTCTTTACGACGGTACAGGGCATTGACCCGCAGCTGCAGCTCACGAAGATCAAACGGCTTGACCAGGTAGTCATCGGCTCCGGCCCGAAACCCCTCTTCCTTGTCTTTGAGCTGGTCTTTGGCTGTCATCATGATAACCGGTGTCGTACACTGGATATCGTTCCGGATCCGGTGGCAGATCTCAAACCCCGACAGGCCGGGCAACATGACATCAAGCACGATGACATCATATTCATGGGTGGCAATCAGATGCAGGGCCGTTAAACCATCCGAAGCGAAATCCAGCACATAATGCGAATTTTCAAAATACTCGGACAGGTTCTCGGCCAGCCCGACATGATCCTCAACCACCAGCATGCGAATGGGCTTTGTAGATGTATTCATGCAATTTCAGAAAAAAAATCAGTTTGCCACTATGGACATGGCTGTCTGTGCAAGACCAGGACTGGCTTCAAACAAAATATAACGTTTGTTTTCGTAACGCTTTTGTACCGGTACGCTTAACACATGCGCAACCTCGTTTAGACGCTTTTTGGGTATTGCCAGCAACACAGGCAATGTACTGTTGTCCAGTTTGGCAGAAACCTCATTAATCTTCAACAATTCTGCGGTTCCGCCAGAATAAAACCGGGCTGAAAACGGACGTTCATCAACATAATAAACAGGCGTCCCGGCCTTCGTCTGTAATGCGGCAAAATGAACCAGGCCCTTTTCTGTTTTAAAGTGGTCCGGACTGACATACGCAAACAGACTCAGCAAAACCAGTACCATCGGCACCAGCGCTGCTATCCACCGGGTATTCAGGGCAAATTGCCACTGGCTTTGTTCCACCCACTTGCGCCAGCCAAGCGCCATTAATATGCTGAAAGCCCCCAGGCAAGGCAAAAGATAGGTCCAGAGAATATTGCCCGAAAAGGTGAAAAACAAAGGAGTAAATAACGCCCAGGCCAGCAAATACGATAGCTGGGCTGAATCGGCCAGCGGCTTGATAATAACGGCACGCACACCTTTTTTTACCAGATTGGGCAACAGCAGCCCCACCCCAAACAAACCCCATGGAAAGGTGGCCTGTAACCAGTACCACCAGATTGTGCCATGCATTTTTTCATGGGCAGTACCATACAAATCCCCCTGCCAGCCCGGATCTATAAAACGCAGGAAATGCTCACCCACAATGAAATAATTCAGAAATCCCGGGGTCTTGATTTCTGCCATCACATACCATGGCAGGCTGATTAGCGCGGTTAAGAGCAAGCCCCGCGTCCAGGGCAATGCCCTGAATTGAACCATCCGGCCGCCTATATTGGGCAACAACCATAACAGCAACGGGCCGGCAACCAGAACCAGTGCCAAAGGCCCTTTGGCCAGCAGGCCAATGGCCAGTCCCACAAAAAAACCATAACGCCAGAACAGGGACGGATAATGCCGGGCCATCATGAAGGACGTCATGCTAAAGGTGGTGCCCAACACCAGAAACGGATCGGTCAGCACTGCCCCCGAAGTGATATAAACCAGGGCACAGGAGCTGTACACCACTGCGGCCCACTGAGCCAGCTGCCGGCCAAAAAAAGTCCGTGCAAAAGCGATAAGAAGCCCCACGGTTGCCACCATGCTTAGCCATGAAGGAAAACGCACGGCAAACTCATTAACCCCCAGCAGCCTGAAAGACAATGCCTGTGCCCAGAACGACAGCGGCGGCTTGCCCCAGAAAGGCTTGCCCGGTTCAAACCAGGGCGTAATCCAGTCACCGCTTTGCGCCATCAAACGGGCAATTTCCGCGTAACGGGGCTCAGACGTATCAGACAGCGGCATCAAGACCATACTTATCAGGGGCAGGCACAATAAAACACCCGTCACCCACCACAAACCAATCCTGCGCGTCACTTTAATTTCCTTTTACAACCATCAACTCTCGAACCGGCTGTTGCGGCTGATTCACCGCTGAGCGATTCATTTCACGGGTGGTATCCACAAACGGTTCCAGGGCCTGCCCTTTATTTTTACGCAGTACATCCCTGATCAGGTAAACCGGACGCTGCTTGGCCTCAAAATAGGTTTTTCCCACATACTCGCCCAGCAGTCCAATTGAAATCAGCTGGACGCCCCCCAGAAAAGTGATCATGGAAATTAACGAAGGGTAGCCTTGCACCGGCTCTCCCAGTACCAGGGTTTTAGCGACAATCCACAGGGCAAACAAAATACCAGCCAGTGCCGTCAGAATGCCAGCCGCCATGGTCAGGCGCAAAGGCGCCACTGAAAATGAAGTAATACCCTCAAAAGCCAGCCCCATCAGGCCGGGATAATCCCACTTACTGGTACCCGCGGCACGGGGTAGCCGGTCATACTCAATCACTTTGGTGGGCAAGCCAATCCAGGCAAACAGCCCCTTCATATAACGATTGCGCTCACTCAACTGGCTCATGGCATTCACCGCCTTGCGGCTAAGCAAACGAAAATCACCGGTATCTTCAGGAATCTCAACCTCACTGATGCGGTTCAGCAAACGATAAAAAGCATGGGCGGAAAATTGCTTGAACCAGGTTTCACCGGCCCGTGAACGGCGCTTCATGCTAACAACATCGGCACCCTCACGCCACGCCTGCAGCATGTCCGGAATCAGCTCCGGTGGATCCTGCAAATCGGCATCCATAATAATGATGGCCTGCCCCCCCGCGTAGGCCAGACCGGCGCTCAGGGCGGCCTCCTTGCCAAAATTGCGGCTCAGGCGGACCAGCTTCAGATGCTCATCCCAAGCGGCGCGCTCGGCCAGGAAATGCCCCGACCCGTCGCGACTGCCATCATCCACCATCACCAGCTCATAATTGATCTCCAGCGGATCCAGGACTGAGGCCAGCCGGGGAAACAGTAACGGCAACATCTGCCTTTCGTTATAAACCGGAATCACGATAGATAAAACCAGGCCTTTTTCAGCCTGAAATAAAGATGTCCCGTTTTCTTCCATTGCACTCATTGACAGCACCTGCTTTCATATTTTAAACATGACAGGCGTAAGAGTACGTCCTGGCGCAACAAGGAAACATCAATCAAAAATCAAGTAAATATCAAAAAAAAAGCACGTCCGGAAACGTGCGTTGTGCGGGAACCGTCATGAGTGGTTCAGGTTTTTGATTTTCTGCCTCCTATGGAGCTCAGGGAAATACGGGTTTCACCGGCTGCCGTTTTGTGTACGGCACTTTTCCAGGCGTGACCATAGGCCACTTCAAGGCTTAAATGCAGTTTACCATCGGGCTGTCGCTGCTGTTCAAGGGCATCACACAAGCGCCGGTACCATTGGCGCCCAACCAAACCCTTATGCCGCCCGATGGTTGGGTTACCCCCCAGGGCGGAAACATCACGCAGCAGCTTTTGCGGGCTCTGGTAAGTCAGTGTAATCACTTCCTGGTCCATGACCGGATCAACAAAACCGTGCTCAAGCAGGATATCGCCAAAATCATGCATATCCACAAAGGGCACGGTTTGGGTTTGAATCCCGGCGGTTTCAACGGCCTTGCGCAATTCCATGAACGTGCCGGGACCAAGACAGGAAAACATGCATATGCCGCCAACCTGTATCACGCGCCGCCACTCGGCAATCACCTTATGCGGCTCGGGGTGCCAGTGCAGGGCCATATTAGACCAGACCAGGCCTGCCGATTCCGCCTCTAGCTGCATGGCTGCCAGATCGGCCAGATGGAATTCATCCTGGGTTTTGCGTCCCAGTTTTGACACCCATACCTGCATGCCCTTGGGCAGGAAGGTCTTCCTGCAATGCTCGATAAATGAGGGACAGCTGTCCACCCCCAGCAGGCGGGATTTGGGAAAGCGCTCCTTAAGCGCCTGAAGCGAATGCCCTGGACCACAACCGGCATCAATCACCGTTTCCGGTGTGATGCGGATATAGCTTAAGCGCCCGATCATGCGACGGCTGATTTCATCATAAAAAAACCGGGAATCTTCCAGTAAACCACGGCGGGAAAATTGCTGGATGACATGTTCGGAATTGATGGGCAAAACCTGGGGGGAATAAATGGCCTGGGACATTGAGATCACTGACGTATTGTTAATACGGGAAGAAAATGATTTGATAAGGCCATATTGTAAATAAGACTTCCCCGATTCTGTGCAAAACCCTTACGCAAACAAAAGATTAGGCTGGTTAAGCAGCCATGCCCAACAACTGGCCAGCCGCCTGAAGCTTGTCCTGCCCGGCACCTGCCCCTTGTGTGGCACCCCCCGTACGGGAGATGGATTCTGCCCCGACTGCCGCAACGATATTTTGCACTCCATACGAAACCACCCCTATCGGTGTGCCCGCTGCTGCCTGGCCCTGCACAACCCGGGCCCTTGCCCGGACTGCAGCGAACAGGCCCTTCATACCGGAACAATCATGGCCGCCTTCGATTATGTGCATCCCCTGGATAGCCTGGTTTTGCGCTACAAAAATGGCCGCCAGCTTGACCTGGCCCCGGCATTTTCACAACTGCTAAGCCAACAACTGCAAGACCGGGGTCTGCTGCCCCTCACAAACACCTGCCTGATTCCCATTCCGGGCAGCCGGCAGTCCCTTTCCCGGCGCGGTTTCAATCCGGCGGCTGAATTTGCACAACAGCTGGGAAAAAAACTACAATTGTCAGTTGAGCATTTTGTGCTGCACCGTCATAACCAGCATCTCAAGCAATCCAGCCTGTCCCGTCACGCACGTCGTGCCACCGCTGCCGGTTTGTATTATTGTTCGCGCCGCCTGGACATTCCTCATGCCATTCTGGTCGATGATATTGTAACCACCTGCAGCACCATCGACAGTGCCGCCCGCGCCCTGCTGGCCGCCGGCGTGCAGCGCGTGGATGCCCTGGCCATTGCCCGCACTCCTCCCAAACATTTTTAAGCAATCACATGTTCCACATTATTCTTGTTTCTCCTGAAATTCCCGCCAATACCGGCAATATCATCCGCCTGGCCGCCAACACCGGCATACAGCTGCATCTGGTCAAGCCGCTGGGTTTCATGCTTGACGACAAGCGTCTGCGCCGCGCCGGGCTGGACTACCATGAATGGGCCGATATCCAGGTTCACGACCATCTGCAAGAGGCCATCGAATCAACGGGTGCGGCAGCCGGACATATTTATGCCATTTCCACCAAAGGCCAACGCCACATTGGCAACATTAAGATTACCGATGGCGATGTATTTGTTTTTGGCAGGGAAACGGCCGGACTCAAACCCGAAGAGTGGGACATTATAGGGCTGGAAAATGCCGTGCGCCTGCCCATGCGCCCTGACTCACGCAGCCTGAACCTGTCCAATGCGGTTGCCATTACCGTGTACGAGGCATGGCGCCACATAGGCTATACCGGAAGCGTCTAGTCCGGAAAGCCTTCACGGCAACGCTTTAACGGCGCCAGAATCCGGGAGTAAAAATAACCAGTACGGTGAACAGTTCAAGACGCCCGATCAGCATGGCCAGGGTACATAGCCAAATTTGAAAATCGGACAAGACGCTGTAATTGCCCATGGGCCCAACACCGCCCAAACCGGGGCCAATATTGTTAAGGCTGGCAAAAACGGCAGAAAACGCCGTGGTTGGCTCGGCCCCTGACAACAGCATGACCGCCGACAACGCCATTAACGTCAAGGCATACACCAGCATGAAAACCATGATGGACATAATCACGCCCTGGTCAATAATGCGCGCCCCCAGCCTGACCGGAAACACCGCATGCGGATGCAGGATATGACGGATTTCAGTGCGGATCTGCTTGATGACCAAAATCAGGCGGATCATTTTGATGCCACCGCCGGTAGATCCCGACGAGGTTGCACAGGCCCCCAGAAACAACATGAGAATCGGCAGGAACATTGGCCATTGCAGGTAATCCACATTGGCAAAACCGGTGGTGGTCGCTACGGAAATTGTATTGAACATGCCAAACCTGAAGGCCTCGAGCAGGTTGGAGTACTCATTGGAAAAGAAGAGATAAAGACTGATCAGGACACCGCTGGCCAGCACCAGACGCAAGAAAGGAATCGTTTCCGGGCAAAAACGGTAAATGGACAAATCACGGTTGCGAATAACCTTGAAATGAGTGGCAAAATTAATGCCGGCAAACAGCATGAACACCATCGCCACCATCTCAGCGGCCGGCGAATTGATATCCATAAAGCCGCCACTGTAAGTGGAAAAGCCCCCTAAACCCATCGTGGATGCGGTATGGCACCAGGCATCAAACCAGCCAAGGCCCACCAGACGATAGGCAATCAGGCACAAAACCGAAGCCGAAAAGTAAATGGCATACAGCACCTTGGCCGTTCCGGCAATGCGGGGGGTTAATTTCTCTTCTTTCATGGGCCCTGGAATTTCGCCCCGCATCACCTGATGTCCACCCACCCCCAGCATGGGCAAAATGGCGACTGCCAGCACCAGGATACCCATGCCGCCAAACCAGACCAAGGTATGGCGCCAAAGATTCAGGGATTCGGGCAGTTTTGCCACGTCTGGCAAGACTGAAGCACCCGTGGTGGTCAGCCCCGACATGGCTTCGTAATAAGCATGGGTAAAAGACAGTTTTACCCCCACATGAGACGCTTCCAGCATTAAAGGCAGGGCTGCCAGAAGGGGAAACACGGTCCACACCAGAAACACCAGCAACAGCCCGTCACGCGGACGCAATTCACGGCGAAACGGGTAAGTCAGCAGCCAAAGCAACAAGCCACTGCCACTTGCCAGCATGAAACTGGTCAGAAAACTCTGATCGGCACCATCCTCAAAGAGGCGTGAAAAAAAATAAGGAAACAACAAGGTCAGTGAGAACACCACCATGGTCAGGCCGAGCGCATGCAAGACATTCAGGATACTGCGCATTCGATTTCCTAGAAAAACATGGCCGAAACCTGGAACATTTTTTCAACTTTCTTCATGGTTTCACGGTTTGCCGCATAAACAATAACGTGATCCCCCTGGCGAATCACGGTATCGGGCTCGGGCATAATCAGGTAACCCTCACGGAAAATAACCGCCAGTGTTGAAGACTTTGGGAACTGGATATCCTTCACCGAGCGGTCGGCCAGTTTCGAACTGCTGATATCGCCCAGCACCTCGAACTCGATCACTTCGGCCGCGCCACGACGCAAGCGATGACCGGCCACCACCGCCCCCTGGCGCACATCACGCAACAAGGCGCCAATGGTGGCCTGGGCAGGCGAAACCGCGATATCAATCATGCTGCCCTGCATGAGCTCGCCATAAGCCTGGCGCGAGATAAGTGCAATCACCTTGCGGGCTCCCAGCCGTTTGGCCAACAGGGACGACATGATATTGTCCTCATCGTCATTGGTCAGGGCCAGCCAGGTGTCCATTTCGGCAATATTCTCGCTTTCCAGCAAGGACTCATCAGTGCCGTTGCCATGCAAGACCAGCACGTTTTCGGGCAGCATGGACGCCAGCCACTGGCAACGCGCCTTGTTGCTTTCAATAATGCGAACGTTGTAATTTTCCTGGGCCAGTTCCTTGGCCAGCCGATAACCAATATTGCCACCACCGGCAATCATGATGGAACGAATGCGTTTTTTTTCTTTATGGAAAGAAGCAATGCTTTCCCGGGCCTGCCGGGTGTCAATGGCCAGCACCAATTCATCATCGGCCTGAATGGCACCCACCCGGTTCATGGGAATGGAAACCTCACCCCGCATGACTTCCAGAATACGGGTGTTCAGGTTAGGCAGGTTCAGGTGTGTTTCATCGATCTGGTGGCCAATCAGGGAGCTTTTGCGTCCCACTTTAAGAATGACCACGCTAACCCGGCCCTGCGCAAACTCGACAACCTGCAAGGCTTCGGGAAACTCAATCAGGCTGTACAGATATTGCGTGACGCTTTTTTCGGGGCTGATAACGAAATCCACCCCAAAGCTTTCAGCCAGCAACGCTTCATTTTCAGAATAAGACTGTCCCCTGACCCGAACAATGCGACGCGGTATATTGAACGCATCACGGGCAATGGCACAGGCCACCAGATTGGACGCATCAGTGGCGGCACAGGCCACCAGAAGATCGGTGTCATCGGCCCCGGCTTCCTCAAGGACATCGGGCAATGAGCCATCACCCAGCACGCAACGCAAATCAAAGCGCTCCTGCAAATAGGTAAGCCGATCGGGGTTGGTATCGACCACCGTGATGTCATTTTGTTCCGACACGAGGTTTTCGGCCACGCTGGAACCTACACGCCCCGCCCCGATGATAAGGATCTTCATGAAAGAAGACCGTAATTAGGCGTTGCGCTTGCGGGATGAATCGATACCCAGCTGGCGCAGCTTGCGATACAGGTGGGTGCGTTCCAGTCCGGTTTTTTCCGAGACGCGTGTCATGCTATGATTTTCACGTCCCAGGTGGTATTCAAAATAAACCCGTTCAAATTCATCACGTGCATCACGCAAAGGCTGGTCAAGGGTAATGTTGCCCAGCATGGAGCCTTGTTGCTGAGGCGCAGCCTCTTGAACGGGCGCAGCGGCTGCAACAGCGGCTGGCGCAGCGGTAAACGCAGGAGCTGCCGGCGCTTTGACCGCGGCTGGCGCAGGACGGGCAGCCGGTGCCATACCGGCAGAAGCCAACACCTGTTTGGCATGGGGACGTGCCAGGCCAGACTGGACCGTTTTAAGAAGCTTTTGCAAGGTAATGGGCTTTTCAAGAAAATCCATGGCGCCAATGCGAGTTGCCTCTACGGCGGTATCCACCGTAGCATGGCCGCTCATCATGATTACCGGCATATCAAGCAATCCCTGTGAGCCCCATTCTTTTAGCAGACTGACACCATCGGTATCGGGCATCCAGATATCGAGCAAGACCAGGTCTGGCCGGTATCTCAGGCGCGCGGCACGTGCCTGGGAAGCATTTTCAGCGAGTTCCACGGTATGACCTTCGTCATACAAAATTTCAGAAAGAAGCTCACGAATTCCAATTTCATCGTCTACCACCAGTATTCTGGCCATATGTAGTCACCTATTACTAACGTACTTCAGTACTATTATTTAAATCTGATTAATCGAATTATAACCATCAGGACATGGTTTTTTTGCTTTTCTTCACAAGTCTCGTGAGTAAAATCGAGATACGGGCGCCACCTTCCTTGCGATTTGAAATGTCAATCTTGCCACCATGCTCTTCGATGATTTTGCGAACAATTGCCAAGCCAAGACCTGTGCCGTGCACCTTGGTCGTTACGTATGGCTCAAAAGCATTCTGTAAAACCTGTGATGTAAATCCACACCCCCGATCCTCGATCATTATTCTAACCGCTTCACCTTCATCGGTGGCGCCTGTTGCGACTTTTGTGAGCATGGTCTGAATGGTGATGCCTGGCTCGTCTCCGTCAAGCTCGATATCAGCCATGGCATCACGGGAATTGGCCATCAGGTTGTTTAAAACCTGACGCAACTGGGTCGGATCAGCCTCGACCTCTGGCAGCATGGCATCAAGTTTCAGGCCTACCCGCCGGTTCAGCGGTTCTTCGGCATGATTTCCTTCGGGGTCCCAGCCATACAGCAAGGCAAGATCCGTTATTAAAGCATTAATATTGACGTGTTGCATCTGTGCAGGCGGTGTTCGGGCATATTCGCGGAAATCATCCACCATTTTTTTCAGTGAAGTCACCTGGTTCACGATGGTATTGGTGGAACGGATCAGCATGTTGGCATCGGCTTCCTCCAGTTTGTCGGTCAGCTTCATGGCAAGCCTTTCAGCCGACAATTGAATGGGTGTCAGGGGATTCTTGATTTCATGAGCCAGCCTGCGTGCCACCTCTCCCCAGGCAACCGCACGGTTGGCTGAAATGACCTCGGAAATATCGTCAAATACAACCACATAACCGGTTTGCCGACCATCCACCCTAAGCCGAGTGCCACGCATCAACAACGTGACCGTTTTCTGGTCCCCCCCCGATTCCGCACCAATCATGATTTCGATTTGTTCTTGCCAATAATGGCGCCCCGAACCTACCGCCGCGTGATTGGAAAAGGCCTTGCGGATGTCCTGCGTGAACTCAATCAGGTTATCCACCACTTCCAGCGGCCGCCCCGGCACCGAACGCAGGTCTTCATTCAGGATGGTCTGGGCACCCTTGTTCACGGTCGTGACATTAAAACGCTCATCAAAAACAATGACCCCCGATGACAGGCCCTCCATTACGCTTTCCAGATACACATTGGAACGTTCCAGTTGCAGGCGGTTCAGCTCCACCTGCTTGCGGGCCTCATCAAGCTGGTGCGTCATCATGTTGAACGAACGTGTCAGCTGCCCCACTTCGTCCTTGGCATCGGGTTCGGGCAACGGCCGGTAATCACCAATCGCCACCGCCTGTGTGCCTTCAGCCAGATTCAGCAGGGGCTGGACCAGCTGACGGGCAATGGCCAGCGCCACACCAATAGAGGCAAACACGGTTAACAGCAAGGCCATGGTCAGGGTAATGCCATACAGATTGCGAATACCGGTACGGGACAGTGCCAGCTCTTCATAATCACGAAAACCCTGTTGCACCTGGTTCAGGTGACTGCCCAGATTCTCGGAAACCAGATGGGTCAGTTGCAGCCAATACGGTTCAGGGGCTGCCCCCAGTGGCACATCAAACCGGAAAGAATGGGTAAACACGGGCACAATGACCCGAATCCTGAGCTGCGGGTTTTCCGTGTCAGGGCTGCCGGACTCTTCGGCACGGGCATATTGCCGCGTCAGCTTGAGCTGGTTCACAATACTGGCCGGCGGCATGGAGGGCAATAAACTGCCAAAATTTGAAGTGGAAAATGCCACAACACGGTTACCGGCCGCGGAAAAAACCAGGGCCTCGCCAAGGCCATTGGCTTCACGCAGTCGCGTCAGCTCCAGCGGCATTTCCTGTTCGGGCACCCGTGACAGATCACTGGAAATGGCTTTTGCACGGGCCAGCAAATCGGCCACCTGGCTGTCCAGCGAAGCCCGTCCCAGGGCCAGCCCCGATTCCAGCGCACTGTCCACCTTGACGTTAAACCATGACTCGACAGAGCGGGACATGAACTGTACCGACAGCAAATAAATAACCACCCCAGGAATAATTGCCATCACGGCAAAAGCCATGGCAAACCGGGAAGTCAGGCGGGCGCCGAATTTTTTCTTGCGCAATTGGCGAACCAGTCGCCAGGTAAGCGTTGCGACCCAGATAAACAAAGCAAGGGCCAACACGCCATTAAGCAGCAGCAGCAAATCAAACTGCTGGGCAAAACGCGACGTGTTCCCGGTTGAACCAACCAGCAAACCCAGCAAAACAAATGCCGCCAACACAATGATCATGAAGCTGATTTTCACCAGCCATGAAATCAGGAGCTGGGTTTTATGTCCAAAACTTTTAAGGTGAAATTTTTCCATGGTGTTGATAATGACCAGGCACTGCTGTTGAATGCATTAATCTGAAAAGGCCTCGGAAGCAGGGAGGTATCGAGCTTCAGGCGTAATCTGCCTTTATAGTTAATGGCGGGATCAAGCTGGTCAAGATCATTGATTGGCCAGCTTTCAAGGTTAATAATATGCTGCAGGGAGTCGTCCAGCGACAATTCTGGAATGGATAGATCTCCGTAACTGATTCGCCACTGACGCAACAGCGCATTGTATTGAATACGCCAGGTATGCTGCTGCGCCAATTCTGTTTTATCAAACCATAGGCGCTGTGGCTTAAGCACTTCCATATTGATGGTGAAATAAAGCGGCACCCCTTTTTCAGCGGCATTGCGCACTTCCTCTCCAAGGTTTAAGGAAATATTGGCCGACAGGGTATAGTTCTCTTTTTCCTTGTCCAGCTCAAGGGATTCTATCCAGGCATCGGGCTGCGCCTGCTGAAACTGATGGGCATATGAAAACCACACTGGTAACAGCAGGAAAACGGCTAAAAACGACCACATGAAAATACGGCCAAACCATTGAAATCCAGATTGAGAAAAAACATCGTCCTTCAAATTTCTTTACCATCCTTGCCTGCTACCGGCTTTTTACGGAACAGGGCATAATAAAAACCGTCATGCGGCGCAACACTGCCTGCCTGCTCTGCCAGCGGCAGGAGTTGTCCGGGTGCACCCAGCCGCTCGGCGTGTGGCAGCGACATTTCCAGATAACGAGCCTGCTCTTGCCCTTCTATGGGAAACAATGAACAGGTGACATACAGCAAGTAACCGCCCGGAGCAACCGTTTGCCACAATGCCTGCACAATCGTTCTTTGCAAGGCGGCGGTTTTGGCCAGGTCGGCCTCTTGCCTGAGCCATTTAATATCAGGATGCCTGCGCACGATGCCCGATGCCGTACAAGGCACATCGGCCAGCACCAGGTCAAACGGCACGCCATCCCACCACTGCGACAAGTCGGCGGCATCGGCGGCCCGCATGTGCACATGCGGACCATCCAGCTTCAGGCGAGCCAGGTTTTCTTCCACCCGGGCAAGCCGGCGGCTGTCCACATCAAGCACCGTCATGTCCAGGTCGGCCAGCTCAAGCATATGTGCCGTTTTACCGCCAGGCGCGGCGCAGGCATCCAGCACCCGCATGCCATGGTGAACCGGGACTATTTCACCGGCCAGCTGGGCACCGGCATCCTGAACCGACCACCAGCCCTGTTCAAACCCCGGTATTTGCGTAACCGGCTGGGCCTGTGCCAGCACAAGGCCGGCATGCCCGGTTTCATGCGCTTCAATACCATGCTCACTGAACAGCCTGTGCAATGCCTCACGGCTGATTTGCCGTGTATTCACACGCAAGGTCATGGGGCCTGGTGTGGCCGCTGAGGCCAGAATGCCCTGCCACTGCTCGGGATATGCCTGTCGCACCTGACGAATCCACCATTTGGGGAAACCCCATTTCACCTCACTGCGTACGGCAATAGCTTGCATTAACGACGCTTTATTACGCAGAAAATTGCGCAGGCAGGCATTGACCAGCCCCTTGAATGAGGCGGTTTTCTTGTGTTTTTCGGCCGCCTTGACGGCCTGGTTCACCACAGTGTGCGCATCGTAAACCGGTACGTGGCGCACCTTGTTCCGTTCCTGGTTTTCATCAACCGCCAGCAGGCATAAAGCCACCACCAGCAAAGACTCAACCAGGCGATTAGGGGCTTTTTTATCCAGCAACAACTCACTTAAGGCCTGACCGGTTGCCAGCTGTCGCATGACATAAAACGACACAGACTGCACCGGCGCCCGCCATTCATCGGGCACCTCTTGCAGGGATTCGGTTAAAGAGCGCCCCGCCAGAACGTCACGCAAGCAGCCGGCACAGGCAAACAGGACATCAGACAGGGCAGGCGCGGCAACGGAAGAAGTCATAGGGAGCAGACAAAAAATAAACGAACAAGCCCAAGTGTAACCCGCCTTGATGTTGATTTAACTGATTTTTCCGCCATTTCCCGTGTTAAGCCCGAAGAAAAAAAACAATTCCAGTCTTCAGGACTTGAGATGCCGGCCAAAAAAGTCCAGTGAACGGCGCCAGGCCAGACTGGCCGCTTTTTCATCATACCGTGGCGTTGTGTCGTTATGAAACCCATGATGCACATCGGCATACATATGCATTTCATAAGTCTTGCCATGGTCCTGCAGGGCTTTTTCAAATGCAGGCCAGCCGGCATTGATTCTTTCATCCAGCCCGGCATAATGAATTTGCAAGGGTGCCTTGATGGCCGCCACTTCAGACACCGGGGGCTGGGGACCATAAAATGGCACTGCCGCGGCCAGGTCGGGCATACGGACCGCCAGAATGCCAGCCACGCCACCGCCATAACAAAAACCGATCACCCCCAGCTTCCCGCTGGACTCGGGATGGGTTTTCAGGAACCCGGCCGCCGCCACCATGTCTTCAGTCCGTTTGCCCGGATCCAGTTTGGCAAACATTTCCCTGGCCTTGTCTTCATCGCCAGGATAGCCGCCCACCACTGCCAGGGCATCGGGCGCAAAAGCCAGATAACCTTCAAGTGCCAACCGGCGCACAACGTCTTCTATATAAGGATTCAGGCCACGGTTTTCATGGATGACCACCACAGCTGGCAAGGGCCCGCTGGCATTGGCCGGGCGTGCCAAATACCCTTTCATGGTGCCATTGCCTTCGGGAGAGGGGTATTCGGCATATTCCGCCTTGATCCGGCTGTCATCTTTGGGCACCTGCCGGGCCCAGGCAAAATTGGGTTGAAGGCTGTCCAGCAGGGCGGCAGCGGTAACCCCCCCAACGGCAAAACGGGCGCTACGGTTTAAAAACTCGCGCCGGCTGATAATGCCATGCACGTATAAATCAAATTCTTTCAGTACGGCGGGCGAAAAATCACTTGTTTTTTTACGTTCCATCATAACGACCTCTTCAGAAAAAGGTTGATAAAACAAGACTTTTCACAGTTTACGGTGAATGGGGCCTGAACGGAACGAATTTCCAAAAAAAAAGTTAAAATACTGATTTTAAAAGTATTGTTGAGCCTGGCTCCTTCAAAAGGTATTGTTTTTTATGTCCAACCCCAAAGTCGGTTTTGTCAGCCTTGGCTGTCCCAAAGCCCTGGTCGATTCTGAACGCATTCTTACCCAGTTGCGCACCGAAGGCTATCAAATTTCCCCCTCTTATGAAAATGCGGATGTGGTGGTGGTTAACACCTGTGGCTTCATCGACAGCGCCAAAGCCGAATCGCTGGAAGCCATTGGAGAAGCGCTTGCCGAAAATGGCAAAGTGATTGTGACCGGCTGCATGGGTGTGGAAGAAAACGTCATTCGCGAGGTGCACCCCAGCGTGCTGGCCGTTACCGGCCCCCAGCAATATGAGGAAGTGGTGCGAGCCGTGCACGAGGCGGCCCCGCCCAATCTGGAACACGACCCGTTTACCGACCTGGTACCACCCCAAGGCATCAAGCTGACGCCCCGCCACTACGCCTACCTGAAAATATCCGAAGGCTGCAACCACCGCTGCAGCTTCTGTATTATTCCGTCCATGCGCGGAGACCTGGTCAGCCGTCCGGTTGGCGATGTCCTGGACGAGGCCCAGCGCCTGGTGAATGCCGGCGTGAAAGAAATCCTGGTCATTTCCCAGGATACCAGCGCCTATGGGGTAGACCTTAAATATCGCAGCGGATTCTGGAATGGCCGCCCGGTTAAAACCCGCATGACCGAACTGTGCAGCGCCCTGTCAGAAATGGGCGTCTGGGTTCGCCTGCACTATGTGTACCCCTATCCCAGTGTCGATGAAGTGATTCCCCTGATGGCCGAAGGCAAAATACTGCCTTATCTGGACATTCCTTTCCAGCACGCCAGCCCCCGCATTTTAAAAGCCATGAAACGCCCCGCTTTTGAGGACAAAACCCTGGCCCGCATTAAAAAATGGCGCGAAATCTGCCCCGAGCTCACCATTCGTTCCACCTTTATCGTGGGCTTTCCCGGTGAAACCGAGGAAGACTTCCAATACCTGCTTGACTGGATGAGCGAAGCCCAGCTTGACCGGGTTGGCTGCTTCCAGTATTCGCCGGTAGAAGGCGCACCGGCCAACGAATTGGCCGACCCGGTCCCTGACGATGTCAAACAGGATCGCTGGGAACGCTTCATGGCACACCAGCAGGCTATTTCAGCCGCTCGCCTGCAAACTAAAATTGGCAGGGAAATTAGCGTTCTGGTTGACGAAATTGACGAAGATGGCGATGCGATTGGCCGCTCCAGCGCCGACGCCCCCGAAATTGACGGTTGTGTTTACCTAAGCAGTGAAAAGACACTGAAACCGGGCGATATCGTGCGTGCGGTGGTAACCGATGCCGATGAATACGATTTGTGGGCAGACGTCAAATAATGAGCGTATTTCCCAAAATCATTGCTTTCGATTTCGACGGCACCCTGGCCAATACCCTGCCCTGGTTCGATGAAATCCTGAGCAGTGTTGCACAAAAATATAACTTCCGGGACCCCTCGGCCGAAGAAAAGGCCCGCTTGCGCAGCATGGAGGCGGGCGAAATTTTGCAAACGCTGCAAATTCCTTTCTGGAAAGCACCCGCTATCCTGATGGAGTTCCGCCAGCGCATGCAAGACGCCTCCCCCAATATCGAACTGTTTGACGGCATTCCCGAGGCGTTGCAACAGCTGCATGCCAAGGGATACCAAATGGCGATCCTGAGCTCAAACAGTGAAATCAATGTCCGCCAGATTCTTGGCACGAACACGGGCTACTTTAATGAATTCCTGTGTGGCACCGATCTGTTCGGCAAACCGGCCAAACTGGGCAAATTGCTGGATAAACACAAATTGTCCCCTGCCGAATGTCTACTGATTGGTGATGAATTACGTGATATTGAAGCATCGCGCAAAGCCAACGTCATGATTGGCTCGGTCACCTGGGGCTATAACAGCCATGATGCCCTGCAACAGGAACAGCCCAACTTTCTGTTCACCTCACCGGCAGACATCGTTAAGGCGTTAACTTAACGCTCAACCAGGCGTTCCCAAGCGCTAAAGTACCCCCTAAATTGAATGGGTATCCAATTTAGGGGGGTACTTTACGCCACGTGGAAATACCGCTTATGGCCTGAATACAATATATCTTGAGTAAATAAACCCAATTACCAGGCTGGTGCCTGAAAAAGCCGCCAGTGTGATAACCGGTAAAGCACCCAGCACATCGGCTCCCCATCCGAACAGAATGGACAGCGCCCCCATGAATGACACGAACAATAAATAACGCTTTACACTGGTATTGGACTGGAAGGTAAAGCGGGCATTGACAAAAAAACTGAAGGTCACGGCAACGCAAAAAGCCACAAAATTGCCTGTAGCCTGGCTGGTACTGAAAACACGGTACACCAGGAAAAAAACACCCCAGTGAATCAGGGTATTCAGCACCCCGGTCATCAGGTATTTTGAAAACAAAACACCTGTTTGACGGCTCATCAAGGTTTCCAACCCGTTACAAAAACCGCGACCGGCTGTCGCTTGCCACCGGCCTTTTGCAGTTCAAGCAAACGCAATACGCCCTGCCCGGTGGCAATATCCACCCCTTCGGCCGTGGCCCGTAACACACTGCCTGGTACTGCGCCGGTATTTTCATCCAACGCCACCGCCTGCCACACCTTGACCGGGTCTTTCAGGCCTGGCAGCTGCAAAGTGGCCCCTGGCACCGGATTAAATGCCCGAATGCGGCGGGCAATGGTTTGGGCATCCTGGTTAATATCAATCGGGGCTTCGGATTTTTCCAGCTTGGCCGCGTAAGTCACCCCTTCCTCAGGCTGGGGCACGGCCTTGAGCTCAGCCGTACCCAGCTTGCCCAATACCGCGGTAATGCATTCGGCCCCCATTTGTGCCAGCTGGTCATGCAACTCGGCAGCCGTCTGGTCGGTAATATCAATGCTTTTTTCAAGCAATACGTCGCCCGTATCCAGACCGGCGTCCATTTGCATAATCGCCACCCCGGTTTGCGCATCGCCAGCCTCAATCGCCCGCTGAATGGGCGCAGCACCACGCCAGCGTGGCAACAGGCTGGCGTGAATATTCAGGCAACCGTATTTGGGCAGATCAAGCACCCACTGGGGCAGAATAAGCCCATAAGCCGCCACCACCATCACATCAGGGGCAAGCGCCTGCAACACCTGTTGCACTTGTCGGGCTTCATCAGGATACTTGCCGTCAAGCCGCAGGCTTTGGGGCTGCAACACCTGCGCCCCTTGCGCCAGGGCCTCTTGCTTGACCGGGCTGGGCGTTAATTTCAGCCCCCTGCCCGACGGGCGATCGGGCTGGGTTAATACCAACGGGACTTCGTGTCCGGCCTTGGCAATTGCCTCATAGGCCAGGCGGGCAAACTCGGGGGTACCGGCAAATATAACTCGCATAATTCCTTATCTTCCTGCAAACAATCCTGAATGATAACGATTTTAACTCACTACATGCCGTAAATTCCGGCAATCAGCGCTTATCTTCAGCCGATTCAGTTAAAGTAACGGCAATCAGCACTTCTTTCGGCACGATCCAATATTATGAGTCAATTACCCCATTCCGAAGCAAAAAACCGGGATTCCTCCAGCCACCACCCCTCCGCAAAAAAGCCGGGCGCTACCCTGGCCCAAAATAATGAGCGTGTCAGGGTAGCCCGTATCAGCACCTGGGTCAGTGTTGCCGTTAACTTCAGCCTGTCAGTCTTGCAAATCATGATTGGCATTATCGCCCATTCACAAGCCCTGATTGCCGATGCCGTTCACACCCTGTCAGACCTGGTGTCGGATTTTGTGGTGCTGTTTGCCAGCAAACATGCCAATAAAGCCCCTGATGACAACCACCAGTACGGGCACCAGCGTTTTGAAACCCTGGCGGCCCTGGGTATTGGGGTTTTATTGTTACTGGTTGGCGTTGAAATGATCTGGGCAGCGGCCAAAAGCGTACAAAGCGGAAAGCCTATTGCCCAGGTGCACTACTCCGCCCTTATCATTGCCTTCGCCACACTGGTTGGCAAAGAACTGCTCTTCAGGTATCTGCTCAGACAGGCTGAAAAAGTCCGCTCGTCCATGTTGGTGGCCAATGCCTGGCACTCGCGTTCCGATGCCGCTTCATCCCTGATTGTGGCCATCGGGATTCTGGCCAACCTGATTGGCTTTACCTGGGCCGACCCGGTTGCCGCCCTTATCGTGGGCCTGATGATTTCCCGCATGGGTCTTAAATTCATCTGGTCTACCCTGAATGACCTGACCGACCGCTCGGTAGATGCCGAAACCTACCAGCGCATTCACGACAAACTGGCCAGCACCCCTGGCCTGCTGGGCATTCATGACCTTAAAACCCGCAAAATGGGGGACATGATTTTAGTGGAAGTGCACCTTGAGCTGCCCGCCAACATGACCATTGCCGAAGGCCATGAGATTTCCGAAGAAGCCTGCCGGCGGGCTATGGTGGATGAGGATATTTTAGATATCACCACCCACTTTGACCCGCACTAATCAGCCTGGCAGCCATACCCCGGGCGGGCTTGACGCCTGCCAGGCATATGCCCCGTCTTTTACGGCCAGACACGCAAGAGTCTAGGTACACACAGCAGCACGTTTATTAACCAGAGCCTTGCCGGCACGGCTGGCATTGGGACGCTGCAAATAATCGGAAATCCACTGCCCGGTGGTAATAACGGCATCCAGGTCAATGCCCGTTTCAATCCCCATGCCCTGCAACATATACAGGACATCTTCGGTGGCCACGTTGCCCGTTGCCCCCTTGGCATAAGGGCAGCCACCCAATCCGGCCACCGATGAATGGAAAATTGAAATACCGGCCTGCAAGGAAGCATAGATATTGGCCAGCGCCTGCCCGTAGGTATCATGAAAATGCCCGGAAACCTGACGAGGGTCAACCTTTTCGGTAACCGCCGACATGACCCGGTAAACCTGGGCGGCAGTGGCAACGCCAATCGTATCGGCCACATCAATTTCATCACAACCCAGGGCAATCAGGCGCTGGGCCACGTGCACCACCGATTCAACCGGAACCTCGCCCTGATAGGGGCAACCCAGCGCACAGCTGATACTGCCACGCAGGCGGATGCCAGCCTCTTTGGCCGCCCGGGCCACCGGCTCGAAACGGTCAATGGATTCATCAATGGAGCAGTTGATGTTTTTTTGCGAAAAAGCTTCGCTGGCTGCGCCAAAAATAACCACTTCATCGGCCTTGGCTGCCAGCGCACCTTCAAAACCGCGCATATTGGGCGTCAGCACCGAATAAACCGTGCCTTCCCGGCGTTTGATGGCCTCCATGACCTGGGCGCCATCAGCCATTTGCGGCACCCACTTGGGTGACACGAAGGAAGTTGCTTCTATATTCAGAAAACCGGCATCGCTAAGCTGGTTGACCAGCGACACCTTGATATCGGTAGGGACGAATTCTTTCTCATTTTGCAAGCCGTCACGTGGACCTACTTCTACAATTTTTACTTTATCTGGCAATGCCATGACTGTCTTCCTTCCTTTAGTTTGCTCATTTTAAAAATAATCATTCAGGGCCATAAACGGCTTTTTTCAAACTTTCATTATAATCTGAACCGTCTAGCGCACACGCTGATATCGTCCATCATTCAAACGCACAATATAAGCGGCCAGCTCCAGCGTCAGCAACTGGCTACCTGCTTCAGATACGCCAATGCGCAAATCGTTTACCAGGTCATCCAGGCTGAAAGGCTCAAACCCCATCCGCTCCAGCAAACGAAGCTGTTCGGGACCTGGAACAAAGCCATCGGCATGATCAGGCACCGCATCCGCCTTCATCGCGCCTCCCATGCCTGCATTCAACTTGCTTCCCGGGGTGCCCGCCAGCTCTTCCTGTATATCCATGGCCGTTTCCACCAGTTTTGCCCCCTGGCGGATCAGGGCATGGCATCCCCGTGACAGGGGGGAATGAATCGAACCGGGAATCGCAAACACCTCTCGCCCCATTTCTCCGGCCAGACGGGCGGTAATGAGTGAACCGCTTTGTTTGGCCGCTTCCACCACCAGCACCCCTTTGGACAAACCCGCCACAATCCGGTTGCGCCGTGGAAACTGATGCACCACGGCGGGCGTGTCCAGCGGCAGTTCTGACACCAATGCCCCCTGTTCGCGAATGCGCAGGGCCAGGTTCTTGTTGGCAGCCGGATACAGGCGATTGATCCCCGTGCCCATCACGGCTATCGTGCTGCCCGTGCCTGCCGGCGCTTCAAGGGCACCTTCGTGAGCAGCGGTGTCTATGCCATGGGCAAGCCCGCTGACCACACACCAGCCCTGCCCAGCCAGGTATTTGGCAAAGGCACGGGCATTGTCGCTGCCACCCAGTGTGGCATTACGGGCTCCCACCATGACAATGGCCGGCATGGCCAACACCTCGGGACGGCCATCCACGTATAACAAAACAGGCGGATCATGCGTATCAAACAGGGCTTTGGGGTACAAAGGGTCGGCCAGCGTGAGAATGTAATGCCCGGGCCGGGCCAGCCACTCGAAGGTTTTATTGATTAATGCCTGAAGGTCAGGCTCAGGCTCTGCCGCCAGCTGCACAGCCAGTTTTTGTGGCAGATATTTCATGAGCTGGCCAACCGATGCGGCAAACACCTGGTCTGGCAAACCAAAAACCGCCAGCAGCTGACGCGCCGTTACCGGCCCCACGCCCGGCTCAAGGGTAAGCCTTAACCAGGCCTGCAATTCTTCTTGGGAGCTCATAAAAGACATTTGAAAAACAAGGATGAAATAAGCATTATCTTACCGTGCCACTGGCGCTGAAAGGTGTGCACCCGTGCACCAACTTGAAATACGACAGTGTGCCACCATTTACTGCCAGGAAACGGGGAAAACGGATAATTTGATCTGCCCGGCATTCGCGAAGTGCGTTTGCCTGCGCCGGCCCCGCACGGGAAATACCCCGTTCAGGGCACAGCAGTTATAATCAGCGCGCAAAAATTGCCTATAATATTGCTAATATGTCTTTTACTTGAACCAACATTTTATTTTATGGCCTTACTACCTATTCTTCATTTCCCCGATCCACGTTTGCACAAAGTGGCAAAACCTGTTGAACAGGTGGACGACCGGATTCGCCAGCTCGTCAAGGACATGGCCGAAACCATGTATGACGCCCCCGGTGTGGGCCTGGCGGCCACCCAGGTTGATGTTCATGAACGGGTTGTGGTCATTGACATCTCTGAAGAAGGCAACGAACTTCGCGTACTGATCAACCCGGAAATCATCTGGAAAAGCGATGACACCCAGGTTTACGAGGAAGGTTGCCTTTCTGTGCCGGGCATTTACGACAAGGTCGAACGCGCGGCCCAGGTCAAGGTAAAGGCGCTGAATGAAAAAGGCGAAGAATACACGTTTGATGCCGATGGTCTGCTGGCGGTCTGTGTCCAACATGAACTGGACCATTTAATGGGCAAGGTCTTTGTTGAACATCTTTCAAGCCTGAAACAAAACCGCATCAAGACCAAAATCAGGAAACAGGCCAAAGAAAAAGCCTGAAAACATCAATCAAGCAACTTCTTTAAACTTCAAAGACATAAATCCCTCAAGGGAATCATCCTTGATCTCCAGCCAAGGCCTGGGCAACTGCCCGTGACGTTGCAACCATGCATCCATGTCTTTACGGCGGCTTGCCTCGTCAGGCAATTGGATTTTCCCCATGATCACGTCACGTGCATACCAGGCCTGGGCATCAAACATATTAAAAGTAAACCATTGATCCTGCATGCCCAGATAAATCAGCTTGGGATTGCTTTGGAAAAAGATACCTTTATAAAGATTGTCGGGATACAGGCAGTTGTGCGTATCCAGGCGCAGCTCATCGGGCAGGAATGGGAAATGGAACTGATAACCCGTACACATAATGATGGCGTCAAAAGCCTGTGTACTGCCATCGGTAAAGTGAACCACATTACCATCTATATGATCAAGCCCGGGTTTTTCACTCACGTTTTCGGGCCAGGCATAACCAAAAGTACCGCTACGCTGGCTTATGGTTACGGATTTCGCACCATATTTATAGCATTGAGAGCCAATATCTTCAGCGGAATAACTGCCACCCACCAGCAACACATCTTGCCCCGCAAACTCCAGGCACTCTTTGGGGCCATTGGACCATAAATAGCGGTACATACTGCCATGCACGGGTTCACCGTTTTTATCCAGGCCGGTGCGCCATGTGTAATTCCACATGCCACCAATGTCATTTTGTTTTTCGTAACAGACAATTTCAGGAAGATCCGCAACACCGGCTTTGCGTAAAGCCTCAAAAGCACGCAATTGCGCCAAACCACTGGGACCTGCACCTAAAATAGCAATTTTTGTTTTAGCCAAAATAAAACTCCATGTAATGATTAACGACGAAAACACGCTGTGCGAGCCAGCGTGTTTGTTTTTTAATAATTATTGTCGTCTTAAGGAAAGGCTGTTTTTTAAATGTGACTGTAAATACGCATATTTATTTCACAATTAAAATAAATGTGACCGTAAATATTTACAGGCTGCAAATATTCATATTTACTTCACACTTAAAAAAAATACCCTTGAGATAGCTGCAAATAAAGCAACCAAATGACTGGCACCCATCGGTACCAAAAGGCCATTATAACAGACGCACTCCTGTTTGACCAATCGGGGCAACCAGGGGGCATCCTATTACGCGCATGCGCACCCCAGGCCGGGACGCATTCACATGCCCTACTCAACCCAGCTTTCGCGTGCCGCAGTCATATTTCCCGTCACAAAAGCCAGGTTGGCGGCCGCCACCTGGGATGCCGTCCTTGCATCCAGGCGGGCTTGTTGCGCATCAAGCAGTGCGGTATCGGCAATGGTAACCGCCGTCAGGGTACCCAAGCCCTGGCGATAGGCTTCCAGCGCACCATCATAAGTTGTCTTTGCGGTCCTGACCAGCCCAGAGGCCGCCTGATGGCTGGCCAATGCCGTACGCAGCATATTGGATGCCGCAATCATTTCCCGCATGGCGGCTTGCTGGGACTGCTGGAAAACATCAGAAGCCTTATCGGCCTGGATACGCGCATCCTGCAGGCGGGCCGAACGAAGGCCACCATCAAAGATCGGTATAGTGACGCCCAGTATCACATTGGTTGAACTGGTTTGCTGTTGCAGGCTGGGCAAACCGCGCACATCAAAATTGGTACGGTTGCGGGCAGCCACAGCCCCCAGGTACACTTTCGGCAGGAACTCGGCCTCGGCGGCGGTTATCCCCTGGGCACTGGCTTTCATGGCGGCATAGCTGGCCAGTACATCAGGACGTCGTGAAATGGCCAGCCGTATGGCCTCATCCGTTAACATCGTATTGGTATCGGGCAGTGCATTTTTTGGTGGTGCGCTAATATTAATACGCAGGTTTGCCGGCAGGCCCGCTGCCGCCAAAAGGGCCTGATAAGCAATTTGCCGGTTGCCTTGCGCCGTGACCTGCCGCAATTTTGCCTGGGCCACTTGCTGGTTGGCCTGGGCCGTTTCCAGCACGGTGGCAAGGCCGGCCTTGCGACGCTCTTCAACGGCATTTGCAATCTGGCGTGCATTTTTCAGGGCCTGGGCGGCCACCTGCGTTTGCGCAGTGACCCCGCCATACTGGTAGTAGGCATGGGTCACATCATGAATAATTTTCTGATGCATGCCATTAAACAGGACATTGGCCGCAAACGAAGCCTGCCGGGCCCCTTCGGCAAGCGCCTTGCGTTGCCCGAAATCAAAAATCAGCCACTGAAGCGCCAGCGCCGGCACCACGCCATTCAACTCGGTATTAATGCTTCGATTGCCAGGAAGCAAAGGCAGCGGCGTATGGGTCTTTTGCCAGCCGCCAATCACGTTGGCGGACAATTGCGGCAAGAAGGTCGCTTCCACAACCCCAACCGCCAGGGCGGCTTGCCTGGCCCGGTTCCAGGCCAGCCGTGTCTCGGGATTTTCCCGCTGGGCAATGTCAATCAGTTCGGGCAAACCATAGGCCTGTTTGCTGTCAATGGCCGGTGCAGCAGGCAACACAGCGGCCTCGGGCAAGGACGGCACGCCAAAACCCGGGGGCACGTCGGGCTGGCCAGACGCCGTGGCAGACAAAACAGAATCTTGCGGGGCCGGTTTCCACGGTTTGTCTGGCGAAGCCGGTGCCAGCGTTAAGGCGCTGCTGGCACAACCCGACAAAACAGCACACATTGCCAAAACAAGACACGACTGCCTTAAGGCCGGATTAAAGCGGGTAGGAAAAAGTGCCTGTTTAATCATCCTTGACTCTTGCTTAGTAATTGCTTCATTTGATCAACCTCATTCAGGACACTTGCAGTGGCTGAAGAAGGGCCTGCCGGTTTGAAAGCCACAACGGGACACAATGCATCTGCACGTACAATCAGGTCTTTCAGGCGCGAAATGGTCTCATCATCCTGCCGCAGGTATCGTGGTTCGAACAGCGACAGGCCAAGCGCTTCCCGGGCCTGATGCAAGGTGACAACCACGCTGGAGACTTCATCCATAGTGGCGGGCCGGGCCGGGCTTGCAGCCAGAATTTGCGTGAGCCCCTCAAGGGCATCGCTTATCTTGTTATTCACCGTCGAGGCAATACCCAGGGGCCAAACCCGGGTAAAAACCAGGTACATCACCAGATTGCCCAGCAAAATCCCCACCACGCGATCAGAGGCGGCAGACATATCAATATCAGGGCCAAAGCCCTGCAAAACAGTCAGCAAAAATGCCAGGCCGATTTGAATACCCGCATAGGCAATCCGCTCGCTGCCTGCAGACACCCATCCTGCCACCAGGATACCCGCAAAAACCAGCGCCATTAACGAGCCGATACCGGTCATGTGAGGAATCAGAAACAGGATGGAAGCCACCCCCATGGCTGCACCGATCAGGCAGCCTATGATACGCAGCGTTAGTTTGTGTACCGTTTCGGCGGTGGTTCCCAGCGCTGCGACATAACAGGTAATCATGGCCGTATGAATACCCTGCCAGTCGATCGCCGCGTAGATCAGGTAACTGATAATGGCAGCCGCCGTGGTTTTAAGGGCGAATCGCACATAATTCGGATTGGTCAGCGCGTCTTTGAAGAAGAAAGACGCTTTACCGGACTGCTCCGCCGGCAGGGCGCAACGGCCCAGCAGCGTATCAAGTGCCTGTCTGGCTGCTTCGGCAGGGCCCGTTCCATACGTGGCGGTGTTTTCAGAAGGCATATCGGGAGGACAACCTTCCGTTACTGCCCGGGCCGCCAGACGACATTGTGCAGCCATTTCGGCGCGCTGCCGTTCAGGCATACGGCCTGCCAGCGTTGCAACGGCCAGCATCAGGCGATACGATTCATCAATCGCAACATTCAAATAGCGGGTTTGAGCGGTAGAGACCAAATGCAACAGTTTGATATTCCCCGCGCGCTTTTTCAGGACTTCATTGCCTTCGTGCAGCAGGGCCTGCAAAGCATCAGCAGCTGTTGCCTGTTCAAGCACCCGGCCCACCGTTTCAAGCCTTTGCACCAGTTCTGATTTCAGCAGGCGTACCGCCGAGCGACCCAGAAAAAGGTTAAAGACCACAATAATGCCCATGGGTGCTACGGTCATCAACCAGGCATAAAGCAATGCGCGCGTGGCGGCCTCACCGAAAGGAACATCGCCCAGCAAGGTCATGGCAAAACCCACAACCAGGGCAAGCACACTGCCAATCTCCCCCAACTGGCTGGCAGCGCCAAGATACAGAAAGGCAAAAGAACCGACGGCAATAACCACCAGACGCCACATGGTATCATCAATCGTCCAGCGGACCAGATAAAGCAGCATTAGCACCACCAGGGCCACCAACACCGTCAAACCAATCGCCATTAAGGTATTTTCGGCGCTATCAGGTTTCATCAAGAACAGGATCAGGTAGCACCCGATGGCCGCCAACGGAATTCCGTAAGTCATGAAAACAAAGGCCGCCAGCGCGCATTGGGCCGCAACCCGCCAGGCCATGGCCAGACGCCCGTCGAAGGGACGCAGATCATTGCGTGCGGTATGCAGGACAGCTGACAAAAAACGATTAGCAGTCGTCATGTTGTTTTACCACAACAACCGCCGATGCTCCGACACGTAACAGGTTTTCAGGTGCATCCCCAAGGCGTACCCGAACCGGAAAGCGTTGGGCCACCCTCACCCAGTTCAGGGATTTTTGCACAACCGGCAAAATGCGAGGCAACTCAATCATATCGGTGGAATTCACGCCCCAGCCAATGCTGTCAAGCTTTCCCTTGATGGTCACGGAAGGATCGGAAAGCACATAAACCAGTGCACAGGCATTGGGCTTAAGTTCCATGAGCTCGGTTTCACGGAAAAAAGCGGTGGCATACCATTGTTCGGTATTAATCAGGGTGAACAGGGATTGATCGGGCGCGACATATTCACCCGATGATACCGACAGCCCCACCACAAGCCCGTCATGGGGGGCTCGAACTTGCGTATCGGCCAGCGCACGCCGGGCAATGGCCAACGCGCTTTGACTGACCTGAACCAGGGCGTCGGCCGCTTCCAGGTTTCCAACCAGGCTTTCTGCAGCCTGGGCCTGGGCTTGCGCCTGCCTGAGACTGACCTGCGCATCGCGATGCAGGGTTCGTGCGTCATCAACCTGCTGAGTCGTAACGAAACCCTTCTTGTTTAACGGAACCAGTCTTTCCAGTGTTTTTTCGGTCAGGCTCAGGTTTGAAAGCGCGCGCTCAACCTGCTCGTTGGCAACAGTAAGATTGGCGCGCTCGGCTTCAATCTGCCGCTGTTTCGCATCCCGAGCCGCCATAGCCGACTTGAGCTCGGCTTCGGCCTGTTCCACGCGCAGACGGTAAACCGTTGGGTCCAGGGTAAACAGAAGCTCGCCGCGCTTTACCTTGCCGTTCTCAACAACATGAAACTGCTCAACCCGGCCAGGCACAGGCGTACTAATATGTACGACATCGGCCTGCAACATGGCATCCTCCGACAAGGGACTGTTTTTCCATTGATAAAACAGGACCAGCGCAACGGCAGCCACAATAATGATGGCCGCAACCAATCGGGCCACAGCTTTATGCTTGTTGGAGGAAACGGGATGAGTCATGGATCAGGTAGAGAAGAAGGCCATTGAGGTGGCAATGGCAATGATGAGTGCTACACACAGGTAGACCAAAAGGCGAAGCGGCAAGGCGTCGTCGAGCTGCAGTCGAATAAAAACCACACGTACCAGAACCGCCCCGATAATACCAATAAAGGCGCAAAGCAACCAGGAAGGAAAGTACGATCCGAACGCATAAACAGATGGTGCGTTTGAACAACCCGAAAGCATCGCCGCAACCAGCCAGAGCATAACAAGACGTGGCATCATTACAGACCTTGTGGCAGCAAACGGGGAAAACGAAGATTGGTTGAAGGCATCAGGCGAGCTAATCGTCAATGTAACATTTGATCACGATATAGTCCCACACCGATCTCCAACTGTCAATCCGCTTATCTTTAATTAACAGTCACACTTGCGTCACACTAACCCCGGCTTTTGGATTGAAAAACCGGCATCCATACCTGCAATGCCGGTTTCAGACAACATTGGCGGTTACTCGTATGACCTGACATCATCAATGACTTTGCCATCATTGGGCAACAGGCCAGGCTGTTCAAACACGATTTCCGCCCGCAGCTTGGTGATATCCCGCACGGCATCCACCAAAGACTGCCTGAGATCGTCAGACACCGCACCCGGTGCCACTTCAACCCAAAGGCTCATCTGGTCGTGCCCCACTGCCCCACTAATGACCAGCCGCGCCCGCTGGACCTGGGCAAACCGCCGGGCAACCATTGCCACCTGCTTCGGGTGAACAAACATGCCCCGCACCTTGGTGGTCTGGTCGGCCCTGCCCATCCATCCCCTGATACGTTTATTGGTTCGACCACAGGCCGACGGTCCGGCAATAATGGCCGACAGGTCACCGGTACCAAAACGCACCAACGGATAATCGGGATTAAGCGTGGTGACCACCACTTCGCCCACCTCACCATCGGGAACCGGCTCATTGGTGCCGGGACGCACGATTTCCAGAATGATATCTTCAGCCACGACCAAACCGTCACGCGCGGGCGTTTCGTAGGCAATCAGCCCCAGGTCGGCAGTCCCATAAGCCTGGAAACCCTCTATGCCACGGTCGGCAAACCATTTCTGCAAGGACGGCGGAAACGCCTCGGCGGAAAACAGGGCACGCTTAAGGGAAGGCAGCGCAACCCCCATGGCGTCGGCTTTTTCCAGGATCAAACGCAGGAAACTGGGGGTTCCCGTGTAGCCATCAGGAGCCAGATCGCGAATATTTTGCACCTGCATCTCGGTTTGCCCGATACCGCCTGGGAAAACCGTACACCCCAAGGCATGGGCACCGGTTTCAAACATGGAGCCGGCCGGCGTAAAGTGATAGGAAAAACAGTTGTAAACCAGCATGCCTTTACGAAAACCGGCCGCAAACAGGGCACGTCCAAAACGCCAGTAATCAGCGCGGGCACTTTCCGGTTCAAAAATCGGCCCGGGCGAGGCAAATACCCGCAAAGCCTGTCCCCAGCCAATGGTGGAAAAACCGCCAAAAACACGGTTGATTTCATAGCCTTGTTGCCTGCCTACGCCAAGCATGCTGGCGCGTCCGTCCAGTTGCCGCTCTAGCAACTCTGACTTGCGAATGACAGGCAAACCGGCCAGGGCAATACGGTTATGCACCCCCCCCACCTCGATGCCCCGCAACTGATCGGCAATGGCAGGCGCCCGTTCCACCGCCGTTTTCAGGGCCTGGGGCAAGGCGGTAAACAGGGCCTGTTCACGTGCATCGGGATCGCGATGCTCCAATACATCAAAAAACTCACTCATCATAGCTCCTAGGCCAACCAGCGTTTGCGGCGACGATAAAACTTGGTATCCCTGAAACTCTTGCGATCGCCACTTTCAATGCCCAAATAGAACTCTTTGACATCCTCATTATTGGCCAGATCATCGGCCTTGCCATCCATCATGACCCGGCCGCTTTCCAGGATATAGCCATAGTCGGCATAACGAAGGGCAATATTGGTATTTTGTTCGGCCAACAGGAAACTGACGCCTTCACGGGTATTCAGGTCACGCACAATTTCAAAAATCTCTTCCACAATTTGCGGTGCCAGCCCCATGGAGGGCTCATCAAGCAGAATCATTTTGGGGTCTGCCATAAGCGCGCGGCCAATGGCGGCCATTTGCTGTTCGCCCCCCGAGGTATACCCGGCCTGGCTGGTACGACGCTGTTTCAGGCGCGGAAAATACTGATACACCATATCCAGCGAAGCGGCAATTTCACCCTTGCTATCGGTTCGGGTGTACGCACCGGTCAACAGGTTTTCCTCGATGCTCAGGTGCCCGAAACAATGCCGTCCCTCCATGACCTGGATCACACCGCGCTTAACCAGATCGGCAGGCGTCAGGCTGTCAATCCGCTCTCCTTTGTAATGGATATTTCCCTTGGTCACATCGCCACGCTCGCTTTTCAGCAAGTTGGAAATGGCGCGCAGCGTGGTGGTTTTACCGGCACCGTTGGCCCCCAGCAAGGCAACAATCTTGCCCTCGGGAACCACCAGCGATACGCCCCGCAACACCAGGATAACGTGGTTATAAATAACCTCGATACCATTCACATCTAATAAGGCCTTTGGAGCCTCTTGTTTCGTTTCCATACAGTTTTCCTGAGGTCAGGTGGGAAGCAGTACTCACACACCCCTGTGGCCGTCTATGCACAATACGGCCACAGGGAATACCGCTTCCCGGAGCACTACCATTTACTTAAGACTCGGTTGCACAATCGCGCGGGGTGATTTTTTTCTCGCTGGCATACTTCTCGGCCTCGGACTTGACAAGCGGATCCACATATTTCTTGTCAGACTGATACCAATCGGAGACCACCGTGAACTTGTTGCCGTCCCACTGTATGATGCGGGCCCAATCATCACCCATATGATTCTCGCAGCTGGTTTTTACCGGGCGCAGCATTTCATCAAAGCCCAGCGCCTTGAGTTTTTCTTCGGTCAGGTCCAGGTTCTCAAAGCCCCAACGCACCTGCTCGGGTGTCATGTGCTGGCCTTTGCCGAACTTTTCCTGGGCTGCGCGAATGGCTTCCACCTGCAACATGGAAATGACCATGCCACGGTTATAGGCCAGCGAACCTTTCGTGTCTTTACCAGACTCCAGGCCCTTGTCATACAGGTGGGTTTTCAGGTCTTCGTAAATTCTGCCCTTGCTTTCACCCGTATTATGAATAGTGATGGCGTTATAGCCTTTGGCAACCTGACCCAGGTCTTTCACATCGCCTTCGGAACCGGCCCACCAAATGCCATAAATCCTGTCACGTCCATATCCCGTAGACTGCGCCTCACGAATAGAGGTTGGGGTCATAATGCCCGCACTCCAAAGAAGGACATAATCAGGGCGTTTCTGACGAATTTGCAGCCAGGTTGATTTTTGTTCCACACCAGGGGCCGTGACCGGATACAGCTGCAACTCAAAACCATTGGCTTCGGCACGGGCCTTTAACAGGGGGATGGGCTCTTTGCCATACGGGGAGTCATGATAAACCAGGGCAATTTTCTTGCCCTTGAGCTTGTCTTCCCCACCCAGCTTCTTGGCAATATCCTGAATCATCACATCGGCCGCTGTCCAGTAAGTGCCCAACAGCGGGAAGTTCCACTTGAACACAGTGCCATTGGCCGATTGCGACAGACCATACCCAACAGTTTCAATCGCCACCTTGTCGACCGGTGCCTTGTCGGACACCGCAAAAGTAATACCGGTGGATTGCGGGTCAAAACCGGAAGCACCACCCTTGGCATTTTTCAGGCGCTCATAACACTCAACACCACGATCGGTGGCATAAGCGGTTTCACACTCTTCAAAAACCAGCTTGACACCATTGACACCGCCATCGCGTTCATTAATCAGTTTCAGGTAATCAATCTTGCCATCAGCCCATGGAATACCCAATGGGGCAAATGAACCCGTACGATAGGTAAACAGGGGAACAAACTGTTCTTCTGCCGCCTGTACCTGCAAGGGAACAGTCGCCAAAACGCCACTAACTGCCAGGGCTGCCGTGATGGATTTAAAGCTTAATTTCATATCGGTCTCCTCCGAAGAAATTGATACATGCTGTTTTTTTATGAATGACAACGTCAGTTAAACTTGAACTTTTTTAATGTGGGAAAGGCCATATCCGCAACTTCTCTTTGGCAATACTCCACAATCTTGCCAGGCCATGCGGCTCCGCAATCAGGAAAAAGACAATCAGGGCGCCAAATACCATATGCTCTATGTGCGCAGCGGTATCAACGCCAATCGGGATACCCATCATGGCCGGAATCCGGTTAAGCAAAATGGGAATCAGGACAATAAAGGCGGCGCCATAAAAACTGCCTACAATAGAACCCAGACCCCCAATAATGACCATGAACAACAGCTGGAAAGAACGGTTCAGGTCAAACGCCAGGGGTTCCCATGACCCCAGGTGCAAATAACCCCACAGCACCCCGGATACCCCGATAATGAACGAACTGACCGCAAAGGCGCTGAGCTTGGCATACATGGGGCGAATGCCAATAACCGAAGCCGCCACGTCCATATCACGGATAGCCATCCATTCACGGCCAATCGCACTGCGCACCAGGTTTTTGGCCAACAGGGCAATAATGACCACCAGCAAAAGAATGAACAGGTATTTTTGTGCCGGTGTTTGCACGTCAAGGCCAAAAAAGGTAAGTGGCGGCACCGACACACTGCCTGAAGAAGAATAGTTCGTAAAGAACGGAATCCGCAGGAAAGTCCAGTCAACAAAAAACTGGGCCGCCAGGGTGGCAACTGCCAGATACAGACCGCGGATACGCAGGCTGGGAATACCGAAAATGACCCCAACCAGCATGGAAAAAAATCCGCCCAAAAGGATCTGCACCAGCAGGGGCATCTCGGGAAACCGCACGCCGAAATTCCAGGCCGCATAGGCACCCACGGCCATGAAGGCACCACTGCCCAGTGAAATCTGGCCACAGTAGCCCACCAGAATATTCAGGCCAATCGCCGCCAGGGACAGGATCAGAAAGGGAATGACAACGCCACTTAACAAATAGTCACTGGCCATTGCCGGCACGGCCAAAAAGGCAAATGCCAGCAAAAAAACCATTAAGACACGGTCCTGGCGGATGGGGAAGATCTGCTGATCAGCCCGGTAACTTGTCTTGAACTGCCCATTTTCACGATATAACATGATGTACTTCCTTTACGCTTGCCCGCTATACGCGGTCGATAATCTTTTCGCCAAACAAACCTTGCGGACGGAACAGCAGGAATGTCAGGGCCAATACATAGGCAAACCAGATTTCAATGCCACCCCCCAGATAAGGACCCAGATAAGCTTCCGATATTTTTTCACCCACCCCGATAATGAGCCCCCCGATAATCGCCCCGGGAACCGAAGTCAGGCCGCCCAGAATAACCACTGGCAAAGCCCGCAGCGCGGCGGTGGAAAGCGTAAATTGCACGCCAAACTTGGAGCCCCAGATAATGCCCGCAACCAGCGCCACAATACCGGCCACCACCCAGACAATGACCCAGATCCGGTTAAGGGGGATACCAATGGATTGGGCCGCCTGATGGTCATCAGCCACCGCCCGCAAGGCACGTCCGGTAGAGGTGTACTGAAAGAAAAAGGCAAGGGCTGCCACCAGGGCCGCTGCAATCGCTGCCGCCGTCAGGTCTTCCAGATTGATTAAAATACCGCCCTCGAACAGACTGTCCAAAATAAAGGCCGGGTCTTTGGGCATGCCAACGTCAATCGTGTAAACCGAACTGCCAAACAGGGTTTGGCCGAATCCGTCCAGAAAATAACTGATGCCCAGCGTTGCCATGAGCAAGGTGGTGGCCTCTTGATTGACCAGGTGACGCAAAACCAGCCGCTCTACCAGCCAGGCAATAACCACCATTAATACCGCACTGATAATGAATGCCAGAATATTGGCCAGCCACATGCTTTCAAAACCCAGCCACTCGGGCAGCCAGGCTGAAAACCGCGCCATTGACAGGGCCGCCACCAGCACCATGGCCCCCTGGGCAAAGTTGAATACCCCCGATGCCTTGAAAATAAGCACAAAACCCAGCCCGACCAGCGCATACAGCATGCCGCTCATCAGACCACCAAATAAAGTTTCCAAGAAATATCCCATAATGCCCTCAATGCTCTACGCCCAGATAGGCACGAATCACTTCTTCATTTGAACGAACCTCGGACGGTGTGCCATCGCCGATTTTCTTGCCGTAATCCAGCACCACGACACGATCCGAGATATCCATAACCACCCCCATATCGTGCTCAATCAACACAATGGTGGTTCCGTATTCATCGTTCACATCCAGAATGAAACGGCTCATATCCTGTTTTTCCTCGATATTCATGCCTGCCATGGGCTCATCCAGCAACAGCAGTCGAGGCTCCATGGCCAGCGCCCGCCCCAGGTCGACCCTTTTTTGCAGGCCATAGGGCAAACGCCCGACCGGGGTTTTTCGATAGGCCTGGATTTCCAGGAAGTCGATAATGTTTTCCACAAATTCGCGATGCCTGATTTCTTCCTTTTCGGCACCAAAAACCCGGAATGCCTGTGACAGGATGCCGCTTTTCATGCGCAGGTTACGGCCTGTCATGATGTTGTCCAGTACGCTCATCCCCTTGAACAAAGCCAGGTTCTGGAAGGTGCGCGCAATACCCATTTCGGCAGCCCGGCGTGGCGTCATCCGGTTGAAATGATTGCCACTGAACTGTATGCCGCCTTCCTGTGGCACATACACCCCGTTAATCACGTTTAACATTGAACTTTTACCGGCACCGTTAGGGCCGATAATGGCACGGATTTCATGCTCTTTAACATTAAATGAAATATTGGTTAGCGCCTTGACACCCCCAAATGACAGGGAAATGCCTTGCATATCCAATATCACGTCACCAATCTGCTTTTCTCTTTCGTTCATCATTCTCAGGCAGCCTTTTTCATCTTGACATCAACCACTTTGCCTTCGGCAATCTTCAGATCGGCAGAAATCTTGCCAGTACGCCCGTCCTCAAACTTGACCTCGGTTTCGATAAACTGGTTTTTCCTGCCTTCAAACAGGGCATCGATAAGGACTTTGTATTTGTCGGCAATAAACGCCCGTCGCACCTTGCGGGTACGTGTCAGCTCCCCGTCATCCGGGTCCAGTTCCTTATGCAAAATCAGGAAACGGTGAATTTGCAATCCGGCCAGCATTTCATCACTGGCCACATCAATATTGACCTGACTAATGCAATCGGCAATCAGGTCATACACCTCGGGCCTGGAGGCCAGGTCGGTATAACCGGCATAGGCCAGGCCACGGCGCTCGGCCCAGTTGGCCACCGCTTCAAGGTCTATATTCACAAAGGCGCACACAAAATCCATATTGGCGCCAAACGCCACCACTTCCTTGATATACGGGAAAAACTTCAGCTTGTTTTCGACATATTTGGGTGCAAACATGCGGCCATCACGCAACTTGCCCACATCCTTGGCCCGGTCAATAATCTTAAGCTGTCCGTTGGCATCTATCACCCCCGCATCGCCCGTGTGATACCAGCCGTCATCGGTAAAAGACTCTTTGGTAGACTCGGGGTTCTTGTAATACTCTTTGAACAAGCCCGGGCTTTTGATTTGCACTTCACCATTGTCGGCAATACGCAGTTCCACCCCTTCAACCGGCGGCCCCACGGTATCGGCCCGTACATTACCGTCACTTTGCACGCACACAAACACCGAGGTTTCGGTGGAACCGTACAATTGCTTTAAATTGATACCAATAGAACGATAGAAGGAAAACAGGTCGGGGCCAATCGCCTCACCGGCCGTATACGCCACACGCACCCGGCTCATGCCCAGGGCATTGCGCAACGGGCCATATACCAGCAAGTCACCCACCTTATACTTGAAACGGTCCCACAGGCCTACCGGCTCTTTATCAAGAATACGCATACCCACCCGTTTGGCCAGCGCCATACATGACTTGAACATGGTTTTTTTAAACCCGCCAGCGTCTTCCATCCGGATCATGACCTGGGTTAACAAGTCTTCCAGCACTCGCGGCGGTGAAAAATAATAGGTGGGCCCGATATCGTGCATATCGATAGATACCGTTGCCGGTGATTCGGGGTGATTCACGGTAAAACCGGTTACCAGCAGCTGGGTATAAGAGAACATGTTCTGGCCAATCCAGGCCGGCGGCAAGTAAGCAAGCACTTCCTCCATGTCTGTCAGGTTTTCAAGTTTCTGGATAACGCGGGCACGGTCGATAAGGGCATGATGAGTTAGCACCACCCCTTTGGGCTTGCCGGTGGTGCCCGAGGTATAAAACATGGCAGCCGTGTCGTTGGCCGACAGGCTTTGCACGGTATTCAGATAAAAATCGGGGCTGGCGCTGTCATAATCCCGTCCCTTTTCCTGCAGGTTTTCCCAGGACAGCAGCAATTCGTCGGTGTAATGCCGAAGGCCACGCGGATCATCGTAAACCACATGGGCCAGATCGGGAGCCTGTTCGCGGATCTCGATCATTTTGTCCACCTGCTCCTGGTTTTCAACCACCACCACCCGCACCCCGGCGTCTTGCAGCACATAGACCATTTCCTGCGCCACGGCATCCTGGTACATGGGCACCGGAATGGCCCCCAGCGACTGGGCCGCCATCATCGCCATATACAGGCGGGGACGGTTTTCACCCACCACCGCCACGTGGTCATTTTTCTTAACGCCCAATGCGGCCAGGCCGCAGGCTGTTTGCCGAACCTCATGGGCCACCTGGGCCCAGCTTAAGGTTTGCCAAATTCCCAGATCTTTTTCACGCAATGCCGGTTTGTCAGCGCGAACGTTCGCGTGATGCAACAGCAAGGCAGGAAATGTGTCCAGACCCGTTTCCGAACCTGCACCATACATAGCGTACGCCATGTTGTCTCCTTTTATATTATGTCTCTAGCATGACTGGTTCCGATTGATTTCATTTCCCGTAAAATTTTAAATTGGAAATAAAACCGGATGAATCAATCTTGTTTAATTATTCTTTGTAATGTATTGCAAAGTTAGCCTGTTGAATGTAATCTAACTGTCGTTATGGTGACATTCCAACCGCTTCTAGGGTAAGTCCTTATGACTGAATTTGCTCCGCACTTCTCCAGCTGGTTTCCCCTTCTGGCCCCCGAACATCAAGAACGGGTCAAGCAGGATATCAAGGTCCATCACTATCCGCCTGGCGCCATGATTGTGCGCAAGGGCGAGTCTTCCGATCACTGGATTGGCGTTATTGAAGGATTGGTCCGCATCTCGGTTGGCAATGCCGAAGGCAAGGTGGCGGCGCTTATTGGCATTCCATCCGGAGGCTGGGTGGGTGAAGGCAGCCTGCTGAAAAAAGAATCGCGCAAATATGACATTATTGCGCTGCGCAATTCCACCATTGCCAAAATGCCCGTGCATACATTTGAATGGCTGCTGGACAACAGCATCCCCTTCAACCGCTATTTGCTGCACCTGCTGAACGAGCGGGTGGGACACTTTGTGGGCAAAGCCGAGCACGACCGCCTGCTAAACGCCGACGCCCGGATTGCACGCTGCCTGGCAGAACTGTGCAACTCGCGCCTGTATCCAGGCATTAGCAACCGCATGGAAATTACCCAGGAAGAACTGGGCTACCTGGCCCGGGTTTCGCGCCAGCGAGCCAACCAGGCCCTTAAAAAGCTGGAAGCAGACGGTCTGTTAAGGGTGGAATACGGGGCCATCTGCATACAAGACCTGGAAGGCCTGCAAAACTACGGTAATTAGATGCAAACTATTTGATTTTTGCATGTAACCACCCCGTCAGGCTGCGCCTGCCACCCCTCCAGTGGAGGGGAATTTTCCTTCTTCGTGGAAACGTCTGTGCTACACACTCCCCTCCTGCGGAGGGGAATTTTCCTTCTTCGTGGAAACGTCTGTGCTACACATTCCCCTCCTGCGGAGGGGTGGCGCGCAGCGACGGGGTGGTTGCCGGAAGTCTTAAGCATAATCACGCTGACCGAAAATGGCCGAGCCTATCCTGACCTCGGTAGAACCCTCCTGGATGGCCCATTCAAAATCTCCGCTCATGCCCATGGACAGCGTGGGCAGGGCCAGCCCGGTCTGGTCCTGGCATTGCTGCCTTAAATGACGCAAGGCAGCAAAACACGCTCGCACCGTTGCCTCTGAATCGCTGTTTTCCGCAACCGTCATGAGCCCCATGGGACGAAGCGTTTGCATGGCTTTCAGCTCCTGCAAAAAGGCAGGCACCGCTTCGGCAGACATGCCGGTCTTGGTTTGCTCGGGGCTGGTTTTTACCTGTACCAGCACATCAAGCGTGCGGTTTTCAAGTTGCAGGCGCTTGTCCAGGGCCAGCGCCAGGTCCAGCCGGTCCATCGACTGGACTTCAGACGCATAACGGGCAACCTCTTTGGCCTTGTTGGTTTGCAAATAGCCAATAATGACCCAGTCAATGGGATATTCTGCAAACACCTCGGCTTTTTGCTTCATTTCCTGCACTTTATTCTCACCAAATCGGCGCAGGCCCGCATCAAGGGCTTCTTGCAATACATCGGGCCCAAAGGTTTTACTTACCGGCAGGATCCGCACACTGTCGGGCGCTCGTTTGGCCTTTATGCAGGCCTTTTCCACCCTGTTTTTAACTTCTTTGTAACGTTGTGCCAGCATTACCCCTGCTCCTGTTGAAAAAACCAGGGTCTATTTTAACCCAGCACCGGTCTCCGACACAGGGCCAATCCCTGATTGCCATTTCAGGCCGGCCACAAAAGGCAGGCAGGTGACTTAAATTCGGTATAATTCAATTTTCAAATAAACCCCCTGCAATATCGCCATGAGCCACAACAAGCCACACCAACTTTCAATGACTATTCTGATGACACCCGACATGGCCAATTTTGCCGGCAATGTCCATGGTGGCACGATTTTGAAATATCTTGACCAGGTGGCCTTTGCCTGTGCCAGCCGATATGCCGGCTCTTATGTGGTTACCCTGTCGGTAGACCAGGTGGTGTTCCGCCAGCCCATTCATGTGGGTGAGCTGGTTAATTTTTACGCATCGGTTAACTACACCGGCAAAACATCCATGGAAATTGGCATTAAAGTGGTCACGGAAAACATTCGTGAACAATTCGTGCGCCACACCAACAGCTGCTATTTCACCATGATCGCGGTTGATGACAATGGCAAGCCCACCGCCGTCCCCCAGCTTGTTCCGTCAACGGAAGAAGAAAAACATCGTTTCATTGCCGCGCAGCAACGCCGCGAGCTGCGCCAGGAAATGGAAAAACGTCACGCCGAGATCAGGGCAAACAACTAGGCCGGCCGGTTTTAAAAATGATGTGCCGTGCCAGCCACCAAGCCTAGCGGGGCGTGATTTTGGCCAGCGTAATACGCTTGCGCCAACGCTCGGCATCATGTTTAATGAATTGCTCTATATTCAGGCAAACATTATCAACAGGCTTAAGGCCTGTTTTTTGCATGGCCAGCTTTATGTTGGGGTCGGCCAGTGCATCGCGCATCACGGAACGCATCTGGGCAACCACATCATCGGGCACCTTACTGGGGGCCGCCACGCCAATCCAGCCTTCCAGGACAAAATCCGGATGCAGTTTTGCGGTTAACTCAACCGCGTTCGTATCAATGCCCGGGATGTCTCCGGTAGTGGCCAGCACACGGATCTTTTTTTCTTTCAGCAAATCGTGCACAAAGATGCCATCGATGAAGGCAAACTGTATGCCATTAATAGCCAGTTCGTGCAAAAGCAGGGCCCGGTTTTTATAAGGCATCACATTCATATTCACTTCGGCATAATAATTGAACAAACCGGCAGCAACCTGCGAGGTACTGTTGTAATAACCGATGCGGTAATCAAGCGGATTCAAACGAATGGCGTCGAGCAATTGTGAAAACGTACGGAACGGACTGTGGGCAGGAACCACCAGCGCAGCCGCAGACGTGCCGATTATGCCAACATTAACCAGATCCTGTTCGGGTGAATAGGAAACTGTTTTTTGCAACATATTGTTAACGCTTTGGGTTGAGTGTGTTGAAAACAAAAACACACTGCCGTCATCAGCAGACTGGGTGACGTAATCGGCACTAATCATGCCACTTTCCCCGGCCATTTGCATAAGCTGCACGTTGCTGCCCGTTTTTTTATGTACAAAACCCGAAAAAACCGTGACAAACTCGTTAAGGGTTTGGGAAAGATGGGTACCCACCACCATTGAAACCAGTGGCAGCTTTACCGGAACGGGATGATTATGATCTGCCCGGGCATGGCCCGCCAATAACAGAACACCCAGCGCAGACACCAGCAACCCACGCATTATGTGCATAAACCGTTTATACCTTATCATGTTACAAATAACCGTGCCTATTAGTAGTTAAGCAGCGAACACAAAAATTTGCCCCATGGCAGCAAGGGGCAAACAGACCATACTTACAATGCGCAAACTTCACTTTATTTATTGACTTATTTGTTTGAACTTATTTTATCATAATTTACCAAAACTTACATTAAGGGTTACAAAAAGCCCTTTTATTTCCATTTCACAACTGCCAGACTTTACCCACTGTTAGCCCAACAAGCGCACCTGATGAACAGGCTTCAGGTTACCTGCTACACTTCCTGCATTCACCATTTTATTTACACCCGGCAATGAATCAAGCACTTACTTCCCTGACTGAGCAACTCAAGCTAACCCCCCTGGATGAAGACACCTTCCTTGGCCAAAGTGTTGACCTTTTTGGCTCGGGACGCGTATTTGGCGGCCAGGTCCTGGGGCAATCCATCATGGCCGCTTCCAGAACCATCGCCAACCCCGAACGGGAGGCACACTCCATGCATGCGTATTTCCTGCTGCCCGGTGATACCAATGAACCCATTCGCTATGAAGTGGAACGTATCCGCGATGGCGGCAGCTTTTCGGCGCGCCGGGTAGTGGCCATCCAGCATGAACGGCCCATTTTCTTCATGTCTGCCAGTTTTCAGGCCCCCGAACCGGGGTTTGAACACCAGGCCACCATGCCAACCGTGCCATCGCCTACAGGCCTGCAAAGCGAAATGGAGCTATTCAGGGCCATTGCCCAGGAACTGCCTCCAACACTGGCCAAACGCGCCATGCAAACACCGCCTATCGACATTCGTCCGGTTAACCCCATCAACCCTTTGAATCCGGGCGCGCATCTACCTTATTCCCATTTCTGGTTCAAGGCCAACGGCACCCTGCCAGAAGACCCGCTCCTGCACAAATCCATGCTGGCCTATACCTCTGACTTTCATTTGCTGTTTACGGCTTTGCTGCCACACGGGCAATCGGCATTCAGCCCGTCCATGCAAATGGCCAGTATCGACCATGCCATGTGGTTTCATCGCCCGGTAGACATGAATGACTGGTTGCTGTATGCCATAGAATCGCCCAACGCCAGCAATGCCAGGGGATTTTGCCGGGCCAATATTTTTGACCGCCGGGGCCGTCTGGTTGCCTCTAGCGCGCAAGAAGGCCTTATCAGAAAAATTCCGGCAAAAGCCTGAACGCAACGCGCTATTCCGTGTCTGGGGCCAGGCCCCATTCACGCAGCAAGGCAGGCGCCAACCCCTGGCTAACCAGCAAAGAGCCATCGCGTGACAAATGCGTGCCGTCCGAATACAGAAAACGCCCCGCTTGCATGGTTTGGCACAACCGTTCGCCACACAAGATGTCATAAGGATCAATAAAAATCACGTTAAAACGGGAGCGGGCGTATTCAGCCAGCATTTGGTTAATTTGCCAGGCATTGCCCTTTTCGCGGGGCAAGGCCAGATATTTGGCACAAGTCAGTGGCAAATAAGCCGGCCGGTCTACACAGGAAGCCAAGCCCGCCTGCGAGCCGGCCCCCGGTGGCGTGCCAATAATAATTAGCCGGTTACCCAGGCCAATGCGCTCATGGATCGCATCAAAATTGGCCTGTAGAAAACGTAAATATTCTTCATCGCTCAGGCGAACCCGCTTGCCATCGGCTGTCCCCAGCGTATTTTGGTAATTACGGAAACTAACCGCGTATATAAGGGGAATCCGGTTCGTGAAGGCGGTTTGCAAGGCATAATCAAGCCTGTCCTGGCAATCCTGGCGGGCCATGCCATCCAGGATGCGGGTGTAACCCGGACCAAAAAAACAGCCATCTTCAAATGAAGTGTCTATTTTTACGCCCTGCCCGGCCAACACCTGGTCCAGTCCATAAGCAAACTGCCGCGCATAGCTGTCCCCCAGAAAAACCGCCTCATGAAACAGGGCCTGGGAGTCGCCCAGCGCTTGACTGCCCATACTGTATCCGGCGCCGCCATACTGTTCTTCATGAAAACGGGGAGAATCAAAGGTATGCTGGGCAAAATGCGTATTCATCCTGAAGGGCATCCCGTTTTGCGTCAGAATGAAAAATGCCGGCAGCAACACCACCGCCACGGCCCCCGCCCGCTGCAATATTTCCTTGAAATACCAGCTGGACAAATTCATGCGCCGGTAACGGTTTTCCACCAGCACATACATGGCGTAACCCAAAAACAGCGGCAATATCACCAAGGCCCACTGTTCAGCGGGCATTAAGGGACGGTAAATATAGTATTTATAAAAAACAATAAGCGGCCAGTGAATTAAATACACCGAATAGGAAATCAGCCCGATAAACACCGCAAGCCGGTTTCTAAGCAGCCAGCCGGCATATCGGGCGCCACTGGCAAAAATACACAAAGCCGCCCCCAGGGCAGGCACCAGGCCGTTAAAACCCGGGAAAGCGGTGGTTTTATCAAACACAAACACACCCCATGCCAGCAATGCAAAACCCGCCAGCATGATTAATTCTTGCCAGATATTGGCCAACACAAAGCGGCGCACCGCAAACACCAGCAAACCGCCAATGGCAAACTCAAACACCCTGAATGGCGTCAGGAAATAATTGGCGGAAGGATCCAGCTGCGTATACCACTGTGAAGCCAGCAGGGAAAGCAGTCCGGTTAATGCCAGCACCCAGGGCAACAGGCGGGCATTCAGCCGGCAGGCGCCATAAACAATAAACGGCCAAACCAGATAGAACTGTTGCTCTACCCCCAACGACCAGGTATGCAGCAAGGGGTTGGTTTCTGAAGACGTATCAAAATACCCCGCTCCCAGCCAGAACTTGATATTGGAAACGGAAAAAAACGCATAAATGGTTGACTCTGCCAGCGTAATATAATCGCCAGGCGAAAAAACAAGAAAACCCAGGACCAGGCACAGCATTAGGGTAAATAAAAGGGCCGGGTACAAACGCGCAATACGCCGCACCATAAACCGGGTAAAGCTGAATGAACCGGCCTGGCAACTATCCATAAGGATGCGGGTAATCAAATAGCCCGAAATCACAAAAAAAACATCAACGCCCGTAAAACCGCCCCCAAAGACAGCAAACCCGGCATGGAAAAACAATACCGCCATCACGGCGATGGCCCGCAACCCGTCCACCTCGGGTTGGTAGCCCGCGCGGGGAGCCTCATGAACCGGAACAAGCAAAGACATAGTGCCCAACACCCAAAAAACAGCAACAGTAAAGGAAGATATCTTAACCTATATTGCAAAGCGCAAAATTTGGTTAAAAAAATTTGTCCCGTATCAAACAAAGACAATTAAATATCGGAAAATTTCTTCAGACCCCGAAATTTCATCTGAAACCTGTAAAATATTTTTTTTAAATTACAGGAGTTTAAAGCGGTACGCCGCCCACAAGTCATGGATATCCTTATCATTTTAGGACTCATTCTAATCAATGGTCTTTTCGCAATGTCTGAAATCGCCATTGTTTCTTCCAAACGCATTCGCCTGCAAAACAAAGCCGACAGCGGCAGTAAAAGCGCCGTGGCAGCCCTGAAGCTGTCAGACAGCCCAAGCCGTTTTCTTTCTACCGTGCAAATTGGCATCACCCTTATCGGGATTTTCAACGGTGCCTTCGGCGAAGCCTCTATCGTATCCAGACTTACTCCTTTTTTCCTTAACATTCAGCCACTTAGCAATTACGCCTATGAGCTTTCACTGGCAACCGTGGTGTTTGGGATTACCTATGCATCCTTAATTCTGGGTGAACTGGTGCCCAAGCGCATTGCCATGCAATACCCTGAAGCGGTGGCCATGTTTATATCGGTACCCATGACCTGGCTGTCACGCATCGTGTCACCCTTTGTTGCCGTTTTGTCGTTTTCCACCGACTTTCTCATGAAAGTGTTGCGACTGGACCAAAGCAAAAACAGCTCACTCACCGAAGAAGACATTAGCGGCATGTTAAAAGAAGGCGCAACCGCCGGCCTGTTTGAAAAAACCGAACACGACATTGTGGCACGCGCCCTGCAACTGGACGACAAACACATTAACACCATCATGACGCCGCGCTCGGACATTCACTACATAGACCTGAATGTGCCGCTGGAAGAAACCCTTCTACGCATTGCCAACAGCCCCTATTCCCGCTTTCCGGTCTGCCAGGGTGGGCTGGACAATATTATTGGCATTGTGGATGCCGGCAGCCTGTTCGAGCAGCAAATCAAACAGCAGCAAATCAACATCCAGGCCATTACCAAAACCGCCCTGTATGTACCCGAAACCATTAGCGCCATGGACTTGCTGGAGGCCCTGCAAAAAAACCGCTCTGAAATTGCCGTGGTGATTAATGAATACGGCGAAGTGGAAGGCGTGGTGACCCTGCGCGATATCCTGAAAGTACTGGTTGGGCACGCTATTCCGATTAATGAAAACCAGGTCTCCGATGCCGTCCAACGCAAAGATGGCTCATGGCTGCTGGATGGCGGTGTTTCACTGGACCGTTTCCGTGAAGTTTTTGCTTCTGCGGTCAGTTTTCCCGAAGAAGAAGAGGAAAACTATCACACCATCGCCGGTTTCATCATGCACCAGTTGGGGCACATTCCGACTGAAACCGAAAGCGTGGAATGGGAAAACTACAAATTTGAAGTCGTGGACATGGACAAGCACCGTATTGACCGGGTGCTGGTGTCTGAAATCGTTGTTGAAAGCGATAGCAGTGCGTTTGATGGCGAGTAACTTCCCTGGGGCTATGTGCAAGTTTGGCGCTTTGCGGCGGTTCGGTGGTTTGCGGCGGTACTTCGCTTTGCACTGCCGCGGTGCAGATAACCACCCCGGCGCTACGCGCCACCCCTCCACAGAGGGGAATTGTCCTGCTTCGTGGAGACGGCTGTGTATGCAGACGCGTTCCCACGCTCCTGCGTGGGAACAAAAAAGGTTAAAACAATGAAAATCCTGTTTACCAATTTCCATAAACGCAATGGCGGCGGGCATGCCACTTATATTATCAACCTGCTTGCACGGCTGGCGCCAGAACATGAATGCTTCGTGGCCACCCCCGGCACCAGCCGCCTGTACCGCTTTGCCCAGGCGGTTCCCAATGTACGGGTCATAGACCAGGGTTTCAACTCTCGCATTGGCAAGCTCCTGCCCGAAATAAAGCAACTCAGAAAGCTGATCCAACAGGAACACTTTGACATTATTCATGTGAATGCCTCGGCCGACCACCGCCATGTCATGCTGGCCTGCCTGGGGCTGCGGCACCGCCCTAAAATCATCTTTACCAAACACAATGACCACCCCGTGGGCAGTTTTGGGCACAAACTAAGGGCCAGACTGGCCACAGACCGCATCATTGCAGTGAGCCGCTTTGTGGCGGACATGTTCAAAAACTCGCCCTATGCGGCCATCCCGCTGGACATGATTCACCATGGCATAGACACCCGGTATTTTGCACCCGCCAGTGCCCGGCACAAACAGCAATGCCGCCAGGCCTTGCTGGGTAACGAAGCCGCAAATACCGGGCTAATATTACTGGGCAGCACCGGTGGCACCGATTATGAAAAAGGCTGGCTGGAAATGGTGCAGGCCGTATCACAACTGCCCGAACACCTTAAAAACCGCTGCCGCATTATCATGGCCGGTGACCCGCCCAACGAAGAAAAAATGAACCGGGTCAAAGCCCTGGGCATGGAACAGCAACTGGTTTTCCCGGGCCTGGTTGACGATGTGCGGGATATTCTGGCGGCCTGTGACCTGGGCTTTGTACTGTCACACAAAGAAGCGCTGTCTTTTGCCTGCCGTGAAAGCATGGCCCTGGGCCTGCCCACCATTGCCAGCAACGCCGGTGGTCTGCCCGAAAACATACAGCATGGCAAAGACGGCTGGATTGTACCGGCCAAAGACCCGCAGGCCCTGCAAACACTGCTACAGGAAATTCTGGATAACCCAGCGCTGCTTCATGAAATTTCAGCGGCCAGCCGCCAAACGGCTGAACAGCACTTTAACCTGGACACCTTTGCCCGCAAAACCCTGAACACTTACCGGCAGGCCCTGGGCCAGCCCATACAACCATGATACCTATTCTGATGTACCACCAGATTGCCGATATGCCCCCCAAAGGCACCCCCTACCGTGGCCTGTGCGTGCCGGCAAAAAAATTTGCGCAACAAATGCAATGGCTTAAACGGCTGGGTTACCGTGGCCTAAGCATGCAAGACCTGCTGCCCTATCTGGAAGGTAAAAAAAGCGGTAAAGTGTTTGGCATTACCTTTGATGACGGCTACGCCAACGTGCACGACAACGCCCTGCCCGTTTTGCAGGCACTGGGCTTTACCGCCACCACCTACTTTGTGGCCGGACACCCGGGCGGGCACAACCACTGGGATATTGAAAAAGGTATTCCCCATTCCGGGCTGATGAACGAACAGCAAATCCAAAACTGGGCCAAGGCCGGGCAGGAAATTGGCTCGCATACCCTGGACCATGTTCATTTAACCCAGCTGCCGGAAAATGAGGCACGACGGCAAATTGAAGCCTCAAAATACGGCTTAGAGGCCGTTTTTGGCGTTCCGGTTACCGCGTTTTGCTACCCGTATGGGGATGAATCTGCCGCGATAAGGGAAATGACCCGCCAGGCAGGCTATACCAATGCCACGTTAACGGTAAAAGGACTTGCACTGAAAGAAGATGATTTGTTCGGCCTGCCGCGTGTGACGGTTTCAGGCAATATTGGCCTGGTCGCGTTTTTAATGAAATGCCTGACGCAAAAAGAGCATAAGCGACGGGTGAAGAAAGAAAAACAACCCTGAGTCCGGCTAAGGAAAACCAAAGATCAATCAAGCGCCGGTTAATCAAACAACTCACTATTACGCAAGCTACTTCCTGACCGGTCTTTGGCAGATAAAACAGGAGCCGCTGTCAATGGCCAGCGTATATCAATCTCCGGATCATCCCAGGCTATGCAACGCTCATGTTCAGGGGCATAATAAGTACTGGTTTTATACGCCACCTCGGCCACCTCGGACTGCACCAGAAACCCATGTGCGAAGCCTTCAGGTATCCAAACCTGACGTTTATTGTCAGCGCTTAACTCTTCAGCCACCCACTGCCCAAACGTGGGCGATGAGCGACGCAGGTCCACCACCACATCGAAAATCCTGCCTACAACAACTCTTACCAGCTTGGCCTGCGGCTGTTGAATTTGGTAATGCAACCCCCGCAACACATTGGCCTGGGAACGGGAATGGTTGTCCTGTACAAAATTTACCCGCCGTCCCACAACCTGTTCAAACTTCCCGGCATTAAAGCTTTCCATAAAAAACCCGCGCTCATCGGCAAAGACATCGGGTTCAATAAGCAAAACATCGGCAAGGCGGGTTTTAGTAATTTTCATGGTTAAACTATTTTTAAGCAAACGCAACAGGTATTGCCCATATTTAATTCACCGCTTATCACATGCTGTTATGCGTGAAAACCTTTCTCGCACAATATCAACTCTACCGCCTGGCCCTCTAATATTTCCTTCCAGAAAATGATCAAAATCAATGCCTTGCTGAATATCATAAAATTGGCTGGCGATATATTTCCTTATATCCTCATCAGCAGCATCAATTTCCCCAACCAACTCTTCTCTTCCATCAACAACAAGTAAGATATCCTCCATATCCCGGCTTAACATAAGATCATTATCACCACGTCCCTTATATGCCTCTAATTTTGTTGCTACAAAAAGTTCAGGGGGTAAAATCTTTATTACCAAATCGTCAGTTAGCTGATAAGGTTTTGACTGTTCTATTCCTCGTGCATACCATCTGTTTGTAAAGCCCAAAATTTTGGCATCATCCGGCATAAAATCCACCTTTAATGCACCCAGCCGCATGCGACAAACCACTTCATCTTCCGGTGATGCTGAAAACCCCCTGTTCCTTAATTGTTCTTCCAAAGTTACCCACGCAGCGTAACCAGCAAGATCAACAATTAAATCAACATCATCTGTTGCCCTGACATCTTCCAAAGTAATGGGGTCAGTGATAAATAGTGCGGTTGTACACCCACCTACAAATACCAATCTTTGCCGGAGCTCACTGCCCAGTGCAACTGCCACTCTTTCCAGCATGCGTAGCAATTGTCCTTTAACTGTTGTCATTTTTTTAATAACCTTTCTTCAAGAAGTTTTGCTGCCAATCCGGCTTCTCGTGGCCTGCCCAGTCTGATTGCATCTATAAGTGCCAAGTATTCATATAGTTGTTCATCATTCTTTACCGCTTCAGGAACGGATTTAAACAGGGGTTCAACAAACTGCCCCATAATTTTACCTTCCGCGTCAGGCCAAATATAAATATATTCACCCGGGCTGATGAGAAGACTATTCAACATGGGGGCCGCAAATGCAGTGGGGATCCCCCTTGTTATGCCACCTGGCTTGACCGGGAAAACATATTTCAACCCATGCGTAATAAAGTTGCCAAGTGCTCGATGGTTTGGCCTTATACGCCCGGTTATACGATCTTTGATAGCCAAACCTGAAAATAAACTGCGATTTATAGAAGCATGGACTTCTGTTTTACTAATGCCAAGAGAAGCCGCAAGCCCCCGAATAGAATAAGGTTCATCTACACCGGTGCCCCTGGCTGGCTGGTTTAGATTACCCTCTTCCTCCTGTTTTTTCAGGCAAATGAGCTTGAGTAATATAACAATGTCCTGACCTTTCATAATTTACAGATCCAAATGTCCTTTGTCCCAGGATTAAGGACATTAAAACATAACCCAATTATTTCTGTCAATTAGCATTGATAAATTCGTAGGCTTACCGTCAAGCGCAGGGTAATCACTGGTTTTATACGCCCCCACAAATTTTCATGGTTCAATTATTTTTAAGCAGATGCAACAGGTATTGCCCATATTCATTCTTGGCCAAGGGCTGGGCCAGCGCTTCAAGCTGCGCAGCACTAATAAACCCTTTACGGTAGGCAATCTCTTCAGGGCAAGACACCTTCAGGCCCTGCCGCTTTTCTATGGTTTGAATAAAATTACCCGCATCAAGCAGGCTTTCATGCGTACCCATATCCAGCCAGGCATAGCCCCGGCCCATTAGCTCAACCGAAAGCTGCCCCTTATTCAAATAAGCGCAATTACAGTCGGTAATTTCCAGTTCACCACGTGCCGAAGGCGTTAAGGCAGCGGCAATATCCAGAATCTGATTGTCATAAAAATACAGCCCGGTTACGGCGAAATTGGATTTGGGTTGCGCTGGCTTTTCTTCCAGGGAAACAACTTTGCCCTGCCCATTAAACCCAACCACCCCGTACCGTTGCGGGTCTTGCACATGATAGGCAAATACCGTGGCGCCCTCTTCCCGGGCACAGGCGCGCGCTAGCTGGCGGGGCAAGTCATGCCCGTAGAAAACATTATCTCCCAATACCAAGGCAACCGAACGGTTACCCACAAACTGGCGGCCAATCATAAAAGCCTGGGCCAAGCCATTTGGGCTGGGTTGTTCTGCATAGCTGATATTAAGCCCCCATTGGCTGCCATCCCCCAGCAAGTGCTGAAACCGCGGCAAATCCCAAGGCGTTGAAATAAGCAGAATATCGCGGATGCCTGCCAGCATTAAGGTACTTAGGGGGTAATAAATCATGGGCTTATCGTAAACAGGCAATAGCTGCTTGGACACGGCAAGTGTAACCGGATACAACCGTGTACCCGAACCACCCGCCAGAATAATCCCTTTGCGTTGCGTCATGCCCTGCCCCCATTATGTTTATGATGGCCATAATGCAAAGCCATCCAATCGCGATAAGAACCGTTTTGCACGCCTTGCACCCAATCACTGTTATTTAAATACCACTGGATGGTTTTTTGCAAACCCGTTGTGAAAGTTTCCTGCGGGTGCCAACCCAGTTCCTGCGCTATTTTAGTGCCATTAATGGCATAACGCCGGTCGTGCCCGGGGCGGTCTGCCACAAAAGCGATTTGCCGGTGATATGACTGCCCGCCTGCACGCGGGCGGATTTCATCAAGCACATCACATATGGCTTGCACAACATCCAGATTGGTTTTTTCATTGCCACCACCAATATTGTAAGTCTGCCCCGGTATGCCTTTGTCCAATACCGTTGCAATGGCTGCGCAATGATCCCCCACATACAGCCAGTCACGTATTTGCAGGCCATCTCCATAAATGGGCAAAGGCATGCCAGCCAAGGCATTCAAAATAACCAGCGGGATGAGCTTTTCTGGAAACTGGCGCGGCCCATAGTTATTGCCACAGTTGGTGGTTAACACGGGCAAGCCATAGGTATGGTGCCACGCCCGCACCAGGTGATCAGAGGCCGCCTTGCTGGCTGAATACGGGCTATTGGGCCGGTAACAGGACGATTCCGTAAATGCCGGCTCTTCGGGCAATAAAGAGCCATAGACCTCATCGGTAGAGATATGCAGGAACCGAAAATTGCTCTTATCTGTACCTGCCAAGGTATTCCAGTAATCGCGAACGCATTCCAGCAAACTGAATGTGCCCAGCACATTGGTTTGGATGAAACTGGCCGGCCCATGAATGGAACGGTCTACATGCGATTCGGCCGCAAAATTAATAATTGCCCTGGGCCGATGCTGGATTAACAGCTGGGAGATGGTGTTTTGGTTGGCAATATCGGTTTGAACAAAATGGTAGCCGGGGTGATTCTCAATGGAAGACAGGCTTTGCAGATTGCCGGCATAGGTTAGGTTATCTATATTCACAACGGGCTCGCCAGATTGACCAAGCCAATCCAGGATGAAATTACTGCCGATAAAACCGGCGCCACCGGTTACGAAAATTGTCATAAAAAACTTTAAAATTGCCCAGAATCATACAAAAAAATTACAAATTATTATGCTTGTTCAAGATTGTCATCTCTTCAAATGCTATTTACAGGTATATTACTAGTGTTTTTATAATCAGCATAAATCATATTATTTCAATAATTGAAAGTTTATATGCATGCCATTGTAATCTTCTACAGTGCACTAAAAATCAAAAATTTCGGTAAACTCTTAACAATATGCGCTTAACATCCCAGTCACGTTTTCATAAGCTGTATGAAAAAATCCTGCTTTCCCGCTTTGTATCAATGCTGCTGGGTTTTATATTGTGCGTAGTATTACCTTTTTATATCCATTACGGTTTCAAGAATTACTACTACATTGATCAAGGCCAGTTTAATGCCTTCATCATTAGTTCAATTGCCTTCGTCCTTACCCACATCTGGTGCAACTACTTAACCAACTCTTACCCAGGCGGAAGATCGGCAGCCTTGCTGGCGCCACAGATTCTTACCGTTTACGGTTTTTGCATTCTGGCAACCTTCCTGTTTTATTTTCCCATTTCAAGGCTTATTTTGGTAACCAGTGGTTTAACCACCCTGTTCTGGTTGCACATAGAATACATACTTACCTTTAGAATGCGCAAACCCAAACTGGCCGTAGTTAATCAAGCCAAAACGCAGGAATTGATCGCGCTGAATAAAAAAGGTCATGACATTCGTGTCCTGGAAACACCCAACCTGAATAATGTCCGCTATGATGCCGTGGTTGCAGACTTTAAAAGCATCACCCCAGAGTGGGAGCGTTTTCTAACCCAATGTGCCCTTAACCGCATTCCGGTACTTAACTCGGAACAGGTTTTTGAATCCCTGACGGGTCGAGTCAGGATTAGACACATGACAGAAAACAATATTGGATCATTGCTGCCTTCACCTTTGTTTGAATTTATTAAAACCTGTTTTGACTGGGTTGTTGTACTTCTTACACTTCCCATCACCTTGCCCTTGGTGCTTGTTACCGCCCTGCTGGTAAAACTGGAATCCTCAGGACCGGCTTTTTTCTGCCAAACCAGGGTTGGTTTGGGCAACAAGCCATTTAGGATGTATAAAATCAGAAGCATGCGTCATGATGTAAAGGCAGAACACAACGAAGCGTTTGCCGAAGAAGATGACCCCAGAGTTACCCGCATTGGCAAAATCATCAGAAAATTGCGTATTGATGAATTGCCACAGCTTTTGAATATTTTGAAAGGTGAAATGAGCCTGATTGGCCCCAGACCCGAACAGCCCAGTTTTGTAGAAGAGTATGACCAAAAAATACCCTTTTACAGCTATCGGCATGTTGTAAAACCCGGCATAACGGGCTGGGCACAGGTAAGATATGGGTATACATCAGATGTAGATGAAGCCCAAATCAAGATTGAGCATGATTTCTTTTATATAAAACACTGTTCAATCTCGCTGGATTTTTACATTACGTTATTAACGATCAAAACCATGATTACTGGGTTTGGGGCTAGATAACCTGACACCAAAGCTGATAGAGCAGGTTATTACTGACATGCGGAACTTACAACTGTACTGACATAAAAGGGAATCCCGCATTCATAATAAATCCTAAGAATGACTCAGCAAACTCAATAAATATTGCCCATAACCTGTTTTTGATAACGGTTTGATTTTCTCCATTAACTCCCCCCTGGACAGCCATCCATTCCGATAACCGATTTCTTCCAGACAGGCTATTTTTAAACCTTGCCTGTTTTCGATGGTTTGTACAAAATGCCCCGCCTCCATCAGACTGCCATCTCGAGTTCGACAGTTAAAAACATAACCCATTGATTTGTAATGGATCGCTTTACAATCGCTCCACTACAAGTTCACATAAGCCACATCCGCAAACGGCTTTTTGACCTTCAGGCTTGCCAACACAGCGGCTTGTTCCGCATCGATGGCAGAGATTCCGGTAACAGGTGCCTGACCGTCGAACGTGACTTTATGCGTCTGAATTCGGCGCAATACTGACAAAGCTCGTTCCGGTGAGCATACGTCAGGCACCGGATTCTGGTACAGCCGTTCACGCATGACACGCGCGAGCACCAACGCTATAAAACAGATATAAGCATGAGCCCGGATCCGATCCGGCAACCGATGATAGACTGGCCCGCCCGAGTTCGACAGTTAAAATTTTAAGTTATTGATTTATAGTGGATTATGTTATAAACGCTCCATTACAAATTCACATATTCAACATCAGTGGTCGGTTTTTTAACCTTCAGGCTGGCTAACACAGC
>NZ_BMYS01000007.1 GCF_014652395.1 Advenella faeciporci
CAAACAGCCCAGGAAAGCATAAGAGAGGTTTTCCAGCGTAAAGGCCACTGAAAAGCCCAGGGACAAGTGTTCCAGCAATTCCATCATGATTATTTGCTCCCTTTAATTTTTTTAATCAGGATAACGAAGCCGACAATAATCGATAGTGGAATAATGATCATTGCATAGGTGGGCCATTCGGCAAAGGGAACCGGCCACAGCGGGAAGATCAGGCCCAGGCCCCTGACAAAAGCCAGCCAGGTGAAGATCACCAGGAAAATGGCATTGCCAATGGCGATTTTAAGGCTGAACTCGTGACTGGCCAGGCTGCTGAAAATAACCAGCAGCACCAGTGAGATGTACAGGCCCAGGTTGTCCAGCATGACACCGAACACCACAATCGAGCCGATGATCAGGGCAAGAATGTCGAAGTCGAATTTGCCAATATGATGGTCATCCGCTTCTTTACCACGCAGTGAGCCAATGGTGACTACACCGCCCAGCAAGGCCAGGACAACACCCAGCCAGAATGGAAAATAGCCGGGCCCCATGCGGGNTTGATTCTTAATGTGCATAACTTACAACCTTAGTTAAATAGATAAATGTGTGAGATTTACGTGGATTGGGCAAAAAAGCGGATGAGACTTTCATCCGCTTTTTTTAAAAACCGCAGGGGTTACTGCAATTCAATATTGCCTTTTTTTACAACATCCCTGGCCCAGTCATACTGTTGCTGGATTTCCTTGGCAAATTCTTCAGGTGTGTTGCCTGAAGGGAATGCGCCCTGTTTTTCCAGGGCAGCAACCACGGCCGGGTCTTTCAACGCTTCAGCTGCCGCTTTATGCAGGGTGGCAATCACGTCCTCGGGTGTACCGGCAGGTGCCAGCAGACCATACCAGACGGGCTGGTTCAATTCGGGATAACCCAGTTCTTTAAAGGTGGGAACATCTTTCATGCTATCCAGGCGTTCTTCCCAGGCAATCGCCAGGGGACGAAGGTTTTTGGCGTCGATTTGCGGGAAAGAAGATGGCAGGTTGTCGAACAGAATTGCAATTTGTCCACCAACAGCATCGGTAACGGCTGGGCCTGAACCCCGGTAGGGAACATGAACGATATCGGTTTTGGTAGACAGGCGGAAGGCTTCGCCAAACAGGTGCAGAACGCTGCAGGTGCCGGATGAACCGTAAGAGTATTTATTTGGATTAGCCGTGATTTCAGCCAGGAAGGCTTTGAAGTCGTTGGCCGGGAATTTGGGGTTGACTTCGAGCACGTTGGGAACGTTGGCGAAGTTGGTAACCGGTGCAAAATCTTTCAGGGCGTCGTAACCCAGTCCTTCGGGTTTGCAGGCAGGGTTTACGGCCAGGGTTGAAACGGTTGCAATGGAAAGCGTATAACCATCGGGTTTGGCGCGCGCGGCTTCAGAGGCACCAATCGCACCACCCGCACCGCCTTTGTTTTCAACCACCATGGGTTTACCCAGGATGTCGCTCATTTTGGTGGTGACGATGCGGGTCACGATATCGGTAGAGCCGCCAGGGGCAAAAGGAACAATAACGCGGATGGGTTTGTTTGGGAAGTCAGCCGCGTAAGACGTGCCGGTCATTATGGCGGCAGTGCTTAAAACTGCGGTTAAAAGGGATTTTTTCATATAAATTCCTTGACAATTTGTAAATGCTATATCGAAAAATATGCTTATAAAAATAATCTATTTCGAGGTAGGGCAGATAATAGTAAGAACAACCTTAGCCTTGCAAGCATAAACACAAAAAATAAGGGTAATTGCTTAGAAATTTGCAGAAAGCTTGCAAGGTTTAGGGGGTATTTGTAACTATTGGCTTTTACTTTGTCGTGCAGTGAAAAAATGTGCTAGTTCCCCTACAATTCCTTTTCGGAAAGCCATCACACAGATAATAAAGATGAGCCCCATCACAATGGTAACCGATTCGCCCAGGCTTGAAAACCACTGTACGCCAGTCGTATCGGCAATCATGCGACCAAAATCGCCAATCTTGTTTTCAAGCATCACAACAATGAAGGCGCCAATGACCGGACCAATAAAGGTGCCTACACCGCCAATCAAGGTCATTAATACAACGATACCCGACATTTGCCACATGGCATCTGACAGGGTGGCTGACACAAACACCAGCATTTTGGTGGAACCGGCCAGGCCCGCAATAGCGGCGGACAGGACAAAAGCCAGCAGTTTGTATTTGTCCACATCATAGCCAAGCGAAATGGCACGGGGTTCGTTTTCCTTGATGGCTTTCAGGACCTGGCCAAAAGGTGAGTTGACGGTTCTCCAGCAGATGAAATAACCAATCATGAAGATGCCAACCACCATATAGTAAAGATTCAAGTCGTTTTTCAGGTCGAGCAGGCCGAACAGATGCCCCCTGGGAACGCCTTGCAAACCGTCTTCACCACCGGTAAATGGTGCTTGCAGAAAGAAAAAGAAAACCATTTGAGCCATTGCCAGCGTAATCATGGTGAAGTAAATACCGCTGCGCCGGATGGCCAGGCCCCCGATCACAAAACCAAGAGTGGCGGCAATCAGGATGCCGTAAAGAATACCCATTTCGGGTGAAAATCCCCATACCTTAATGGCATGGCCTGACGCATAGGCGGCACTGCCCAGAAAAGCGGCATGCCCGAAAGAGAGCAGGCCAACGTAACCCAGAAGCAGGTTGAAGGCGCATGCAAACAGGGCATAGCACAGGATTTTCATGATAAAAATGGGGTATATGCCGAACGCAGGCAATGAGGCGGCCACAATGGCAAATAATGCATAGCCAAGGATTTGTCGGTTCATTTTTCTTTCCCAAAAAGTCCGGCGGGGCGGAGTAATAAAACAATGGCCATAATAATAAAGACCACCGTGCTGGAGGCTTCAGGCCAGAATACTTTGGTGAGTCCTTCAATAACACCCAGGCCAAGACCGGTCACAATAGAGCCCATGATAGAGCCCATGCCACCGATAACAACGACCGCAAACACGACAATAATCAGGTTGGCGCCCATGAGGGGGGATACTTGTAGCACGGGGGCCGCCAGCACACCGGCAAAACCGGCCAGGGCAACACCAAAACCATAAGTCAGGGTAATCATGAGCGGCACGTTAATGCCGAACGCCTCAACCAGTTTGGGGTTTTCGGTACCGGCACGCAATAAGGAACCAAGACGTGTTTTTTCAATCATGAACCAGGTGAACAGGCAAACAATGACAGAGGCCAGCACAATCCAGCCACGGTAAATGGGCAGGATCATGAAACCCAGGTTGACCGCGCCGCGCAGGCTTTCCGGGGTGGGGTAGGGTTGGCCTGAAACACCATAAAAGCTGCGGAAAATACCCTCGATCATCAGGGCAATGCCGAAAGTGAGCAAGAGGCCATAAAGATGGTCGAGCTTGTATAAATGGCGCAGCAGCAGTCGCTCCAGAATCATGCCAAAAATGCCAACCAGAATGGGCGCGACAACCAGCATGACCCAGTAATTAAGCCCCAGGTATTGCATTCCCATCCAGGCCAGGAAGGCACCCAGCATGTATAAAGCGCCATGAGCGAAGTTGATGACATTGAGAAGACCAAAAATGACGGCCAGACCCAATGAGAGAATTGCGTAAAAAGAACCGTTTACAAGGCCCAGTAAAATCTGGCCAAGAAAGGCTTGAATAGGGATGCCGAAAATATCAATCATAATGCATAACGTTCAGTTTATTTATTGACAACATTTTTTAACTGGTATTGTGGCAGCCCCGTGTGGAGCTGCCATGACTACAGTGCGAGTTGATCGAGGGTGCGATTTACAGCTTGCAGGTGGATTCGCTTTCCGGACCGAAGGCTTTTTCGCCCGGAATTTTTTCAACCACGTTGTAGTAATCCCATGGGCCTTTGGATTCTTCCGGTGTCTTGACCTGCATCAGGTACATGTCGTGGATCATCAGGCCATCTTTGCGAACCATGGCATCCTTGGCAAAGAAGTTGTTAATGGTGTTTGACTTGAACCATTTCATGATGGCCTCACCATCATCGGTGCCGGTTTCCTTAACGGCTTTCAGGTAGGTTTCGGCGGCGGTATAGTCTGCAGCCTGAACGAACGAGGGTTTACGCTTGATGCGTTCCTCGAATTTGGCTGACCATGCGCGTGACTCGTCATCCTGGTTCCAGTACCAGGGGGCGGTCAGGTACAGTCCCTGTGTGGCTTTCAGGCCCAGTGCGTGCACATCGTTAATGAATACCAGCAAACCGGCCGGCTTCATGCCGGGGGTAACGCCAAATTCACTGGCGGCCTTGATGGAGTTGATGAAGTCACCCCCTGCATTGGCCAGGCCCAGGATTTGGGCGCCAGAGGTTTGGGCCTGCAACATGTAAGAAGAAAAGTCGGTAGTGCTTAATGGCACACGAACCGTGCCCTTGATGGTGCCTCCGGCGGCTTTCACCACATTGATGGTGTCCTGCTCAAGAGAATGGCCGAAAGCGTAATCGGCGGTAATGAAGAACCAGTCTTTGCCACCCTGGTTATAAACGGCAGAACCGGTTACATTGGCCAGTGCTTTGGTGTTATAGGCATAGTGAATGGTAAAAGGGGTGCAGTGGGTGGTGGTAAGTGCAGTAGAACCGGCACCAATCGAGATATAGGGTTTTTTCTTTTCGGCGGCAACGGCAGCTGAGGCCAGGGCAGTGGCAGAATTTGTGCCACCAATAATCATGTCAACCTTGCCCTGGTCGATCCATTCACGGACTTTGGCTGAAGCCACGTCAGCCTTGTTTTGGTGGTCGGCGGTAACCAGTTCAATTTTTTTTCCATTGATTTCACCACCAGCGGCCTCAATAGCCATTTTTATGGCCTCGCCACCGGCCGGTCCGTCCAGGTCGGAATAAACACCGGACATGTCGGTAATAAAGCCGATTTTGATGATGTCATCGGAAATTTCCTGGGCTTGGGCAAGGCCCAGACTGGATAGGGCAATTGCCGTGGTCAAGGCTGTTTTTTTCAATTTTGCTGTTTTCTTTAATCTCATGTTTGTCTCCGGGGATAGAATGAAAAAATAGCTTAGACACCCAGCAGGGTATGCAGGGTATCCTGTTTGGCAGCCAGCTCGGAAGCCGGGAATTGCTCAACGATTTCACCATGTTCCATAACATAGAAATGGTCGGCCAGGGGGGCGGCAAAGCGGAAGTTCTGTTCGACCATGACAATCGTGAAACCTTTTGCTTTCAGGGTCGTGATCATGCGGGCAAGGGTTTTGACAATCACGGGTGCAAGACCTTCTGAAATTTCATCCAGCAACAGGATATTGGCACCTGTGCGTAAAATGCGGGCAACCGCAAGCATCTGCTGCTCACCGCCTGACAACCGGGTTCCCGGGGAATTGCGACGCTCTAGCAGGTTGGGGAACATCTCGTAGATTTCCGCCAGTGACATGCCTTTGTCGCCGGCGGTAGTGCCGTTGAGCTGAGGGGGCAATAGCAGGTTTTCTTCACAGCTCAGGCTGGCAAAGATGCCTCGCTCTTCGGGGCAATAGCCAATGCCCAGATGGGCGATTTTATGGGTAGGCAGGTTAATCGCTTCAACCCCATGGACCTTGATGGAACCTTTGCGGGTTCCGGTCAGGCCCAGCAAGGCCCGCAGGGTGGTTGTGCGGCCTGCACCGTTACGTCCAAGCAGGGTAATGACCTGTCCTTTGGGAATGCTGATGTTGACACCATGCAGAATATGCGATTCACCATACCAGGCCTGCAGATCCTTGATTTCAAGTGCGAGTGCTGTCATGTTAGTGAGCTCCTTCCAGTTCACCCTGGGAAGTGCCCATATAGGCCTCCATCACGGCAGGGTTGCGGGAAACTTCCTGGTAATTGCCTTCAGCCAGTGTGGCGCCCCGTGCCAGAACGGTGATTTTGTCGGCAATCGAGGAAATCACGTTCATATTGTGTTCGACCATCAGGATAGTGCGTCCGGCGCTGACTTTTTTGATGAGTTGGGTTACCCGATCCACGTCTTCATGCCCCATGCCCTGAGTGGGCTCGTCAAGTAGCATGAGTTCGGGTTTCATGCCCAGCGTGGTGGCAATTTCCAGTGCCCGTTTGCGACCGTAAGGCAGATTGGAAGTGATTTCATTTTCAAATTCAAGCAGGTCAACTTCCGCCAGCAATTCTCTGGCCTGGTCGTCAAGTTCATGCAGGCATTGGTTGCTTTTCCAGAAATGAAAAGAATTGTTCTGCTGGCGTTGCAGGCCTATGCGTACATTTTCCAGCACTGTCAAGTCGGGGAAAACGGCCGAAATCTGGAAGGAACGAATAATGCCCCTGCGTGCAATTTGAGCCGGTTTTTCAGCGGTGATATTGTTGCCATTGAAAAAAATATTGCCAGAGGTGGGAGGCAGGAATTTAGTCAGCAAATTGAAGCAGGTGGTTTTACCGGCACCGTTGGGGCCGATGAGCGCATGAATGTGGCCACGCTGCACCTGCAGGTTTACATCGTTTACCGCTACGAAACCAAGGAATTCCTTGGTCAGGTTTTTTGTCTCTAAGATTAAATCACTCATGTTATGCATTAATTTTAAAAAATAGTGATTGAAAACACAGGTCAGGCCCATGCCTTTGGTACAGGATGAGTATGCGTTAGAAACAGATTGACTCGCTATAGGTGCTTTCCATAAGGATTTAAGATTAAAGCGAGTTGAAATGAAAAAAACGCAAAGAACAAGGCTCTTTGCGTTTTAAGTTATGAATATATTATTTTTTAATAGCGATAAAATTGTAAAAACAGCTTAATTGTTATACGTGTGTAATAAACTTGGTGACCAAATATCCGTCAAAGGTTTCAGAGCCGCCTTCACTGCCGATGCCACTGTCTTTAACGCCACCAAAGGGTGTTTCCGGCAGGGCAGAGCCAAAGTGGTTAATATTGACCATTCCGGCTTCAAGTGTATTGGAGACTTTGGTTGCGGTTTGAAGTGAATTGGTGAATACATATGAAGACAGGCCGAAAGGAAGGCTGTTGGCCCTGGCCAGGACTTCATCGGTATCACTGAATTTAACAACCGGTGCAATCGGGCCAAACGGCTCTTCGGTCATGAGCTTTGCATCATCTTTAATATTGGTGACAACGGTTGGCGGGAAGAAATAACCGGTTTGAGACAGTGGGTTGCCACCCAGTTCAATGGTTGCGCCACGTTGTCTGGCATCTTCCACAAATGCGCTCATGCTGCCAATGCGACGTTCGTGAGCCAAGGGGCCCATTTCGGTTCCCTGTGCCGTACCATCGCCCACCTGGATGTTTTTCAAGGCGCCAACAAATATATCCAGAAACTGGTCATAGGCTTTTTCCTGGACATAAAACCGGGTGGGTGAAACGCAAACCTGGCCGGCATTGCGAATCTTGAATTTGGCCAGGCTTTTGGCCGCCTGTTCGATATTGGCATCATCAAAGACCAGTACCGGAGAATGACCGCCCAATTCCATGGTGATGCGTTTCATGTGGGCACCTGCCAGGGCAGCCAGCTGTTTGCCAACCGGTACCGAGCCGGTAAAGGATACTTTGCGTACGATGGGAGAGCGAATCAGGTAGTCGGATACCTGGGCGGGTTCACCCCAGACAATATTCAAAACGCCTTTGGGCAGGCCGGCATCATGGAAGATGCGGGCAATTGCCATGACGGCACTGGGAGAGTCTTCGGGACCTTTCAGGATAATAGAACAACCTGCACCAATGGCGGCCGAGATTTTACGGATAGCCTGGTTGTAAGGGAAGTTCCAGGGGGTGAAGGCGGCGCATACGCCAATGGGTTCACGCACCACGATCTGGCGCACATTGGGTGTGCGGGGTGGAATGACCCGGCCGTAAATGCGGCGGCATTCCTCGGCATGCCAGTCGCAGTGGTCGGCGCATGAAATGATTTCACCTACCGACTCGACCAAAGGTTTTCCCTGGTCGCGAGTCATGTTCAGGCCAATCTCCTGGGCACGGTCACGGGACAATTGGGCTGCCTTGCGTAAAATGGCCGAGCGCTCCATGGGAGAGCTGTGCTTCCATGAATCGAACGCCCGCTGGGCAGCGGACAGGGCGCGATCCAGGTCGGCTTCGCTGGCGTGAGGAAGTTGCCCCAGCACTTCAAGGGTGGCAGGGTTGATGACGTCCTGGGTTTTGCGTCCTCCACCGGAAACAAACTCGCCATCTATATACAGACTCAGTGCTTCATATTGACTCATTTCTTTTCAGTCCTCATTTTGTGTTTTGATTAAATTTATTATTTCAATACTAAATTTTCTGCTAAACCACTTTGCTGACAGACTCGGCAAAGTAGGTGACGTTGTCTTCATTAAGGCCGGGCACGCTGATGCGCCCGGAGTCGATAAAGTAGACACCGTAATCGGCACGCAGTTTTTCAATTTGTGGCAGACTTAAGCCGGTATAGCTGAACATGCCATTTTGCCTGATGATGAACGAGCTGTCGAAATGAGGTGCCTGTGCCTTCAGGATATCGTAGGCTTTCTGGCGAATATTCCTGATGCGTGTGCGCATTTCATTGACTTCGCGATCCCACATGGCAAACAGTTCCGGATCGTTAAGTACATCGGAGATCATGCGGGCGCCATGCAAGGGCGGATTGGAGTAAATGCGGCGCACCAGCAACTTGATTTGTCCCAGTACCCGGTCGGCTTCCAGGGTGTTTTGGCACACGACGGAAAGGGCGCCACAGCGCTCGGCATAAAAAGAAAAATTCTTGGAAAAAGAGTTGGCCACCAGCATTGGGATGTTTCGGGAGGCCAGTAACCGGATGGCAAAGGCATCCTCATCAAGACCATTACTGAAACCCTGATAGGCAATGTCCAGGAACGGGATCAGTTTACGTTCAACAATAATGTCGGCAATTTCTTCCCATTGCGCGCTGGACAGGTCAGCCCCGGTGGGATTGTGACAGCAGGGATGCAGCAGCACAATGCTGCCAGCGGGAATGGTCTGGAAGGTTTGTTTCATCTCGTCAAAGAGCAAAACGCCATTGACGGAATCGTAATAAGGGTAGGTATGGGTTTTCAGGCCAGCGCCTTCAAAGATGGCATGGTGGTTATCCCAGCCCGGGTTGCTGATCCAGATTTCACTGTTGGGGCTGGCCAGATGCAGGAGTTCGCCACCAATACGCAGGGCACCGGTGCCACCCACGCTTTGCATGGTCACAATGCGGCCTTCGTTCAGGGCAGCACATTCTGTGCCAAAAAGCAATTTCTGTACCGCGCTGCGATAGCTGGGTAAACCTTCCATGGGAAGATATTGGCGGGTTTCCGGATGTTGAGCACGTTTCAGTTCGGCCTGATGGATACTGTCGAGGATGGGAATCTGGCCTTTGCCATCATAGTAAAGTCCAACGGTCAGATCCACTTTATTCTGGCGCTGGTCTTGGCGGAACATGTCACCAATTCTGAAAATGGGGTCACCTGCATAAGGTGCTAAATGCTCAAACATGGTTTTCCTTCTGGTTAAAAGCGTGTATGCGTGCAAAAAAATAACTGTACCATGGAAAAGCCGGATTCAAGGCATGGGTTTGTTTGCCACAATGCAATCATCTCCTGGTGGCAAAACCAGGAGATGATTGCTTAATGCCGTGATTTTAAAAAGAGCTGTTATTGTGCTACCCAGGCGTTATAGCGTTGCTCAAGGGCGTCACCATAATCGGTCCAGAAATTGACATCCAGCGCAATGGCGTTTTCGATGTTTTGCTTGGAACTGGGCAGGTCTTTGGCGATGTCAGCCGGCAGGGCATTGATGGCTGCAGTGGTTGGCGGGCCGTAAGGAATGTTGGATGAATAGGTAATCAGGTTCTGGGGCTGGCTGGCAAACCTGATGAACTTGAGGGCATTTTCAATATTGGGAGAACCTTTGGGAATGGCCCAGTAGTCAAGGGCATACAGGCTTTGGTTCCAGACGATGGAAAGGGGGCGGTTGTCTTGCTTGATGGCTTGGGAAATTCGCCCATTGTAAGCCGAAGACATGACGACATCGCCGGCAACCAGGTATTGGCCAGGTTGTGCGCCCGATTCCCACCATTGGATATGTGGTTTGAGTTCATCCAGCTTTTTGAATGCACGGTCAACGCCTTCCGGGGTTGCCAGTACTGAATAGACGTCTTTGGGGGAGACGCCATCGGCCATCAGGGCAATTTCAAGCGTGTATTTGGCCCCTTTGCGAAGCGCCCGTTTACCCGGATATTTGTTTACATCCCAGAAGTCGGCCCAGGAGGAGGGGCCTTCCTTGAGTTTGTCTTTATTGTAGGCCAGGGCCACCGACCAGATAAACGTGCCCACGCCGCAATCCTGTGCCGCATGTTCGATAAAGTCGGATTGCGGAATGACCTTGCTGTAATCAATTTCCTCAAACAGGCCTTCGGCACAACCGCGTTCCAGTTCGGGGGCCTCAACCTCTACCACATCCCACTGGACGCTATTGGTGTCTACCATGCTTTTTATTTTTCCCATTTCCCCGTTCCAGTCCACGGCATTGATTCTGATGCCGGTTTCTTTTTCAAAGGGTTGGAAGTAGGCTTTTTCCATGGCGGTTTTTGAGTCGCCACCGAAAGAAACCACAGTAAGGCTTTGTGCTGAGGCAACAGCACCAAAGGCGCTGAGCATGAATCCTGTCACGATGGCTGAACGAGCGTGTTTAAGCATAATTTCATATCCTTGTGTTTGGACATCATTGAATCACCTCCCGTGTTGCACAGTTTTTTTGGGCGGAACCCTGAAGGCTGAATCTGGGGGAAGATGATGAATGTGACATGATCGCAAGTTTTGTTTTTCATGGGAAATAGGGGTTTTCCCGTTAAGTGATGGGGTGATTGCGGTATTGGTGGATATGGGTTTGCGGCTTATTAAAATTATGAGAATAATGATTGATGTGCGAGTCTTATGTTTGAAATTCCGTTAGCTGAACTGGTGCTGGAAAAGCTGAACCGTGATGATAAAACCCCATTGCAGCGCCAGCTTTACCAGATTATTCATGATCTGATCAACAATGGCAAATTGCCGCCGGACAAAAAGCTGCCTTCTTCCCGTTTCCTGAGTAAAGAAGCGGGTATTTCGCGAATTACCGTCTCTTTGGTCTATGAACGTCTGGTTACCGAAGGTTATCTGTACAGCCGGGAGGGCAGCGGCACGTATGTCTCAAAGGTCGTCACTCCGCTGGTGCCTTCCGGCAATGCGCCCGTCATGAAATCCTGGGTGTATTCCGAAAGGGGGGCCCGGTTGCTGTTGTCGGAAAGCAGTCCGCCGCAACCCAAGGGGGAGTTTGTGCCTGGCATTCCCGATGTGTCCGAGTTCCCTTTTCATATCTGGCGAAAAATCCTGGGCAAATATTATTCAAAAAAATATCTTCACCTGTCGGGCTATGCCGAGTCGGGAGGCTATGTGGAATTGCGCAAGGCCATTGCCGCTTATCTGGCCATTTCCCGCTCCCTGCAGTGTGATCCCGACCAAGTGATTGTGACCTTTGGCACGCCCCAGTCGCTGGATTTATGCACCCGGCTGCTTAGTGACTCCGGGCAGCAGGCCTATATTGAGGATCCGCCTTATTGGGCGACCGAGTCGGTGTTTGAGGCGGGGGGGTTAAAGGTGAATTGCATACCGCTTGATGAAGAGGGAATGGCGCTTGAGGACGGCATGATTGCCGCGAACGGGAAATTCATTTATGTCACCCCTTCGCACCAGTACCCCACTGGTGTCACCATGTCGATGGAACGACGGGAGACAATCCTGGCGCTGGCCAAAAAGCATCAGCTATGGGTGATAGAGGACGATTATGACTGTGAGTTCAGGCATGATGACCTGCATTTGCCTTCTTTGCAAAGTCTGGATCAGGGCAATCATGTGATTTATTTCGGCACGTTCAGCAAATCCATGTTTTCAGGCCTGCGCCTGAGCTATATGGTAGTGCCACCAGGATTGGCACCTGCCATGCGGCGGGCCATTTCAAACCTGTACTTGCCCGGCATGCTGCAGTTGCAGGCGGCACTGGCCGAATTTATCAACGAGGGCCATTTCTACCGGCATATCAAGAAAATGAGGGCCATTTATTTTGAGCGCGGAGCCTTGTTCCGGCAAAGGCTCAAAGCGGTTTTCGGCAATAAAGTCACCCTTTCCCAGGGTAATTCGGGTTTGCACCTAATGGCCCGATTCAATACCCTGTTAAGTTTCGAACAATTTTCGCTTTGCGCCCGCCGTCACGGCATGATTGTACGGCAGGTCAAATTCCACAAACCCACGGAACACGGGCTTTGTCTGGTGCTGGGCTACGGTGGTGTACCTACCCGGGATATTGCCGGAGCGGTTGATCGCCTGCAGCAGGTTTTCATTGAAGGCGAACGCGGCCTGTTCTTCAGTGGTGCCTGAAAACGCAACTGGCCTGATCAAAATTACACAAGTGGATATAGCCGATTGTGACTTCCTGTCTTAGGATAAAAAACAGGACTGACTTGATTTTGCAATATTCGACTGTTACGGAGACCCAAATGGAAAACACATTAATTCAGCAGGAAAGTGATGATATCAATTACCACTTGCACCCTTATACCAATGCCCGCAAGCATCAGGAGCAGGGGCCGTTGGTTATCGTCAAGGGGGATGGGGTCTACGTGGAAGATATTCATGGCAAGAAATATCTGGAAGCCATGGCCGGATTATGGAGCGTGGCCCTGGGATTCAGCGAGAAGAGGCTGGTCCAGGCCGCCATGCGCCAGTTTGAAATATTGCCTTTTTATCATCAGTTTACGCATAAAACCCATGATGTGGCTGCCCAATTCGCCAAAAGGCTTATTGATATCGCCCCGGTGCCCATGAGCAAGGTGTTCTTTACCAACTCTGGCTCCGAGGCCAATGATACGGTCATCAAGCTGGTCTGGTATCGTTCCAATGCCCTGGGCTTGCCTAATAAAAAGAAAATCATCAGTCGCCTTAAGGGCTACCATGGCGTTACCGTTGCGTCTGCAAGCCTGACCGGCCTGCCAGGCAACCACCGTGGTTTTGATTTGCCGATTGATCGCATTTTGCATACGGCATGTCCGCATTACTGGCGTGATGCACAGGAAGGCGAAAGCGAAGAGCAGTTCTCAACTCGTATGGCCGAGGAACTGGAAAACCTGATCCGGAAAGAAGGCCCTGAAACCATTGCCGCGTTCATTGCCGAGCCCGTAATGGGGGCGGGGGGCGTGATTGTGCCGCCCGCCACCTATTGGGAAAAAATCCAGGCGGTCCTGAATAAACACGATATTCTGTTTATTGCTGATGAGGTGATTTGCGGTTTTGGACGTACCGGGAAAATGTTCGCCTCTGAGACGTTTGGCCTGAAGCCCGATGTCCTGGTACTGTCCAAGCAGATTTCTTCTTCTTACCAGCCTTTGTCCGCCATTTTGCTGAATGAAAAAATGTTCAATCCGATTGCCGATGAAAGTAACAAGCTGGGCGTACTGGGGCATGGTTTCACTGCGGGCGGCCATCCGGTTGCGGTGGCGGTGGGCATGGAAAACCTGAATATTATTCAGGAGCGCAAGCTGGTGGAGAATGCGGCAACGGTGGGCGCACACATGCTTAAGCGATTGCATGAGCTGGATAATCACCCGCTGGTGGGCGAAGTGCGTGGCATTGGCCTGATTGCCGGTGTTGAGCTGGTCATTGATAAATCCAAAAAAACAGCGCTGGAAGTCCCGGGCCAGCTGGGCACCATGGTTGGCAAGGTGTTGCAGGACCTGGGTGTTATCTCACGCAATATCGGTGATACGCTTGCTTTTTGCCCACCCCTGATTATTACGGTTGGGCAGGTTGATGAGATGGTGAGTAAATTCAAACAGGCGCTTGATATCGTTCATGAAAAATTGAATGGTTGAACAGAGGAGATAAGGCTTATGTCTGGACCTGACAGCAATAATACGGATATTCTGGTGCGTTTCAGGAATGTCCAGAAAAGTTATGACGGACGTTCCATGATTGTTAAAAACCTGAATCTGGATATACAACATGGAGAGTTCCTGACATTGCTGGGTCCGTCAGGTTCAGGCAAAACGACCAGCCTGATGATGCTTGCCGGCTTTGAAACGCCCACCTCGGGAACCATTGAGCTGGCAGGGCGTTCACTGGACGATGTGCCTGCTTACAAACGCAATATTGGCATGGTGTTCCAGAACTATGCCCTGTTTCCGCACATGACCGTGGCCGAAAACCTGGCCTTTCCCCTGAAAGTAAGGGGGTTGGGCAAGGATGATATAAAAAAACGGGTGGAAAACGGTTTGGCCATGGTGCAACTGAATCAGTTTGGCAACCGTTTTCCCAGTCAACTGTCGGGCGGACAACAACAACGGGTGGCCCTGGCAAGGGCGCTGGTGTTTGAGCCCCAGGTGGTGCTGATGGATGAGCCGCTGGGTGCCCTGGACAAGCAATTGCGCGAGCATATGCAATACGAGATCAAGCGCTTGCATAACAAGCTGGGTATTACGGTAGTGTATGTCACCCACGATCAGGGCGAGGCCCTGACCATGTCCAATCGTGTGGCTGTTTTCAACGATGGTGTTATCCAGCAAATCGATTCGCCCGAAGAGCTCTACGAGCGGCCTGTCACCGCATTCGTCGCCAATTTTATTGGTGAGAATAACCGTACCCATGGTCGTATTACCGGGGTTGAGAACGGATATGGCACGGTTCTGCTTGACAATGGCACGCATATGCAGGGTGTGCTGGCCAATCAGTCCCTGAAAACCGGTGATATGGTGTCGGTTTCCATTCGCCCCGAGCGTGTCGTGATTGATCCGCCTGCCGGTAGCACCGAACAGAACGGCCAGGGAGAAATTCTGGAGTTTGTTTATTTTGGTGATCATGTCCGTTTGCGCCTGAATCTGTATGACAATCCGAATTTTGTGGTCAAGCAGCCCATTGCCATGCTTGGCCAGACCCTGAAAGTGGGTAAGCGGATTAATGTAGGCTGGAAGCGGGAATTTGTTCGTATTCTTGATCCCTATCAGTGACGTTGTGTTGAGGTAGTCCGGCCAGTCCGAGAAGCATCCAAAGGAGGGGATAGTGAGTCAGATGGCAATAACAAAACCGGCCATGTCCGCCAGCGAAGCGGCGGCACTGCAAATAAAATTTTCAAAATCAACGAAACGCAATAAAGTCAAGGCGTTTGGCCTGGTACTTCCTTTAGTTCTTTTTCTTTTGCTGCTGTTCGTGGCACCCATCCTGGCCTTTTTGAATAAAAGCATCGAAAACCCCGAAGTGGTTTCCGTATTGCCCATAACAACCCAACAGTTGAGTGATTGGGAAGTAGGGCAGCCGCTACAGGAAAATTTTTACAAGGCATTGGCTCAGGATCTGGCCACGGCCAAGCAGGCGAGAACCTCGGGTGACTTGATGCGCAGGCTGAATTTTGAGGAACCCGGTGCCCGTAGCCTGTTGTCAAAGACCGTGCGTAGAATGCCGCTTCCAGAAACGGTAGCCTCTTACCGGGACGAATTTGAAAAAATTGATGCCAGCTGGACAGATCCGGCCACCTGGGCGCTACTTAAGCGCAATTCAGGTGAGCGTACCGCCTTTTACCTGCTGACAGCCCTGGATATGAAATATGACAAACGCAATGAGATTGTCAGTGCCGGCCCGTCAGAGTCCATTTTTCTGGATATCTATTTGCGGACCTTCAAAATGGCGCTGGTGGTGACGCTTTGCACCCTGATACTGGCCTACCCCCTGGCTTACCTGCTGGCAACTTTGCCGGCCAAAACCAGCAACCTGCTCATGATTCTGGTGTTATTGCCATTCTGGACGTCCCTGCTGGTGCGAACCGCAGCCTGGATTGTACTGCTGCAAAATGGCGGGATTATCAACGGATTTTTAATCTGGGCCGGTATTATTGAGCAGCCCGTGCAATTGGTTTTCAACCGGATCGGGGTGTATATAGCCATGGTGCATATTATGCTGCCATTCATGATTTTGCCCATATACAGTGTCATGAAAGGCATTTCACCCACTTATATACGTGCGGCCGTGTCTCTGGGCTGTCATCCCATCACCAGTTTCTGGAAGGTTTATTTTCCCCAAACCGTGGCGGGTATCAGTGCCGGTTGCCTGCTGGTTTTTATTACCTCCATTGGTTATTACATTACCCCGGCATTGCTGGGAGGGCCCAAAGACCAAATGATCAGTTACTTCATCGCCTTTTATACAAACGGTTCCATTAACTGGGGTCTGGCGGCTGCCCTGGGCGGGTTCCTGCTGGTGGCCACGCTTATTCTTTATGCCGTATATAACCGTCTGGTTGGCAGTGGCAAAGTGAGGCTCGCATGAAAAAAAACAAAGAAAACCGTACGGCCGTGGAAATGGTTTGGTTTTATTTGCACAGGATGATTTGTGCGCTGATTTTGCTGTTTCTGATTACCCCGGTACTGGTGATTGTGCCACTGTCATTCAGTGAAAGCGCGTTTCTGGTTTATCCGGTGCAAGGCTTTTCCCTGCGCTGGTATGAAAACTTCTTTTCATCACCGACCTGGATGCTGGGCCTGAAAAACACACTGATTGTGGCGCCACTGGCTACGCTTATCGCCATGGTGTTGGGAACGCTGGCAGCGTTGGGATTCAATCGTGCCAACTTCTTTGGCAAGGCGTTTCTGATGAGTTTGCTGGTTTCGCCCATGGTGGTGCCGGTTGTAATTGTAGGGGTGGCGGCTTACCTGTTTTTTGCCCCCCTGGGCATGGCCAATAATATCTGGCTGCTGATTTTAATGCATGCGGTGCTGGGTGTGCCGTTTGTGGTGATTACCGTATTGGCAACGCTTGAAGGCTTTGACCAGAATCTGGTCAAGGCGGCCAGCAGTCTGGGCGCGTCTCCGGTATATGCGTTTTTCAGGGTCACCTTGCCGATTATTGCGCCAGGCGTTATTTCAGGTGGTTTGTTTGCCTTTGGCATCTCCTTTGATGAAGTGGTTCTGACTTTATTTGTGGCCGGGCCTGATCAGTTTACGCTGCCTCGCGTGATGTTTAGCGGCATTCGTGAAAACCTGAACCCCACGATTGCCGCGGCAGCCACATTACTTATCATTTTTTCAGTTGTTATGCTTTTGACGCTGGAATGGCTCAGAAGACGCAGTGAAAAAATGCGCCTTGGATTGGCGAATGGAGACTAACATGACAGACCAAACGCGATATGTACTGTTAACCGGAGCCAGTCGTGGCATTGGACATGCGACTGTCAAGCTGTTTCAGGAGCGGGGATGGCGGATTTTTACCGTATCGCGCCAGCCTTTTTCTCAGGAATGCAGGTGGGCAGACGCCAAAGAAAGTCACATCCAGGCTGATTTGTCTGATTTGAGCGGACTGCGCGATTTGGTGGATACGGTGCGTCAAAAACTGCCTGATGGAAAACTGCATGCCTTGGTGAACAATGCCGGTATTTCGCCCAAGGGGGAAGGGGGCAGGCGCCTGGGCGTACTGGATACCGATGAGTTCACCTGGGTGAACGTACTGCGGGTGAACCTGGTTTCCACGGCCCTGTTGTCGCGTTACCTGTTTCCCGAACTGAAAAAAGCCGGAGGCAGTATCGTTAACGTAACCTCGATCGCCGGATCGAGGGTTCACCCCTTTGCAGGTGCGGCCTATGCCGCTTCAAAGGCGGGTTTGGCTGCTTTAACCCGGGAGCAGGCGCATGAGTTTGCCCCGCAGGGGGTAAGGGTCAATGCCATAGCGCCGGGTGAGATCAATACCTCCATCCTTTCCCCGGACACCCATAAGATTGTTGAGACCCAGATTCCCATGCATCGCCTGGGAACACCCCATGAAGTGGCGCAGGCCATTTATTATTTATGCAGTGAACAATCCTCTTACATTAATGGTTCAGAATTGCAAATCAATGGCGGTCAGCATGTCTAAACGGCCAAAGCCGTTGCCGAGTGCATAAATCGTAGCGGGGAAATACGATATATTGTTGTTTTTAAAGTATTATCCAGAAAACAAACGGTTTAAGAGCTTGCTAAAGAATGCTTTATGGTGTATATTAGCAGTCTTCGCTCATTCTACAGTGGGTGGAGAGTTCTTATTTAAGCAGATTTCAACCCAGGGTGGTTTGGTCTAAAACCAAGTGGTTTTAAGTTAAACAATCTGACGGGACCAAAACTGGTTATATGAATAGCGAAAGCGAATATGGTCCGCCACATTTTGTTTGGCGGTATATGTAACTAAGTTGGAACAGGAATAATCATGATCCAAATGCAAAGCACGCTAGACGTGGCTGATAATACCGGTGCGCGCCGTATAATGTGCATCAAGGTGTTAGGTGGCTCCAAGCGCCGTTATGCTTCCATCGGTGACATTATTAAAGTTAGTGTTAAAGATGCAGCACCGCGCGGACGCGTCAAAAAAGGCGAAATTTATAACGCGGTAGTCGTACGTACTGCCAAAGGCGTTCGTCGTAAAGATGGCTCATTAATCCGTTTTGGCGGTAATGCAGCTGTATTGCTCAATGCCAAGCTGGAGCCAATCGGTACTCGTATTTTCGGCCCTGTTACGCGTGAATTGCGTACAGAGCGCTTTATGAAGATCGTGTCCCTGGCACCTGAAGTGTTATAAGAGGGTAACGATGAACAATATCCGTAAAGGTGATGAAGTTATCGTATTGACCGGACGCGACAAAAAGCGTCGTGGTGTTGTGCTGGCTCGCGTCGGTGCTGACCACGTTCTGGTTGAAGGCGTTAACGTCGTGAAAAAACACCAAAAACCTAATCCCATGACAAACAATCCAGGTGGTGTTGTTGATAAAACACTGCCTATCCACATTTCAAATGTGGCCTTGTTTAACCCAGAAACAGGTAAAGCTGATCGCGTTGGCGTTAAAGAAGTGGATGGTCATAAAGTCCGTATTTATCGCTCCAACGGCGCTGTCGTTGGCGTGAAAGCGTAAGGGGCACAATATAATGGCTCGTTTACAAGATTTGTATAACAGCAAAATTGCTGGCGAATTGAAAGAAAAATTCAATTACAAAAGTGACATGGAAGTGCCTCGCATTACCAAAATCACTTTGAACATGGGCGTTTCCGAAGCAGTTGCAGACAAGAAAGTTATTGAACACGCTGTTTCCGACCTGACCAAAATTGCAGGACAAAAGCCTGTCGTAACCAAAACCCGCAAGGCGATTGCCGGTTTCAAGATTCGCGAAGACTACCCTATCGGTTGTATGGTTACTCTGCGTGGCAAACGCATGTATGAGTTCCTGGATCGTCTGGTTACCGTGGCCCTGCCACGTGTACGTGACTTCCGCGGTATTTCCGGTCGTGCTTTCGATGGTCGTGGTAACTACAACGTTGGGGTTAAAGAGCAAATCATTTTCCCTGAAATTGAATACGACAAAATTGATGCACTGCGTGGTCTGAATATCAGCATCATTACAACTGCTAAGACTGACGAAGAAGCGAAAGCGCTGCTCACAGCATTCAGCTTCCCGTTTCGTAACTAAGGGGCGATGACGTGGCAAAACTATCACTCATCAATCGCGACATCAAACGTGCAAAGCTGGTTGCCAAATACGCAGCCAAACGTGCCGAATTGACAGCGATCATTAACGATACATCTAAATCAGACGAAGAGCGCTATGTCGCCCGTCTGAAAGTACAACAATTACCTCGCAATGCAAATCCAACACGCATGCGTAATCGTTGTGTAATTACTGGCCGTCCTCGTGGCGTGTTCAGCAAGTTTGGTTTGACTCGTCACAAACTGCGCGAAATGGCAATGCGCGGTGAAGTGCCTGGTATGACTAAAGCAAGCTGGTAGGAGAATATAAATGAGCATGAGCGATCCAATCGCCGATATGTTGACGCGTATCCGTAACGCACAGCAAGTCGAGAAAGTTTCGGTATCTATGCCCTCCTCTAAGCTGAAAGCGGCTATTGCTGCTGTGCTGAAAGATGAAGGTTATATCGAAAACTTCGAAATCAAAGGTGAAAAAACCAAGCCCGAGCTTGAGATTTCACTGAAATACTATGCAGGTCGTCCCGTGATCGAGCGCATTGACCGCGTTTCACGTCCTGGCTTGCGTATCTACAAAGGCCGTGGTTCCATCCCTCAGGTGATGAACGGTCTGGGTGTGGCAATCGTTTCAACTTCGCGCGGTGTAATGACAGACCGTAAAGCACGCTCAGAAGGCGTGGGTGGCGAAGTTCTGTGTTATGTGGCATAAGGAGAATTCAATGTCACGTATAGCAAAATATCCAGTTATTGTACCTAATGGTGTGGAAGTTAAAATTGCTCCCAACAACATCAACGTGAAAGGTCCCCTGGGCGAAATGAACCAGGAACTGAGTGGCGATGTAGCCATTACGCTTGATGACGGCAAATTGTCTTTCGCAGTCACTAACGAATCACGCCATGCCAAAGCTATGTCAGGTACATTGCGTGCCCTGGTAAACAATATGGTTACCGGTGTTAGCAAAGGTTTTGAGCGTCGTCTGAATCTGATCGGTGTGGGTTTCCGCGCACAGGTTCAGGGAAATGCGCTGAAAATGGATCTTGGCTTCTCTCATGATGTCATCCATCCGCTGCCAGAAGGCGTAAAAGCCGAATGTCCAAGCCAGACAGAAATCGTTCTGAAAGGTTACGACAAACAGGTGGTAGGACAGGTTGCTGCTAAAATCCGCGGTTATCGTCCGCCAGAGCCTTACAAAGGCAAAGGTGTTCGTTATGCGGGTGAGCAGGTTATCATCAAAGAAGTTAAGAAGAAATAATAGCGCAGGCAAGGATAAATCATGGACAAGAAAGTATCCCGTTTGCGTCGTGCAGTGGCTACACGCCGGAAGATTTCAGAGTTGCGTATTCATCGCTTATCTGTATATCGTTCCAATCTGCACATTTACGCGAACGTTATTTCGCCAGAAGGCGACAAAGTGTTATTCAGCGCATCTACTCTTGAAGCAGAGGTTCGTAAAGAACTGGCTGATGGCAAAAAGAATGGCGGCAATGTCGAGGCAGCAGTTATCGTAGGTAAACGTGTTGCCGAGAAAGCCAAAGCCGCAGGTATCGAATCGGTCGCATTTGACCGTTCGGGTTTCCGTTATCATGGCCGTGTTAAAGCGTTGGCAGAAGCTGCGCGTGAAGCCGGTCTCAAGTTCTAAGCGAGGAATTGTCAAATGGCTAAAGCACAAGGCAAAAACGCCCCTGAACAAGAACGCGATGACGGTTTTCGTGAAAAAATGATCGCGGTCAACCGCGTCAGCAAAGTGGTCAAGGGTGGTCGCACCATGAGCTTTGCAGCGTTAACCGTGGTTGGAGATGGCGATGGTCGCATCGGCATGGGCAAAGGCAAAGCACGTGAAGTGCCGGTAGCCGTTCAGAAAGCAATGGAACAGGCCCGTCGTGGCATGGTCAAGATTGCCCTGAACAATGGCACCCTGCATCACACTGTAGTAGGTAAGCACGGTGCATCCACCGTTCTGATCTCTCCAGCTGCAGAAGGTACTGGCGTTATCGCCGGTGGCCCAATGCGTGCAATTTTCGAAGTAATGGGTGTACGTAACGTGGTTGCAAAAAGCTTGGGTTCAAGCAATCCATACAACCTGGTACGCGCAACCTTGAACGGTTTGAACGCATGTTTGACGCCATCTGAAGTGGCTGCCAAACGCGGTAAATCCGTTGAAGAAATTCTGGGGTAAATCATGGCACAGAATAAACAAATTAAAGTAACACTGGTTCGCTCTGTCATTGGCACCAAACGCGATCACCGCGACACCGTTCGTGGTCTGGGTTTGGGTAAAGTGAACAGCAGCCGTGTGTTGCTTGATACGCCCGAAGTTCGTGGGATGATCCGCAAAGTGGATTATCTCGTGTCAGTATCAGAAGCCTAAAGGAACAGAGATGTCTGAAATGCAACTCAATACGTTAGCTCCTGCTGCTGGTAGCAAGCATGCCAAACGTCGCGTTGGACGCGGCATTGGTTCTGGCTTGGGTAAAACAGCAGGTCGTGGTCATAAAGGTCAGAAATCACGTTCAGGCGGCTTCCATAAAGTCGGCTTCGAGGGTGGTCAGATGCCTTTGCAACGTCGTTTGCCAAAACGCGGCTTCACTCCACTGGGTCGGCATTTGCACGCAGAAGTGCGTTTGTCTGATTTGCAGAAAATTGAAGCTGATGTCATCGACGTTCAGGTTTTAAAACAAGCTGGTGTTATTGGCCAAAGCGTTCGTTACGCCAAGGTCATCCTGTCAGGTGAATTGTCACGCAAAGTGTCTCTGAATGGCCTGACCGCCACTGCAGGTGCACGCGCAGCAATTGAAGCCGCTGGCGGTTCACTCGCTTAAAAAGGGGTAAAAGTGGCTAAAGCGCAGGCAGCAGGTAAAGCAGGTAGCGGTAAAAAATACGGCGACCTTAAACAGCGACTTGTGTTCCTGATTCTTGCTCTGGTTGTGTACCGTTTCGGTACACATATTCCTGTCCCTGGCATCAACCCTGGTGCCATGCAGGATCTGTTTAATACACAGTCAGACGGGATTCTGGGTCTTTTTAACATGTTTTCCGGTGGTGCCCTCGAGCGCTTTTCTGTCTTTGCATTGGGTATCATGCCGTATATTTCGGCATCGATCATCATGCAGCTGGTGACAGCGGTCGTGCCATCCCTGGAAGCCTTGAAAAAAGAGGGTGAATCGGGTCGTCGCAAGATTACCCAGTACACCCGCTATTTCACTGTTGTATTAGCGTTGGTACAGTCATTTGGTATTGCAGCAACTTTGCAGGCACAACCCAATCTGGTAATCACCCCGGGAGCGATGTTTGTCTTCACGACGGTGGTTACCCTTGTAACGGGTACCATGTTTGTAATGTGGCTGGGTGAGCAAATCACCGAACGTGGTTTAGGTAACGGTATCTCAATCCTGATTTTTGCAGGTATTGTGGCCGGTTTGCCTACTGCACTGGCAAGCATGTTTGAACTTGTTAGCCAGAATCAGATCGGAACGGTTGCAGCGTTGTTCATTTTTGCGCTGGTCGTGGCGATAACCGCATTGGTCGTATTTGTTGAGCGTGGTCAGCGCCGCATTACCGTGAACTATGCCAAACGTCAGGTTGGAAATAAAATTTATGGTGGACAAAGTTCTCACTTGCCACTGAAGTTGAATATGGCGGGTGTTATTCCTCCCATTTTTGCTTCGTCAATTATTTTGTTTCCGGCCACGATCGCGAATTGGTTTTCAAGTGCAGGCCAAGTTCGTTGGCTAAGTGATATATCAGCTGCTTTGCAGCCTGGTCAACCGCTTTATGTCACTGTATTTACTGCTTTGATTATATTTTTCTGTTTTTTCTATACGGCTCTTGTTTTCAACAGTCGTGAAACAGCAGATAACCTGAAGAAAAGTGGTGCATTTGTACCGGGTATTCGTCCAGGTCAGCAAACAGCAAAATATATTGACAAAATATTAATGCGTTTAACGCTGGTGGGCGCCATTTACATCACGCTGGTGTGTCTGGTTCCTGAATTCCTGAGGATGCAATGGCAGAATGTACCGTTTTATCTGGGTGGCACCTCACTGTTAATTATTGTGGTGGTGACCATGGATTTTATGGCCCAGGTTCAGGCCTACATGATGTCGCACCAATATGATTCGTTACTCAAGAAAACCAGTTTCAAGGGTACGAATTTACCAATGAGATAATCATTATGGCTAAGGACGACGTCATACAAATGCAGGGAGAGGTTATAGAAAACCTCCCCAACGCAACTTTTCGCATTAAACTGGAAAATGGCCATATGGTTTTAGGCTATATCTCTGGCAAAATGCGTATGCACTATATTCGGATTCTTCCGGGTGACAAGGTGACTGTGGAATTAACCCCATACGATCTTTCACGCGCCAGAATCGTATTCCGCTCTAAATAAGCTGGAACAATTAGGAGTCAACCAATGAAGGTAATGGCATCGGTTAAAAAGATCTGCCGTAATTGCAAGATCATTAAACGTCACGGAGTTGTACGAGTAATTTGTACAGATCCGCGTCACAAGCAACGCCAGGGTTAATCCCTGCGTTAACGACTTAACGAGGAACAGTCATGGCCCGTATCGCAGGCATCAACATTCCGCCGCATCAACATGCAGAAATCGGTCTAACCGCTATTTTTGGTATTGGACGCACCCGCTCTCGTCAGATTTGCGAAGCATCAGGTGTACCATTCGATAAAAAAGTCAAAGACCTGACAGATGCAGAACTCGAGAAAATTCGTGAACAGGTAGGTACGTTCACAGTCGAGGGTGATTTGCGACGTGAAGTACAACTTTCGATTAAACGCTTAATCGATTTGGGAACTTATCGTGGCATGCGCCACAGACGTGGACTGCCCGTCCGTGGTCAGCGCACTCGTACGAATGCGCGTACCCGTAAAGGACCGCGTCGTGCAGCTCAATCACTGAAGAAATAATCGGGGTAGGTTATTATGGCGAAAGCTTCTAGCGGCGCAAATCGCGCACGCAAAAAAATTAAAAAGGTTGTATCGGACGGCATTGCGCACGTTCATGCATCTTTTAACAACACAATCATCACAATTACTGACCGTCAAGGCAATGCCTTGTCATGGGCGACGTCGGGTGGCGCGGGCTTTAAAGGCTCACGTAAATCGACGCCTTTTGCAGCGCAGGTTGCAGCCGAGTCAGCGGGACGTGTAGCATTGGAATTTGGTATCAAAACACTTGAAGTCCGCATCAAGGGACCCGGTCCTGGCCGTGAGTCTTCAGTGCGTGCATTGAATGCGCTGGGTATCAAAATTTCAAGTATCTCTGATATCACGCCAGTTCCGCATAACGGTTGCCGCCCTCCTAAACGCCGCCGTATCTAATATATTAAGGGAACATAATGGCACGATATACTGGACCAAAATGTAAACTTTCACGTCGTGAAGGTATTGATTTATTTCTGAAGAGTGCACGTCGCTCTTTGGATTCCAAATGTAAACTGGATTCCAAACCAGGTCAGCACGGTCGCACTTCCGGTGCCCGTACTTCCGATTACGGTTTGCAGTTGCGCGAGAAACAAAAACTCAAACGTATGTACGGCGTACTTGAAAAACAGTTCCGTAAATACTTTGCTGAAGCTGAGCGTCGCCGTGGTAACACAGGCGAGACCCTGATTCAGTTGTTGGAATCGCGCCTTGATAACGTGGTATACCGCATGGGTTTTGGCTCTACACGCGCCGAAGCACGTCAGCTGGTTAGCCACGGAGCTATTGAACTGAACGGCCACAAAGCCGATATTCCTTCAATGCTGATCAAAAGCGGAGACATCATTTCCGTACGTGAAAAGTCCAAAGGTCAGGCTCGTATTAAAGAGTCTTTGGATCTGGCAACCGGTAATGGTCTGCCACAATGGGTTGAAGTTGATGTTGCCAAATTAAGCGGCACATTCAAACAAGCCCCTGATCGTGCAGATGTTGCGCGTGATATTAATGAATCAATGGTTGTTGAATTGTATTCTCGTTAATGTCGTGAAAAAGCAGAAAAGGTTTTGGCCTTTTCTGCTTTTTAGCTTCTACCCATGCTTGCGATGGCAATTGCATGAAAATAATAAAAATAAGTTATAATCTTCCGGTTCTCCAATAGGTTGATCTGCGTTTATGTTCGCAATCAGTCTGTTTTTTATACTTTTATCTTATCCATCAGCCTTATCGGTGTAACGAGCCGAGGGTATTGAAAAGGAAATGAAATGTCTCAGGCTTTTCTTAAACCACGTTCCATTGACGTAACCCCTATTACCGATAACCACGCTAAAGTTGTCATGGAGCCGTTTGAGCGCGGTTTTGGCCATACTTTGGGCAATGCGCTACGCCGTATCCTGCTGTCTTCCATGACAGGCTACGCACCTACAGAAGTGCAAATTACCGGTGTCGTGCACGAGTATTCAACCCTGCCTGGCGTAGGTGAAGACGTGGTTGACATCCTGCTTAACCTGAAAGGTGTGGTATTCAAACTGCACAACCGTGAAGAAGTAACGGTCACTTTGCGTAAAAGTGGTACAGGTCCTGTTCTGGCCAGCGACATTGAACTTCCCCATGATGTTGAAATCATCAATCCTGATCACGTTATTGCCAACCTTACCGAAAACGGCAAGCTTGAAATGCAGATCAAGGTAGAGCAGGGGCGTGGTTATGTGCCTGGTAATGTACGCGCCCTGGCAGATGATAAGGCACATACGATTGGCCGTATTATCCTGGACGCTTCTTACAGCCCCATCCGTCGTGTCAGCTATGCTGTTGAAAGCGCCCGTGTTGAACAGCGTACCGACCTTGACAAACTGATTCTCGATATCGAAACAGATGGTGTGATTACACCTGAAGAGGCCGTACGTCAGGCTGCCCGTATCCTGATGGACCAGATTTCCGTGTTTGCCGCCCTTGAAGGCGCAACAGAAACCTACGAAACACCGGTACGTGGTGCACCACAAATTGATCCTGTTCTGCTGCGTCCTGTTGATGATCTTGAGTTAACCGTGCGTTCGGCCAACTGCCTGAAAGCGGAAAACATTTACTACATCGGTGATCTGATCCAGCGCACCGAAAATGAATTGCTGAAAACACCCAACCTGGGTCGCAAATCATTGAATGAAATCAAAGAAGTATTGGCCGCACGCGGCCTTACACTGGGCATGAAACTTGAAAACTGGCCACCACTTGGCCTGGAACGCCCATAAAGCCAAGCATTTGTTGCCAGCCGGTTTTTAAATCCGGCTGGCAATATTTAATCAACCGGACCGCCGTCTTTGGTAATCATTTCAAGAACGGATAGAAGAGCTGGATTAACCGGATGATCAGCCGATCATCTTAAATTTAGATTCATAGGAAATATATCATGCGTCATCGCAGTGGTTTACGTAAATTAAATCGTACTAGCAGCCATCGTCTGGCTATGTTCCGCAACATGTCTGTATCCCTGATCCAGCACGAAGCGATTAAAACAACATTGCCTAAAGCTAAAGAGCTGCGCCGTGTCATCGAACCCCTGATCACCTTAGCCAAAGAGCCAACCCTGGCCAATAAACGCCTGGCATTTGCCCGTTTGCGCGATCGTGATGCTGTAGTTAAACTGTTTGCTGAAATCGGTCCCCGTTTCCAGGAGCGTAATGGTGGTTACACCCGCATCCTTAAAATGGGTTTCCGTCAAGGCGACAATGCACCTATGGCTTTCATGGAATTGGTTGACCGTCCAGAAGTTGCTGACGAAGTTGTTGACGCCGAGTAATTGAGCAATCAATCATTCAGGTATCAGGAAAAGCACCCTTAGAGGGTGCTTTTTTTACACCTGACTATGTCATGGTATGGTTATTACTTTATATTGGCTGAGCCGGGCCAACATGACACAATGTCCATAATGCGCGTAATATGATTGTGTGCCGGCTTGGTTGTTTTGTAATTGATAAGGGCAGGTTTCCTGCCATGGGCTGTGAAGGTGTGAACATGAAAATCGAATCGGTTGTGCTTGACCAATGGTATCCGGTAGCCACGGAAAACATGCCTGTTGCAGGCAAGGCTTACCATACGCAGTTACTGGGGCAGCCCATTGAATACGGATTGGACGAAAATGCCGCGTTTTATGCCATTCAGTGCAATACCCGGGTGCGGTTACCCGTATTCAGGCAGCATTATACTTATTGGGTCAGCCTGGGAAATCCGCCGGCCCTGTTTGATATTCCCGAATTTCACGAGGCTGAACGGCGTGTGCTGGCGACGGTGCCGGTATGCGTGCGTGCGTCCGGTTTGCGGGTCATCGAAAATTTCCTGGATATGGCGCATTTCCCGTTTGTTCATGAAGGGACGCTGGGTGAAATGCCGTATACGGCAGTCAAACCTTACCGTGTTGAGATTGAAAATGATGAACTTTATGCACGGGACGGCGAGTTTTATCAACCCATGGCCGCCTTCAGTCATGAAGGGGGCATGAATATTGCGTATATTTACCGGGTATGCAGCCCGTTTAGTGCCTTATTGTATAAAACCTGCCCCTTGCAGCCGGCCAAAAAAGACCTTGTATGTCTTTTTGTCCAGCCCTGCGATGAAGACCGCAGTATTGTTCATATGCCCATGGCTTACCTTGATGACAGCGCCAGCCTTGAAGATCTGCGTTTGTTTCGGCAAAGCATTCTTGGCCAGGATCTTGCCATCTTGAATAATCAGGTGCCGCGTAAGCTTCCCCTGCTTTCCGATCTTGAAATTTCAACCGGTGCAGATGCCTCTTCGCTTGCGTATCGACACTGGCTAAGTGAAAAAGGCGTTTCCTATGGAACCTTTCAGAATCCCTGAAATACAGTCTGTCTTAATGCTGATAAGAGTTGAATATGTTTGAAGATAAATGGTTTCCCGTTGCCAGAGCTGATGAACTGGTCTTGCGTCACGTGTTTCATGCCCAATTGCATGGCGTGGAATTGGCTTTATGGAGAACAGACAAGGGTGAGGTCAATGCCTGGGAAAACCGCTGCCCACACCGGGGCATGCGCTTGACCCTGGGTATTAATACCGGCAAGAGCCTGAAATGCCAATACCATGGCTGGCAGTTTCACTCCGGGGACGGTCAGTGTTCAGTGGTTCCTTCCATACCCGATGGCAGCATGCCGCACTCGGCCTGTGCCAAAAGCTTTTCCGTGGCAGAAAAAAACGGTTTTGTCTGGGTCAATCTTGCCCGCGATTATTTAAGTGAGCCAAGCACGCTTGTTCATCCTTTTTCCTTGCCATCCAGTGTGTTGCGCAGTATCACCGTCAATGCGCCATTGGCGCTTGTCAGGGCGAAGTTGCCGGGTTTCTGTCATTATGACCGGCATGTCGACAGACAAACCTTTCAGGCTCAGGAAGATGGCTTGATGGTGCATGTCTGCTGGCAGGAATATATGCTGCAAACCATTGAAGTGCTGTTCATGCTGCAGCCGGCACATACCGAAAAGACCGTGATTCATGTGATGTGTAACCAAAGTGATGATGAACTGAAGTGGACACGTCGCATTAACCAGGCTCTGGTAAACCTGAAGCTTGAACTGGAGGCCGACAGGCAGATCAGGGAACACGAGCCGCTTATTGCCCCCCAGCCGGTACAGGCTTTGCCGCGCTGGTTACCGGCGCGGGTTGTCGAGCGCGAGGAAATTGCCGAACAGGTGGCCTCATTTCGTTTGCACTTGCCATCATTTAACCGTTTCAAGGGGATCGAGGCCGGCGCGCATATTGATGTCCGCACGCCGCAAGGCCTGGTGCGACAGTTTTCCCTGGTGGAATGGGACACGAAAGCGCAGGAGCTGTTGATCGGGGTCAAGCTTGAGCCCGAATCCAGGGGAGGCTCAGCCTCTTTGTATAACGAAGTCAGGGAAGATAGCGTACTGGAGATTTCAGCTCCCAGGAATCATTTTCGCCTGGTGCCCGGCAAAGGCGGAACACTGATTGCCGGCGGGATTGGTGTGGCGCCGCTTGTGGCCATGGCAACCCAGCTGGAACATGAAAAACTGCCCTATCATTTGCATTATTTCGTGCGCAATATCTATTCCCGCGCTTTTGTGGACCAGCTTAACAAACTGGCTAACGTTTCATTTTATCAGGCCATGCAGCCAGACCAGGTGTCTGAACAGCTGAACTCCATTCTGGCCAAGGTAACGCCCGAGCAACCCAATGTCTATGTTTGCGGCCCTAAAGGTTTGCTTGATACTGTCTTCAAGGTAATCCGCGAGAATGGCTGGTCGCATATCCAGGTTCGTCATGAGCTTTTTTCCAACCGGGTGACTCATCAGGATGAGCACACATTCAGGGTCACGCTGGCCAGATCGGGGCAAAGCTATATCATTCCTTCCGGTGTCAGTATTACTGATGCCTTAAGGGAATACGGGGTGCATATTGAAACTTCGTGTGAACAGGGGGTATGTGGCACCTGTTATACAAAAGTCCTCTCAGGCAACATCAATCACAAGGATGTTTACCTGAGTGAAGAAGAAAAACAAAGTGGCGCTTGCATGATGCCTTGTGTATCACGTAGCGCAAGCGGTGATTTGATACTGGATATTTAGGAGCGGGCATGTTGAGTTTGTACGATTGCGAGTTTTCGGAAAATTGTTATAAGGTTCGCCTGTTCCTGAGTATTCTGGGGCAGGAACACCAGCTTATCCCGGTTGAGCTTTTTCCGGGGCAGGAGCATCAACAGGCCCGTTTTCGTGCCATCAATCCTTTGGCCAAAGTGCCGGTACTGGAAGATAACGGGTTTATTGTGCGCGATTCACACGCCATTCTGGTTTATCTTGCCTGTAAATATGCCCCTAAGGGAAAATGGTATCCACTTGAGGATGCATCCCGGATTGCCAGTGTCCAGATGTGGCTGTCCTTTGCCAATGACCTGAATGAAACGGTTTCAACCGCACGCTGGGCACAAGTGTTTGGAAAGGATGAAAATGTGGCTCTGCGGTGCAAGACGGCCCGGCAATTGCTGGCGGTTATCGACGAACACCTGTGGTTTGCCGAAAAGGCAGGTCATGCGTGGCTGTGCCCAGGTGAGCGTCCCACTATTGCCGATCTGGCCTGTTTCCCCCATATCATGCTGTCTGATGAGGCCGGTATCTCCTTGATTGATTACCCGGCCTTGCGTCGCTGGACAGACCGCGTCAAGGGGATCAATGGCTTTACGGTCATGCCAGGCATTTTCAGTGCAGCAAACAGTTAAGACTATATCCTTGGCCAGAAGTGGTGACGGTATTTCTCTTAATGTGAGCGCCGCCTGTTTTTTCCTGAAGAGACAAACACTTCACCAAGGGCAATAATAATGCAGCACAGGGCCATCAGGATCAGGGAGATGGCGGCAGCAGACGGCAGGTCGGTGCCACCTTCGGAGATTTTGCTGTAAAGCAATAAGGGCAGAATATTCATTTGGGTACCTACCAGCGCCAATGCCGTGCCGTAGGCGCCCATGGCCACGGCTGCGGTCAGGCAGTAGGCAGAGACCAGACTTGGCAATATCTGGGGCAACATGACTTCCAGAATGGTACGCAGATAACCGGCACCCAGTGAGCGTGCAACAGACAGCTGGACCATGTCAAAATTTTGTACTGCAGGCAATAAGATCATGATTACCCGTGGGATCAGATAATATGAGTAGGCGAGGCCCAAGCCTATTGGAGAATATATCAGCGCACCAACGACGGCAGGATCAAAGCCGAACAGGGCTGCAATTTGTGTGACAAAACCCGCACGGCCGAAAGCCAGAATAAAACCATAGGCAATAATCAGCCCTGAAAAGGTTAATGGCAAGGAAATGGCAAACAGGGAAGCGGTACGCATGCCGGGTTTCATGCGGTTCAGTGCCATGGCAACACAGAATCCGATAGCAACTGAAAATAAAGGGGCTACGGTTCCCAGTACGATGGTTCCCCACAAACCTTTCTGAAACAAAGGGTCAGACAGGACGCGTCCAAATGCGGATTTATCCGAGATCGCTTCGCCAAGGATCAGAATGACCGGCAGGATAAAGCATAGGCAAAACAACACCAGGCCGGGCAGGGTGAAAATGGCAAAGCGTTTGTGTGAAATGAGCATGATATCAGTCAACCGTAGAAAGCAGGGATGGCCATATGGCCATCTCCTGATGATACAGGGTGGGTATTATTGACCCAGGACAGCCTGTGCCCATTCTTTGTCAATGTTGGTTTTTTGGGCAGTAGCCTTGGCAATCTCGATTGGCTTGATCTGGGGCGCATTTTGCAGTTTGGCTGCAACGTCTTCAGGCAGTTCAATGCCAGGAACCGAAGGGCGAACAAAGCCTTCGGCAAAGGTTACCTGCCCTTGATTGGTCATGATGTAGTTCAGCCACAGTTTGCCTGCATTGGGGTTAGGGCCGTTTTTGACCAGGCTGATGGCATAGGGAGCAGCGGCAGAGCCTTCCTTGGGAATGATGACATCAAGGTCATCGCCCATGCCATCAACGAACTTGGCTTTCAGACCATCATTTTCATAGCCGATCCAAATAGGGATTTCGCCTTTCAGGAATTGAGCATAAGGGGTAGTGCCAACCGTGCGCAAGACGTTGCCGGTTTTTTGCAGTTTGCCCAGATACTCAATGCCAGGCTTGATGTTGTCCATGTCACCGCCATGGGCAAAATTGCTGGCGAACACAATAACCTGTCCCTGGCCGGTTGAGCGGGGGTCTTGATACACGATACTGCCTTTGTACTCGGGCTTGAGCAGATCGGCCCAGGTTTGCGGCACGTTTTTAACCAGTTTTTTATTGACCAGGAAAGCGATGTTCAGGGTATGCACGGTAAACCATTTGGCATCTTTGTCTTTAAGGGTTTCTGGCAATTTTTCATAATTGACGGGTTCAAATCCGGTCACTACGTCTTTGCTGACGGCATCCAGTGCTGAAGCCGCAAAATAATAGGCGGTGTCGGCCTGCGGGCGATTGCGTGACTTGTCCAGGGCAACAACGGTTGCGGCAGAGCCAAGGTCGTTGTAAACCAGTTCTACGCCCGGATAACGTTTTTTGAACGCATTGAATTGTGCGTTCCAGTTAGCCCAGGTGGGACCGGTGTCAAAGGAAACGACCATGCCTTCTTTTTGGGAGGCTTCGTATAGGGCTTTTTCGCCTTCGTAAAGTTCAGGGCCGTCAAATGCCTGGGCAGCAGAAGCGGCGGTACAGAGTGCGGCAATCGAGATAAGTCGCAGCGGGTTGAATCGGGTCATCGTATTCTCCAAGGGGTTAAGTGAAGATGGGTGGGGTGGATGTTTATTCTGCCGGTAATAGTTTGATGGCTTCGATCGGAATCGTTACTTGTTCAAAAGGTTCGCGTGACAGGGTATCCATGCGTAATAGTGCTTCCTTGATTTTCAGGTCGATCCGGCGGGTCGAACCCAGAAACCGGTCTGCATGAATATGGCCTTGCAGGATATTGGATGTGGGCTGGCCGGGTTTGATGCCGGGCACTACTGATTCTGGCCTGATCATGACGGTAACAGGTGTGCCGGGCGAATAATTGCCCGTATCACAGCGTAAAATACCGGCTGGTGTTTCTACGTGGTTTTTCTGGCCTCCCGTTTTTCCATTCCATAAATTGGCCTGTCCAATAAAAGAGGCTACCCAGCGATTGGCCGGTTTGTCATAGAGTTCTTTGGGGGTGCCTAACTGGATAATTCTGCCGGCCTGCATAATAGCGATACGGTCGGCAATCGAAAGCGCCTCTTCCTGGTCGTGGGTGACATGCAGGGTGGCGATATTGGCGTTGCGCTGCACCCGCAGGATTTCATCGCGCATTTCAACACGCAGGGCCGCGTCAAGGGCAGACAGTGGTTCATCCAGCAGGAGCGCCTTTGGAGAAAATACCAGTGCGCGTGCAAGTGCCACCCGCTGTTGTTGGCCTCCGGAAAGCGACAAGGGCATGCTGGAGGCCCATTTTTTCAGGCTGACCCGATCCAGTGCTTCTAAGGCCATGGCGCGCCGCTGTGTTTTGGCAAGTCCTCGGATTTTCAGCGGATAGGCAACATTATCCAGCGCAGACATGTGAGGAAATAGTCCATAGGACTGGAATACGATGCCAAGCTCCCGTTTTTCAGGTGGCATGCGGGTAATCTCTTTGCCATCAAGGATGACCGAACCGGAGGTTGGTACGGCAAAACCGGACAGCATCTTGAGCAGGGTTGATTTGCCAGAACCGGATGGCCCAATGACGGCCAGAAACTCACCCTCGTTAATTTCCAGGTTAATATCGAATACGCCATTGGCGCTGTCAGGATATTGGTAATTGACGTTTTTAAAAAGAATCGGCATGAGTTCAGCCTTGTTTTGTCAGGGTTGAGGTGGCGGTGCTTCCCAATGAAGCCAGAATGGCCAGAAAAAGCAGGACAACAGTGGCGGCACAGGCAAAACCGGTGGCACCATAAAAGGCCTGAAGCAATACAACTGGGTAAGTTCTGGACAGGAAGCCGGCAATCAGGTTGGAGATCTGGAATTCGCCAATGGACAGGGCGGCAACCATTAGCAGGGATGAAAATATGCTGGTGCCAATCAAGGGCAGCACAATGTCTTTCTGGCGTGTCCAGAAACCGGCGCTTAGTGTTGCCGCCACTTGTTCATAACTATCCAAACGCTGTTGCTGCATATCGGCCAGTACGGTATTGACTGTGTAAGGAATGGTCAGAATGGTATGGGCGGCAATCAGCAGCCAGATACTGCCCAGCCATGGCAGGGTATCTGAAGAAAAAACCAGAATAAATCCGAAGCCAAGCACCAGATCAGGGACGGCAATAGGTAAAAGTGCCATGATTTTGGCAGCCAGTTGTACCCCACGGCGGGCACTTGCGTAAATGGCGTATGCCAGGGGAACGCCAATCAGGATATTCAGTACACAGGTTGCCAGTACAACCTTGATGCTGGTCCAGAACGCCCTTCGAAAACTCGGATCATTGGCGAGCTGTTCAAACCATTGCCAGGTGAAACCAACCGGCAGGATGGTGTTGCTCCAAGACTCACCAAAAGCACCAATGAGTAACAGTACAATGGGCGTGAACAGGAAGACGAGATATAAGATCGTAATTAGTAGCACGACTTGCCGTCCATGGTTATGTAATAAAGTTTACATTTTATAAGGTGAAAATGAATGTTTTATTACAATCATTCATTTATGTCAATGTATGTATGGTTTATTTGGGGTGATCGCAACGCAGCAGGTAAGCGGCGGTACAGCTGACAATGTCGTCAATATCGCTACAGGCAACGGCACCTGGCAAAACCGGAGCATTTCCCAAAGTCAGGATGAGTTTATCGAAATGAAGTCCGAAAGCCATTTCCGACATCGTGCCATATCCGCCACCAATGGCAATCAGGACCGGGCAGGCCTGGGCAATAATGACATTGCGCGACTTTCCAATTCCAGTGGCAATCGGAATGCTGATATATGGATTGGCTTGGGTCCATTCCGTTTCTGGAATCAGGCCGATGGGCATTCCCCCAGCTTCAAGATGACCTTTGGCAACCGCTTCCATGACACCGTTCTTGCCGCCGCACAGCAACTGTAACCCCGCCTCGGCCATGGCCTTGCCCAGCTGGCAGGCATATTGGTATTCTTCTTCAGTGGCTTCACGGGGACCAATAACGGCAATCGGTACTTTACGTAGACGTGGCTGTAACAGCTTCAGGGCTTCAATTGCATCTACTTCCCTTGCATCCTCGGCAAGGGTTTCGTTGATGGCATGCCATTTCCACTGCCAGGGATCGAATTGGAAATTGGGATAATAAAAAAGAATCTGCTGTTTTTCAGACCACAACAAAGTACGGTTCATATAGGATTCCAAAAAAATAGTGTTGGATGGACAACTACCCAGGGGCAGGAGTTTGGAGGTTTGTTAATTATAATGTAAACAAACTTACATTATAATTAAATTATTATGTAGGCTTCATGACGACCTGGCAGTCGTTGGTATCTTGATTTCAAATAAAGTATGACTTTTGAACTAAACAAACGGCAATTGAAAATCCTTGAAATGGTTACTGAACAGGGGTTTGTCACCATAGAGTCCCTGGCGACTTATTTTGACATTTCCCAGCAAACCATCAGGCGTGACATCATTCTGATGGATCAACATCAGTTTTTGTGCCGTTTCCATGGCGGGGCAGGTATTGCACAAGATCAGAAACGCATCTCTTATTCCGACAAGCAACAGGTTGCCGTGGAAGCCAAAATGAAGATGGCGCTTAAGGCCATGACACTGGTGAAACCGTCAATGACTGTTTTTATTGATGTAGGTACATCGGCAGAAGCATTGGCCCGGGTTCTTAGAATCAGTGAAATTAGCCCTTTAAGAGTGGTCACGGCCAGTATTATTGTGGCCAATATACTGCTTGATATGCCGGGAGCAGAAATTCTGGTGCCGGGTGGCAGCTTGAAAACAACCGATGGCGCATTGGTGGGCGGGTTTGTAAGTCAGGTACTGCGTTCATTCCGTTATGATCTTGGTTTTATTGGTGGTTCGGGTTTTGACGTGAACGCAACCCTGATGGATTTTGATGTGGAAAAGGTGCTGGTCAAGCATGCTGCCATTGATAACAGTCATAAAGTGGTGGTGCTGGCAGATTCAGGTAAATATCGTCGTAATGCCAGCATTAAAGTAGTGGGAGTGGAAAAAATGGGTTATCTGGTTTCTGATGCCCTGCCATTTGGTTCTTTGCGAGAACAAATGCAAAAGGCATCGGTGGAAGTGTTGGTGGGCTAAACAATACGCGGGTAAGAACAGGTGTTACTGCCTGTTAAGCCCGGTTTTCCGGATAAAGACAGAACAGACTACCCGGTTCAATTCAACACTTTATCCAGCGTCCCGGAGAATTTTTCGGCATTCTGAAAACCCACGACGCGGATTTTTTCAAGTTCCTGGCCTTGCTTATTGAAAAAGACAATACCTGGTGGGCCAAACAGCTTGAAGCGTTTTAACAGCTCGCGATCGGCTTCGTTGTTCTTGGTGACATCTACCTGCAACAGCAGCATCTGGCCCAATTTCTGCCTGACGGTGGGGTCGGAAAAGGTGAAAAGTTCCATTTCCTTGCAGGAGATGCACCAGTCGGCATAAAAATCCAGCATGACGGGTTTGCCGGCATTTGCAACCGTGTTTTCGAGCTCTGCCAGTGTTTTAACCAGCACAAACGGGGTTTTTTCCACGGCTGCGGTGTTGCCCCGTTCGGCAGACGCCTGGCTGTTGCCAGCGCTTAAGCCCTTGAGCGGGCTGAGCACGCTTTGCCCACCGGCAGCCAAACCCAGTATGAGCAAAATGGCCCATAAGGCAAACAGCAGGCCAGTCGCCTTGAACAGCAGTTTCAGAATGCCGTTATTGTTGGGTAAAGGGTTAAATGCACCCAGTAACAGTGCCAGGCACATGGACAGGAAAGCCCAGGCCAGCATGTTGAACCAGCCTGGGGTGATGGGCATGATCATCCAGACTGCGGTGGCCAGTAACAGCAGGCCGCAGAAGTTCTTGATACTGTCCATCCAGGGGCCGGCCTTGGGCAGTAAGGCACCTGAAGATGTGCCCAGGATTAACAGGGACGTGCCCTGGCCCCAGGCCAGTACAAACAGGGCCAGGCCACCGGTGGTCAAGTCGCCGGTTTGTGAAATGAACAACAGCACGCCGGCCAGAGGAGCTGCCACACAAGGACCGCAGATCAGGGCGGAAATTATGCCCATGAAGAAGGCATTGCCCATGCGGCCGCCTGGCATGCGGGAAACTTTTTCATTAAGGGAAGACTGCAGGCTGGCGGGCATTTGAATGGTAAAGGCCCCAAACATGCCAATGGCCAGAATGACCAGGACAACGGCAAACAGGCCAAGCACCCACGGGTTCTGGATCCAGGATGCCATCACGGCGCCAATAGAGGCGGCCAGAATGCCCAGGATGGTATAAACAACCGACGTGCCCAGCACGTACATAAGGGTCAGGTTCAGACCCCTGAAGCGTGAGACGGCGGCATGGCCGGCTTTGCGATCACCCACCACAATAGACAGCAGGATGGGCAGCATGGGCAGTACGCAGGGCGTAAAGGACAGCAGAACCCCAAGGGCAAAGCTGAGCAGGATGATTTTCAGCAGGCTGGCATCGCCCAGCCAGGCGGCAATGTCGGTATCACCGGCATCAAACAGGGAAATGTTATTGTTATTGCTGGCTGATAAAGCTGGCGGGCCGCCCAGCAAGACGCCTTCACCTGCCGTGATCTCATAGCCGGTAGCGGTGGGGCTCAGGCCAATTTCATAGGTCATGGGCGGATAGCACAGGCCTGCATCGGCACAACCCTGGCCAATCAGCTCAAGGGTGAAAGGATCACTGCCTTGGTTTAGGGGTAACTGGATTTCAACATTGTTGTAATAGACCTCCATTTCCTTGTCGAAAGTGGGGTCATATTTTATTTGTCCCGAGGACGGATATATGGGCTTGCCCAGCAGCATGCCTGCCTGGGTGGCGCTGTCATTATCATCTTTAATATGATATTCAAAGCGCTCGCGGTACATGTAATATTTTGGCGCAATGTCAAAACGGATTTTCAGCAGGTTGTCGGTTTGCATTTGGGCTGAAAATACAAATGCCTTTTCGGGAGCAAGGAAATCTTCTTCTGCCTGCAATGGAGAGAGGGCGGCGAAAAAAAACAGGGTGAAAACAGAAAATAACCAGAGAATTTTTTTGTACAGCGATGCAATCATGGGGCTTGACTCAAATTTTTGTTTGTTGCTGGACCCAGTATAAATAGGGGGCGTGTCCATCCAGGATGGGCACCACAATGATTTCGGGTAATTCATAAGGATGCAGCTGGGCAATTTTCTGAATACAGGCCTGCTGGCTTTCCCGGGTGGTTTTTATGGTTAAGGTGATTTCTTCAGTGCCTTCAACCACATTTTCCCACAGGTAGATAGACAGGCCTGGCGCACTTAGGTTCACACAGGCGGCCAGTTTTTCTTCGACCAGGATATGGGCAATGCGTTTGCCCAACAGCAGGTCGGGAACCGTGCTGTAAATAACAATGCAGTTGCCGGTATCTGTTTTCATGAAAATGACCTTTGAGATAAACACAAAGGTCATTTTAACGTATGAAGGCGATGACTTGCCTGACCCGGGTTAAGGAAACAGGCTTTGGCACAGATTAATGTTCAAGCAGCAGACGGTTTTTTTCAGAAATGCCGATGCCTGCCCAGTTGTTACCCAGTTCGCTAACCAGCAGGCAGTCGTTAACACTTAGGGCTGGTAAAAGCAGGTCGCGCACCTGATTGGCATCCAGGTTGGTGGAAACAATATAGCTGGCGTCAAAACAATGCCAGCGGTTGGGGAAGTGCTCGTCAATGATTTCTTTTAGGCGGGTATAGCGTGAACCCAGCAGGCGCAGGTCGTAAGCGATCAGGATTTTCATGGTATTGCCTTTTGCTGATGGTTGATTGGTTTGCTTATCTTAATGACAATTGGCAAGAATAGCCATGGGTAAGGCTGGATAGATTGAAAATTGTCTGGCCGGTGACGGGGCGGCCAGACGGTTTGGATGAAATTCCGGAAGCGGCGACGGGATAGCCGCCCGGTAGTTATTTCTGCTGTTGCAGGATTTTAGCCGCCTCGATGGCAAAGTAAGTCAAAATGCCATCGGCGCCGGCCCGTTTGAAGCAAAGCAGGGACTCCATCATGACTTTGTCGTGATCCAGCCAGCCGTTAATGGCCGCCGCCTTGATCATGGCGTATTCACCGCTAACCTGGTAGGCATAGGTTGGCATCCGGAACATTTCCTTGACATCGCGAACAATATCCAGATAAGGCATGCCAGGCTTGACCATGACCAGGTCGGCACCTTCGCGGATATCGGCAGCCACTTCACGCAGGGCCTCGTTGCGGTTGGCCGGGTCTATCTGGTAGGTCATTTTGTCGGATTTGCCCAGGTTGACGGTAGAGCCCACCGCATCGCGGAATGGGCCATAAAAGGCACTGGCGTACTTGGCGGAATAGGCCATGATACGCGTGTAAATGAAATGGTGGGCTTCAAGTGCCTGGCGAATGGCGCCAATGCGTCCGTCCATCATGTCACTGGGGGCGACATAATCGGCACCGGCCTCGGCCTGCACCAGTGCCTGCCTGACCAGGATTTCAACCGTGGGTTCGTTTAGCACATAGCCGCTGTCATCAATCAGACCGTCCTGGCCGTGGCTGGTGTAAGGGTCAAGGGCCACATCACATAAGATGCCCAGTTCGGGGAATTCTTTTTTTAATGAGGCGATCACACGCGGGATCAGCCCTTCGGGGTTGGTCGCTTCGATGCCATCGGGTGTTTTCAGGGAGGGTTCAATAGATGGGAACAGGGCCAATACCGGAATGCCCAGCCTGACGCACTCTTCTGCAACCGGCAAGATGGAGTCGGGCGAGTAACGCACGATACCGGGCATGGACAATACGGGTTCGTGCAAGTTGTTGCCTTCTTTCACAAAGACAGGGTAAATGAAATCATTGACCGAGAGGATGTTTTCCCGCATCAGGCGGCGGGAAAAGTCGTCGCGGCGGTTGCGACGGGGGCGTGAAGCGGGAAAATCGGCAGTAATAATTGAGCTCATGGTACAACCTTTGGTGAAATCCAGTTGATGATTTTGAGATCGGCCTCTTCAAGTCCAATACGGTGGGTGGCTGAAAAAGGGATGGCATTCAGGGCGCCGATATCGGCCAGGTCTTTGCGCACGGCAGCGACGGCTTTCAGGCGCTGGCCATACGGCAGTTTATCGGCCTTGGTCAATAATACAAGAACGGGTTTGCCGGTGGGGGCGATCCAGTTGGCCAGCCGGCGGTCCAGGTCGGTGACACCACGGCGGATATCAACCAGCAGTACGATACCGGCCAGGGAAGTACGCTCACGCAGGTAGGCACCTAACACATCGGCCCATTCTTCACGGGCATCACGTGCAACCGAGGCATAGCCATAACCCGGCAGGTCGACCAGAAAGCCCAATGGATGTTCCGGGTCGAGCGGATCGGGCAGACCAAACATGTTGATCAGACGGGTGCGTCCGGGGGTTTTGCTGGAAAATGCCAGCCTTTTCTGGTTGGCAAGCACGTTGATGGCCGAGGATTTACCTGCATTGGAGCGGCCCACAAAACATACTTCGGGAACCGACGGAGGAGGCAGCTGATGCAGCTTTGCTGCTGAGGTAAAGAAGGATGCCCGATGTAAAATTGACACAAGTACACTCAAATAAATAAAAAATAAGTCTCTATTGTATAATCCTTATCCATAAAAATCGCCTAAATTTCGTGATTGAGGTTTATACTCCTACGTTTATAAGCATTATCTTTTACAATAGACGCTAATTTAGACCAATGCGTACTGATCCGCTGTGATCATAGAGGGTATTCATGAAGCAAGTTTTATCAAAAATTTTAGTGACAAGTGGCGTTGCCATGGGCCTGGCCATGAGCGCTTCCAGTTTTGCCGCCAAGCCTGATGCCAAGGCCGGAGAAGAGCTGTATGCCAATGGCGACATGTCACGCGGTATTCTGGCCTGTGTAGCCTGTCATGGTGTTGCTGCCAATAGCATGATTCCCATGTATCCAAGTCTGGCCGGGATGCCCTATGAGTACATCATTAACCAGCTGAAGAATTTCCAGACGCCCGAAGGTGCCAAGTCCAGTAACCGGGTTGACGCTCAGGGCAACCCCACCATGATGGCGCCTATTGTTGCCCAAATGACTCCGGAAGACATGCAGAACCTGGCTATTTACATCAGCAAGCAAACCCTTGCCCAGCCAGCAACCGCCAAACTGGGTGCCGATCTTGAAGTGGTGCAGCGTGGCCGTGAAATCTGGCGTGCCGGTATCCCCGAGCGTAATGTTCCCGCCTGTGCCTCCTGTCATGGCGCAACCGGCAAGGGTATGCCTTCCGCATTCCCCGCTTTGTCTGGCCAGCACCCCGAGTACCTCGAGGCCCAGCTGCTTGCCTTTGCCGACGGTTATCGTAAAAATGGTGGTACTGAAAACATGATGGGCGTCATTGCCAATCGCATGAACCGTGCAGACATGAAAGCGGTTGCCGATTACGCAGCCGGTATTCGCTAATTTGTTTAATTGTTTACTCCCGACATATGCGGGGGAACTTTTACAGATAGTGTTATCTAAGATAGGGAGTCCATACGTTGGTACTCCCTATTTTCTTATGAATTAATAATTGACGATGGCAAAAAATACCACCCGCAGAAGATGGACTGCTGATTTTTTTGAACTGATGGGCTCCATGCGCTTTGCGGTGAGCCTGCTCTCATTTATCTGTGTCGCCAGTATTATTGGTACGGTGTTGCCACAAAACCAGACCGAGCTTCAATATACCGATCAATTCGGTACTTTCTGGTACACCGTTTTCAGTAAATTTGGGGTGTCGCAAATCTATAATACCTGGTGGTTCCTGGTTATTATGGGTTTTCTGGTTATTTCCACCACGGTTTGCCTGCTTCGCAATACGCCTAAAATGGTTAAGGACATGCGTTCTTTCCGTGAGTATATCCGCGAGGGCAGTTTGCGGGCGTTTCCCCATAAATTGAATGTGGACGTTGGTTTCGACCAGGAAACCGCCGTGCGCATGTCCAAATCATGGCTCAAAAAAGAGGGTTACCGCTTCCGTGAAAAAAATTCGGAAAATGGTGTGTTGCTGGCTGCCAAAAAAGGCAGCTCCAACCGGCTGGGCTATATTTTTGCCCACGTTGCCATTGTCGTGATCTGTATTGGCGGTCTGCTTGACAGCGAATTGCCCAACCGCTTGCAAATATGGTTTGGCAGCAAAGCGCCTATTCCCGCAACCGCGAAATATATTTCCGACGTTGCCGAAGAAACCCGTTTTTCTTCCTCCAACCCCAGTTTCCGTGGCAATGTCTCCATTTCAGAAGGTGGCAATTCCAGCTATGCCCTGCTGGGCTTGGGGGGTGAGCAATTCCTGCAGGTGTTGCCATTTGATATCAAGCTGAACAAGTTTATTATCGAATACTATGAAACCAATGGCATGCCCAAGCGCTTTGCCAGTGACGTGACCATTACCGATCTGGCAACCAAAGAGGTACAGAACCGTATTATCGAGGTGAATCATCCTTTTACCAAAGATGGCATTACCCTTTATCAGTCCAGTTTCCATGATGGTGGTTCCAAGTTGCAGTTAACCGGTTACCCGCTTGGCGGGCAGACCACTGAAACCTTTGAATTGAATATGGAGGTGGCCGGCACCTCTAAACTGACCACCTCGCTTAACGGGGAACACAAAGAGTACCGGGTGACGATTGATGATTTCAAGCCCATCAACGTGGAAAACCTGAATGCCGGCACTCCACAGCCCAAAAGCTTTGAAGAGCAGATTCTGGCGGTGACCGGCAGTGCGGCAGGTAAAGAGCGTGAAGTGCAAAACGTGGGCCCCAGCGTCGCTTACACCCTTAGTGATGATAATAACCAGTCGGTCAAATATAACAATTACATGTTACCCATGCTGCTTGATGACTCGCTGGTTTTTCTGGCGGGCATACAGTTGCCTGGCGAAAGCATGTTCCGTTATGTGCGCATGCCTGCCGATGACAATGGTACGCTTAACGAGTTCATGGCCATGCGCGCCGCGTTTGAGAATCCTGACATGAGAAGCAAGGCTGCCCGTGCTTTCGCTGAAAAATCCCGGGATGAACGATTTAATGCCGACATGATCACCCCCTTGGCCGAGCAGGCCCTTGGGATATTTGCCAAAGGCGGCTTCATGGGAATTGATCAATACGTTGATGGCACCAATGTTCCCGAAGCGGAACGGGTTCCTGAAAATTTGCGTGAACCCATGAAAAAAATCCTGCGTGATTACCTGCTGTTCAGTGCGGTTGAATTGCGTAACCTGGTGCGCCTTGAGACGGGCCAGGCGCCAGTTTCGCTAAGCAGTCGTGAAGAGGCGGAAAAACAGGCTCGCTGGTTTGATGTATCCCTGCGTGCGCTGTCAGATTTAAGCGCCTATCCGGCTCCGGTCATGCTGCAGATCAAAACTTTCGAGCATATTCAGGCCAGTGTCCTGCAGGCAACCCGTTCTCCAGGAAAAAGCTCTGTCTATCTGGGCTCACTGTTCCTGATTATCGGTGTTTTTGCCATGTTTTATATTCGTGACCGCCGCATCTGGATGTGGATTAAACCGGGCGACACGGAAAATAGCAGTAAAATCATGTCAGCAATGACTTCACAGAAAAGAACGCTGGACTTCAATCGTGAGTTTGAGCGTTTCAGGCAAGACTTTTCAGATTTGGCTAAAAAGTAGGAATTGAATATGTCCAATACCTTGGTACAACCTTCTCCGGGAACGCGTTCATCAGCGAAGTGGGAAGAGAAAATGTCAGAAACCGGTGATAATCGTGTTTTGCGCGGCAAGCCCGACTGGACCGACCTGGTTTTCTTTCTGATCCTGGTGGCAGGTGCAGCGTATGCCATCGTGACTTATCCCAATGAAATGGATATTTACGAGAAATACATTCTGGCCGGTTCCACCATTTTTGTGACCTGGATCGGCTGGCTGTGGCGGCCGTTGCGTATGCTCATGATTGCCTGTGGCGTGGCGGCCTTGCTGGCCATTGGCCTGTATGATGGCAATCTGGCACAGGCTGATAACCAGTTTCTGCTTAAATACCTGCTGTCTTCACAGTCTGCCATTTTATGGATGTGTGCCCTGTTTTTCATGGCAACAGTGGTTTATTGGTTGGGTTATGTGAGTCCAACCGCTGCCTGGATGGGCACCGCTTTCACCTGGACTGGCGTGTTTTTTGGTTTTACCGGCTTGCTGGTTCGCTGGCGTGAAGGTCACCTGATTGCTCCCGACATGGGGCATATTCCGGTCAGTAACCTGTACGAGGTTTTCGTGCTGTTCTGCCTGATTACCGCCGTTTTTTACCTGTACTATGAAAAACGCTATAACACGCGGGCTTTGGGCGGGTTCGTGCTGCTGGTTATTTCCGCAGCGGTTATTTTCCTGCTTTGGTATACGTTTGAGCGTGATGCGGCGGTTATTACCCCGCTGAATAACGCGCTGCGCAGCTGGTGGATGAAACTGCACGTACCGGCCAACTTTATTGGCTATGGCACCTTTGCACTGGCGGCCATGGTGGGTTTTGCCTATCTGGTCAAACAGCACGGTGAAACCGTTTCCTGGAAACCCATGATTCCCCTCTTGCTGGTGGGCGGAGCCATGGTGTCTGAACCGTTTATTTTCAGTGACAAGGAAAATTTCGGTTTCTGGATTCTGTATTTTGGCATCAGCGTTATTATTGTGGCCTGCATTTTGATGGCGCGTAAAACCATTGCCAGTAAATTGCCGCCGCTAGAAATCCTGGATGACATTATGTACCGGGCCATTTCGGTGGGATTTGCCTTCTTTACGGTCGCGACCGTACTGGGCGCCTTGTGGGCCGCTGATGCATGGGGAACCTACTGGCAGTGGGATCCTAAAGAAACCTGGGCTTTTATTGTATGGTTGAACTATGCGGCCTGGCTGCATTTGCGCCTCATGAAAGGCATGCGGGGAACGGTTGCCGCTTACTGGGCACTGGCCGGACTGATCATTACCAGTTTCGCCTTCCTGGGCGTAAACATATTCCTGTCTGGCCTGCATTCATACGGAGAGCTGTAAAACAGGCATGGCAAGGCGCTGCTAGATCAACTCCTCTTGAGGTTTTTCTTCGGCTTCATTATGCCGTTCAAGGTGCAAGCGCCCGCCAGCCAAGATAAAGCTTTCGTCAACCACGCCCTTTGGCAAGTTGGCATGTGTCACAATAATCACCGTACGGTCTTTGGCCACCTGTTGCAGGTTGGTAAACCAGGCATCGGCGGTGGTTTTGTCAAGGCCGGCGGTGGGTTCGTCCAGTAACCAGACGCTTGCCCGGGATAACAAAACACGTGCCAGGCATAAACGGCGGATTTGGCCGGTAGACAGGGTGTTGCCCCCTTCACCGGTCCAGGCATCCAAACCACCGATCTGTTCAATATGGCTGGCCAAATGAACCTGATGCAAGACTTCCCACAAGCGTTCATCAGTGGCTTGCGGGTCGGCCAGCAGGAGATTATGGCGGATGGTACCCATAAATACCGGTGAATGTTGCGACAGCAGGGCCATGCGCTGGTAAAGCAATGGGCTGTTTACCGTGTTTAAATGAACGCCACCATATGTGATAGTGCCTGACGTTAATGGTTGTACTTGCATGATGGCCATGAGCAAAGTGGTTTTACCGGTTCCGCTTGGGCCGCGAATGGCGATGCGCTGGCCATGATCAACGTAAAGATCAAGCTGGCTTAAAACCGTCTGGTTTTCATGGGCAACACAGACATCTTGCAAGTGTAATGGTCCTGTTGCAGGAAGAATGGCTGTTGGCTGGGCCTGGCCGGCCTTGGCCTGCGTGTTTGCCGCCGGGCTGGCGGTAAGGTCCTGAATACGCCGGGCGGCGGCTTCCACAGCCCCCAGGCCTGCCGCACCCCGCATAATCGGAGACAAAATTTCAAACAGGCCCATTGACCCCAGCAAAAGCCCCACCCATACCGGAGCAGACAATTCCTGTTGTGCCTGCGCATTGGCACCCAGCCATAAAAGCGCCAGTACCAGGGTGCCCATTAACAGTTGCTGGATGAGCGTGCCGAAACTGCCTGCCTGTGCAACCTTTTGCTGTGCCTTTGCCAAACGCAGGCCGGCCCGGTCAAACTGTTCTTGTGCTGCCAAGGTGACGCCAAACACCAGCAGATCGGTATGGGCGTCAATGGCTTCATGCGCAAGCGCCCGTAATTCGGCATTGGCCGCCTGTACTTCCAGCCCGGCCACTGCGGTTTTGCGGGCCAGTAAATAGGGCAGCACACCGGCTGCCAGGCATAATACCAGCAGCAGGATCCAGCCGGCCAAGGGCAAGGCCACGCCCATAAGCAGGCTGAAAAAACCACCCGCAATAATGGCAGTAAAAATCGGGGTGATAATCAGTAAAAAGAAAGTATCCAGCCGTTCTATGTCGTTGATTAAACGAGCCAGTAAATCACCGTCACGGTAGTGCGCCAATTGGGCCGGTTTGAAAGCGGCCAGTCGGGCAAAACTGCCGGTGCGGATTTCGGCCTGCAAGTCTAACGTGACCATATGGCCGCATACCCGCTCGGCATAACGTGAGGCAATGCGCCACATTGACAGGCCGCGCACCAGTGCCGAAGGGACGAATAAATTGAAGGCCAGGCTTGAACCGGCCAGAAAGGCACCGGTTAAAAACCAGCCCGATACGGTAAGAAGACCCACGCCGGCAAAGACGGTAGACAACGCCAGGCACAGGGCCAGAAGGGATATGCGCCAATGCTGTTTAATCCAGGGTCCGGCCAACTGCCACCACAATTTCACGCTTATTCCTTGATAATGATTTGTTGATCCTGCAGGTGCCAGACCTGACCAATCTGCTGCGCCATTTCTTCATCGTGGGTTGCCACCAGCAGGGCACGACCCCGGGAAAAACGTAAAATGGCCCGAATCACCCCATCACGGGTTTGTCCGTCCAGGTAGGCGGTGGGTTCATCTAGCATAATTAATGCCGGATCGGTTAAAAACAGCCTGGCCAGTGCCAGCCGGTGCGCCTGCCCGCCAGACACGCCGTGCCCGCGCGTACCCAGCACGGTATCCAGCCCTTGCGCCAGGCCTGCTACAAAACTGGCCGCCTGGGCCTGTTCAAGGGCAGACCATAGCTGTTGTTCGGTGGCCTGGGGGTTGACGGCCAATAAAAACTGCCGGATGCTGCCCAGGCCGATAAAGGGTTGCTGCCCAATCAATACGTATTCATTTTCAGCAAAATAATGCAGCAGCTCCCCGCTCGCATAAGGTCGCAGGCCGGCCAGGGTTTCAAGCAGGGAGGTTTTGCCAATGCCGCTTTCGCCCATTAAGGCGATGGGCTGGTTTATTTGGATGGTAAAGTTGGCGGGCAATAAAATATCCCGTCCTTGCGGGGTTTGCAGGGCAAACTGGTTTGCCTGCAATACGACCCCGTTGGTGCCGCGTGCCTGACGCTGGATAATAGGTGACTTAGTGATGGCCGGCAGGGTCGTGTCGTGATGGGTGGGCAGTTGTTGGTACAACTGGTGCAAGCCTTGAGCGGCTGCCTTGGCGGTTGCCCGGTCATGGTAGCTGGCTGCCATCTGGCGCAGCGGTATATATACTTCGGGAGCCAGCAATAGGCAGAACAGACCCTGTTGCAGGGTATTACCTGAAAAACCGGCACCCAGCATGCCCAAATAACTTAAGCCGATATAAATGGCCACGCCAGCCACGCCCAAGGCGGCAAACAGTTCAAGGACCGCCGAGGAAAGGAAAGCAATACGCAATACTTTCATGGTGGTGGCGCTTAAGCTTTTGCTGGCTGAATGCACGGCATTGACTTCGTCCTGGGTGCGTCCCATTAAAGCCAGGGTGAATAGCCCTCGAATCCGGTCTGCAAAAATTCCCGACAGGCGGCTTAACAGCTGCTGGTGTTTTTGGTTGGCGGCTTCGGCGCGCATGCCAATTAATGCCATAAACAAGGGGATCAGGGGAGCACTGAATAAAAACAGCAGCGTCACGATCCAGTCTATGGGAAGAATCACGATGGCGAATGCCAAAGGCAAAAATACCGCGGAAATGGTGGCGGGTAAAAAACGCTGTAAATAGCCATCGAGAGCCTGTACCTGGTCGAGGATGGCGGTGGTTAAGGCTCCGGCTGGTGTTTGTTTGCTCCAGGCAGGGCCCCTGGCCAGCAATTGCGCAAAAAATTGTTGGCGCAACTGTTGCTTGATTTGTTCGGAAGCCCGGGAAGCGGCCATTTCGCCGGACCAGGTAATAAAGGCCCGCAAGGCAATGAGCAGGGCAATAAGCAACATTGGCCCCCATAATTGATAGGGGGCAACTGATAAACGAATGGCCAGGTCCAGGGTTTTTGCCAGTACCCAGGCCTGAAATACCAGGACTCCCCCTGCAATAAGCGGAGCACCGATGGCCCATATCATGCCAAGCGGTGCCATTTTCCAGAGACTTAATAACCAGCGGTTCTGTATGGCGGCTTCTGTTTTAGAGGGAGTTTCCGGTGACATCGTTAATTTAATACTGTTTTGTTTCTGGGGCTTTAGTGTTTTTTTCTATTGTACGCAACTCGTACCACATTGCGTTCAGGATAGAAAAAGCACACGCCAGGCCTAAACCTAAAATCCAGGAAAAATACCACATATCAGTAACTCCTTAGTAAGCATGAGGGGCATCGTTAACCGTTTCAGGGGTAACTTTGCCTCGCATGACGCGAAATACCCAAGAGGTATAAACAATGATTAATGGCAGGAAGATGATGGTTACCAACAGCATAACCCATAAAGTCATATGACTTGCCGAGGCATCGTAAATGGTTAAGCTGGACGATGGGTCCAGGGATGAAGGCAACAGGAATGGGTAGGTGGAAAAGCCAAAAGTAAAGATAATGGCTGCAATGCTTAATGAAGACATTAGCACAGACAGCAATGGCTTTTTTTTCACCAGCAACATGGCCAATAGCGTAACGGCAATGCCTGCCGCTGGTGTAATCCAGGCCAAAGGCGTGACGCTGTAAATACCCATCCAGGCGCCTGCTTCAACGCTAACAGATTTGCCGCCTGCCAATGGGTTGGACACATCATTGCTTGCCAGCAGGCTTGCATCCATGGTGTAGCCAGGAACGCCGCTGGCAACCCAAACACCACCAATCACAAACAGGGCGATTACCGCAATACCAGACCAGATCGCCCAGCGTTGTGCCGCCTGTGCGATACCGGCTTCTGTTTTCCAGCTTAATACGGTTGTGCCTTGCAACAGCAACATGGCAATGCTAAGCAAGCCGCACAGAAGGGCAAACGGTTGGAACAGCCCAAAAAAGCTGCCTTCATAAATGGGGCGCAACGTGTCAGGATCGAAACGGAAAGGAACGCCCAGGATGACATTGCCAATGGCGACGCCAAATACCAAAGCGGCGACCAGACCGCTTAAACACCAGGTAATATCCCAGTTTTTACGCCATCTTTCTGATTCGAGTTTACTGCGGTATTTAATGGCAACCGGACGCAGGATGAGTGCGGCCAGCAACAGCATCATGGCCAGATAAAAACCCGAGAAGGACATGGCATAGAGCAGGGGCCAAGCCGCAAAAACAACCCCGCCGGCGGTGATCAGCCAGACCTGGTTGCCCTCCCAGGTTGGGCCGATGACATTATAAAGAACACGGCGTTCGGCATCGGTTTTGGTCACCAGGGGCAACAGCATGGCCACCCCAAGGTCGGCCCCGTCCATGATGGCAAACGCGATTAACAGTACACCCAAGAGCAGCCACCAGATGTGGCGCATGGTGTCATAATCAAGCAGAATGATCGATTCCATTGTCCAACTCCTTATTTTGCAGTAATTGCACTGGCAGCAAAATCATTTGCGTCAGGCTTGTTGTCTTCGTCAGGTCCCTGGTTAACCGTGTGCCACATCATTTTGGTGCCCAGTACCGCCAATGTGCTGTAAATAACAAAGAAGATAAGCATGCTGATGATCAGGTCGGTAACGCTGAGCCCGGATGCGGCATAAAAAGTGGGCAATACCCCTTCAATAATCCAGGGCTGGCGACCAAACTCGGCCACGAACCAGCCACATTCAACGGCAATCAAGGGTAATGGAACCGTGAAGACCGCCAGTTTCAGAAAGCGTGGTGATTGGGTAATGCGGTCTTTGGTGGACAGATAAAATGCGGTAATAAAGAAAGCAATAAAGTAAAAGCCCAAGGCAACCATGATGCGGAATGTCCAGAATAGCGGAGCAACCTGCGGGACGGTATCCCATGCAGCCTGGTCAATTTGCCCTGGCGTGGCTGTGTCAAGATCTTCTACATAGCGTTTGAGCAACAGGGCATAGCCCAGATCTTTCCAGTTAGCGTTAAAAACGGCCTGTGCCTGTGCATCTTCCTTGTTGGCGCGCAGTATCTGCAAGGCGTTATAGGCGTCAACACCATGCCCGATGCGAACCTTGGCCCTGTCAACCAGTTCATTGATGCCTAACAAGGGGGTGGTTAGTGAACGGGTGCCAATAATACCCATAGCCCATGGAATTTCTAATGCAAACTCATTGCGCCGTTCTTCCTGGTTGGGCAGGGCAATCAGGTTGAAATTGGCAGGAGCCGGCTCTGTTTCCCACATGGATTCCATGGCGGCCAGTTTCATTTGCTGATGCTCGGTGCTTAAATAACCGCTTTCATCACCTAACACCACGACCGACAATGCGCCTGCCAGCCCGAAGCTGGAGGCAATAACCATGGAGCGGCGGGCCAGTTCAATATGACGGCCACGTAACACATACCAGGCACTGACACCTAAAACGAAAACGGATGCCAATACATAGCCTGAACTGACGGTATGCACAAATTTTGCCTGGGCTACCGGATTAAGCACGACTTCGGCGAAATCGGTCATTTCCATGCGCATGGTTTGCGGGTTAAAGTAGGCGCCCACCGGGTTTTGCATCCAGCCATTGGCGATTAAAATCCACAAGGCCGAAAAGTTGGCGCCAATCGCCACCAGCCAGGTAACAATTAAATGGGCAACTTTGGACAAACGGTCCCAGCCAAAGAAGAACAAACCGATAAAGGTGGCTTCCATAAAAAACGCCATAAGACCTTCAATGGCCAATGGCGCTCCAAAAATATCACCCACATAATGACTGTAGTAGGACCAGTTCATACCGAACTGGAACTCCATGACCACACCGGTTGCAACCCCAAGGGCAAAGTTGATGCCAAAAAGTTTACCCCAGAACATGGTCATGCGACGCCAGATGTCTTTGCCTGTCATGACATAGACGCTTTCCATGATAGCCAGCAAAAAAGCAAAGCCCAATGTTAATGGTACGAAAATAAAGTGAAACATGGCTGTCAGCGCAAATTGCAAGCGTGACAGGGTGACGACATCTAGATCTATCATGTTGATTCTCCAGAGTAAGGGGTAAGTTTACGGTGTCAGGCGTATTCAAGAAGACTAACGCTTTGTAAGCTTGGCGACAATGTATAGAATTGGATTATAACTTACTTTTGGTAATGAATTATAAGGAATACATCAATAAGTTTATATGTTTAAATTAGGTGATATTAAAAAATACGAATCAATATGCTAGCAAAACATTATTAATAATATGTGTCGCTATGTTGGGGTTTTGCCATGAACCGGAAAAGACAATGACCCCGGGGTGGGGTCATTAAAGGCTAAAAATGGTTTGTTACTGAACGTGGCTCAGGACTTTCAGGGCAGGAGCTGCTCGCCTTCAAACAGGTCTTCCAGTTTTTCGCGCTGGCGAATAATATGGAAATGCTCACCATCTACCATGACTTCTGCCGCCCGCGGACGGGTGTTGTATTGGCTTGACATGACAAAACCATAGGCGCCCGCAGATTCAAGGGCCAGAATGTCATCCTGTTCCAAAGCAATGCTGCGTTGTTTGGCCAGCCAGTCGGCGCTTTCACAAACAGGACCCACGATATCATAGGTTTCAGGCGTTTGCGCTCGTGGCCTGACGGCCAGCAGTCCATGGTAGGCATCATAAAGTGCGGGGCGCATCAGGTCGGTCATGGCGGCATCAATAATGGCAAAATTGCGGGCTTCTGCATGCTTGAGGTACTGGACCCGCGTGAGCAGCACACCCGCATTGCCAACAAGGGAACGGCCCGGTTCAAGAACCAGCTGCAAGTGGTCATAGCCACGTTGGGCCAGTTTTTCGTAAACCGGTTCAAGCAATTCTTTGGGATCTAGCGGGATTTCATCGGTGTAGCGGATGCCCAGGCCGCCGCCAATATCCAGATGTTCTACCTGGATGCCCTGCAGGCCAAGCATGTCAAGCAGGTTCAGTGTTTTGTCCAGGGCGTCAAGATAGGGGCTGACTTCGGTAATTTGTGAACCGATATGGCTGTCGACGCCCACGATTTTGATGCCCGGCAGGGTATTGGCTTTTTGGTAAGCCGCGGGCGCAGCACCAATTTCGATCCCGAATTTGTTTTCTTTCATGCCGGTTGAAATATAGGGGTGTGTTTTGGCATCGACATCGGGGTTCACGCGTAAAGAAACCGGTGCGGTTTTGCCCAGTCGCGTAGCCACTTCAGAGATGCGTTCAAGCTCTGCCACCGACTCTACGTTGAAGCACTTGATGCCGGCCTCAAGAGCCGCTTCAATTTCCCAGTCCTGTTTGCCAACACCCGAAAAAACGACCTTGGCTGCTTGTCCGCCCGCTTTCAGGACGCGGGCCAGTTCGCCACCCGAAACAATATCAAATCCGCTGCCCAGTTTTGCGAATTCGTTCAGGACAGCCAGATTTGAATTGGCCTTCATGCCATAACAAACCAGGGTGTTTCGGCTGCCAATGGCGTTTTGATAGGATTGCCAGGCTGCCTTGAGTGCGGCCCTGGAGTAAACATACAGGGGCGTGCCCAGTTCCCGGGCCAGGATTTCCAGGCAAACGCCTTCAGCGTGCAGGGTGTTGTTTTGGTAATGAAAGAAGGGTGAGCCTGCGGGAGTGGGTAGGGGTTGGGATTGTGTGGTCATTGCAAATTGATAATCAGAATTAACGGTGTATGAAAAAAACGGGATTATTATTCAGGGAGACGGGTTTTTGGGTCCTGCTCCCGGGCACGGGTCTGTTCCTTTTCTTGCCGGGCCGCTGCTTTGGCGGCTTCCTTGCGTGCCTTTATCCTTTGTTCGCGTGCTTCTATTTGCTGTAATTGTTCTTGGGTAGGATAATATAGGGGTGCCTTGTATCCGCAGGCGGAAAGACCCAAACTTAAGCCAAGCAGGGATGCAATTGAAAGACTGCGGTGTATTTTTGTAAACGCAGGCAATTTACTACTCCAAAAAATTTTTTATAGAATTGATATTATGACTGAATCAGAATTTCTTGCACGTGCAGACGATATTTTAGACAAGATTCAGGCCCAGGCTGATGGCTGGTTCGAACATCTGGATATTGATGTTGATGCGAACCGCAGTGGCCAGGTGCTTACTCTTGTGTTTGACAGTACCCGGCATGTGGTCATCAATAGCCAGGCCCCTTTGCAGGAAATGTGGGTGGCTGCGCCCAGCGGTGCATTCCATTACCGCTTTGATGGCCAGGTGTGGCAAGACACCCGTGGCGGTCTGGAACTGGCAGCCAATGTTGCCGCCCTGTGTTCTGAAATTGCCGGTCAGCCGTTAACCGTTACCCTGTAAGCCTGGTCAAGGTAATGAAGGGATGGCGGTAAAAACGTCCTTGATGCGGGGGCAGTGGTTTTCCAGAGTCACCGTGCGGCAAGGATGACAAAAAAACGCTCATTTCATATTTTGAAAATGAGCGTTTTTTATGTGTTGCTAGAAGCGGATGGGAGGGCCACCCAAGGGGTTGAAGGATTCGATCAGCTTGCCAATCGCATCGCCACTACCCTGTGCTGCCGGTTTTGCGGCACCTGTCTCTTCAGTGCCAGGGGCATAACCACTGCCGCCTACGCCCAGGTTCGCAATGGCTTGCCCTGCAGGGAACTCGGTATAGTAAAAATTATCGCCAGCCTTGACCAGTCCTTGTGGCAAGGGGCCTTGTTTGGTAACCGGTATGGAAGGCAACACACTGGCCATGTAATCAAGCCAGATGGGCATGGCCGCGCCACCGCCCGTTTCGCGGTCACCCAGGGAACGGGGTTGATCGAAACCAAGCCAGGCAACCCCCACCATTTTTGGTGTATAGCCGGCAAACCAGGCATCGAAGGATTGGTTGGTGGTACCGGTTTTACCGCCAATATCCGGGCGTTTGAGCGTTGCCTGGGTTCTGGCTGCCGTACCGTTACGGGCGACCCCTCGCAGCAGGTCATCCATGATGTAGGCCGTACGCGGGTCAATCGCGCGATTGGCCTCATCTCCGGCCTTGACCGGTTGGGACTTCATGAGGACCGTGCCATTGGGATCGGTCACGTAATTGATAATGTAAGGATTCACGCGATAACCGCCGTTGGCAAATACGGCATAGGCGCTGGCCATTTGCAAGGGCGTTACGCTGCCGGCACCCAGTGCCATGGTCAGATAGGCGCCTTTGGGGGGGTGTCGGGCGGGATCAAAGCCAAAACGCTCGATGAATTCCGTTGCAAAATCGGGGCCTACGGCCTCGAGGATACGAATGGAAATCATGTTTTTGGATTTGTACAGGCCCTGGCGCAAAGTTTGGCTATAGGTGTAGCTGTTCCCGTAGTTTTTGGGTGTCCATGGCTTGCTGCCGGTTTTGGCCGCGCTTAAGTAAAACGGCTGGTCTGAAATATTGGTTTCAGGGGTTAAGCCGCGTTCAAGGCCTGCGGCATAAATGAACGGCTTGAAGGTTGAGCCGGGCTGGCGCCATGCCTGGGTAACCCGGTTGAAGTCGCCACGGTTGAAGTCAAACCCGCCAATCATGGATTTGATGGCACCATCGGTAGGGTCAAGGGCAACAAAAGCACCTTCGACTTCGGGCATATTGATAATGGTCCAGCTGTCTTTGACTTTTTGCAGGTAAATGACTGAGCCCCGCATGATATGCCGTTTGGTACTGGGTTTGGCGACCAGGGCACGTTTTGCATTGTTCAGCGAGGTACCGGTTAGTTCGATGGGGTGGCCGGCATCGCGAATGGCCACCACTTTGCTTGGGCTGGCTGACAGCACCAGATACGTGTGCAGGTCATTGCTGTCCGGGTAGTCGGTTTTGACTTTATCCAGGAATTCTTCCATTTTTTCCTGGTTCTGCTCAAGGCCTGACGGTAATTCAAGTTGGGCAGCCGGGCCAGGATAGGGTTTGCGGCGGGTGTAAGTAAGGATTCCGTCACGCACGGCCTTATAGGCGATTTCCTGGTCTTTGGAGTTGACGGTGGTATACACATTCAGTCCGCGACCGTACACATTATCTTTGTAGATGTTGTACATCAGCTGGCGTGCCAGCTCGGAAACATACTGGCCATGAAGGGCAAACTGGGTTTCTGCCGCATTGTTGTCACGGGATTTGACCTGGATTTTTTCATTCATGGCCTCATCGTACTGTGCCTGGCTGATGTAGTTCAGTTTCAGCATGCGACCCAATACATAGTGCTGACGCTCGATGGCGCGCTTCAGGTTGGTTTTGGGGTTAAAGCGCGATGGCGCCTTGGGAACACCCGCCAGGATGGCGGCCTGTGCAATGCTGACTTTAGACAGGGGAACACCAAAATAAGTCCGGGCTGCGGCTGCAAAACCGTAAGCACGATGGCCCAGGTAAATCTGGTTGAGGTAAAGCTCAAGGATCTGGTCTTTGGTGAGGGTGTCTTCTATTTTGTAGGTAAGTAAAAGCTCATAAAATTTGCGAATGAACGATTTCTCGGATGACAGGTAGAAGTTACGGGCCACCTGCATGGTAATGGTACTGGCACCCTGGGCCTTTGCGCCCGAGGTGATGTTGGCCAATACCGCCCGGCCTACGCCCGACCAGTCAACCCCGTTGTGCTTATAGAAATTGTCGTCTTCAGCGGCCAGGACCGCCAGTTTCATGACATCGGGAATCTCATTGAAGCGCATCACGTTGCGTCTTTCTTCACCATACTCGGCCAGCAGGACTTTGTCTTCGGAATAGATGCGCAGCGGAATGCGTGGCCGGTAATCGGTCATGGCCTGAAGATCGGGCAGGTTTGGCCAGGTAAGGCCAATGGCCATGATGACCAGCAAGGCGCCACAAAGCCCGATGCCTGCGCAAAATACGATGGATTTCATGATAAACCGTCCCAGCCATGAGCCGGAAGACGATTTCTCTTTTTTGGGTGCGGTAGTTTTACTCATTACACGGGATTTTAAAGCTTTGTGGGCAGAATTTCCTGAAAAACTCACGGGTTTCTGTAACTGAATTGTGCAGTTTAGCGCTCCTTACTTAGGTTGCAAGTGATAATATGCAAAACTGTGCAAAATAAGTCTCAAATTACCGACATTTTTAAATATATGAGTGAAATAATACATGATACTGCCCCAGTCGGGTTGTCCACCAGGCAGCCGGTATTTTTGGTGGGCATGATGGGGGCAGGTAAAACAACAATAGGACGGGCCCTGGCCCGCGCCATGAATCGGGATTTTCTGGATCTGGATCATGAGATTGTCGGGCGGTGTGGGGTCAGCATACCAGTCATCTTCGACATCGAAGGAGAGGAAGGGTTCCGTAACAGGGAGAGTATGGTGCTTGAAGAGGTCGCACAGATTGACGGTATTGTGTTGGCCACGGGAGGGGGGGCCGTGTTAAGGGAAGCCAACAGGGCCATTTTACGGCGTCGGGGAATCGTGATTTACCTGAAGGCCAGTGCCGATGAGCTTTATCGGCGGGTGGCCAAAGACCGGAACCGGCCCTTGCTGGCCACGCCCAACCCGAAAGCCAGGATTGCCGAATTGTTGGCACAGCGCGAATCCCTGTATGAAAGCGTTGCCGACCTGACGATAGAAACCGGTTCAGGTTCCATTCCTTCGGTGGTAAAAACCATTCATAATTTGTTGCAAAAAAATCAGGAGTAAAGCATGAGTATTGTTAAGGTCAAAACAGAAGGGGGCGCTTATTCCATTCATATTGCCCCCAATTTATTGCAACAGGTGGGCACTTCCATTCCTCCTGACGCCACCTCGGTGGTTCTGATCAGCAATCCGACTGTATTTGGGTTATACGGAAAAACCGTTTTGCAGTCACTGGAAGCCAGCGGGAAGAAAATCAGCGTCTTCGAGGTGCCTGACGGTGAAGCCTACAAGACCCTCGAAACCCTTAACAGTATCTATACCTTTTTGCTGGAGCAGCGCCTGGATCGCCGTGCCGTTATTGTGGCGCTGGGCGGTGGCGTCATTGGGGACATGTGCGGTTTTGCCGCGGCAACCTACATGCGGGGCATCCGTTTCATTCAGGTGCCCACCACCTTGCTGGCACAGGTGGATTCTTCGGTGGGTGGCAAGACCGCCGTCAATCATCCCATGGGCAAGAACATGATTGGCGCGTTTTACCAACCGATTGCCGTTGATATCGATACCACCGTGCTAGGCACGTTGCCCGAACGTGAAATTGCAGCGGGCCTGGCAGAAGTCATCAAGTATGGCCTCATCCTGGATGCCGGTTTTTTTGACTGGTGTGAACAAAACGTGGCCAGCCTGAAGGCTCTGGAGCCCGAAGCCATCGGTTATGCGGTTCAGCGCTCCTGCGAACTCAAGGCCTATGTGGTTTCGGAAGACGAAAAGGAAACCGGCATGCGTGCCATCCTGAACCTGGGACATACGTTTGGCCATGCCATAGAAGCCGGCCTTGGCTTTGGTACCTGGCTGCACGGGGAAGCCGTGGGTTGTGGCATGGTGCAGGCAGCTGAACTGTCGGCCAGGGTTTGCGGTTTTCCCCAGGCAGACGTTGAAAGGGTCAGGGCACTGGTGGCAGCCATTGGCTGTCCGGTTACCGCGCCCGATCTGGGAACAGACAAATGGATCGAACTGATGCAAATCGATAAAAAGGCGGAAGGGGGCAAAATCAAATTCATTGTCATGCCAGGCATCGGTCAGGCGAAAAGCCAGACGGTTCCACGGGAAGACTTGATGCTGGTTTTGAAGAAAACAACACAGAAAGGGTAAATGACCATGACAACGCTGGCAACTTATGCAACCAAACCCGAAGATACCCGCGGCAGAATTCACCCGGAAATCGAAGATCCAGGTCGCAATCCGTTCCAGCGTGACAGAGACCGGATCATTCACAGCTCCGCTTTCAGGCGGCTTGAATATAAAACCCAGGTATTTGTCAATCATGAAGGCGATCTGTTCCGGACCCGTCTTACCCATAGTCTTGAAGTGGCCCAGATTGGTCGGGCGCTTGCCAGGACATTACGCCTGAATGAGGATCTGGTGGAAGCCATCTCCCTGGCTCATGACCTTGGTCACACCCCTTTTGGGCATGCCGGCCAGGATGCCCTGAATGCCTGCATGCGTGAAAAAATACCGCAAGCGGGCGGCTTTGAGCATAATTTGCAAAGCCTGAGGGTGGTTGACGAACTTGAAGAGCGCTATGCCTCATTTAACGGCTTGAATCTGAGCTTTGAGACGCGGGAAGGTATTCTTAAGCACTGTTCCATTTCCCATGCCCGCATGCTTGGAGAGGTTGCCCGGCGTTTTATAAACAGGACACAGCCCAGCCTTGAAGCACAACTGGCCAATCTGGCCGACGAAATCGCATATAACAACCACGATGTCGATGACGGGCTTCGATCAGGGTTGATTACGGTCGAGCAATTGTTGTCGGTCGAGTTGTTTGCAAGTCATTATCAAAATGTTTGTAATCTATATCAAAATGTTTCAGAAAAGAGACTGGTTTCCGAAACAATCAGGCGCATAATAAATACCTTAATTGTTGATCTTGCACAAAATACGGCGCTTAATATCAAAACATTTCAGATTGAAACACTAAAAGATGTATATAATGCACCCGTGCTGGTTGCATTTTCAACCCCCATCAGAAAGCAGGCAAACGAGCTCAAACGGTTCCTCCTGGAAAATCTCTACCGGCATTACAAGGTCATGCGCATGTCGGGTAAGGCAAAACGTATTATTGTTGATTTATATAGCGCTTTTCTGGAAGATCCACGTTTGTTGCCCAAGGATTACCGTGTCCAGGATGAGCTTAAGCAGGCTCGTTCGATTGCCGATTACATTGCTGGAATGACGGATCGATATGCAATTAAAGAGCACAAAAGATTGTTTTTGATTTAGTGGTTTTTATTTTAATAACTTTTGTTTTGCCATAAAATAAAATCAAAAACAATCTTACGCAGATTCGTTTACAATTAGAAATGATTCGATTGTTATTAATTTAAAAAACCACAACACTATGCAAGCTAATGATGATTTTTCATTGTCCCATATATTGATTATCGACAATGAAATACATGGACGTAATGCACTGATGAATATTCTGCGGGAAAAAAACTGCCGTATCAGTCATGCTTTTGATGGCTTACAGGGATACGAGCGGGCAGTGGCGAATCGTCCCGACCTGATTCTTTCAAACATACAACTGCCCAAACTGAATGGCGTCACGCTTTGCCGTCGCCTGAAAGCCAATCCCTTCACCAACGACATCCCCATGATTTTTTACGGACAGGAAGAAAACCCGGAAAATCGCCTGGAAGCCTTTCGTAGCGGTGCCGTTGATTACATTCCCAATGATTGTTCAGACTTCGAGGTGATAGCCCGTATTGCCGTGCATTTGTCTTTGGCCAGTAAAAAACGCCTGATTCAATCCATGGGCCTGGGCCAGAACCAGGACATGAATTCATTTCCCACTTTTTCGCCTCGGCCTGCTTCCTGCCAGGAAACCCTGGATGATGCCCTGGTGGTATCCATTGTGCAAAAATATGTCCAGGAACATCTTAACGAACCGCTTTCAATCAGCCATTTGGCTGAAGTGGCCGGAATGCACGAAAAGCGTTTAACCAAGGCCTTCCAGGACCATCTCAATATCAGCGTTTTTGAATTTGTTCGTGATACCCGCATGCACGAGGCAAAACGGTTGTTATTGGAAACCTCCTTGCGTACACTCACCATTGCCGCAGAAATCGGTTATTCAAGCTCGGCCAATTTCTCAACGGCATTCCAGCAGTTTTATGGGGTTTCCCCCTCTGTGTTCAGAAAAAACAAGGGTAATGTTGATGAAGCCAGACAGTCTGAACACGCCTGATTTTGAAAATAATGTGCGTTAACGGTTAAGATGGCAGCATTCGGACAAAAATTACAATAAAAGGGGGTGGCCATGTTACTGACGCTGGCCGTTTTATGTTTTTTCCAGGCATTGGGAGAATGGACATCGGTGCTATCGGGTTTGCCAATACCCGGGCCGGTGCTGGGCATGGTGTTTTTGTTTATTACCCTGCTGCTGGAACCACGCCTGAACCATCATATTGCAGCATCTTCCGAGCAACTGCTCAAGTCAATGATGGTCATGTTTATCCCGGTTTGTGTGGGGATCATGACTTCTTATACCCTGCTGAAGGGTCAGTGGCTGGCCCTGGTGGCTGCCATCGTCATCAGTACTGTTCTGGCCATGGCGGTGGGAGCGCTGGTGATGCAAAAGGTCATGAAGCGCCTGGAAAAACAAGCCCACAACCCGAAAAAGGCGGCGAGCGATGTTGAATGAATTCTGGCTCCCGTTTACCAAAACGCCATTGTTTGGCATTTTGCTGACCCTGCTGGTTTATGCGCTGGTTGCCTGGCTGGCCAAAAAAAGCCGTTTTCATCCTTTGGTCAACCCTGTTGCCCTGTCCGTTCTGCTAATCGTGCCTTTTCTTGTGTATACCGGTGTTGCCTATGAAGACTACATGGTGGGTGCACAATACATTTCTTTTCTGCTTGGTCCTGCCACGGTTGCCCTTGCCGTTCCTTTGGCCAGGCAGCTTGAGCGGGTCAGAAAAGCCTGGTTGCCACTGGTTTGCGGCTTGCTGGCGGGTTCGCTGGTGGCGGTGTTATCGGTGGTTCTGGTTGCCGCGCTTTTGGGCGCTGAAGATGTCTTGATTATTTCCCTGGCCCCCAAATCGGCTACCATGCCGATTGCCATGGGTGTTAGTGAAAAGCTGGGGGGCCTGGCTTCGCTGGCAGCGGTGGGGGTCATGGGAACCGGTGTTTTTGGCGTCATGACTGCCCGTTATATTTTTAAAATAATCCATATAGAGTCACCGGAAATCAGGGGGTTCATGCTGGGCCTCACGGCGCACGGGATTGGCGTGGCGCGTGGTTTCCAGATCAGCAACGAAATAGGCACCTTTGCGGGCCTTGGAATGAGCCTTAACGGTTTGTTGACCGCTTTTTTGGTGCCTGTGGTGGTCGCCCTGCATTTTCTCCTGTTCTAAACAGGTTTACTAAACAGGGTTACTATAAGCTGCCGGCGGATACCGTGCTAAGGCCGGCCAATGACATATTGCATCCCTGTTGCCACTTAATGCTGGTGCAGCTGCTCTACCGCCGATACCGGAACCTGGTCCTGTTTTAGCAGGTCAAGCAGAAGCTGGCGCTGTTCGGCCGAAAGCATTTCCCGTTCCCTGAGCAATTGTTCAATCAAGAGTTGTTGCTGGTGCTCCTGCAAAAAGGCAATGGCATCACGCTCCGATTCAATGACTGTCCGGTTGGCGGGTTCGGCAAAAATGGCATCAATCATGGCGTTGCGATGAGATGCGATTTTAGTGGCGGCCTCGCCAAATTGAGCCAGGAACGGTTGTTCAATTTGCTGCCATTGCTGTTCCTGTTCTGCATCAAGCTGCAGATAGGCGGGCAGGCTTGTGGCAGTATTTGTGCTTTCGCTCCAGTAATGCCATCCCAAGGCTGCTAATACGCCTATGTTCAGGCAGAGGGAAATCATCAGTAATTTACGCAGGGAGTTCGTATTCATTGGGATCAGCTTCCTGTCTTGCAAAGCGGGGTGCCGGCACAGATATTGCCCGGCGGTATCGAGTCAAAAACATTCATCGCCATCATTTTGACGGGTTCTTGTGGGGGAGCATTATACAGTTGCCCGCCAAACACCAGTCCCAGCGTCAGTGCCATGGCAGCCGATCCGGCCGGCAGCCACCAGCCACCCATCAGCCTGTCAAGCAATGTATGAAGTTTGCGACCGGGTGGTGGCAAGGTTTTTATCTGCCTGCCAGCCTGAAGACGGCCTTCCAGTACCTTGGCCAGATCAAAATTCAGTACCGGCTTGGGTATTTCCTGAAAAGCGACATGCAATTGTTGCAACTGTGCGAACTGTCCCGAACAAATGGGGCAGTGGTGTAAATGATCCTGCAGTTCGGCTTTTTCCTGACCAGATAAAACCTGGTCCAGAAACGCGGATAAAGCGGTGTTGCGTGGGCATGATTCATTCATGACTTTCTCCTGTTTGCCGTTTGAACGCAGTTAAGGCGGCAACCCTGGCCCGGGCCAGGCGTGATTTGACAGTCCCTTCGGACACTTCCAGAATGGTGGCGATTTCGCTATAGGATAAGCCTTCCAGTTCACGCAGCAGTAAAATTTCCCTGTAATTCGGGTTGATGGTGTCCAGCGCCAGCAGCAGTTGTTGGTAATCCTGGCTGTTGATCAGGCTGTCCTGCGGGCCGACAGAGGTTTCAACCAGTTGCCGGTTTTCATCCTCTTCATCCAAAGAAGCAAAAATCACGGCGTTGCGTCTTCTTAGGGCATCAATCGTGGTATTGCGGGCAATTTGCGTCAGCCAGGTAGAGAACTTGGCTTCGGGGCGCCAATCGGGCAATGCCTGCCATGCCTTGATGAAGACATCCTGGGTCAGGTCGGTTGCTTCATCGGCAGAACCGCATAAATAGGTAATAAAACCAAAGATGCGGTTCTGGTGCGAACGTACCAGACTGGAGAAGGCAGCCGGGTCACCGGCTTGTGCACGGGTAACCAGCTGTTCTTCCGCTACTGATGAATGAGTGTCCGCCATGGTCTGTTTGTCAGCATCCTGGCTTAGTGGGCAGAAAACGATTCCCAGCCCGGGTGGTTGAAATACTCTCCGTAGGTATCCAGTGCCTTGACCATCTGAACGACACCTTCGCTGGGCGACTTGCCTTCGGTTTTGCCTTCGATGGTATTGGCACCATTGATAATCTCGCCTATCAGTACGTGCAGGGTAATATCTGCATCCGGTTCAAGTTTGCAATTCTGGATCATGTATTCTATCTGTTCACCGGCGGTTTTGACCAGTGCCTGATATTCCGGAGCTTCAGTTTTACCTTCGTGGGCCGCTGGAACGGCCTTGCTGACGGCAGCATGAAGGGTTCCCATGCCCTTTTGCAAGGGGGCGTCAACGTCCCACTTTTGACCGTTATTCAGTTTCAGCTGGGCACTGGAGACCGAGTGTCCGTCATGGCTGTGGGCGCTGTCTGCCGCCATGGCCGGTGAAAGAGAGGCTGTACCCAGGACCAGGGCATAGGTGATGTTGCGGGCAAGACGGGAAAAATTTGATGGTTTCATAATGATAACTCCGAACAGGTAAGGGATTTGGGCAATCGGTAAATGGCAGGTCTGGCGTGGCCATTTGCCTGACGGCATGATGGGTGCCGTCTTGCTGTATTAAACGAACGGGGGGCGCAAATGTTCCCGAATAATGCCGGGATTGAATTTGTCTTGATCTGGATCAATATGATTTTCCCTGATGGCAGGACATGAATGCCCGATGCTAGAATCAGGCCAATAATTATCCAGAACCAGGAGACAGGGTGCTAATCCAGAAGCCAACGTATGGGCAAACCTATCAGGAATTCAAATGGGATATCCCGAAAAATTACAATATCGGAGTGGATGTCTGCGATAAATGGGCCGATGGCAGCGGTCGCCTGGCGCTGATCCATGAAAAATCGCCCACCGATATCAGTCGTTATACCTTTGACCAGCTTAAGCAATACTCTAACCAGTTTGCCCGCGTGCTGCAAAAAGCCGGCGTAGGCAAGGGTGACCGGGTGGGTATTTTGCTGGCGCAGGGAGTGGAAACGGCGATTGCCCACATTGCCGTGTACAAACTGGGGGCGATTGCGATTCCCCTGTTTTCCCTGTTCGGGATAGATGCTTTGCAGTACCGGCTGTCCAATTCGGGGGCCAGGGTGCTGGTGACCAACCATGAAGGCATGGAAAAGCTGGCGGATATACAGGAAAGCCTGCCCCGGTTGCAGGCGGTTTTCAATATTGATGCCGGGCAATCCGATCATCATGCCAAGGCTTTCTGGCCAACCCTGCAGCACGAGGCGGCCGACTTTACACCGGCGGACACGCTGGCTGACGACCCGGCCGTGATTATTTATACTTCTGGCACAACCGGCAAGCCCAAGGGTGCTTTGCATGCCCATCGGGTATTGCCGGGGCATTTGCCGGGGGTGGAAATGTCCCATGATTTTCTGTCGGGCAAAGACCGCGTGATGTGGACACCTGCCGACTGGGCCTGGATTGGTGGTTTGTTTGATGTCCTGATGCCCGCCTGGCACCACGGTATCCCGGTGGTGGCCTGCCGGTTTGAAAAGTTCACCGCCGAAGCAGCCTTTGCGCTGATGGAACGGCACCAGGTAACCCATACTTTCCTGCCACCCACGGCACTGAAAATGATGCGCCATATTGAAAATCCGCAACAACGCTGGCGCCTGGGCTTGCGTACCATTGCCAGTGGCGGCGAATCCCTGGGGCTGGAGCTGATTGAGTGGGCTAAGCGCAATCTGGGAATCACCATTAACGAGTTTTATGGCCAGACTGAATGCAATATGATTGTTTCCGCCTGTTCAGCCTTGTTTGAACCGCAGCTTGGCAATATTGGCAAGGCAGTGCCGGGGCATGTTCTGGACATTGTTGATGAACAGGGGAATGTCTTGCCCAACGGGCAGGAAGGCAATATTGGCGTGCGGACACCTGACCCGGTCATGTTTTTGGAATACTGGCAAAATCATTCGCCGGGAATTACGCCAGCAACGGTTTTAAATAACGGCCTGTATGGCTTTGGGGGTGGTTGGCAATATCCTGTGGCGTCCCTTCGGCCACAATGGTGCCGCCACCCTGGCCGCCTTCGGGGCCCATGTCCACGACCCAGTCGGCCGCCTTGATCACGTCCAGGTTGTGTTCAATCACCACCACGGTATTGCCGGCATCCACCAGTTGGTTAATCACTTCAAGCAACAGGGCAATATCGGCAAAATGCAGTCCGGTGGTGGGCTCGTCCAGTACATACATGGTTTTGCCGGTGCTGCGTTTGGACAGTTCCAGTGACAGCTTGATGCGCTGCGCCTCGCCACCGGAAAGCGTGGTGGCGCTTTGTCCCAGGCGGATATAGCTAAGGCCGACATCCATTAAGGTTTGCAGCTTGCGGGCAACCAGCGGCACCGCGCTGAAATACTCAAGGGCCTGTTCCACGGTAAGGTCCAGTACATCACTGATGGTACGGCCACGGTAGCGGATGTCCAGGGTTTCCCGGTTATAGCGCTTGCCCTGACAGGTGTCGCAGGGTACATACATGTCGGGCAGGAAATGCATTTCCACCTTGATGACGCCATCGCCCTGACAGTTTTCACAGCGCCCACCCTTGACGTTAAAGGAAAAACGTCCCGGATCATAGCCGCGGGCACGGGCTTCGGGGGTGCCGGCAAACAATTCGCGAATGGGGGTGAACAGGCCGGTGTAGGTGGCCGGATTGCTCCGTGGCGTGCGTCCGATCGGGCTTTGGTCCACGTTGATGATCTTGTCGAAATGTTCCAGCCCTTCAATGTGGGCATAGGGCGCTGATTCTGCCTGTGCCCGGTTCAGTTCCCTGGCCATGATGGTGGCCAGGGTATCATTGATCAGGGTGGATTTTCCTGAACCGGAAACCCCCGAAATACAGACCAGCTTGCCTACCGGAATATGCAAATCAACCGACTTCAGGTTGTTGCCGGTGCAGCCAAACAGTTTCAGCCAGGGCTGCTCCGCCCCGAGGGGACGGATTTTACCGGCATTGATGGTTTGGCGGCCGCTTAAGTAATTGCCAGTCAGGGATTGCGGGTTGGCTTCCACTTCTTTTGGGGTGCCTTGGGCAATGACCCGGCCACCGTGTTCTCCGGCACCGGGGCCCATGTCAACCACCCAGTCAGCGGCCCGGATCATGTCTTCGTCATGCTCCACCACAATCACGCTGTTGCCCAGGTCACGCAGGTGCTGGAGGGTATGGATAAGGCGGTCGTTATCACGCTGGTGCAGGCCAATAGAGGGTTCATCAAGCACATACATCACGCCGGTCAGGCCCGAGCCGATCTGGCTGGCCAGGCGGATGCGCTGGGCTTCGCCGCCGGAAATGGTGTCGGCGCTGCGATCCAGGGACAGGTAGTTCAGCCCCACGTCATTCAGGAACTGCAGGCGTGACTGGATTTCACGCACGATCCGGTTGGCGATTTCCTGCTTGGCACCGCTAAGCTGCAGGGCCTGGAACCATTCCAGGCATTCGGACAGTGCCATGGCTTCCACTTCGTAGATGCCCAGCCCGCGTTTGGTGCCTTCCCGCACCTCGTTGCCAATCAGCACATTCCGGGCATCGGCACGAAGGCGTGAACCTTCGCATTCGGGGCAGACTTGGAGGCTGCGGTATTTGCCCAGCTCTTCGCGCACGGCGCTGGAATCGGTTTCCAGCCAGCGTCTTTCCAGATTGGGAATAATCCCTTCGAAGGCATGGGTCTTGAAGGTGCTGCGGCCTTTGTTGTCCAGGTAGAGAAAAGAAATTTCCTCTGAACCGGAACCGTACAGCACGATATGTTTTATGTTCTCTGGCAGTGATTCAAAGGCTTCATCAATATCGAAGCCGTAATGAATGGCCAGGCTGTGCAGCAGGGAGTGGGTAAAGGCATTGCGCTTGTCCCAGCCTTTGATGGCACCGCTGGCCAGGCTGAGTTCGGGAAAGGCCACAATGCGTTTGGGATCAAAAATATGGACATGACCCAAACCGTCACAGCGTGGACAGGCACCCACCGGGTTGTTAAAGCTGAACAGCCGGGGCTCCAGTTCGGGCAGGCTGTGGTTGCAGACGGGGCAGGCATAGCGGCTGGAAAAAGCGTGTTCGATATTTTCATCAAGGTCCAGCACAATCACCCGGCCATCGGCCAGCTTGATCGCGGTTTCAATGCTTTCGGCCAGGCGCTGCTTGCTGTCTTCACGCACTTTCAGACGGTCAATCACCACATCAATATTGTGCTTTTCGTTTTTGTTCAGGGGGGCAATGCGGTCAAGTTCGATCATGGTGTCGTCAATGCGAACGCGAATGAAACCCTGGGCCTGAAACTGGGCGAACTCATCTTCAAAGCTGCCCTTGCGATTGCGGGCAATGGGAGCCAGCAGGGCAATCCGGGTATCGGGTTTGAGGGCCAGAATGAAATCAACCATTTGGCCGACGCTTTGGGCCTGCAGGGGTTCTCCGTGTTCGGGACAATAGGGTGTGCCCACGCGGGCAAACAGCAGGCGCAGGTAATCGTGGATCTCGGTAATGGTGCCAACGGTGGAGCGCGGGTTGTGCCCGGCCGCTTTTTGCTCGATGGAAATGGCTGGTGACAGGCCTTCGATCAGGTCGACATCGGGCTTGTCCATAAGTTGCAGGAACTGGCGCGCATAGGCCGACAGGCTTTCCACATAACGGCGCTGGCCTTCGGCATACAGGGTGTCAAACGCCAGTGAAGACTTGCCCGAGCCCGACAGGCCGGTCATGACGACCAGTTTATGACGGGGCAAATCAAGTGAAATATTCTTGAGATTATGCGTGCGGGCACCGCGGATGCGGATTGCATCCCTGTTGAAATCACCGTTTGTGTCGGGGGATGTATCCATTACCATTGTTTAATACTAGCTTCCAGTAAGATGAGTCTGGTTTTTGTCAGTGCAATACATAACTATAACGCAGTAAGCCAGTCTGCGTTACACTCTCATAAAGATATCCGCCAATTAGTTGGTTATTCATTGAATTCTTTACATGCCCATTAAATCCAGAACCAGTCGACCTGATTCCCGTCATGCCGCCCGGCAGCCACGGGAAAAACTCAAGCTAACCCCTGTTGAAAGAAAAGCCAGCGTTTCCCTGGCTTTATTGTTTGCCGTGCGCATGCTGGGCCTGTTTTTGCTGACCCCCGTGTTTGCCGATGCCGCCAAAACCCTGACCAATGGCAACAATGCCGCACTGGTGGGGGCGGCCATTGGCGCTTATGGCATTACCCAGGCCATTATGCAAATTCCGCTTGGTATGGCGTCCGACAAATTCGGCCGTCGTCCGGTCATTATCTTCGGCATGCTGCTGTTCGTGGTGGGTGGCATTGTTTGTGCCAATGCCGAATCGGTCACCACGGTCATTATTGGTCGGGCCATTCAGGGGTTTGGTGCGGTTTCCGCCGCCATTACCGCCTGGGTTGCCGATGCCACCCGTCCGGAAGTCCGTACCCGGGCCATGGCCATGGTGGGGGCTTCGATTGGCGTTTCTTTTGCGGTTTCACTGGTGCTGTCACCCTTGCTGGTTGAATGGGCGGGTTTGCCGGGCCTGTTCTGGGTGATTAGCCTGCTGGGTTTTGTCTGCCTGCTGCTGGCCACCTTCATCGTGCCCGTGGTGCCCATGCACGGCCAGGCGGTATCGCAACAGTCCCGTGCAGCCGATGTGTTCAAACATGCAGACTTGCTGCGCCTGAACTTCGGGGTTTTCTGCCTGCATTTTATTTTGATGTCCATTTTTGTGGTGGCACCGCCCCTGTTAATGGAGCTGGGTGGCTATACGGTGGGCAATTTGTGGGAAGTTTACCTGCCGGTTATTCTGGTGGCCTTTGTGTTAATGGTGCCGGCCGTTTTCTATACCGAAACCCGCCATATTCATAAATTAAGCCTTGAAATCTGTGTGGCCGCCCTGGCGGTGGTCATGGCCATCATGCCGTTGGCCAGCCAGTCTTTTGTGGCCACCATGATTGCCTTCGTGCTCTTTTTTATTGCGTTCAATATTCTGGAAGCCTTGCAGCCGTCCATGGTTTCCCGCTTTTCACCACCCGAGCATAAAGGCCTGGCCTTGGGGTTTTATAATATGTCCCAGGCGCTGGGCGTGGCTGCGGGTGGCGCGATTGGCGGTTTGGTGGCGCGTTATGCGGGGCCGCAACAGGTGTTTCTGCTGGGTGCCTTGCTGGCTGCAAGCTGGTTCCTGGTATCCCGGGGATTGAAAGTGTCCAGGCGCTAGTCGTGCGAACTCAGCGATACCCACAATGGTTATAATACGCACATGATTCTTTAGTAAACCAACCTGCATTTGTAAGATAGCAGGCTGGTTCACACAAATTGTTAGGAAATTCTTATGGCATCAGTCAACAAAGTTATTTTAGTGGGAAATCTGGGCCGTGATCCAGAGGTTCGTTACAGCCCTGACGGTGCTGCAATGTGTAATATTTCTATTGCCACCACTTCAAGCTGGAAAGATAAAAATACCGGCGAACGCCGTGATGAAACCGAATGGCATCGCGTATCGTTTTTTGGTCGCCTGGCTGAAATTGCCGGCCAATATCTTAAAAAAGGCAGCGCCGTGTATGTGGAAGGGCGCATTAAAACACGCAAATGGCAAGACAAGGAAACCGGGCAAGACCGATATTCAACCGATATCATTGCTGACCAGATGCAAATGCTGGGTGGCCGTGCCGATACAGGCAGCATGGATGATAGCGGTTTCAGCGAATCTTATTCGGCCCCACGCCAGCAACCGCAGCGCGCACCGCAAAGCCAGCGTCCGCAGGCACCGGCCAGTGGCCCTGCGGCCAACATCATGGATATGGATGACGATATTCCGTTCTAGGCTATTATCATAAAGTAGTGTAAACAAAACCCCTGTCATCTCTTTCGGTGCGGGGTTTTTTTATTGCTTGCATGTTTTTCGTTTGATAGAGTCTGCAGAAAAGTCCTGGCGAAAGTCCCATTCGATATCAGATGCGCAGAAAGGAGCCAGGAAGCCGCCGCTGGCGCTGTCTACGTGCATGGGAATATCCAGGCCTGTTTCCTGCTGCAGTTTGTCAAGCGCCTCGTGTACCGCTTTCACTGGTTCGTATTGGCAGGTAAAAGTAACGCCCATGGTAGGAACCATCCTAAGCGCGAACGTGATATATAAAATTTATATTGAGGGTTGAATGCCAGCCCTGATCATAAATGCCAAATACTGAACGTTTATGACAAAAAACTTTAGTTGTAAAATGCTGGTTGTTTTAATCGTGAATTTACCAATATACTTTCCTTCGCGTAGGCGAATATATAAGAATTGAAAATTTCAACCCGTTTCGTTATTTATAATATGTCATGCCTGCCCGGCCCTGGGTTCACTGGGCTTATAATGTCAGGCAGGCATGCTACGCACTGTGAATAACATCCAAGGAGAGTTTCATGAACATGATCTTGAAGTCCTGCTTGCCAATAGGTGTTTTTTTGTCGATAACGCTGTCCGCGTTTGCCGCGGTAGCCCATGCCCAGCCCGTACAAGATGAAAAACCAATGGCGCTTCGTGGTGTAATGGAACAGCTGGGCGATGATATGCAGGCAGTAACCGGTGCAATTTCCCACGAGGACTGGGCGCTGGTTGCCGAATTGGCGCCAAAAATTGCTAATCATGCAGAGCCACCTGCAGAGGAAAGGGTCAAAATTATCACTTGGCTTGGCGCTGAGGCCAGCAAATTCAGGGGGGCTGACCTGAAGGTGAAAGAGGCCGCAACAGAGATGGCGGAAGCGGCAAAACAGGCCGACGGTTTGGACGTTATCGCGGCGTTTTCAAAAACGCAACAGAACTGCCTGGCCTGTCACCAAAGTTTCCGCCAATCTTTTATCAAGAAGTTTTATGAAAATCGGTAACTGATCGGGAGTTACCGATTTTTGCCGGTTTCAAAGGAAAACAATCAACTCTGGATGATCGGCATTCTCGAAAATCCGTTTTACCCTGTCTTGCCATTGCCGGGCAAATTGCTGGCGTTGTTCTGGTGAGGCCGATGGCGTCAGGGAATTGAATAATGCCGGCATGAGTTCAGGGGAAGCGGGGACAACCGCTGAATTGAAGCTCACGGTAACAGAGGCACCTGTATCAATGCGCTGGAATTTAATGGCTCCTTCATGGGGTGCGTTAAAAACCAGCAGATTGCGCCTGTCGAATTGGCCTTTCAGGCCCTTGAAACCGTTATCGGTGGTGGCGCCGGTAATAAAGGAAACCACATTGGCGATCACGCCGGTCACACCGTTTAGTTGACTGTCGCTGAATTCCACTTTAATGGCGCCCCGTTCGGGTAGCGCGTTGCCGTACAGTTTTTGCAAAGCCTTGATAGTCATGAGGTAAGCACCGGCAACGGTTGGGCAGGAGTGTCCAGCCAGTTTTACGATATCTGTATAGGTATACTCAATAATCCCATCGCTGGCCGCACCCAGAAATTCGGCCAGCGGATCGCGTAGGGAAATAGTGGGTACCTGATCAAAAAAAGTTGGGAAACTCATAGAACAACTCCTGTAAGAGGGTAGATGTTTATTACTGACTAATATAGTAAAGTATACGCTGTCCAGTTTTTATGCCAGCTATAAGCGGGAATGAGAATATGGGTATTTGCTAAGCAGCATGGAACTGGGCGGAAATTTTGAAATCTCACTGTTACAGGAAAACTCATGTTAAAAGTTGGCGTTCACAGCGATTTGCATACTGAATTCAGTGCGTGCACCATTGCCAATTTGCCAGCGCTGGATATTCTGGTGCTGGCAGGTGATATTGGCGACCTGTTTTCAGTCAGCCACTTCCTGGGCACGCTCAGGAATGCGGCGCCTGAATTGCCCGTTTTGTATGTGCTGGGAAATCATGAATATTATGGATTGGAATTTGCAAAAGCCAAACAGCAATACCGCCGGCTTTGTGACAATTACCGGGTCACCCTGCTGGACAATGAAGTGGTGCAAATAGACGATGTACTGTTTGTGGGAAGCACACTATGGAGCGATTTTTCACTGGCTGGTCAGGCCGATATCTCGATGCTTTGGGCCCGTAACAAAATTCCCGATTACCGAAAAATACACCGTTATTCGGCCGATGGCAGTCTGGTGCCCATGCAGCCGGCCGATACGGTGGAAGAATATAAAAAAGCCTGTGCCTTTATTCATGACGCCTTGCTGACAGATAACAGAACGGTAAGGAAAAAAGTGGTGGTTTCACATTTTCTGCCTGCCTTCGAGTTGCTGGCTGCCGCTTATCGCCAGAACACCGATGCCCTGATCCAGAGTGCCTATTGGGCCACGGATATTCCGCAGCTGCATCAATTTGCCGATGACTGGATCTACGGACACAGTCATGATTGTATTGAAACCATGGTGGGAGCAACCCGTTTTCTGTCAAACCAGCGGGGTTACAGCAAGGTCATGAATCAGGCACAAAGTGCGGATTACCGGCGCGATTACTGTATAGGGGTCTAATTCTTTGTTTTTTAAATGGCCTCAGATATACTGTCCCCAATATATTGCTCAAGAACTGGAGCCATGTCACCTTTACTATAGGAAAAAAAGATGAAATCACGTGCCGCAGTTGCCTTTGAAGCGGGCAAGCCCCTGCAAATTGTCGAGATTGATGTAGAACCACCCCGTAAAGGAGAGGTGCTGGTCAAAATCACCCACACCGCCTTGTGCCATACCGATGCCTATACTCTTTCAGGCGTCGATCCGGAAGGGGTTTTTCCGGCCGTCCTGGGTCATGAAGGCGGTGGTATTGTAGTGGAAGTGGGCGAGGGCGTGACCAGCGTCAAGCCGGGCGATCATGTGATTCCCCTTTACACGGCGGAATGCGGCAAGTGCAAGTTTTGTACATCGGGTAAAACCAACCTCTGTTCTTCAGTCCGGGAAACCCAGGGCAAGGGCCTCATGCCCGACGGTACCACCCGTTTCAGCTATAACGGCCAACCCATTTACCACTACATGGGCACCAGTACATTTAGTGAGTACACGGTGGTTGCCGAAGTGTCACTGGCCAAGGTCAATCCCGAAGCACCGCTTGAAAAAGTCTGCCTGCTGGGGTGCGGTGTCACCACCGGTATCGGGGCGGTTCACAACACCGCCAAGGTCAAGGAAGGCGACACCGTCGCCGTATTCGGTCTGGGTGCAATTGGTCTGGCGGTTATCCAGGGTGCGGTGCAGGCCAAGGCCGGCCGGATTATTGCCATTGATACCAACCCCAACAAGTTCATTCTGGCCAAGGCACTGGGCGCGACCGATTGCGTAAACCCCAAAGATCATGATCGTCCCATTCAGGACGTCATTGTTGAAATGACCGATGGCGGGGTGGATTTCAGTTTTGAATGTATCGGTAATGTTGACGTGATGCGTTCAGCCCTGGAATGCTGTCATAAAGGTTGGGGTGAAAGCGTGATTATTGGCGTTGCGGCCGCCGGCCAGGAAATCCGTACCCGTCCATTCCAGCTGGTAACCGGCCGGGTCTGGCGTGGCAGTGCCTTCGGGGGTGTCAAAGGGCGTACCCAGTTGCCAGGCATGGTAGAACAGGTAATGGCCGGTGAGCTTGATCTTGATCCGTATATTACTCATACCTTGCCATTGGAACGCATTAATGAAGCATTTGACTTAATGCATGAAGGTAAATCCATCCGTGCCGTGATTCATTACTAATGGGTAATTGGGTTGCCTGATAACACAGGTGGCTTGTGATATCGAAGTAGCTTTGCGAAGCGGCTTTGCTTTGGCTGGTTTGAACAGCGGGCAAAGCCGTTTTTTATTTTTGGCGGAACAATATTTGATATTTCTTTTGGTAATATGGAAATTATTATTTAGTCGTTCCTATGTATATATCTCTTTGTTATTCTTGCTTCAACCTTACGCTAATAACTTCCAGTTGCTCATTAAGCAATGACGGTGGGTAAAAAAGAATAAAGGTACCTGCAAACTTATTTATTTGAACGAGATATACGCTATGTTGAAGAAAATAATCCTGGCTGTTGCAACGGTTTCCGCTTTTTCCGCAAGCACGGCGCAGGCCCAGGAAAAATCAATCCTGAATGCCTCGTATGATGTGGCCCGCGAGCTGTTTGCGGCCATTAACCCCAAATTTGTTGAATACTGGAAAGCCAAAACAGGCGAGGATGTCAAGATTGACCAATCGTTTGCCGGTACTTCCCGCCAGGCCCAGGATATTGTTCAGGGTAAAAAAGTGGACGTGGTCACGTTTAACCAGGTCACTGACATCAATTTTCTGGAAAAAAACGGTCTGGTCAAACAAGACTGGCAAAAAGCGTTTGAAAACAACAGCTCACCTTACTACAGCACAATCGCTTTCCTGGTACGCGAGGGTAACCCCAAAAATATCAAAACCTGGGACGATCTGGTGCGTGAAGATGTAAAAGTGGTTTTCCCCAACCCTAAAACATCGGGTAATGCCCGTTACTCTTACCTGGGTGCCTGGTTGTACGCCAATGAAAAATTCAATGGTGATCAGGACAAGATCAAGGAGTTTGTAGGTAAATTATTGGGGAATGTGGTTAATTTCCCAACAGGCGGCCGTGCGGCAACCGTGGCTTTTGCCCAGAATGGACAGGGTGATGCCTTGCTGACGTTTGAGTCCGAGGTCATCAATATTGCCAATGACAAGGAATATAAAGACAAGGGTTTTGAAGTGGTCGTGCCACCGGTTTCCGTGCTGGCCGAGTTCCCCGTTGCCATCGTGGATACGGTGGTTGATAACCGTGGTACACGTGAACTGGCCAAAGAATACCTGCAGTTCCAGTACAGCAAGGATATCCAGCAACTGCTAACCACGTTCAATCTGCGTGTACATGACCCTGAAGTGGTTAAAGCCACAGAAGCCCAGTATGCACCGGTACGTACGATTAATCCAACCGATGTTTTGGGATCATGGAATGAAATCCAGGAAAAGCATTTCGGTTCAGGCGGTATACTTGACGCCTTATTGTCCAAGCGTCGTTAATATAAATATTTTTGATGTCAACCACATTTTCATTTTTTAAACGGACACCGTTGCTGCCGGGCTTTGGCCCGACCTTCGGTTTTTCCGTTTTGTATATCAGCCTGATCATCCTGGTTCCCCTGTCAACCCTGCTTGTTTATGTAAGCGGGATGACATGGGCGGAGTATTGGGGGGCGATTACCGATCCGCGCGTGCTAAGCAGTTACCGGGTAACGATTCTTGGTGCGTTTTATTCAACAATCCTGGTTTGTGTGATTGGGTTTTTGTTTGCCTGGATTATCACCCGCTATGACTTTCCCGGCAAACGCCTGCTTGATTCTTTAATGGACTTGCCTTTTGCCCTGCCAACCGCCGTTGCCGGGCTGACTTTGTCGGCCCTGTTTGCACCCAGTGGCTGGATCGGGCAGTGGTTTGCCGCCATGGACATCAAGATTGCCTATGCCTTTCCGGGTATTGTACTGGCCATGATTTTCACCAGTATTCCTTTTATTGTACGTTCGGTGCAGCCGGTGCTTGAAGATCTTAAGGGCGAATATGAGGAAGCGGCTTCCATGCTGGGGGCAAACAAATGGCAGACCTTTTCGCGGGTGCTGTTTCCGGCGGTGCGTCCTGCCCTGATTGCGGGTGCCTCACAGGCTTTTATTCGCAGTCTGGGTGAGTTTGGTGCCGTCATCATGATTGCGGGCAATATTCCTTTTGAAACCGAAGTAACGTCATTAATGCTGTTTGTACGTTTGCAGGAGTTCAATTATCAGGCGGCAGCGGCCATTGCCTCTGTGGTGCTGATTGCATCCCTGCTATTGCTGTTTGTTTTGCAATGGTGGCAAAGCAATTTTCTTGATAAATACGAAGACAAGTAGAAGATAAAATGAGTGGACAAAAACCGGATTCTGTTGGGCAATGGTTGTTGATTGGCTTGGGCGTTGTCTTTGCCATCGTATTGCTGGTTTTGCCGTTGGCATTGATTTTTACGATGGCCCTGGGTGACGGCCTGGCGGCCATGTGGAGTAACCTGACTGAAGATTACATGCTGCATGCCATTGGCCTGACCGTGCTGGCAGCGGTGGTGGCGGTGCCTGTTAATATCCTGTTTGGCATTATGCTGGCCTGGTGCATTACCCATTACGAATTCAAGGGAAAAAAACTCTTGCAGGCACTGGTAAACATTCCTTATGCCACCTCGCCCGTAGTGGCCGGTTTCTGTTACCTGATCCTGTTTGGTCGGGAAAGTGCCTTGGGGCAATGGCTGTCGGCCAACGATATTCAGGTGGTGTTTGCCTGGCCGGCCATTATCCTGGTAACCCTGTTTGTGACTTCTCCCTATGTGGCCCGTATTTTAATTCCGCTCATCAGGGCCCAGGGGCTGGATGAAGAAGTAACCGCCTTAACGCTGGGTGCCAATGGCTGGCAAATCTTTACCAAGGTCACGTTGCCCAATATCAAATGGGGTTTGCTGTATGGGGCCGTCTTAAGCAATGCCCGTGCGGTGGGTGAATACGGTGCAGTGGCGGTGGTGTCCGGAACCATCATGAACCAGACCTTGACCCTGCCCTTGCTGGTTGACCAGCTGAACAACGATTACAAGGTGGCTGCAGCGTTTACGGCGGCCAGCGTGCTGGCCCTGATGGCCTTGATAACACTGGTTCTTAAAATCCTGATGGAATGGCTTGAAAGGCGTAAGGAAGTGCGTCAGATGCAGCCGGTTCCCGGCCGAAAATAAAGCCGGCAGTCTTGGTTTTGAAAGTTGTTTTTGAAAAGCGCTGGTATCCAAGCCAGTGCTTTTTTTATTTCATTTTTATGAAATGGGATTCAAATTTAAATTTAAATCCCATTTGTTTGGATTCATATATTACTTATGTTTCAAGGCTATTTAATTTTAAAAATACGCATTAAAAAATAATATATATTTAAAATAATATTGGTAATTGCCCTGAAATACAAACCGCATAAACTTCCATTGAAAATAATTCATGATTGATGACAGGAAAGGTTCTGTCATTTGTATGTCATTTTTATGAAAGCCCAATTAAAATTACCCGTCGCGGCATGCTGATGATAAGCACTACCTTTTGTGCATGAAGGCCAGGCTCCGGAAGGCTTGCAGTCGCGACTATAATCTGATGTTTGTATAACCATTTTCAGGGTGCCGGGTTTTATCCGGCGCCCTGTTGCAGGAAAAGCCATGAACGATGCAGGAAAAATCCTGAACACCCATACCGCACTGATATTTGATCTGGATGGCACTTTAATCAATACCGAGCCCGATATTCGCCGCGCCCTGAATGATGCGCTTAAGCAATGCGGCTTTGAGCCCATGCCTGCGCAGATGCCGGTGCCCAATATGCATGCCACGCTGGGTGATATCGTAAGCGCGGTCATGGAAAGCCAGCGTATCCCTGCGGCGGCCATGCCTGATTTGCTTGATGCTTATGCCAACTATTATCGTGACAACGGTCATGTGGATGCACAACTGTATCCTGGCGTGCTGGCGTTTTTGAATAAACAGCAGCAAAGGGGTTGTGTCATGGCCGTATGCACCAACAAGATCAGGAAGGACGCTTTAAGGGTATTGGCGCATTGCGAGATTTTGCCATTTTTTGGCAGCGTGGTGGGGGGTGATACCGCCGTGCATCCTAAACCCCACCCGGCGCCGCTGTTGCAGGTCTTGCAGGAAATTAGCCGGGTTCCCCAAGAGGCGGTATTTGTGGGAGATACCTATGTGGACGCCTTGTGTGCCAGCCAGGTCAACATGGATTTTGTGCACCATGAGGCCGGTTATGGGGGTGAAAAGGTTTTTGAGTATCCGGCCAGTGCCCGGTTCATGAGTTACCGGGATTTACTGCAGGTTTAAAGTAAAATGTCATGCGGGGTGGCCGCGATGCCATAAACCGGCCGGTTGCCCCATAAGGCGTTCAGATCCACCTTTCCAGCATCCCGATGATGCCGGTAATGGCCAGATAAGGCCCAAAGCGTATCAGGTTGCCCGTTTTGTGTTTGCCACGCAGGCGCTGCACCAGCACCACCACTAAAGAAAGTGCCGTGGCAAAAACCAGCAGCATGGGCAGGAACATCCAGCCAAACCAGGCGCCCAGCGCTGCCACCAGCTTGAAGTCGCCAAACCCCATTCCCTCGCTTTGGGTAAGGCGTAAAAACACCTGATAAATCAGCCACAGGAACAGATAGCCGCCCGCGGCACCCAAGACGGCATGCTCAAGGGGCACGAAAGTATCATTGATATTGACCAGTAAACCGGCCCATAGCAGGAAAAGGGTCAGGCGGTCTGGCAACAGGCTGGTTTCGGCATCAATCCAGGCCAGGCTTAATAAAACCAGAATGAAACCAATGCTGGCGAGAGCGGCAACGCTGCTGCCAAAAAACCAGCAGAAGAGCGCGGCAATCAGCGGGCCAAGTACCATGAACACGTTGCGGATCCGGAAATGCCAGGAAGGTACCTGTAAGGGAATATCCGGGTCAATCGTGCGTGGCAGGACATAAGCGGTCCGGCTTAGCCAGAAACAGGCAGCCAGAGCAAGCAGCACAGCCATTAGTATGGCAAGCAGCGGGTCATTGATCAGGTTGGTCCACATTTTTATTTCCGTATCCGGGTTATTACAAGATATTTGGCACAAGACCATGATTTTAACGGATTATCCGTTGTATGCACGAAACAGCATGGGGCAGATTTGCCTCATCAAGCGAATCTGGTGCCGGAACATCGTGTTTTATCAGGTAACATTCTCTGTAGCCTGGTGAATTGGCCTGTCATTAGACGGTTTGGCAGGATAGTAAGAATTTTGAAAACATAAAAAAGGAGACGTCGTGTTTCAACTGAAAAAAACCACGCTTTGCCTGGCACTGTCATTCGGTGCCTTGTCACAGTCACAGGCAGCCGAGCCCATCAAGGTAGGGGTGGCACTTGATATTTCCGGCCCCTTTGCCGCCATTGGGGTTGAAACCCGTGACGGCCTTGAACTGGCCATTGAGCAACTGGGCGGCAAGCTGGGTGGGATAGAAGCCCGGTTCCTGCAAACCGACTTTGCCGGCAACCCCCAGCAGGCCAACCAGCTGGCCAACCGTTTTATCCAGAAAGACAAGATTGATTTCTTCACCGGTCCGGTGGCCTCTAATGCGGCCCTGGCAGTTGGCCCGGCCCTGTTTGCGGCCAAAGTGCCTTTTCTGTCCAGCAATCCCGGTCCCAGCCAGTTTGCCGGCAAGCAATGCAGCCCGTATTTTTTTGGGGTCTACCAAAACGATACCTATGATGAAGCCGCCGGAGTGCTGGCCAACGAGGCCGGTTATAAAAATGCCGTCATCATCGCGCCCAATTATCCGGCTGGCAAAGATCACCTGGGTGGCTTCAAACGCACTTATAAAGGTGACATCAAAGAAGAAATTTATACCAAGGTGGGCCAAATTGATTACGCCGCTGAAATTGCCCGCATCCGTTCAGAAAAACCCGATGCGGTTTACCTGTTCCTGCCGGGAGCCATGGGGATCAATTTCGTCAAGCAGTTTGTGGGGGCTGGCCTGAAAGACATACCGCTGGTGGCACCGGGCTTTTCGGCTGACCAGGACGTGATTGCCGCGGTGGGTGATGCGGTGGAAAACATGCAAAACACGGCGCACTGGGCGCATGACCTGGATAATCCGGCCAATAAGGCATTTGTGCAGGCGTTCCGTGACAAGTACAAGCGCTATCCCACCGTGTATGCCGCCCAGTCTTATGATGTGGTCATGGCCATGGATGCCGCGGTGCGTGATGTAAAAGGCAATGTCCAGGATCGTGATGCCCTGGTGGCCGCCCTGAAGCAGGCCAATTTCAATTCGGTGCGTGGCGACTTCAAATACGGGGCCAACAATTACCCCATCCAGAATTACTACGTGCGCAAAATCGGCAAGGATGCAAACGGTGAACTAACCAATATTCTGGTGAAAACCATTTTGCCAAACCATCAGGATGCCTATGTGGCTGAATGCAAGATGTAAGCGGCGTTCAGTGACAAAGCGGAAGTATTGATGGATGTGATTTTTCTATTTGAGCAATTGCTTAACGGGATAGGTTACGGCCTGATGCTGTTTTTGCTGGCCGCTGGCCTGACCCTGGTGTTTGGCATCATGGACACGCTTAACCTGGCGCATGGTTCGCTGTACATGGTGGGGGCTTATCTGGCGGCCCGTGTACACGAAGCCAGCAGCAGTTTCCTGCTGGCCATTGTGGTGGCGGTTGCCGCAACAAAAATACTGGCCTTGCTGGTAGAGCTGCTGGTGATGCGCCGTCTTTACCGGCGCGACCATCTTTCCCAGGTGCTGGCCACCATTGGCTTAATCATGATGGCCGATGATGCGGTACGGGCCATCTGGGGCCCCTCGCCCATTATGGCACCCACGCCAGCCTGGCTGTCGGGGCCGGTTATGCTTTTTGGTGCCTTGCCTTACCCGTCTTACCGGCTCATGCTTATTGTGGCAGGGTTGCTGGTGGTGCTGGGGCTATATTTGCTGGTGAACCATACCCGTCTTGGCATGATTGTACGGGCCGGGGCTTCCAACCGGCGCATGGCCGAACTCATGGGGGTTCGCGTAGACCGCGTGTTTTCTTTCGTCTTCATACTTGGGGCTGGCTTGGCCGCGCTGGCCGGCGCCTTGATGGGGCCCATCAGCTCGGTGCAAATCGGCATGGGCGATGCCATCCTGATTCCGGCGCTGGTGGTGATTGTGATTGGAGGCATCGGTTCTGTCAGGGGCGCCTTTGTGGCGGCCTTGCTGGTGGGTCTTATCGACACCGCCGGGCGGGCATTCCTGCCGCCGCTGCTGCATCTCATGTTGCCACCCGATCTGGCGGCAGACCTGGCTTCGGGGCTGGCCAGCATTGCCATGTATATCCTGATGGCAACCGTACTGGCGCTCAAGCCGTCCGGTCTTTTTCCGGCAAGAGGCTGAGCAATGCAAAATAACCATCAAACCACGTTGCCCGTGGTACCGCTTCAATTGCACTTACGGCGGGAAAGCGGACTGTCTTTATTGTTGCCCTGGGTGGTGCTGTTGCTGCTGGCCGTCTTCCCGCTGGTGGCACCCTTGCTGGGGCTGGAATACTACGTGGGTTTTGTGCAAAGGCTCATGATTTACAGTATTGCCGTCAGCAGCCTGAACTTTCTGGTTGGCTATGGGGGTATGGTGGCGTTGGGGCATGCCGGTTTTCTGGGTATTGGCGCCTATACACTGGTGGCTTTGCTCGATAGCGGGCAGGATTCCGTATGGCTGGCCTGGGCGCTGGCCATGGGCGTGTCTGGGCTATTTGCCCTGCTGATTGGCAGCATCAGTATTCGCACCCGTGGCATGTATTTCATCATGATCACACTGGCTTTTGCGCAAATGCTGTATTACCTGGCGGTATCGTTCAACCGCTATGGCGGCGAAGACGGCTACGGCATTTACACCCCGCTTTCACTGGGCAGCTGGCTGAATGACATTCCCCATGCCCTGTACTGGATCGTGCTGTGTGTGGCCGCTCTGGTGTTTGCCCTGGGCAGCCGGGTGGCGGGTTCACGCTTTGGTCTTGCCTTGCAGGGTATTCGCGATAATGAAGTGCGCATGGGCGCCATGGGCTACCCGGTGTATGCCATTCGTTTGCTGGCCTTTGTGGTGGCGGGTGCATTTGCCGGGCTGGCCGGTGCCATGCTGGCCGTCAATAATAATTTTGTCAGCCCGTCCATGATGTCGTTTGGCGAATCGGCCGGTTTGCTGGTCATGGTGATCCTGGGTGGCATGGGGCATCGCTGGGGCCCGGCTTTGGGGGTGGCGGTATGGCTGACCCTGGCCGAAGTACTCAAGTTGTATACCGATTACTGGCACTGGCCCATGGGCCTGATCTTGCTGTTGTCGGTTTTTCTGCTGCCGGCAGGGTTTGCGGGTGGCAGTCGTAAAAGGGTCATCAAATGAGTCTTCTGCAAGTGCAAGGCCTGGTCAAGCGATTTGGTGGCCTGTTGGCAACCGATCATGTTGAGCTGGGGGTGGAAGCGGGTGAAATTCACGCCCTGATAGGCCCGAACGGGGCCGGTAAATCCACTCTGGTAAACCTGGTGTCCGGATTGTTTGCGCCCGATGAAGGTAGGATAACCCTGGATGGGGTTGAGCTGGTTGGCCAATCAATGAACCAGCGGGTACGCCATGGTTTGTCGCGCTGTTTTCAGGTAACCAGTATATTTCCCGATCAAACCGTATGGGCCAATTTAATGCTGGCGGCCCAGGCGCATGAAGGCTCCAGTTTCCGCTTTTTTGGCCAGCGTGACCATGAAGCCGCGTTGCATCAGCGCGCCCTGGCATTGGCGGAAAAAACCGGGTTGGGTGATTACCTGAACCACCTGGCCGGTACCTTGCCGCATGGTGTGCAACGCAAACTGGATGTCGCGCTGGCCCTGGCCTCGCGCCCCAAACTGTTGCTGCTGGATGAGCCCATGGCCGGCATGGGGCCAGAAGATTCGTTGCAAATGATTGCCTTAATTGGCACTTTGCGACAGGACTGTGCCATTTTGCTGATCGAACACGACATGGATGCCGTTTTTCAGCTGGCTGACCGGATATCCGTTCTGGTGTATGGCCGTGTCCTGACCTCGGGCGATGCCGCGCATATTCAGGGTCATCCACAAGTGCAGGCGGTTTATCTGGGTACCGGAGAGCAGGCATGAGCGTAACCCCTTTGCTAAGTTGTAAAAACCTGAATGCCGGCTATGGTGCCAGCCAGGTCCTGTTTGAAGTGGGCTTTACGATTCATGCCGGTGAAACCGTCACTTTGCTGGGCCGCAATGGCATGGGCAAAAGCACGACCATTAAATCCATCATGGGTGATTTGCGCAGCAAGTCGGGTGAAATCCATTTTAATGGCCGGCCGGTGCAGTCCCTGAAGGCGGATGCCATTGCCCGTCTGGGTATTGCGATTGTGCCCGAAGGGCGGCTGTGTTTTCCCAACCTGACCGTGCGCGAGCATTTGCTGGCTTTTGCCGACCAGCGCAACGGGCGGGCCGATGGCTGGGACATTGAGCGCATCTATGCCCTTTTTCCCCGGCTGAAAGAACGCTCCTCGCATATGGGCAACCAGCTTTCGGGTGGCGAGCAGCAAATGCTGGCCATTGGCCGGGCCCTGTCCACCAACCCGCGCCTGCTGATTCTGGACGAGGCCACCGAAGGTCTGGCCCCCGTTATCCGGGACGAAATCTGGGCCTGTCTTGCCAAATTGCGGCAAGAGGGCCAAACTACGCTTATTGTTGACAAATACCTGGAAAAATTACTGGCACTGGCCGACCGCCATGTGATTCTGGAACGTGGCCGTGTGGTATGGGAAGGCTCATCAGTCGGTCTGTTGCACGACCGCAGCCTATGGTCACGCTATCTGGGCGTTTAAATACTTGTTCACCCCCGTAAAGTACGGTAAACCCAAGGAGCACTTATGGTTTCAACATCAATGGTGCCGTTGCTGGAAAAGGTCCGGGCCTGTAAGGTCTGTGAACCCCATCTTCCGCTTGGTGCAAAGCCAATTCTGGCCGCGTCTTCCAAAAGCCGCATTCTGTTAATCGGACAGGCCCCGGGTCGCAAAGTGCATGAAACCGGGATCGCCTGGAATGACCCCAGCGGTGACAACCTGCGCAACTGGCTGGGTATTGACAAAGAACAGTTTTATAACCCTGATCTGGTGGCGATTGTGCCCATGGGGTTTTGTTATCCGGGTTCGGGCAAATCGGGCGACCTGCCGCCACGCCCTGAATGCGCGCCCCTGTGGCACGCAAGACTGCTTGAAAAAATGCCTGACGTGGTCTTAACGGTTCTGATTGGCCGCTATGCCCAGGGCTATTATCTTAAAGACAGGGCCTACAAAACCCTGACCGAAACCGTGCGGCATTACAAAGAATACCTGCCGCAGTATTTACCTTTGCCACACCCTTCGCCCCGCAACCGCATCTGGCAGCGCCGCAACCCCTGGTTTGAAGAAGAAATCTTGCCCGAACTGAAACATCGCGTGCAACGGGCACTGAAATAAATACTGACTGACCCCCAACGGTTGAATGGGTGTTCAACTTTGGGAGTCAGTTCAGCGCAGGGGAATGTGTAGCACAAGCGATGCCACGAAGAAGGAAAATTCCCCTCCTCCGGAGGGGTGGCAGGCAAAGCCTGACGGGGTGGTTGCGTAACAGGTTACGACCCCAAACAAAGCCTGACGGGGTGGTTGCATAAAGCCCCCCCCAGGCTTTTGAACCAAGCCTGGGGTGAACCCCGTCACGGGCTTAAACTTCAGCCCTGTAAGCTTTGTCAGCCTCTTCAAATTTCTTCACAACCGCTTTGGGGGGTTCACCGCCAAACAGGGAAACCAGAATGATGGTGGCAAAGCAGGCAATAAAGCCAGGCACGATTTCGTACAGGTTGATGCCCGAGTTTTTCCAGAGCACCACCACAATTGCCCCTACAATCATGCCAGCCAGTGCACCTTTGCCCGTCATGCGTTTCCAGAAAACAGACAGGATGATAACGGGACCAAAGGCGGCACCAAAACCGGCCCAGGCGTAGGCTACCAGGCCCAGTACCAGGCTGTTGGGGTTGCTGGCCAGCCAGATGGCAATTAAGGCAATGAGCAGAACCATGAAACGGCCAATCCAGACCAGTTCTTTTTGTGAGGCGTACGGACGCAGGAAGCCTTTGTAGAAGTCTTCGGTAATGGCGCTGGAGCAAACCAGCAATTGGCAGCTTAGGGTACTCATCACGGCGGCCAGAATGGCGGACAGGATAATGCCGGCAATCCATGGGTTGAACAGGATGGTGGCCAGTTCAATGAAAATACGCTCATGGTTTTGGGTCACGGGGCCAGCCAGCTCGGGGTGTTCCTGGAAGTAGGCAATACCGAAATAGCCAACCGCCACGGCACCGGCCAGACACAGGATCATCCAGGTCATGCCAATACGGCGGGCATTTTTCATGGCGCCAACACTTTCAGCAGCCATGAAACGGGCCAGAATATGGGGCTGGCCAAAGTAACCCAGACCCCATGCCGCGGTGCTGACAATACCCAGGAAAGTGGTGCCGGCAAACAGGCTGGAATATTCCTTGCCTGCCGTAGTGGCGGCAACCTGGATGGAAGCCATGGCTTGTTGCCAGTCGCCCAAGCCAATCAATATCATGATGGGGGTAAGGATAAGCGCGAAAATCATCAGGCTGGCCTGAATGGTGTCGGTCCAGCTCACGGCCAGGAAGCCGCCAATAAAAGTGTAGATAATGGTTGCGCCTGCGCCCAGCCAAAGGGCAGTGCCGTATTCCACATGAAACAGGCTTTCAAACAGACGGGCACCCGCCACAATACCCGAGGCGCAGTAAATGGTGAAAAAGAAAAGGATGATGGTTGCGGCCACAATTTTGATAAGGCGGCTTTCTGACCCGAACCGGTTGTGGAAATAGTCGGGCAGGGTTAGGGCGTTGTTATTGTATTCGGTATGAATACGCAAACGTCCGGCAATGAGCAGCCAGTTCAGGTAGGCGCCCACGGTCAGTCCAATGGCAATCCAGGCTTCGGTCAAGCCGCTTAGGTAAATGGCACCAGGCAGGCCCATTAACAGCCAGCCCGACATGTCCGAGGCACCGGCTGACAGGGCGGTCACGAAACTGCCCAGGCTGCGGCCACCCAGAATGTAATCGTCAAAATTCCGGGTGGAAAAATACGCGATGAACCCAATCGCAATAACCACGACAAGGTAAATGGCGAAAGTAATAATCATAGGGTTTAAATTGCCCATGTTCTTCCTTTTTCTGTTTTTGAAAATGCCTGCTAGGTTACCGATTTTTATTTTGTAAATATATTGGGGTTAACCATTGTTATGAATGGTTAACCCGATAAAAATCAATTATTTAGTCTAAGAATGGAGTGGTCGTTTTATTTTATTATTTATGCGGGTTAACCCTTTGAACGTATTGATTTAATTTTCCGGGTTATTGTTTTATCGGGCTATCGGTGCCGTTGTTTATTTGTGTAGTGAAAATACGTAGTTACATACTGTGCCAGCTCAGATAGAATGACCTGATTTGTTTTATTCTTGAAGGAGTAGCGCAGTGTCGGGGTGTTTTTTTGGGTTCGGTCATGCGTTTGCCAAGGTATCCAGGCTCTCAGGTTTTAAATTTAAATATTAATTCAAGGAATCCAGAATGAAATTCAGTGCCCTGGTAAAGGCATTTTCATTGTTTTTTGCAGCCATGGCCTGTTTGTCTGTTACCAGTGCCCAGGCCAATAATTATAAATCGGAATACAAGCTGTCCATTGTCGTGAATGCGACATCACCCTGGGAGCAGGGGGCTCAAATCTGGTCGGATCTGGTCAGGGAAAGAACCGAAGGCCGGATTAATATCAAGATCTATCGCGGTGCCTCACTGGTTCAGGGAGAGCAAACCCGTGAATTTACCGCCATTCGCCAGGGGGTGATTGATATGGCCGTAGGTTCAACCATTAACTGGTCACCGCAAATCCGTCAGCTGAATATTTTTTCCATGCCATTTCTGCTGCCCGATGATGCGGCACTGGATGCGCTGGTGCAGGGCGAGGTGGGCAAGCAGTTGTTCGCGCTGATTGATAAAGCCGGTGTGGTGCCACTGGCCTGGGGTGAAAACGGCTTTCGCCAAATCAGTAATGCCAGACAGGCCATCCAATTGCCAGAAGACATGAAAGGGCTGAAGCTGCGTGTGGTGGGGGCACCGCTGTATATGGATATATTGACTGCATTGGGTGCCAGCCCAGTGCCCATGAGCTGGGCCGAGGCACAACCTGCGCTGGCCAATGGGACGGTAGAAGGGCAGGAAAACCCCCTGTCCATTTACCTGGGTTCCAGGCTTTATGACGCAGGTCAAAAATACCTGACACTGTGGAATTATATGAATGATCCGCTGGTGTTTGTGGTGAATAAAAACATTTGGAACAGCTGGACTGAACAGGACAGGGAAATTGTCCGACAGGCCGCACTGGATGCCGCCACGCAGGAAATTGCCATTGCCCGTAAAGGGGTTGCACCTGAAGATGATTCAGTGTTAAAGGAAATTGCCAGTCATGGTGTAGAGATAATCCGCCTGACACCCGAACAGCATAATGCCTTCGTCAAGGCAACCCGACCCGTTTTTGATAAATGGAAAGAACGGATCGGCCCAGAGCTGGTTGAGCAGGCCCTGCAGGATATTGAAAACCGCAAGAAGTAATTGACTGGCTTCTCATTCAATTTCAGCAGGGCCTTTTTGTTTATTTATTACCCGATGGTCATCAGGCTGGCATTGCCGCCTGCCGCTGCGGTATTGGTGCTGATGCTTTGCTCATGCACCAGGCCCAGCCAGGGGTATTGTTTGCCCTGAATGATTTCTTCCGGGCTTAATCCATAGGCAATCATAATGGGGCCCTTGCGCTGGCTCAGGCGCAGGTTCAGGTTGCGCAGGTCGTCGCTGTCCCCTTCAAACAAAACGGCATCAAAGGCGGCGTCGTCAAGCTGGCTATCGGAAATCAGGCTGGCCTGTTCACGCAGGCCTGCCTCTGCCTTGTCAAGCCATTGGCGGGTATCGGGGGAGTCAATAAACAGTGCACGGTTGCCGGTGGCGCCAATCTGGTGCAGCTGGGTGGTAAAGCCCTGTTCGCTTTGTGCAAACGCCAGCACCGTTCCGCGGGGTACCAGGCGGTACACGTTTGCTTCCCCGGTGGGGCCGGGCAGTGAGAGCGTCAGGCTCTCGGGCTGGCCCGGATTGAAGGGGGCGGGCAGCTGGTCGTTACCCTGGGACAGCAGGCGGAACAAATACAGGGGGCCGCCCGCTTTGGGTCCGGTACCCGACAGACCCTGGCCGCCAAAGGGTTGTACGCCTACCACCGCTCCTACAATATTGCGGTTGACATAAATGTTGCCGGCATGAATGCGGTTGGACAGGTGGGTAATGGTTTCATCAATCCGGGAATGAATGCCAAAGGTCAGGCCATAACCGGTATGGTTGATGGCATCGACCAGGGTATCCAGATTCTGCCGCTGGTAACGAACCACGTGCAGGACAGGTCCAAACACCTCACGCTCCAGCTCTGCTATATCATTGATTTCAATCAGGGCAGGCGCAACGAAGGTGCCAAACTCGGTGTTCTTGTCCAGGGAAATCTGTTCAACCCGGTGGCCGGCCTGACGCATTTTTTCAATATGGCGTTCAATAACCGTTTTGGCTTCCTGGTCAATCACGGGGCCCACATCGGCAGACAGCAGGTCGGGCCGGCTAACCGAGAGTTCTTTCATGGCACCCTTGAGCATGGTCAGGATATGGTCGGCGGCGTCTTCCTGCAGGCATAAAATACGCAGGGCCGAACAACGCTGGCCGGCCGAATCAAAGGCCGAATTCAGGACATCAAACACCACCTGTTCGGGCAGTGCCGATGAATCGACAATGAGTGCGTTCTGGCCACCGGTTTCAGCAATCAGGGGAATGGCGTGGCCATGTGGGTCAAGCCTGCCCGAGAGTTTTCCGGCCAGGATGCGGGCCACTTCGGTAGAACCGGTAAACATCACACCACGGATGGCTTCGTGTGAAACCAGCTGGTCACCCACGGTTTCACCCTGGCCAGGCATGAGTTGCACGGCTTCACGTGGAATACCGGCGGCATGCAAAATGGCCACTGCCTGGGCGGCTATCAGGGGGGTCTGTTCGGCAGGTTTGGCCAATACCGTATTGCCGGCTGCCAGGGCTGCGCTGACCTGGCCGGTGAAAATGGCCAGCGGGAAGTTCCAGGGGCTGATGCAAACCACCGGCCCTAACGGGCGATGGACGTCTTCCTTGAAGTGCAGTTCAATCTGTTCGGCGTAATAACGCAAAAAGTCTACCGCCTCACGGACTTCGGCAATCGCATTGGGCAGTGATTTGCCGGCTTCACGGATAATCAGGCCCAGCATCACCTGCATATTGTTTTCCATGAGCTGGGCAGCGGTGCGCAGGCAGTGTGCGCGTTCCTTAATGGGGGTTGCCTGCCAGATGGGTGCCATATTCACCGATGCCTCAACGGCCTGGCGGACGTCATCCTCGCTCGCCTCGATCACCTTGCCTACTTCATCACGATGATCGGCAGGGTTCAGGCAGGCAATGGCGCGCCCGTCATTCCAGGCTTCTTCGGGCAGAAGGGTGGGCGCAGCCCGCCAGGCCTGGGTGGCACTGTTCAGCAAGGCGGCAGACAGGGATCCAAGGCGGTGTTCGTTGCTTAAATCAATGCCTGCTGAATTCTGGCGTTTGCTGTCAAGGCCGTGTTTGCTGGAGTGATAAATGTCCAGCGGCAGGGGGATTTTCTCATGCGGGGCACCCAGTGGCGTGATGCGGGTAACGGTTTCCAGCGGATTTTCCACCAGCGCGTTGATATCAATGCTTTCGTCGGCAATCTGGTTTACAAAAGACGTGTTGGCACCGTTTTCCAGCAGGCGGCGTACCAGGTAGGCCAGCAGGGTTTCGTGGGTGCCAACGGGGGCATAGACGCGGCAGGGACGATTCAGCTTTTTGGGCCCAACCACTTCTTCATAAAGCGGCTCTCCCATGCCATGCAGGCACTGGAACTCGTACTGGCCGGGGTAATAGTTTTTGCCGGCCAGATGATAAATGGCAGACAGGGTTTGGGCATTATGGGTGGCAAATTGCGGGAAGACGGCGTCGGGTGCGTCAAGCAGTTTGCGGGCGCAGGCCAGATAGGCCACATCGGTATAGGACTTGCGGGTATATACCGGATAGCCTTCCAGACCTTCCACCTGGGCCCGCTTGATTTCGCTGTCCCAGTAAGCGCCCTTGACCAGGCGTATCATCAGGCGGTGATGGGTGCGCCGGCCAAGGTCAATCACATAATCAATCACATACGGCGCCCGCTTCTGGTAGGCCTGGATCACAAAGCCAATGCCGTTCCAGCCGTCAAATTCGCTGTTGTGGCAAAGGGCTTCCAGCAGGTCCAGCGACAGCTCCAGGCGGTCGGCTTCCTCTGCATCAATGTTAAGGCCAATGTCATAGGACTTGGCCAGTTTGGTTAAGGCGACCAGGCGCGGCAGCAGCTCGGTCATGACCCGTTCGCGCTGGGCACGGGAATAACGCGGATGCAGGGCGGACAGCTTGATGGAAATGCCCGGTCCTTCGTAAATGCCACGGCCTTGTGAGGCCTTGCCAATGGCGTGAATGGCCTGTTCGTAGGAGTCATAGTAGCGTTGGGCATCCGCCATGGTGGTGGCGGCCTCGCCCAGCATGTCATAGCTGTAACGGAAACCCCGGGCTTCAAATTTACGGCTGTTGGCCAGTGCGGCGGAAATGGTTTGTCCGGAAACGAACTGTTCACCCATCATGCGCATGGCCATGTTTACACCCTGGCGAATCAGGGGTTCGCCACCCTTGCCGATTAAGCGGGTAAGCGCCGAGGAAAGGTTTTGTTCGCTATTGACCGCCACCAGCTTGCCCGTTAGCATCAGACCCCAGGTGGCGGCATTGACAAACACCGAAGAAGAACCACCCATATGCGATTTCCAGTCACCACGACTTAATTTGTCCCGAATCAGGGCGTCACGGGTGGCTTTGTCGGGGATGCGTAACAGGGCTTCGGCCAGACACATCAGGGCAACCCCTTCCTGGCTGGACAGGGCAAACTCCTGAATCAGGCCTTCAACGCCACCTGAAGGGCTTTTGTTTTTAAGGGCTTTCACCAGCGACAGGGCCATTTCCCGGGTTTGTTCGGGCTGGGCAATATGTGCCTGCTCCAGCAATATGGGCAGGCATTCGGTTTCGGGACGACGGTAGGCCGAGGTAATGGCCGCACGCAAGACGGACTGGGGCTGGATATCCTGGCCGAATTCATAAAACGGAGGATTAACCGCATCATTGTCAGGGATTTCAAGATCGCCTTCACCAGGCTGGAGTATCAAATGAGCCAGTTCTTCGGGGGTGTGCCCCCGTTCGATCTGGTCCAGATAGGCCAGCAGGGCCTGCTTGTGGAGCCAGTGCGGGGTGCAGTTGAGTTTGCTGGCATTGTGCTGCAAACGTTCTTTCAGGGTGGAATCAACCTTGATTCCCAGGGTAGTGTTATTGTTGGCCATTTTTTTCTGCCGTCATGGGTTGTTCATGACAGCATAGGTTATAGATTTTTACGGCCGTGCAATATTAGGGTTAACCATTAAATCAAAAAGGTTAACCCAATGAAAGTAAATTATTTATATAGAGGTAGCGCTACCCAGCAGGGCGCCGGCAATCAGGAAGATTCCGGTCCAGATATTGGCGCGAAACAGGGCAAAGCTTTTATCCCGGCGGTTAATGTCGAAGGTGTACAGTTGCCAGAAAAAATGCAGCACAATAATAGCCATGAAGACGCCGTAACCCCAGCCCATACCCATGTCAAGGCCCGCCCAGATCCACAGGAGGGAGGTTGCCGCATAAAATCCGCTTAGCCAGATCAGGCCTTTTTCACCAAATTTCAGGGCGGTTGAACGCAGTCCGAGTTTGATATCGTCTTGCATGTCGGCATAGGCATAAATGGTGTCATAGCCAATTTGCCACATTACGGCACCCAGCCACATGGCAATGGCTGCGGCGGGAACGGTGTTTTGCGTGTCTGACCAGGCCATTAACATGCCCCAGTTAAAGGCAACACCCAACACGGCCTGTGGCCAGTAGGTAAACCTTTTGCAAAGCGGATAAATAAACACAATGGGTACCAGCAAGACGGCCAGCCAGCGGCTGTAACTGTTAATGAAAAACAGCAGGCTGGCCGCCAGGGCCAATTGGGCGAACAGGAATACATACGCCTGTTTAAGGGTGATCTGGCCGCTGGTTAAGGGGCGGTAACGGGTGCGGGCCACGTGTTTGTCAAAATCGCGATCGCAAATATCATTAATGGTGCAACCCGCACTGCGCATGAGCAGGGCGCCCAGGCAAAAAATAAACAGGCGCCAGAAATCAGGCAGGCCGTTGGCTGCCTGGATAAGGGCGGCGATGCAAGGCAGCAGGGTAAGCCAGGTGCCAATGGGGCGATCCAGTCGGCAGATGCGGGCATACGGCCCCCAAGAGGCGGGCAGGTACCGCTTGACCCAGTCGTTATGGTGAATATCGCTTAAATCGGGTTGTTGGGTGTTAACAGTCATTAATTTTGCGCATTGGTTCAGGTGAAAGTAGCCGCATTTTAACGTGTTTATAAGGTTCGCGGCAAAACCGGGGCGGTTGCGGTCAGTCGGCGAATAAATTGCAAAAGTATGTTGCGCAACCGCGCCAGGGTGGTTTGACAGCGTTTGTTTCATATACAATCATTTCCTTTGGTAACAGATCGGGCACTTCAATCGCTGTTTTTTTTGGCTGCCTTCTGTTTGATTGGTCACCTTGTTTTCAGGTTCATTTCGTATGCCCGGTTATATAGAGACACTTGCAACGGTTTTGTTTGCAATCGCCATTATTCATACTTTTTCGGTTTCTTATTTTGCAAAGCTGGCTCACAGGAATGGCCCGCACGCGGGCATGTGGCATCTGCTGTCTGAAGTGGAAGGCGTGTTTGGTGTCTGGGCAGCCATTCTTATTGTTGTGATGGCACTGGCCAGTGGCATGAATAACGCGGTTGAATACATGGACAGCCGCAATTTTACCGAACCCCTGTTTGTGTTTGCCATCATGGTGGTGGCGGCCAGCCGTCCGATTCTTCAATTGGTGAGTGATGTGGTTCGCTTTATTGCCAGGGTGGCGCCAGTACAAACCGAAGTGGCCACGTTTTTCATTACCCTGTCGCTGGTGCCATTGGCTGGCTCTTTCATTACCGAACCGGCTGCCATGACCCTGGCTGCACTTATGTTAAAGGAAGGTTTTTTTACCCGTAGCGGCAATGTGCGCTTCAAATACCTGGCCCTGGGTGTTTTGTTCGTGAATGTCTCTATTGGCGGCGTGCTAACCGCCTACGCTGCGCCACCGGTACTGATGGTGGCGCAAACCTTTGGCTGGGATAGCCTGTACATGGCCACACATTTTGGCTGGAAGGCGGCTGTTGCCGTGATTGCCAATGCTTTTATCATTACCATGATTTGCCACAAAGACATCAAGTCCCGTGCGGTCGGTACGGGGCGCGGCATCAATGCTCCCAAAAACCAAAATGCTGAAAAGGCACGCCCTCCAGTACCCTTTAGCGTGATTCTGGTACATTTGCTTTTTCTGGTCGGGATTGTTTTGTTTGCCCACCATGTAGCCATTTTCCTGGGTCTGCTAATGCTTTTCATTGGTTATTGCGAAGCCTATAAGCACCATCAAGACCGGCTCATGATTCGTGAAGGCTTAATGGTTGGTTTCTTTCTGGCGGGTCTGGTCATTCTGGGCGGATTGCAGCAATGGTGGCTGCAAGACCTGCTGGGTGGCATGTCACCCACCGTGCTGTATTGGGGTGCCATGGCCTTAACGGCTGTGACCGATAATGCCGCCCTGACCTATCTGGGCTCTTTGGTGGAAGGCACCAACGAAATCTGGCGCTATATGCTGGTGGCGGGTGCGGTCACCGGGGGCGGCTTGACCGTGATTGCCAATGCGCCTAACCCGGCCGGGTTTTCCATCCTGCGCGGCTGCTTCCCCCACGGTTCGATTTCACCAAAATGGCTGCTGGTGTCAGCATTGTTGCCAACACTGATGGCGGCCATCATGTTTTTATTGCCTGTACAGATTCTTGGAAGTACAGGCTTGTAAAAACACGTTAAAATAAACGGTTTTATTGGATATTACATTGGGCAAGGTGTATTTGGCCTGCCCATGTATCTTTTTTTGTGAGTTAAGCTGTGCCAATTTATGCATATAAATGCAGCGCTTGCGGTCATGAGCAGGATGTGCTGCAAAAAATGTCTGATGAACCCCTTACCGTTTGTCCTGAATGCAATCAGGAAACCTACGCCAAACAGGTTACCGCAGCAGGTTTTCAATTAAAAGGAACGGGGTGGTATGTGACCGATTTCCGTGGCGGCAGCGCTTCTTCCGGCGATGCCTCAGCCAGTGCCGGCTCATCGTCCACGTCAGCGGGCAGTACCGCTTCCACATCAGGAAGCAGCAGTACTTCAGCTTGATTTTTAACTAGAATATCACCGGCATTGCTGGCGCAATGCCGATTGTTTACAGATTTTTCGGAGCATTTCAATTATGCGTACCTGCTATACCGGTCAGGTTTGTCTTGATCACCTGGATCAAACCGTTACATTATTTGGTTGGGTGCATCGTCGTCGCGATCATGGTGGCGTTATTTTTATCGACTTGCGCGATCGTGAAGGGCTTGCCCAAATCGTTTTTGATCCCGACAATGAAGCCGCATTTGAAATTGCCGAAAGCATTCGCAATGAATACTGTATCCGTATTACCGGTCTGGTGCGCAACCGTCCCGAAGGCACGATCAACCCCGAGCTGAAGTCCGGCGAGGTTGAAATCCTGTGCCGTGAAGTTGAAGTCCTGAACGCCTCGGTAACCCCGCCGTTCCAGCTTGATGACGACAACCTGTCAGAAACCACCCGCCTTACCCATCGTGTGCTTGACCTGCGTCGTCCGCAAATGCAGCGCAACCTCATGTTGCGTTACCGCGTTTCCATTGAGGTGCGCAAGTACCTGGACAACCTGGGTTTTATCGATATTGAAACCCCCATGCTGACCAAGAGCACGCCAGAAGGTGCCCGCGATTACCTGGTACCTTCCCGTGTTCATGATGGCCAGTTCTTTGCGCTGCCACAGTCTCCGCAGCTGTTCAAGCAAATGTTAATGGTATCCGGCTTCGACCGTTATTACCAAATCACCAAATGCTTCCGCGACGAAGACTTGCGCGCCGACCGCCAGCCCGAATTCACCCAGATCGACTGCGAAACCTCGTTCCTGAACGAAGAGCAGATCCGTGAAATTTTTGAAGGCATGCTGCGTCATATCTTCAAGGTTGTGCAAGGTGTGGATCTTGACGCCACTTTCCCGATCATGTCCTGGGATGAAGCCATGAGCCGCTTTGGTTCAGACAAGCCCGACATGCGCGTGAAACTTGAGTTCACTGAATTGACCGATGTCATGAAAGACGTTGATTTCAAAGTCTTCTCGGGTGCTGCCAACCAGGCAGGTGGCCGTGTGGTTGCCCTGCGCGTACCCAACGGTGCGGCCCTGTCACGCAAGGAAATCGACGACTACACCCAATTCGTGGCTATTTACGGTGCCAAGGGCCTGGCCTGGATCAAGGTCAATGAAGTGGCCAAGGGCCGTGATGGCCTGCAGTCACCCATTGTGAAAAACATTCACGATGCGGCCCTGGCAGAAATCATCAAACGTACCGGTGCCCAGGATGGCGATATCCTGTTCTTTGGTGCCGACAAGGCCAAAGTGGTTAACGACGCGATTGGTGCCCTGCGCGTCAAGCTGGGCCATAGCGATTTTGCCAAAGAACACGGTCTGTTTGAAAAAACCTGGAAACCCCTGTGGATTGTTGACTTCCCGATGTTTGAATACGACGAGGAAGAAGAGCGTTATACCGCTGCACATCATCCCTTTACCAGTCCCAAAGACGGTCATGAAGACTACCTCGAGACCGATCCTTCCAAAGCCTATGCCAAGGCCTATGACCTGGTGCTTAATGGCTGGGAAGTGGGCGGCGGCTCTGTTCGTATTCACCGTGAAGAAGTCCAGAGCAAGGTATTCCGTGCCCTGAAAATCAACGCTGAAGAAGCCCGTGCAAAATTTGGCTTCCTGCTGGATGCGCTGCAGTACGGCGCTCCTCCGCACGGTGGCCTGGCATTCGGCCTGGATCGCCTGGTCACATTAATGGCCGGCGCCGATTCTATCCGTGACGTGATTGCCTTCCCGAAAACCCAGCGTGCACAATGCCTGCTAACCCAGGCGCCTTCTGCCGTAGACGAGAAACAATTGCGTGAGCTGCATATCCGCCTGCGCAATATTGAAGTGAAATAAGCATACCACCCCGTACTCGTACTCGTCGTACTCGTTCCCACGCTCCTGCGTGGGAATGCAGACCACCCCGTCGCTTTGCGCCACCCCTCCGCGGGAGGGGAATTATTTGGGGCTTCGTTGGGCGGTTTGGTTAGGCTAGAACCACCCCGGCGCTTTGCGCCACCCCTCCGCGGGAGGGGAATTATTTGGTGCTTCGTTGGGCGGTTTGGTTAGGCTAGAACCACCCCGGCGCTTCGCGCCACCCCTCCATGGGAGGGGAATGTTTAAATGCTTTCGCTTAGCTGCTCCATTACATGTGGGTTTTCCAGGGTGGAAATGTCCTGGGTAACGGTTTCACCCTTGGCCAGGGTTCTTAGCAGGCGGCGCATGATTTTGCCTGAGCGGGTCTTGGGCAGGTTTTCACCAAAGCGGATGTCATCGGGCTGGGCAATCTTGCCAATTTCATGAGCCACCCAGCTCTTCAGTTCGGCAGCCACTTTTTGGGCCTCATCGCCTTCGGGGCGATTGCCTTTCAATACCACAAAGGCCACCACCGCTTCGCCCTTGACGTCGTGCGGCTTGCCAACCACGGCGGCCTCGGCCACCAGCGGGTTGGCCACCAGGGCCGATTCAATTTCCATGGTGCCCAGGCGGTGTCCGGAAACGTTCAGGACGTCGTCAATACGGCCCATGATCCAGATATAACCTTGTTCATCGCGATAGGCAGAATCACCGGCCAGATACATCTTGCCACCGAACTCATCGGGGAAATAGGTTGAGGCGAAGCGGGCATCATCGCGCCAGATGGTGCGCAGCAGTGACGGGAAAGGTCGCTTGATAACCAGCGAGCCGCCTTTGCCTTGTTCTACCGAGGCACCGGACTCATCAACAATATCGGCCATAATGCCGGGCAACGGCAGGGTGCATGAGCCGGGCTTGATGGAGAAAGCACCGGGAATGGGGGCAATCATATGCGCCCCGGTTTCGGTTTGCCACCAGGTGTCCACAATGGGGCAGCGGCTTTGGCCAACGGTTTCGTAATACCACATCCAGGCTTCGGGGTTGATGGGCTCACCCACGGAACCCAGCAGGCGCAATGAAGAAAGGTCAAACTTGCCAGGCAAATCGGGGCCCAGCTTGATCAGGGAACGGATGGCGGTAGGGGCGGTATAGAAAGTGGTGACCTTGTGTTTTTCGATCATTTGCCAGAAGCGGGAGGCGTCGGGGTAAGTAGGCACGCCTTCGAACACGATCTGGGTGGCACCCACGGCCAGCGGTGCGTAGCAGATAAAGGTATGGCCGGTAATCCAGCCCACATCGGCCGTGCACCAGAACACATCATTGGATTTGTAATCAAACACCCAGCGCATGGATAAAACGCCGCCCAGCAGATAACCGCCAGTACTGTGCTGAACCCCTTTGGGTTTGCCGGTACTGCCCGAGGTATACAGAATGAACAGGGGGTCTTCGGCGTTCATCCATTCGGGTTCGCACTGACTGGCCTGGCCCTGGATGACATCGTGCCACCAGAGGTCGTGCGACTCGTTCCAGGGCGTGTCGCTATCGGTGCGTTTGAGCACGATCACTTTTTCAACGCTGGTGCAGTCGCCATGCGACAGCGCTTCGTCAACGGTTGATTTCAGCGGGGTGAACTTGCCGCCACGCACGCTTTCATTCGCGGTAACAATGATCTTGGCTTCGGCATCCTTGATGCGATCACGCACGGCACCTGAAGAAAAACCACCAAAAACCACGGAATGGATGGCACCAATACGGGCGCAGGCCTGCATCGCGATCACGGCTTCGGCGGTCATGGGCATGTAAATAACCACGCGATCGCCTTTACGCACGCCCAGACTTTTCAGGCCATTGGCAAACTGGCAGACGCTGTCATGCAGCTGCTGGTAGGTAATGTGTTCGCTCTGGCCATCATCTTTTTCATAAATAATGGCGGTTTTGTTGGCTTTGTCGATAAGATGACGGTCTATGCAGTTATAGGAGGCATTCAGCTCACCATCGGCAAACCATTTATAGAAAGGGGCCTTGCTTTCATCAAGTACCTGTGTAAAAGGCTTTTTCCATGTCAGGTTCTCCCTGGCGGCATCTGCCCAAAAGCCCTCGTAATCTTCATTGGCCTTGTTGCACAGCGCGTTGTAGGCATCGCTGCTGATATTGGCGTTATTTACAAAATCATCGTTGGGTTGGAAGACCCGGCTTTCTTTCAATACTGATTCAATTGCTGACATGATTTGTCCCTTGTGTTTTAGTTAAAATTCAATCGTTGCCGGATAGGTGACAGTCAACTATCCGGCTTCATTTTATTTTAATGTTGCGCGGCACCCGATGCGCCAATTCCTGTCATTGAGCGAACATATTGTGCCTGGAAGCCCGCTTTGTCCAGTTTGGCACGTTCAGAGGTGTCGGTAACGGAAACCAGCCATGCCACGATAAAGGTCAGGGGAATGGTAAACAGGGCCGGGTTGCCATACGGGAAGATGGGCGCGTCATTATGCAGCACACTAACCCATACCGTTGGTCCCAGCACAATCAGGACAGTTGCGGCAATCAGGCCACTAAAGCCACCCACCACGGCACCCCGTGTGGTCAGGTTCTTCCAGAACATGGACAGGAACAGGATGGGGAAGTTGGCGGATGCGGCCAGCGCAAAGGCCAGGCCCACCATGAAGGCCACGTTCTGGTTTTCGAAGGCAACTCCCAGGATAATGGCCAGCACACCCAGCACCAGGGTGGTTAAACGGGAAATGCGCATTTCATCGTGTGGACGGGCCTTGCCTTTCATAATGACCGACGCGTACAGGTCATGGCTGACGGCAGAAGCTCCTGACAGCGTCAGACCGGCAACCACGGCCAGAATGGTGGCAAAGGCAACCGCAGAAATAAAGCCCAGGAAAATATTGCCACCCACGGCATTGGACAAATGCACGGCTGCCATATTGGTGCCCCCGATAATTTGGGTCACTTCAACCCCGTCCTTGACCACGGTTTCAAAAAACTGCGGATCTTTGGTAAGCAGCATGATGGCGCCAAAACCGATAATGAAGGTCAGGATGTAGAAGTAACCAATAAAGCCGGTTGCCACAAACACGGATTTACGTGCCTGCTTGGCATCTTTCACCGTGAAAAAGCGCATCAGGATATGGGGCAGGCCTGCGGTGCCGAACATTAAGGCCACGCCCAGTGAAAGGGCGTCAATCGGGTTCTTCACCAGTCCGCCCGGGCTCATGATAGAGGTCCCTTTTTCATGAACTTCGGTGGCTTTTTTAAACATGATCTCAGGGCTGAAATCGGCTATTTTCAATACCATGAATGCCATGAACGTGGCCCCTGACAACAGCAGGACCGCCTTGATGATTTGAACCCAGGTGGTGGCCAGCATGCCGCCAAACAGCACATACATGACCATTAACACACCCACGATAAGCACGGCCCAGATATAGTTCATGCCAAACAGCAGCTGGATCAGCTTGCCTGCGCCCACTACCTGGGCAATCAGGTAAATCATGACCACCAGCAGGGTGCCCGAAGCCGCAAAAAGGCGGACCGGGGTTTGCTTCAGGCGATAGGCAGCCACATCGGCAAAGGTGAATTTGCCCAGATTGCGCAAGCGTTCTGCAATCAGGAAAAGCACAATGGGCCAGCCAACCAGAAAGCCGGTGGAGTAAATCAGGCCATCGTAGCCGGTGGTGTACACCATGGCGGAAATGCCCAGGAAAGAAGCCGCGGACATGTAGTCGCCCGCAATCGCCAGGCCATTTTTAAAGCCGGAAATACCACCACCGGCCGTGTAGAAATCGCTGGCGGTGGTGTTTTTACGGGCAGCCCAATACGTAATGTAAAGCGTGGCAGCCACGAACAGGAAGAACATGATAATGGCCGGAATGTTCATGGGTTGCTTTTCAACTTCACCGGTCAGGGCGTCGGCCCAGGCCGAGGTGCTGAACAGGCCGGCCAGCAGGGCCAGTAAATGCTTATTCATGGTTTTGCTCCTGTACGGCACGAATCACGCGTTGGGTGGTTTCTTCGAAAACGCCATTGGCTTTATGCACATAAATGCCGGTAATCGCAATGGCAAACAAAATCACGAACAGGCCAATATAAATGCCCCAGGTGGTAATGCTGTTGGTTTCTACAGGGACCCCGAAGGATTCGGGGCTGACCCCGATATACATGATGTAAACCACATAGATGCTAAACATGAGGATGGAAAAGCTCCATCCCAGCACACTTTTCTGGTGTGCCATTTTTTGGAACTCAGGGTTATCCAATACCCTTTGTGTCAGTTTATCCACTTTATGTCTCCGGTAAAGTAAAACTGTTTTTTAAAAAAGAAGGGACTGCTTTGTTGTTATTGGACTTTGCGTAATGTAAAGGAGACAGGGCGGGCTTTTCTAATTTTCTTTTTTGATTATTATTATTTGCTCTAATTATGATGGGTGAAAAAATTCAATAAAATCAATGATTTGATTTTATTTTCCGGGAGATTTAGGCAATATGTAAAAAGTTCGCGGAGTAAACTCTTTGATTTAAATCAAAAAATAATTACGGTACTTCGAAAAAATTTTTGTGGCACGGGCGTACAATAAAAACGCGGTAAAAAATAACGCCCTTAACAGGCGTCATGAAATGATCAAAAAACACTGAAAAACAATTATTAAAAAAGTTTATATTTAAATGAAGTACCCAGGAGGATAAATGGATCTGACCCAACTGAAAAGTTTTGTGGCAGTGGCCCATTACGGGCATTTGACACAGGCAGCAGAATCCCTGCACCTGTCACAGCCTGCCGTAACCGCACAAATCAAGGCTATCGAGCGCAACCTTGACGTAAATTTGTTTGAACGCAATACCCAGGGCATGAAATTGACGCCGGCCGGTGAGGCTTTTTTACCCAAGGCTGAATCCATCCTGCAGCAAATGCGTGAGCTTGATGTTTTTGCCCTGAGCCTTTCATCCACTTATGTAGAGCAGGCAAAACTGGGTATTATCCAATCGGTTGACCGGCAAATGCTAAGCCGTTTGCTCAACCGCATTCTGGAACTGGACAGCTCCCTGTACTTGCATGTGGAAAACAGCCTTAGCGGCGAGGTCCTGAACAAGGTCCGCAAGAAAGAGCTCGACGCCGGTTTTTTTCTGGGTGACAACCCTTACCGCACGGTGTATTCCATTGAACTGGACGAGGTGCATTATGTGCTGATCGTGGCCGTGCAGCGGCTGGCCGAAGCCATTGAAGATCCCAGGACGTTTTTCAGGACGGCCACCTGGATAGAGCGTCCGGCTTTTTCGGCCGGTGACAAAATCAGCAACCGCTTCTGGCATCAGCACAAGCTTTCACCGCAAACCGCACTGGTTTGTGATGATATTGATTTATGCATAGAACTGGTTGCCAGCAACCTGGCCATCACGCTGATCCCTTCTCGTGAAGCCTATCGGGCCATCAAGGCAGGCAAAAATATTGCCCTGGTGCCCGGGTATGATATGCGTTCGCGTCTAAGCTATATTTATCCGGCCGAATATGAAACTGATAAGAACAGCCATCTCATCCGCCGGGCCGTGTGTGAGACCTGGGGCGTAGCGTACTGAGCCATTTTTAGCTTGCATCACTGTTCCTGATGAGCAATATCAGCTGCCGGTGTTGCAGGCAAACAGGTTTGAAGCCTGAACCTATGCTATGCTTTTTTGTGCATTAATATTTGTAAATATAGGCCGGATTCATGACGGATTCAAAATAATTACATCAAATGGCATTAAGATCATTCAATTAAAACCAAACAGGAATGGAGTTAAGCATGACAACAGAAGTACAAACCTCGTTAAATGGAAAAGTGGCGTTGGTGACCGGAGCCGCCAGTGGTTTGGGCCGTGAAATCGCCCTGACCTATGCCAGGGCAGGTGCAGCGGTTGGCATTGCCGACCTGAACATTGACGGGGCCAACAAAGTGGCTGATGAAATCATCAATGCCGGTGGCAAAGCCATTGGGGTTGCCATGGACGTGACCAGTGAAGATCAGGTCAACCAGGGCGTTGAAGCCGTGGTGGCCGAGTTTGGCTCGATTGATATTCTGGTGTCCAATGCGGGCATTCAAACCATCGAATCCATCGACAAATTCGATTACGCCAAATGGAAACAGATGCTGGCGATTCACCTGGATGGCGCATTCCTGACCACCAAGGCCGCGCTTAATCACATGTATCCTTCAGGACGTGGCGGGGTGGTTATTTATATGGGTTCGGTGCACTCTCACCTGGCTTCCAAACTGAAAGCCCCTTACGTAACCGCCAAGCACGGTTTGCTGGGCCTGGCTCGCGTACTGGCCAAGGAAGGGGCCGAACACAATGTCCGTTCGCATGTCATTTGCCCCGGATTCGTGCGTACCCCCATTGTTGAAAAACAAATTCCCGAACAGGCCAAAGAACTGGGTATTTCTGAAGAAGAAGTGGTTAAAAATGTCATGCTCGGCGGCACCGTAGACGGGGAATTCACCACCGCCGAAGATATTGCCCAAACCGCCTTGTTTTTGGCAGCGTTCCCTAATAAAGCCCTTACCGGCCAGTCAATTACGGTCAGCCACGGCTGGTATATGCACTAAATTGTTTTTGTTATTGTTCGGAGAAGTCATTGAATTTGCCTCATTATGAACGCATCGCCCTGGTATTGCAGGGTGGTGGGGCGCTGGGTGCTTATCAGGCCGGGGTCTACCAGGGTCTGAATGAAGCGGGCATCATGCCCAATCATATTTCCGGGATCTCTATTGGTGCCCTGAATACCGCCATTATTGCCGGGAATGCCCCAGAAGATCGCGTTGAAAAACTGCATCAGTTCTGGGAAACCATCTGCCAGCCCAATTTGGGCATGTCCATGTTGCCGTTTTTTGAACAGGGCCTGTTCAATATGCATGACTGGTTCAAGATCGGTCTTGGTAACATGTACGGCTTAAGTGCCATTTTTGATGGCCAGAACGGTTTTTACAAGCCTCGCATTCCGCCACCGGCCATGGTGGGGCATGGCACGCCCGAACAGGCCAGTTATTACGACACGTCGGCCCTGAAACATACGCTGGAAAAATTCTGTGATCTTGACCGTATCAACAGCAACAAATGCGATATTCATGTTTCTGTGGGCGCAGTGAATGTGCGTACCGGCAACTTTGTCTATTTTGACAACGAATGCCATGAGTTGCGGGCAGAGCATTTCATGGCCTCGGGCGCACTGCCCCCGGCCTTTGCCCCGGTGGAAATTGACGGCGATTACTATTGGGACGGCGGCATCGTTTCCAATACGCCACTTACCTATGTGCTGGGCGCAAAACCCAGCCGCGATACCCTGGTGTTCCAGGTTGATCTCTGGAGTGCCCGCGGGCATGTTCCACAAAACATGGAACAGGTGAATGACCGGCAAAAGGAAATTCAATATTCCAGCCGGACCCGTATGCTGACCGATTACTGGAAGCAGGTTCAGGAAATGCGTCATGCCATTGGCAAGTTGCTGGAACTGGTGCCCCCTGAAAAATTACCTGAGAATGGTTCGCTGGCCAAGATCAAAGAGCTGGCCGACAAGCGGAAATACAATGTCATTCAGCTGATTTACCGCGACCGCCCTTACGAACGCCATAATAAGGATTATCAGTTTGGACTTGCCAGCATGAAAGACCACTGGCAATCGGGCCTGATGGATATCCGTCAAACGCTGGACAAGCCCGAATTTCTGGCCATGCCTGAAAATGATATTGGTTTCGTGTCACATGACGTTCACCGGGAGGAGGTTTATGTTCCCAAGGGGGTGAAGGCCAAATGAGCGCATCGTCTTACCGCAGCTTGCCCTATTTGCTGCTTTCCGTTCGTGAAGCGCTCATGGTGCATTTTCGTCCTCTTTTGCATGCCGAAGGCCTGACCGACCAGCAATGGCGGGTGCTGCGTGCCCTGGGAGAGCAAGAACCCCTGGAGCCCAACCAGCTTTCCAGTGTTTGCATGTTGCTGGGCCCCAGCCTGACTCGGATGCTGACGGGCATGGAACAGTCAGGCCTGATCAGTCGCAGCCGTTCGCAGCAGGACCAGCGCAGGCAGGAAGTGTACCTGACCGAAAAAGGGCTGGCTTTGCTGGCCCGGATCAAGCCACTGATTGAAAACCGGCATAACGCGCTGGAGGAAAGAATTGGCAAAGAACTGATGGACCGGGTTTATGGCGATCTTGACAGCCTGCTGGAAAAAATCCCGCAGGAAACGGTGATCAGAAAATAAGGCCCCTTGTTGATAGTTATGTAAAAATACGGCGCAAAGCGGTATTTTTGCGCTTGCTATTTGTTTTTAATATAACGGTCGGTTTTAATCATGAGCTGGATTGCTAAACTTAAATTTCATCACCTGAAAACACTGGTGGCGCTGGCCGAGCAGAAAAATCTGACCCGGGTGTCCGAGCTCATGAACATTACCCAGCCGGCCCTGTCGAAATGGCTGTCTGGTCTGGAAGAAGAAATCGGCATGCCGCTGTTCGAAAGGCATAGCAAAGGTATCCGGCCCACGCCGGGGGGCTTGCTGGTGGTCAAGCATGCGCGAAGGCTGGTCAATGACCTGGAGCGCTCCACCAGGGACATAGAGCTGTTCAAGGAAGGTATCCAGGGTTCGCTCATGATTGGCAGCTCGCCGGTGGCCACCGATGTCGTGTCAAAGGCCGTGCTGGCCCTGCTCAAGGACTACCCCAATGTTCATGTACGAATCATTGAAAGCGTCATGACACCTTTGCTGGAACAATTGGTTTCCGGTCATATTGATGCGGTCATTGGCCGGGTGGGGGGCAGTGCCCTGCAATTGCCGCTGAATTACAAGGTCCTGTATACCGAACCCATCTGTTTTGTGGCAAGGCCTGGACATCCCCTGGCGGGCCAGTCAAATATTGACTGGGCACAGCTTGGTGATTATTACTGGATTGTCTGGCCTACCGGCACCCCCATCCGAAGCAGTATTGACCATGCCCTGGTGGACCTGGGCATGATGATGCCAGCCAATTATGTTGAATCGGGCTCCATGAGCGCCACGGTTCGCATGTTGCAGGGTAGCGATATGGTGGGAATTTTATCGCAGCGGCTGGCTGAAAGTTTTGCCAGGGACCGGCAGCTGCTTATTCTGGATTTGCCCAAAATCGAACAAAAAGGCAGTGTGGGTATTTTCTGGCGTCAGAACGAACCCCCGTCAGATACGCTGGAGGCCTTTCTTGGGCACCTGGCAGAGGCATCCCGGTAATAAGAAGAAGCGGGATTTTACCCACGCCTGTTTGTGTGCCCACGCAGGAGCGTGGGCACAAGACAATCTTCCTTTCGTGCGCACGCTACTACTCGTGCCCATGCTCCCGCGTGGGCACAAGACCCATCAGGCAGTAGCCGGTGCGATGTAATCGGGCTGGTTTTCGGGTGCAGCCGCCTTGAAGGCGGGCATGGCCATGCAATGCCCGTACACTTTAAGGCAGCGTTGATAGGCGCTCACATCGCATTTCATGCGAATGGCGTTGGCCAGCTGCGGAATCAGGCAGCAGTCGGCCAGGGTAGGCGTATCGCCAACACAGAAATTACCAGAGCCGGCTTTTTCAAGCAAGGCTTCAATACCTTGCAGGCCCGTCGCGATCCAGTGCGCGTACCAGGCCTGTTTTTGTTCCTCGCTGACCTGAAGGTCTTTGCTTAAGTACTTCAGGATACGCATATTGTTAACGGGGTGGATATCGCAGGCAATGCCATAGGCGATTTCCAGAACCAGGGCGCGTTGTGCGATATCTTCAGGGATAAGCGGGGCAACGTTGGGGTATTTCCGGTCCAGGTAATCAATAATGGCCAGCGACTGGCCAATAGATCCTTCAGGAATATCCGCCAGGGCAGGGACCAGGGCCATCGGGTTCAGTTTGCAAAACCCGGGATCGTTCTGTTCACCCACTCGAATATTAATGCCTGCGGTATCGTACTGAATGCCTTTTAGTGCCAAAGCAATACGAACACGATAAGAGGCGGAACTGTTGAAAAAGCTGTAAAGTTTAGTCATTGTTTGTCTTTTTTGATGGTTAAGGCCATTCGGCTGATACAGAAGACACCCTGCGGCAGCAGGGGTATCTTCCCGTTTTAGAATTGGGTGTTACTGGCAAGAACACATGGTTTTACGATACATTGGCGGGTGTTGCGTTAATGGGGGCTTTTTGGCTTGCGCGCTTTTGTTTGGCCAGCGAGAACATATACAGCACCAGAATGCAGCTGGCGGTAATCAGGGCGGGGAAGGCCAGTGCCTTGAAAATGGTCGTGAACTCATAACCCCAGGAAATCATGGTGCCACCGGCAAACGCGCCAAAGATGGCACCGCAACGTCCGGCGGCATTGGCCCAGCTAACACCGGTTGCCCGGCATTCGGTGGGATACAAAATGGCAGACAAAGAGTTGAACCCCACCTGTGCGCCACTAATGCCCACACCGGCACCAAAAATCCCCAGCACCAGCAAAGGAATATTGCTGGTGGAAAAACCAATAAGGGCAATGAAACCGGCACCCAGGACATAGCTGGTAATTAACACTTTATAGGGGTTGCGCCTGTCCATCAGGCTGCCCAGGTAAATGGCGCCCAGCGTGCCACCAATCTGAAAGGCGGCGGTAATCCAGGACGCTTTGGACAGTTCTACGCCAATACTGCCAAGCAGCGTGGGTACCCAGCTTGAGAACAGGTAAATAATCAGGAAACTCATGAAGAAGGCCAGCCATAACACCGCTGTTACCATGAAAAGACCGGGCTGGAACAGGGCGGTAACCGCACTTTTGCCGGTTTTGATTTCATCCAGATGGAAGACGGTATTGGGGTAGGCTTTACCGGTAATTTTGCCCATGAAGGCGGCAATATTCTGGGCGGGCTCGTTTTTGCTGACGCGATAACGGGGAGACTCATCCAGGAAGAAGTAAAGCACGATAACCAGCGCCAGCGGCAGCACACCGCCCAGCACCAGAATACCGTGCCAGTCAACCAGGTGCAGCAATTGTGCGGTAAGAACACCACCCAGGGCCGAGCCCAGCGTGAATCCGCAAAACATAAGGGTAACCAGGGCCGAGCGACGACGGGCGGGCAGGAATTCGGACGTCATGGTAATGGCGGTAGGCATGGCACCACCCAGGCCGATGCCGGTTAAAAAGCGCAGTAAGGCCAGGGTTTCCATATTGGGGGAAAAGGCCGAAAGCAGGCTCATGAGGCCAAAAAAGAAAACGCTGAAGATGAGAATTTTCTTGCGGCCCAGACGGTCAGCCAGCGGGCCAAAGATAATTGCACCAAGGGTCAGGCCAATAAGGCCCGAAATGAACAGGGGGGTTAGCTGGGGCCTGCTTAAGCCCCAATCGGCAATAATGGCCGGGGCGATAAAACCGATGGCGGCCGTATCAAGGCCATCGGTGGCAACAATCAAAAAGCACAGCAGGATGGTTTTCCACTGGTAGCGGGAAATGGGGGCATCATCAAGGGCTTTTTGCACACTTAATGATTGGGGCGTATTGGACATTTCAAAGACTCCGGAAAGACAATGCCGGGTCTGTGCAATGTGATGGAGGTTACCCGGCAGTATCATGAAAACAATGCATTTTCATGTATGCGGCCAATGTAACCTGATGTGGTCTTGAAAATAAAATGATATTTACGGCTTTGTCATAACTTTTATATTATGACAAAGCCGTAGCGCTGGTTTCCTGGCGCTTACCGGGTGCTGGCAAAGGTATCACACTGAGCAATATTGCCGCTTTCCAGGCCCCGCTTGAACCAGGTCATGCGTTGCTGTGACGTGCCATGGGTAAACGCGTCAGGAACGACATAACCCTGCTGCTGTTTTTGCAGGCGGTCATCGCCCACGGCGGCTGCCGCATTCATGGCCTCTTCAATATCGCCGGGTTCAATAATGTCCCCCTGGCGGCGTAACTGGTTGGCCCAAATGCCGGCCAGGCAATCGGCCTGCAGCTCGGAGAGGACGGAAATGGCGTTGGCCTGACGCTGGTTGCCACGGCTACGCACCTGGTCTACCTGATCCAGAATGCCCAGGCGGTTTTGCACATGATGGCCAATTTCGTGGGCAATCACATAGCCTTGGGCAAAGTCGCCATGCGCCCCCAGGCGTTGGCCCATTTCCCTGAAAAAGCTTAAATCCAGGTACACTTTTTCATCGGCCGGACAATAAAAAGGGCCCATCGCCGCCTGGCCCAGGCCACAGGCACTGCGTGTGGCCCCGCTGTATAACACCAGCTTGGGTTCGGGGTAGGCCCCCCATTGCTGTTGCTGGAATATCCTGCCCCAGGCGTCTTCGGTGGTTTTAAGCACCTTGGCCACAAATTTGCTTTCAGCATCGCTAATGCCTGGGGTTGAGCCTTGTGAATAGGTGGTTTCTTCATATTGTGAGGGGGCGTCGGAACCGGTCATTTGCAGCAGCAGGTTGGGATCCACCCCAAAATACATGGCAACCAGGATAAGCACGATGGTTCCCAGGCCAAATTTCTTGCCACCACCGCCACCACCTCTTCCTCCCCCGAACATGCCGCCACCACGGCCAAACATGCCACCGCCCATTCCCGTGCGGCTGCCACGACGGTCTTCTATGTTTTTACTTTCGTCTGACCCATCCAAGCGCATTGTATTTTCCTTGAAACCATGGTTGCCGTACTGTACCGCTGTACAAAAGTTTTTGCCCCATTTTAAACATAATCAGGGCAAGTCCCTTATTCCGGGTGTAAACGATTGCAAGTTTTGCGTTCTTGCAACGAAGTCTTTTTTTCACTTAACAAGTCTGCCAACAACTTGCTGGTAAAATGGGGATCAAAGCAGGATGTTGCATTAATTATTCTCATTAATGGGCGCAATGACTGTGATGGCGTGTTTTACCTGCCCGTTTCGGGCCTTATGGAATTTCTGGAGTCGTTTTTGTGGATTTTGGCCAAATAGTTCAATCAATCACCGTTTATGCGCTGCCCTTGCTGTTTGCAATTACCTTGCATGAGGCAGCCCATGGTTATGCCGCCCGGAAGTTTGGCGACCAGACCGCATTTATGCTGGGGCGAATCAGCTTGAACCCGGCCAAACATATTGATCCTGTGGGCACTATTGTTGTGCCGCTGGCCATGGCCCTGCTGAACACCGGGTTTATTTTTGGCTGGGCCAAACCGGTACCGGTCAATTTCAACAATTTGCGCAATCCCAAAAAAGACATGATCTGGGTGGCTGCGGCCGGGCCCGGTGCGAATCTGGTCATGGCTGTTTTCTGGGCCATCATGGCCAGAGTCGCCCTTGAGTTGGGCGGTTTTGGCAGCTTTTGGTGGCTCATGGCCATCGCGGGCATTCAGGTAAACGTCATTTTAATGGTTTTCAACCTGTTCCCCTTGCTGCCCCTGGATGGCGGACGGGTGCTGTCGGGTTTGCTGCCGCCAAAGCTGGCCTGGGAATATAATAAAATTGAACCTTACGGCATGTTCATACTCATAGGATTAATAGTAACCGGCTTGCTCACCCCTATTATTTTTCCAATCATCCAAGTGGTTGTTCAATGGCTGGTTACCCTGTTCATTCTTTAAGGAATAAGCAAAAACATGACAGTACTCAGGATTGTCAGTTATAACATCCACAAAGGGAAAACCGCGTTGGGGCGTCGCAGCTCGCTGCTTGAGCTTAGTGCAGGACTCTCGGGCCTGAAGGCGGATCTGGTTTTCCTGCAGGAAATCCAGGGACGAAATGAAAGGGAACACCATTTGCATGCCCAGCCTGCTTTGTTGGCCGGGCATTTACATATGGAAGTGGCCTACGGCTGCAATGCCATCCGGAAAAAAACCGATCATGGCAATGCCCTGTTGTCCAAGTATGAAATTATTGATCATGAAAATGAAGATATTTCCGACCATAAACTGGAGCAGCGCGGTGTTTTGCATGCCCGGGTAAAGGTTGGGGGCCATCGCGTACACTGTTTTGTGGTGCACCTGGGCCTGTTCCATGGCAGCCGGATTCGTCAGGTCGCGGCCATTATCGAACGCATCAAGCGCTTGGTGCCCGAAGATGAACCCTTGATTATTGCCGGTGACTTCAACGACTGGAATGAAAAACTGGCGCCTTTTTTTGCCAAAGAGCTGGGCGTGCATGAGGTATTTGCCCAGACACCGCTGCGGCTTGATGACGAACTGCCCCGAATGAAGGTGTCATTCAAGCGCCTTTGGGATACCTTCAGTTTCAGGAAGCTGATGGAGACCGAGAAAAAGCTGCGCTACCAGCGAATTAAAATCCCCGAGATTTCCCTGAAAACCCTGCCCAAGGTGCTTAAGCACCTGCAGGACCCGAACGAATTGCCACCCCCCCGTACGTTCCCGGCAGCCTTCCCGTGGTTAAGGCTCGACAGAATGTATCATCGTGGTTTTGAGATCCGTTCGGCCCAGGTGTTAAAAGGCAGGCCCTGGAACAAAATATCCGACCATGCACCTATCTGCGTGGAGCTGGCGTTGGTGAAACCCCAGGCTGCGGCTTGAGGCTGTCTGGACTTAAGCGACCACCCCGGCAGGGGCTTTGTTTAAGACTGCCAAGTGTTCCGCAACCACCCCGGCGCTTCGCGCCACCCCTCCAGGGGAGGGGAATTGTTTGGGGCTTCGTTAGGTGGTTTGGTTGGGCCAGAACCACCCCGGCGCTTTGCGCCACCCCTCCGAGGGAGGGGAATTGTTTGGGGCTTCGTTAGGCGGTTTGGTTGGGCCAGAACCACCCCGGCGCTTTGCGCCACCCCTCCATGGGAGGGGAATTGTTTGGGGCTTCGTTAGGCGGTTTGGTTGGGCCAGAACCACCCCGGCGCTTTGCGCCACCCCTCCGCAGGAGGGGAATGTGTAGCACAGACGTTTCCACGAAGAAGGTAAATTCCCCTCCTGCGGAGGGGTGGCAGGCAAAGCCTGACGGGGTGGTTGCGGAACACTTGGCAGCCTCAAACGAAGCACCGGAGCGGATCCGCAACCACCCGTTTAGCGTTTATCATCCTGATGAATATCCAGCGCTTCAAGAAAGCGTGACACCATATTGTAGGCACCAATGGTGGCGGTCAGTTCCACCAACTGCTGGTTGCCATAATGCTTGCGTATGGCCTCAAAAACCTCCCCGGGTACCTGAATCTGCCGGGTCATTGAATCGGTGTAGGCCAGCACGGCGCGGGTTTTTTCATCAAACAGATCGCTGCTTTCCCAGTTGTCCAGTGCATCAAGCTGGGCCTGGGTGACTCCCTCTTTCAGGGCAATGGGGGCGTGCTGGTCTGCTTCGTAGGGGGCGCCATTCAATACCGCCACCCGCATGATAATCAATTCACGGATATCGCCGGGCAGGCTGCTTTTCTGGCGTACCGCGGTCAGGTAATCCAACCAGCCCTGGGCAATGGCGGGGCTGTGCAACAGCATTTGGTATAAATGAATCACGCTGCCACGTTCGGCCACAATCTGGTCTACCAGGGGTTTGGTTTGTGGGGTGGTTAAATCGGCATAAGGTAAACGTGCCATTAAATTGCATCTCCTGTTGTTTTGTACATGATTTAATAGGTGGTTTCTCCCGGAGGAAAAACGGGGGCCGGGTTAATTCATCTTATAAAACCTGCGATACCGTATCGCTTAGCCGGCCCACAATATCGCTAATGTCTGCTTCGGTGCAAATAAAGGGCGGTGCCAGCAAAATGTGATCACCCAGGCGTCCGTCGATGGTGCCGCCCATGGGATAAACCAGCAGGCCGTTTTCCTTGGCCTGTGCCTTGATTCGGGCATGGGTTTTAAGCGCCGGATCCAGGGGTTTTTTGCTTTCCCGGTCTTGCACCAGTTCAATGCCCACAAACAGCCCGCGCCCGCGAATGTCGCCAATATGCGGATGGTTGGCAAAGGTCTGGTGCAATTCGCCGCGCAGTTGTTCGCCACGCTGTAGCACATTGGCCAGCAGGTTTTGTTCCTGAATGGTTTTTTGAACGGCCAGCGAAGCGGCGCAGGCGGTGGCGTGACCAATATAGGTATGGCCATGCTGGAAAAAACCGCTGCCATTAACAATCACATCGTAGATTTTATCGGTGCACAGGGTGGCGCCAATGGGTTGGTAGCCGGCCCCCAGGCCTTTGGCAATGGTAATAATATCGGGTACCACACCGTCTTCTTCGCAGGCAAACAGGTGGCCGGTGCGGCCCATACCCGACATGACCTCATCAAGAATCAGCAAAACGCCGTATTTATCGCAAACCGCGCGGATTTTCTGAAGATAGGTTTTTACCGGTGGCACGGCACCGGCAGTAGCGCCCACCACGGTTTCGGCCACAAAAGCGGCCACGGTGGAAGGCCCCAATTCAAGAATCTTGTCTTCCAGTTCCCGGGCCAGGCGAGAGGCGTATTGCTCTTCGGACTCGCTGGAAAGCTGGTCACGATAGGCATAACAGGGAGAAACGTGATGCGCCTCTATGAGCAGGGGTAAAAACGGCTGGCGTCGCCAGGCGTTGCCGCCAATCGCCAGGGCGCCCAGCGTATTGCCGTGATAGCTTTGGCGGCGGGCAATAAAATGCCTGCGTTCGGTTTGGTCAATTTCCACAAAATACTGGCGCGCCAGCTTCATGGCCGCTTCCACCGCTTCTGAACCGCCCGACACAAAATACACATGATTCAGATTGCCCGGCGCTTTTTTTTGCAGAAAATCGGCCAGGTCTTCCGCCACTTGTGTGGTAAAAAATGAAGTATGTGCGTAGGCAATGGTATCAAGCTGGTGCTTGATGGCTTCAATGACAGCCGGATGTCCGTGACCCAGGCATGAAACCGCCGCGCCGCCGCAGGCATCGATATAACTCTTTCCGTCTGAATCAAAAAGACGGATACCTTTACCGTTTACGGCTGTTTTCAGGGACACTTTGGGGTTACGGTGGAAAACATGGGTCATTTTTCCGGGCTCCGGGTAAATCCCTGTATATATGAGGGACAGGGAAGATAAAAATAAGCAAATACGGGCCGTGTGGCCTGAATTTGCCGGTTCGGTGCAACGCTGTATAGCTGTCCGACTATTCTATACCGTAAGTGAAAATTTCAAAACTCCAAATATTAAAGTAAAATGCAGGCATCATGTGTGGCCATAACCAGCAAAGGTGTTCCGTTTACTTCAACCAAAAATAATATGACAACAAAAATTCTTATTGTGCGCTCTTCTTCGCTGGGCGATCTGGTACACATGCTACCGGCCATTTCCGATATTGCCAAACATGTTCCTGGTGCCCAAATAGACTGGGTTGCCGAAGAGGCCTTTGCTGAAATTCCCGCCTGGCATCCTGCGGTGCATGAGGTTATCAAGGTGGCTCACCGTCGCTGGCGCAAAACCTGGTGGTCGGCGCCTACCCGGCAGGAAAGGGCCGCGCTTAAGCGTAAACTTAAAAGCACCCGGTACGATATTGTGCTGGACATGCAGGCGCTGATGAAATCCGCCTGGATTGTCCGCCAGGCCAAAGGGGTCAAACATGGGCTTGACTGGAAGTCCGCCCGGGAATCCATGGCCTCCCTGTTTTATGACGTCAGGCATACCGTGGCTTTCTGGCAGCCTGCGGTTACCCGTCAACGCATGCTGGCAGCAGCTGCCTTCAACTACCAGTACGAAGGCGAGCCCGATTTTGGCCTGCAGAAATTTACCGATGGCGTTGCCATACAGGATTACGCAGTTATCATGCCCTCGGCCAGCCGCGAAGACAAACTGTGGCCCGAAGCCGACTGGCATGCCGTCTTCCGTGAATTGAATGCCGCCGGCCTGCGCCTGAAGTTGCTGGCCGGCAATGAAAAAGAAACCGAACGCGCCCGGGCACTGGTACGTGACTTTCCCGATGCCGAGATTTTGCCCCGCATGTCCCTGACCGATGTTGCCCGTGTTATTGCGCCTGCCCGCATGATGATCGGGCTTGATAGCGGCCTGACGCATTTGTCTGCCGCGCTGGGTCGGCCCACGATTGGCATTTACAGCGCTTCCACCCCGGTCAGAACACCGCTGGTAGGCGCAGCCTTTACGGCCAGTCTGGGTGACCGGGGCATTCCACCCACACGGGAAATGGTGTTATCAAAACTGAAACAGGCACTGGCAAGCTAAGCATGAACCGATTCTTCTATACCAACACGCTGCGTCTGATTGCACCCATTGCCCTATGGCTGCTAGAACGTCGTGCCCGCAAGGCGGGCGGGAAATGGGACATTCGCGGCGATGAGCGGTTTGGCCGTTATCCTCATCCGGCGCCTGCCGGTAGCAGCATTGCCCATGGTGATGATGAAGGCTATGCTGAAACCATTTTCACGTTCAGACGTCCGGTTTGGGTGCATGCCGTCAGCCTTGGTGAAACCCGGGCCGCGCATCCCCTGATCCAGGCGTTGCTAGACCAGGGTTTTCCGGTTTTGTTAACCCACATGACGGCCACCGGCAGGGCGCAGGGCGCCCGTATGTTTGCCGAAGCGATTGGCCAGGGCATGCTATGCCAGGCCTGGGTACCCTATGACTTCCCTGAAGCGGTCAGGGGCTTTCTGGAACACTGGAAGCCCCGTTGCGGCATTTTGATTGAGCGTGAAATATGGCCCAATATGGTGGCCGAGGCCAATCGCCAGAAAATGCCGCTGATTGTGGCCAGTGCCCGGTTTTCCGAATCGGCCTACAAACAGGCCCATTGGCTGGGCAGCGTCATGCGAAATGCCCTGGCCGGGCTGGATCTGGTGCTTACCCAAAGCCGTGTTGACTCTGCCCGGCTTGATGACCTGGGCGTCAAGCGCATGCAAGTGGTTGGCAACCTGAAATTTGACCTTAACATTTCTTACAGCCAGGTGCATGCGGGCCAGGTGGTACGCCAGGTTATTAACCGTCAGGTGGTGGCCATTGCCAGCACCCGTGATGGTGAAGAAGAGTACTTTCTCAAGGCCATCAAGGCCCTGGTCAAAAACCACGAGCGACAAGCCGGGCAAGAGGTGGCGTTACCACCACCCCTGTTCATGATTATTCCCCGCCATCCGCAGCGGTTTCGGGAAGTGGAAACACTGATTCAGCAAAGCGGCCTTACATACCGTTGCCGCTCGCAAAACCCCATCAATGATGATCTGAAAACCATTGATATCCTCTTGTGTGACAGCGTTGGGGACATGTTCTTTTATTACGCCATGTCCGACCTGGCGATTGTGGCGGGCAGCTTTGGCGAATATGGCGGTCAAAACCACATCGAGCCCTGTGCCTTGGGGGTACCGGTTATTGTTGGCCCTCATACTGAAAACTTCCAGCAATCGGTGGAAGACGCCTTGTCTGAAGGAGCCGCCCGGCGTACCCAGAACGAGGAAGAGGCCATTAAACTGGCCCTTAAAATCCTGAATAATGAAGAACAGCGGCTTGGAATGAGCAAAGCGGCCAAGCAATGGTTATCATTACACGAGGGCGCCACCGACCGGATCATGAGCGCCCTGAAACCGTATCTTCGTTAGCGTCTTACCAGAGTTAGCCATAATGACCCTATTGCCCAGTGCAGGCACGCTGCAGAAAATCCTGTTTTCCGCCTTGCCTGACTTTTCTTCTCTTGCCTGGGTTGAGCAAATTGATTCAACCAACACTTTTCTCATGCAGGAAGCGCGTAACCCGCAAAGCCAGTGGGGGCGGCCTGCCCTGATTGGTGCCCATCACCAGCAAAAGGGCAAGGGGCGCAGCGGGCGCAAATGGGTGGACAACGCGGGCGCCACCCTGATGTTTTCCTGCGCCTATGATGTTTTCCTGCCGCCGGCGCAGTTGCCCATGCTGGCACCGGTAGCCGGTATTGTGGCCTGCGAACAGTTGCGTAAAATAGTGGGTTCTGCCGCCCGGGACCGCTTAAGCATGAAGTGGCCCAACGATATCCAGTTTGATGAGGGCAAGCTCTCGGGCCTGCTGGTTGAATCGGTCAAGCCGGGTAATGGCCGGGTGAATGAGCGTCATCATGTGGTGGTGGTGGGTATGGGGATGAACCTTTCCCAGGCTGAAGCACTTAGCCAGGACCTGGGTCGCAAAGTGGCCGACTGGACTTCGGTTTTGATGAGCCTGAACCGGCAGGATGAACAGGCTGAGCACATTGCCCTGCTGGTTGCCCGTATTGCCCGTGCCTGGTCCGAGGCTTTTTCCCTTTACGAACAGGAAGGTTTCGCGCCGTTCCGGCAACGCCATGAAAGCCTGGATGCCCTTAAAACATGTGAGGTTAACGTGCTGTCTGGTGATAAAATTGTACTCACAGGCATTGCCAGGGGTTTAAATGACCAGGCATGCCTGGTGGTTGAAAACGGGCAGGGCCTGCATCTTGTCACCAACGGTGATATCAGCATTCGTGCCCGTACCCATACCTAGGAGCGAGCCATGCTCATGCTACTGATCGACTCGGGCAATACCCGGGTAAAAGTCACTTACCTTATCAACCAATTCCGGCAAACCGAAGACCTTCTGGTGCTGGAGCACGACCATATAGACAAACTGCACGACTGGTGCAATACCTTGCCCGAAGTTCCTGTAAGGGCCATTGGCGTTAACGTGGCCGGTGAAGTCATTGCACACAAAATCCAGCAGGCCCTGCCTGCTTCCTGTCCGCTTCAATGGCTTGTCGCGCAGGCGCAAACCCTGCACCTGAAAAACAGTTACCAACATCCCGAACAGCTGGGCGCCGACCGCTGGATGGGGCTATTGGGACTTTCCGAGCACCGGCAACATCCCGAATTGCCCGCCATGCTGGTAAGCTTTGGCACAGCCACCACCGTAGACACCATAGATGCCGACAACATCTTCATGGGGGGGCTGATCTTTCCGGGCGTCATGCTCATGCGCGCCAGCCTGCATAAAGGCACCGCCAACCTGCCTGCCATAGACCTGCGTAAAAGTGAAGTGCCGCCGGCCTTTGCGCATAATACCGAACAGGCGATCTTAAGCGGCATTATTGCCGCCCAGGCCGGGGCGATTGTGCGGCAGTGGAAAGCCGTGCTGGATAAAACCGGGCATCCCCCCACCATTTTCGTGACCGGTGGTGCCCGGCATGGGGTGTTGCCAGAACTGCACCGTTTGCTTAACGACATCGCGCAGGTAAAGGGATTTGATACAATCACTTTGCAGGAAATTGAATCACCCGTGCTGGATGGCTTGCGTATTTACGCACGGGCCGAATGGAATCATTAATTATGCGAACCTTGTTTTTTGTTATTTTGCTGGCCAATGGCCTGGTGTATGCACACGGGCAGGGCTGGGTGGGTAAGCCGCCCAGTGAAATAAATCCGGGCGTGGCCGTCAAGCCACCCGTGGAATTCAAGTCGCATGCACTTAAAACAGGGCCTTTGGGCCAGTAACAGCAATGGCAATCAAAACAGAAAAAATCATCTTGAACGGGATGGCCGGCAATATGGATTGCGCCATCGACTGGCCCGATACCCCCATCAGGGGCTGGGCCCTGGTGTTGCATCCGCATCCGCTGCACGAAGGCACACGGGACAATAAAATTGTCACCACGGTGGCCCGGGCCTGCGCCCAGAACGGGCTGCTTGCCGTGCGACCCAATTTCAGGGGTGTGGGCCTGTCCGAAGGCGTATTCGACAAGGCCCATGGTGAAACCCGCGACATGCAAATGCTTATTGAGCAGATAGAACAGCTTTACCCCGAAGTGAGCCATAAAAAATGGGTGCTGGCCGGCTTTTCATTTGGCACGGCCGTGGCAGCACAGCTATATGCCGAACAAAAGCAGGCCCAGCATCAATTGCCCGATGCCATGATGCTGCTGGGGCCAGCCGTATGGCGGTTTCAATATCGCGATATTGAACTACCGGCCGATTTGCTGGTCGTACATGGTGAAAAAGATGAGGTTGTGCTTTTGCAGGAAGTTTTCGACTGGATCAGGCCCTATCAGATCCCGGTAACGGTTATCCCCGAGGCGACCCATTTTTTTCATGGGTTCCTGATTCAATTGAAGAAATTGATACAAATTAAGCTGGACCAAATCCTGAAATAAGCCAGTGCTGGCGTGGGTTTACCGGCAACAGGGCTTATAATAAACCGCAATGGCATGGTTTTTCATGCCATTGGCTTATCTTACAACTCTAACCGGATACTGTTTTTTTTATGTCTTCCCGTCGTTTATTACTTGGTATGATCGTTGTGGCACTCGCTGGGGGTGCCTATTATTTTTATGATAAAAATAAAACACCTGCCCAGGCAGAAACCACGGTAAACGGCTCAGTTGTTACCTCGGTGCTTAATAATCCCGCCTCTGCTGCTGCCAAGGCCCCTGAAGTCCGCTCAAGCATTACGGTTACCAACGCCCAAACGCCGGTTGTTAGCGACTTTGCCAGCGTTGCCCCGCCCAGCCCGCCCATTAAGGCCTGGATGGTTTTTGATGTAAACAGCAACCAGATTATTGGCAATGTCGAACCTGACCTGAAAATTTCACCGGCCTCGCTAACCAAGCTCATGACCGCCAGCCTGGTGTTTGCCGCCCTGGACGACAAACGCATCAGCTTGGACCAAATGGTAACGGTTTCAGAAAAAGCCTGGAAAACCGGTGGCTCTCGCATGTTTATTGAAGTGAATAAACAGGTGTCTGTGGGCGATTTGCTGCAAGGCATGATTGTGCAATCGGGTAACGATGCCACCGTCCAGCTGGCCGAAGTGGTTGCCGGCAGCGAAAGCGTTTTTGTGGGTCAAATGAACCAGGAAGCCAAAGCCTTTGGCATGAACAACACCAGTTTTGGTGACCCTACCGGCCTGCCTTCGCCAGATACCTACACCACCGTGCGGGACCTGTCGATACTGGCCCAGCATATTATTAAAGACCACCCCAGCTACTATCATTATTTCAGCCAGCCCGACTTTACCTACAATAAAATCAAACAGTCAAACCGCAATGGCCTGCTTTACCGAAATATTGGCGTAGACGGCCTTAAAACCGGCCATACCGACGATGCCGGCTACTGCCTTATTTCCACTGCCGTGCGCGATGGCCGCCGGGTTATTTCCATTGTGGTGGGTGCCAATTCCATTCGTGACCGTGAGCAAATCAGCCAAACCCTGCTGGATTGGGGCTTCCAGAACTTCAGCAACAAAACCGTTGCCGAAGCCGGTAAACCCCTGGTGCAATCACGCGTATGGGAAGGTGAAACCAAACAGGTTAGCCTGGGTTCGTTAAGCCCGGTTACCGTAACGGTACCCCGTGGCCAGGAAAACGCCGTACAGGTGGTTACCCAGTACGATGGCAAACTGGTGGCTCCGCTGGCCAAAGGCCAAACCGTGGGCTCTGTACAGTTTGTGCTAGATGGAAAAATCCTTAAACAAGAACCCCTGGTGGTCACTGAAGCGGTTGCCCAAGCCGGTTTTGTGGGTCGCATGTGGGACAAACTGCTGGGCATGTTTTAGGATTTCAGGTGTGCGTTCCCATGCAGGAGCGTTTCTGGTTCCCACGCTCCCGCGTGGAAACGAGAGTTTTCAACACGATTTTTATTTTCGGGCCGCCTTGAAAAACTTCAGTCCGGCCTTATTTTCTAGGCATAGAGGTTTACGGTGATACAAGGCATTAGCAGTGACAGCCTGGTTTATCTGAATGGCGAATACCTGCCACTCAGCCAGGCAAAAATTTCGGTTCTGGACAGGGGTTTTATTTTTGGTGATGGCATTTATGAAGTGGTACCGGCCTACAACCGCAAACCATTCCGCCTGAACGAACACGTGGCCCGTCTGGAGCGCAGTCTTAAGGCCATCAAGCTGGAAACCGGCAAAACCACCCAAGACTGGATTCAGCTCATGACCGATATGGTTAACAAAGCCGAAACCGATGATACCTTTGTGTACCTGCAAGTAACCCGTGGCGTGGCCAAGCGCGACCACGCGTACCCAAATCCGCCGGTAGCGCCCACCATCTTCTTAATGAGCTCTCCGTTTGTGCGACCTTCCGAAGAATTGCGCACCAAGGGTTTCAGGGTGGTCAGCATGCCCGACGAACGCTGGTATCACTGCGACATTAAAAGCGTTTCCCTGCTGGGCAACATTCTGGCCAAAGAATATGCCCATGCCAAAGGCGTGGACGACGTCATCCAGTTTCGTGACGGCTTCATGACCGAGGCCTCTTCGGCCAACATCTGGGTGGTTAAAAACGGTACGCTACTGGCGCCGCTTAAAAACAACCTTATTCTGGAAGGCATTCGCTACGGCTTAATGGAAAAACTGGCGGCCCAATGCGGCATCCCGTTTGTGGCACAAAACATTAGCGAAGAACAGGTTGCCCAGGCCGACGAACTGCTGTTTACCTCGGCCACCAAAGAAGTGTTGCCCATTCTTGAATACAATGGCCAGCCTGTAGGTCAGGGCGTTGCCGGCCCCATCTACCAAAAACTGCGTGCCGCTTACGATTTGGAAATTGAACAATTATGATGAAAGAAATTCCTCCCGAAGAATCCTTGATTGAATACCCCTGTGATTTTCCGATTAAGGTCATGGGCGTTAACCACCCCGAACTGGCCCAAATGCTGGTTGAACTGGTATTGCAGCACGACCCCGGCTTTGATGCCGCCACCGTGGAAATGCGTCCCAGCAAAGCCGGCAACTACATTGGCCTGACCTTTACCGTGCGGGCCATTTCCCGCGAACAGCTGGACAATATCTACCGCACCCTGCACGGTCACGAGCTGGTTAAGGTTGTGCTGTAAGCTCATGGCGCAGCTTAAACGGCTAGAAGGCCTGGCCGACTATGAAAGTACCTGGCAGGCCATGAAAACCTTCACGGAAAACCGCCTGCCAGACACCGAAAACCAGATCTGGCAGGTAGAGCACCCGCCGGTGTACACCCTTGGCCAGGCTGGCAAACCGGAACATGTACTTAACCCGGGCAAGATACCGGTTGTGCGATGCAACCGGGGCGGCCAGGTCACTTACCACGGCCCAGGACAGGTGGTTATTTACCCCTTGATTAACCTGCATCGCGCCAATATGTTCGTAAAAGAATACGTAACTGCGCTGGAAGATGCCATTATTCATACCCTGAATGACTATGGCATTAGCCAGGCCTGTCGCAAAGACGGAGCCCCCGGGGTGTATGTACCCATGGAAAACGGTGAACTGGCCAAAATTGCCGCCCTGGGTGTGAAAGTCAGCCGTGGCTGCACTTACCATGGCCTGGCCATTAATGTTGACATGGATTTAAGCCCGTTTGACGGCATCAACCCCTGCGGCTATGCCCAATTAAAAACCGTTGACATGAAAACCGTTGGCGTGCAAGCCAGCTGGCAGGAAGTGGCGGACAAGGTTAGTGGGTATCTGATGGACGTGTTTGCGTAAGTAATTTAGCGATGCCAAGGGAAGGGTCTGCATTCCCACGCGGAGTATGGGAACCGATACGATGCGTGGGGCAGGTCTGCATGGCAACGCAGAGCGTGGAAATGAGCGCTGTTCAAGTACCGTGCATGTCTAAATAATCAAATTTGAGCAAAACTCCTGTTTTGCAATTGATTTTATGCGTGTATAATTGAAAAAATGCATTTTCAAAACAATATAATCGGTTTTGTGCATGCCCGCATTCCCACGCAAGAGCATGGGAACCGATACGATGCGTGGGAATGCATATTCTTTGTGCGCACAATCGCTGAACCCAACAGGAGTAATTGATGAAGACGCTTCCCGCTGACCCCATCGGCGCGGCATGGTTGGCCAAAACGTATCAAATTATTCCGGTAGGGCGTTTGCCAGTACAAAGCCAGATCGGTGGTCGACGAATTACGCAAATTATAGATGGCGACCGGCTGGAAACCTATCCGGAAACCATGCGGCCCGCTTCAGGGCCTGCAGCCCATTTGCAATTTCATTTGCGTCACGAAATTCCCCATCTGGAATTTTTATCCCGTTTGTTTGCCAAAACAGGGGGTGATTTTATCCAGACCTGGGTTAATGCCGAACCGACAGGGCAATATGCGCGCCGGGCGGCTTTTTTATATGAATGGCTCAGCAATGCTACGTTACAGCTACCAGAGCGCTTGGGTGGCAACTATGTTGATGCCATCGACAGCAGTAAACTGGTGGCTTCTTCAACAGACCAAGTCATAAAATCATCGCGTTGGCGTGTTAATGATAACTTGCCGGGAACGCACTACTTCTGTCCGATGATTGTCAAAACCGATGCTGTTATGCTTGCCATGAAGCTGGATGTGCCGCATTTATTCCAGAACCTGGCTGCTGAATTTGGTGAAGACCTGTTAAGACGTGCCGCCATCTGGATGACACTGCGGGAAAGCAAAGCCAGTTTTGCCATAGAAAGGGAGGCGGACCGCACCAATCGCATTGAACGGTTTGCCGATGTCATGGCGCGCCGGACCGGGCAGGGTGATTTACCTTTAAGCAACGAGGCACTTGCACAATTACAGGGTGAAATCCTGGGCGATCGCACCACGGTTACGCATTTTGGTGTGCGTCAGTCCCCGGTATTTGTGGGAGAAACCTTCCAGTACCAGGATGTGGTTCATTATGTGGCACCGCCAGCGGCAGAGGTGCCGCTCATGCTGGAAGGCCTGCGTGTTTTTCTTGAGCGTACCCAAGGGCAGTCACCGGTCATGCGTTGTGCGGTAACGGCTTTTGGCTTTGTATATATTCACCCATTGGCGGATGGCAATGGCCGTATACACCGCTTTTTGGTTAATGACCTGCTACGTCGTGACGGGGCTGTGCCAGACCCTGTTATTTTGCCTGTGTCAGCGGTTATTACAGACGATGCTGCAGAACGTCGGGCTTATGACATGATACTGGATGAGGTTTCCAAACCCTTGATGCGAACGCTAAGTGATGATGTTTCGTTTAGCGCCACTGACATCACTTACCCGGATGGTGTAACATCCAATTTTGAATTCAGCGGTGTAGAAAAAGCCCGTCATGTATGGCGTTACCTTGATCTTGGACCGCATGTGATGTATTTGTCCAATATTATCAGGCGGACGTTAACCGAACAGATGCGTGAGCAATCCCGTTATTTACGCAATCATGCACGGGCACGCCAGGCACTTAAAGAAATAATTGAAATGCCCGACCAGCAGGCCGACCGCGTGCTGCGTTCCATTGAGCAAAACCAGGGTGCATTAAGCAACGTATTGGCCAAACAGATGCCAATATTGCAGGCACCGGGTATATGGGACGAGATTGTTGAAGCGGTAGCACGAGCTTTTCAAGAGGATTTGCTGGTTGACCAGCACGTCGTTAACAGGTATCACCCATCGCAGCCGGTTGGTGGAGATTAAACTTTTCCTGGACCTTCAGCGTTAATAGGCATTGGTTCCCACGCTCCAGTGAACTGACCCCAAAAAGTTGGACACCCATTCAACTTTTAGGGGTCTTTTCAATGACAAAATATGATTTGCCGTTCAAAATCAAATTAGTCCAAACGTATCTATCCGGCCAGAGTGGCTATCGCC
>NZ_BMYS01000008.1 GCF_014652395.1 Advenella faeciporci
CCGAACAGATACTCCTTTACTAATTTGACTTTGAATTGCACATCATATTTTTCCATTGAAAAACCCCTAAAAGTTGAATGGGTGTCCAACTTTTGGGGGTCAGTTCAGAGCGTGGGAACGAGTAACGGGCTTTCTCGTCCCCATGCTCTTCGTGAGAATGAGTCAAGTTTATTCGTTCCCATGCTCTGCGTGGGAACGGGTTATTTAAACGATTAAAGGTTAATTCTTTTACCATAAATTCAAATTTAAATTAATCAACACAAATCAGTTTCATGCCATTAGTGCCGCTTTGGGAGGCGTTGTTGTCTCCGTTGGTCACAATTATCCAGTCGCCGCTATTCAGGGTTTGGTGTTTTTTCAACTCATCAAGGGCTGCTTGCATAAGCATGGCAGGATCAAGATGGCTGCTGTCAAAATTTACCGGATAAACACCCCTGAAAAGGGCAACGCGGTTTTGGGTTTCCTTATGCCGGGTAAAACAATAAATAGGAATGCCAGAACGGATGCGCGACATGATAAGGGGGGTATGGCCGCTTTCGCTAAGGGAAACAATTGCCTTTACACCGGGGAAATGATTGGCGGCATACATGGCGGAAAGCGCGATGGTTTCATCACAGCGTGGAAAAACCTGCCCCAGACGATGGCCCGATTTATTTGAGGTTGGATGTTTTTCCGCGCCCATGCAAATACGCGACATGGCCATGACGGCTTCTACCGGGAAATTTCCTGATGCGCTTTCGGCCGACAGCATGACCGCATCGGTATAGTCAAGAACGGCATTGGCAACGTCAGACACCTCGGCGCGCGTGGGGATGGGGTTGGTAATCATGGATTCCATCATTTGAGTGGCGGTTATAACCACTTTATTCAGGGTGCGGGCGTGCAGGATGATTTTTTTCTGTATGCCTGCCAATTCCGCATCGCCTACTTCAACACCCAGGTCGCCACGGGCGACCATGACGGCATCACTGGCCGTAATCAACGCATCCAGTGCCTGGTCATCAATCACGGCTTCAGCGCGTTCTATTTTGGCCACAATCCAGGCATGGCTGCCAGCTTGCCGGGCAAGTTGCCTGGCGTGCTCAATATCGCTGCCATAGCGAGGAAAAGAAACGGCAATATAGTCAGCTTGAATGTCGGCGGCAAGTTTAATGTCTTCCTCGTCCTTGGCGGTAAGGCTGGGCGCGGAAAGGCCGCCACCTTTGCGGTTGATGCCTTTGTTGTTGGAAAGCGATCCGCCTGTCACGACAAGGGTGTGCACTTCCTGGCCTTCAATCCCGGTAATTTCCAGCACGACTCGGCCATCATCCAGCAGCAGTTCATCACCGGGTTGGCAATCCGTAACCAGGGCAGGGTAGTCTATGCCAACAATATGTGCGGTACCTGCATTGTGTGGATGGGTATTGGATAGAACAAAGGGTTGTCCGGCCTGCAACGTGACCTGTCCGTTGATGAACTGGGCAATCCGGATTTTGGGGCCTTGCAAATCAACCATGATGGCAATATGTTTTTGCAGCTTGCGAGCCATTGCCCTGATGGTTTGGGCTCTTTGGCGGTGCTCGTGGTGGTTGCCATGAGAAAAGTTTAACCTTGCAACATTCATGCCGGCCAGGATCATTTTTTCAATTTGCTCGTGCGTTTGGGTTGCAGGCCCCAATGTCGCCACAATTTTAGTGCGTCTTAGATTCATTTTATTGTTTTCTCATAATATGATAATTTTGTTTTTGTTACAAAAAAGTAAGAAAATATCAATTAAAGTGTTGAAAACTTTATTGATTCATGTAGAATTAATTTCAACAAAAGCAGGTATGCAGCAAATAAATCAGGTTCCGGCTAGTACTGGGCCATCATACATAAATTATTAACTACTATCAGCAATTCAAAATCCTTTGGCAGTATAAGTTTTAGAAAAAAAGATATATAAGTTTCAACTTTCACTGTTTCTGTACTTTTATCAGAACTGAAAAATCAATACCCCTTTGTTGTTAGGGGTGCTGTGATTAGCTTCAATATTGTAACTAACCAAGAATTCAGTAATTCGTATTAACGAATTGCTGATGTATGTTGGATAGATATTTCAAATGTTACAAATATGCTGTATTAACTTGATTTTCCTATCCATTTTGCAGTAATCGTGCCGGAAGAAATCCGGAATCATAAATGTCATCCGTAAAGGAGCAGCAAAATGAAAAAACTACTACTTATCTCGGCACTGGCACTTGCCTCAACAAGTGCATCAGCTGCAGGGGTTTTTGTTGGCGGTTATGGTGCAGGCGGTATGGCTGGAAGCTCGGCCTCTGGTGGCTCCGAAGCATCAGGTGGACAGGCTTCTGTGTTATTTGGTGCAGCAGGTAATACTTCTGGAGCTACCAATACAACAAGTTCTGGTTCCGCTGTGGCTGCAGGTCCTACAGGGGTTGCTACCGCAACTGGTGGTACTTCTACCTCTAGTCAGGGTAATCTGGGCGGGTCAGTTGGTACTGCCATACAAGGCTCTTCAGCAGGTGCTGGCGGTACTTGGGGTGCAAATGCCGGTGGAGGCTTTGGCACTATAGGCTTAGGATTCTGGAATACTCCTTAAGTATCCAGATTATGCTTGAAGTAATAATTTGAAAGCAGTCTATTGTTACTTTAGTTTGTTGTAAGACAAATCATAATGGCATTGATTGCTTTCAATCAACTGTTCTGGATCAGTTCCAGGGTATAGGGATTCTTATAGGGAGCAGCAAAATGAAAAAACTACTACTTATCTCGGCACTGGCACTTGCCTCAACAAGTGCATCAGCTGCAGGGTTTTTTGTTGGCGGTTATGGTGCAGGCGGTATGGCTGGAAGCTCGGCCTCTGGTGGCTCTGAAGCCTCTGGTGCACAAGGTTCAGTCTTCAGTGGTGTTGCAGGTAATACTTCTACTGCAACCAATACGACTAGTTCTGGTGCGGCAGTGGTTGCGGGTCCTACTGGTGTTGCCACATCAACCGGTGGAACATCTACTTCCTCCCAGAGCAATCAAGGCTTTTCTTTCGGTACAGCTATGCAGGGATCAGCAGCTTCTGCGGGTGGTAACTGGGGAGCAAATGCCGGTGGTGGTTTTGGGACCGGTGGTTTTGGGGCTTGGACAACACCCTGATTTGAGCTATTCATTTCTCTAAAACTATAATACGTTTATATTTTTGAAGGGGAGGATCCTCCCCTTCCTAAAGGAATCGCCATGAAAAAAATATTTACGCTCATCGCATTGCTGTTTGTATCTACTCAAGTATCGGCACAGATAAATGTGGGTTCAGATGCCTCCTCTTCTTCCGGGGCAATTTCTGGTGCGTCATCCAGTTCTGGAAATATGTCAGCCGATTCTGGTGCCAATGCAATTATTGGCCTGACTTTTGAGGGATCAGAGCAAAGGAAATCCCAGCGTATACACACGACCCCCAACGTTTATGCGCCAGCAAGCATGTTTGGTGGAGCCAATAATTGCGGTCAATCCAACACGATAGGTGTGGGTTTTACAGGGTTTGGGATAGGTGGTTCGATGGCAGGTGAATCTGATGCGTGTAATGCGCGAGAGGATACCAGTATTGCCTATAAACTGGGCTATAAAGAAGTTGCGGATATGCGGTTTTTCTGTTTCGGTGAAGATGTGAATCGCATGGCTTATGAGGCTACCGGACGTCGTTGCCCAACCACTGCTACGGCAAAGGGGTTGCCAGATAATGCAGTCGCCGATAATCGTGCGCCAGTTCGATCAGGAGTTGTGGTTAACAATCCTGGCACTAATGCAGTTGCTGTTAATACAAGTTTTGCAAATGTTCCAAGGCAAACCAGGGCAATTGCCTCATCCGATGAAATGGAAGCACAACGTTTGCAGACTTTTTATGGTAATAATTAACGGTATATCAGGTAAATATGTAAGATTCATACCTGAAAGAGACGTTATTAACAGGTGATTTTGGGATATCACCTGTTAATAAGCGAGATAACCGGATCGCATTGTTGCTGATCAATATAAATTTGTATCAGTCAGCATATAGGTTATGAAACTTTATTGCTTGTTGCCGTCTCATTTTCAAGCTCATGTATTTATTCCGCAGGTTCTGTTGCAGCATCGTTTTCAAGGGCTTGAAATAGCTCCTCTTCGTTTAGTAACGCAGGGGCAGCCGATGTACCTGCGAAGCCAAGCAGGGAGGATGCTTTCATGGCGAACTCGTTCAAGCCCATTTTTTTGCCATTGAAATCAATCTGGCTGTCTTCGGGCTGATCGGCGTCGTAAGTGATTGCAGAAGTGGTTTTGCCATCCTTGTAAACAGCCATGCCGGATTGTTCCGAGATAAGGCCAGCCATTCCTGAGATGACTTGCGCTTCGGCATCAGCAGTCGCCTTGTCTGCCCCTTCGGATATCTGAATAACGCCCGAGCCAAACTCCTGGATAAGGTTGTCGTCAACAGAAAAGGATATATTGGCTTTGCGCAACGCTTCTGCTGCAAATAACTCCATGGATTCCCTTGATTCGGAAGAGGCTTTTTCTCCGTTAAAAACAACCCCGAAATTCAGTACTGCTTCGCCGCTTGTCGCTTTGATACGTAAGGGCTCAATACGAAATTCAAGTTTGGCATCAGCCAGCTTGACAAACAGGGTTTCGAAATGCCGGGCCAGCTCTTCTTCCTCTGCCAATGAAGCGGAACCCAGGTTCAGGTTGGCTGTTGCACGGCTAAAATCATTGACCGCCTTCATGTCCAGGTTGTTCACCATCATTTTCATGCTTGTTGTACCAAAATCAATCTTGTTGACGTTGATTTTATTTGCGGAATAGGTGATATCAGCATTGAGCAGGCCGTTGGGTGATTCCGTAGTGCTGGCATTCATGTCGATAGAATCGATTAAAACGCTTTGCGCGGGATCGGCAATATTGAATTTTTCAAATTTGACGGAAGCATCGCCAATATAATTTTTATTGGCGGTACGGGTTGTTTTATTGCTAAGTTTAAAGCCGTCCATAGAGAAGCTGGCAGTACTTTCCCCCTTGGCTTTAATCGCGCCACTCGTGGCTTCTGTATTGAAAAAGGCGTAATCAAGATTGGTGTGGGTAATCGCATGCATCGGCTCCACGGTTATTTCGCCGTTCTTGTCAACGAATTTCAGCGCGGCGGTTTTAAGGGTGTTTTCTATTTCTTTGGCAAAAGAAAGTACGCTGTTGGAGACAAAAGGCTCTTGACCATTGGCGGCATCAAACAGTACTTTTGTATTGTCATTGTTAATGAGTGTGGTGGCGCTAATGGCCAAAGCTGGACTAAAACGACCCTCCTGGATTAATGGCAAGGGGCCATGATAAACCTTGTTCAGGAAAGTAATATTGGACAGCTCTTCTGGCAGATCGGGTAGATTTATGTTCAGCTTATAGATACCGGTAGAAGTAAGAAACCCCTTTTCATAACTGACTTCACTCAGGCTGATATTGGGAGCGGTTTGTGCCAGAAATTCATTGATATTACTGACGGATTTATCGATTTGACCTTTGGCCTGCTGGCCAATATACCAGGTAGAGCCTCCCCAGACGACACCGGCGGCAACCAGCGCGCCAATAACAATATTTGTTGTTTTCATGATGTACCTTTTTAACTTTATGGTTGTTTAACAGGATTTACTCTGAGCGCAAGCCAGAGCCTTCAGCTTGCATGTTTTTGCGTTCGATCAATTCGATTTTGTAGCCGTCAGGGTCTTCCACAAAAGCAATAACGGTGCTGCCACCCTTAACAGGGCCGGCCTCACGCGTTACGTTACCACCGGCCGCCTTGACGGCATCACAGGCCTTGTAGGCATCTGGCACACCAATGGCGATATGCCCATAGGCGGTACCCAGCTCATAGGCATCAACACCATGGTTATAGGTCAGTTCAAGTTCGGCCTGATGGGGGTTGGCCTCAAAACCGAGGAAAGCCAGACTATATTTGTATTCGGGGTTTTCGGAGCGACGCAACAGTTTCATGCCAATCACGTTTGTATAAAACTCGATGGAGCGCTCAAGGTTGCCGACTCGAAGCATAGTGTGTAGAAATTGCATGGTGACTCCTGTTGGAAATGGTGATAAGCGGGCTATTTTAGCAAAGCTCTCTTTGCAAAATGATGAGTGGTGCGCATTTAAATGACGGTTACTGCAAGAAAGAGACAACCGCATTATATAAGTGAATATTTAATGCTGCTTATATTTTCATTCTTTATTAAAGGATGGGAAGGGTGCGCAGGCTTTTTTGTTTAAGCCTGTTTTTGGCGGCTTCGTAATTGGGCAAAATCCGTTTAACCTCGGCCCAGAAACGGGGGCTGTGATTCATTTCTTTCAAATGGGCAAGTTCATGCGCAATGACATAGTCAATCAGCTCCGGGCAAAGGTGGATCAGGCGCCAGTTCAGGCGAATGTGGCCATTGGCACTACAGGATCCCCAACGGGTTGTGGCACTGGACAGGCGAAGACACAGGGGTTTTGCTCCGCTACTTTGCTGGAAATGCCGCAGGCGGATTTCAAACCAGGCCAGGGCACGGCCCTGAAACCACTGGGTGCAGGCTGTTTTAATTGCCAGGGCATTTGCCGTGGATGGCAGGTTGACATAGAGCCGATCGTTATCTTGCGCCAGATTGTAATTGCCCTCATAGCGGCATGAAGCCAGCTGCGGGTTCAGTTGCACAATAATCTGCCTGCCCAGATAGGGCAGCTGCATGCCGTTTTGCCAGCAGGTGGGTACAGGGGATTGTTGTTGCCACTGCAGCAGCTTGCTTTGGATCCAGGGTTTCTTTGCCTGGATGGCTTGGTCAATGATCGTTTGTGATACCCAATTTGGGGCGGTAATTTTAAGCCCTTCGGCGTTAATCGTAAAACCAATGCTTTTACGATTGGAACGCTGAAGGGTATAAGGAATTTTATCCATGGGTGATGTTGATAATTGATGAATGGTTCATGGATAAAACCGCTTTTGGAGAAAGTCAGGTCTTGTCGTTGTAACGATGCGGGCTAAGCACACGCATTTCCCCTTCAATCCATTCTTCAACCTTGCGGTTAAGCTGGTCGTGAGTAAGGCCTTCAGATGAAATGGGAGGACCAAACGAAAAGGTAACCCGGCCGGGTTTTTTGAGGAAGGAGTTGCGCGGCCAGACCTCTCCGGCATTGTGCGCCACCGGAATCACCGGGGCACCGGCATGGACGGCAAGACGCGCACCACCTGATTGATAGCGGCCTTTTTGTCCAACGGGAATCCGGGTTCCTTCGGGGAACAGAACCGGACTATGTCCGGCGCGGATGCGTTGGCTGCCAATACTTAATACCTGTTGCATGGCGCCTTTGCGATCAGAGCGGTTGATGGGAATATTGCGCAAACTGGCCAGCGCCCAACCGAAAAACGGGATGTAATTCAGTTCTTTTTTGTAGATAAAACAGGCCGGTTTGGGTGAGAACCAGGGAAAAAGCAGGGTTTCATAGGCAGACTGGTGTTTGCTTAGAAACACAACTGGTGTGTCGGGAATGTTTTCCCTTCCCTTGATTTCCCATTTGATGCCAAGAATATATTGGGCTCCCCACATGAGCAGATGAGGCCAGCCTACCGTGAAACGGTATCGCCACTTGAAGGGGAAAGGCAGCAGCAGGAAACACCCAAGCGCGAAGGGAATGACAGTAATGGCTTGAAAAACCAGAAACAGCAGGGCACGTAAAAAAGACATGATGATTAGTTTTCCCGCAACCATTCGTTGATAATATCAGCCAGGCTGGCACGTATTTGTGTACCGGGTGGCAGATTGGGATCGTTTTTTGTTTTAAGGCCGTTGCCGGTTTCCACCAGCCAGGGTTTCATGCCTGCGGCCTGGGCAGCTTGCAGGTCACGCAGTGAGTCACCAATCGCAGGTACCTGCGCCGGATCTATTTCGTAGCGGCGAATAATATCGTGAAGCATGCCCGGCAATGGTTTACGACAATTACAGCCGTCGTCAGGCTTGTGCGGGCAAATGAAAATGGCATCAACCTGTCCGCCCAGCAAAGTGAGTTCCTGATTCATTTTGGCGTGCATGGCGTTCAGATCGCTCATGCTGAACAGACCCCGGCCCAGGCCGGACTGGTTGCTGGCAATAACCACTTTCCAGCCTGCCCGATACAGGCGGGCAATGGCTTCAAGACTGCCGGGCAGGGGAACCCACTCGTCGGCCGATTTAACAAAATCGGTGCGGTCTTGATTGATGACGCCATCCCGATCGAGAATCACGAGTTTCATTTTGCCAGCCTGGAAATATCAGCCACCAGATTCATGGTGCCATGTAATTGTGAAAGCAAAGCCAGACGGTTATTGCGGATGTCAGGGTCTTCGGCCATGACCATCACATCGGTAAAGAAAGTATCAACTGCTGCACGTGTGCTGGCAATACTGCTTAAACTGGCCTCAAACTCACCTTTGTCAAAATGGTCCAAGGCAACAGGCTGGATGGTTTCAATCGTGTCAGCCAGGGCTTTTTCTGCCGGTTCAAGCAGGATTTCTGCATTGATGGCAGGCAGCGAACCGTCCACTTTCTTCAGCAGGTTGGCAATTCGCTTGTTGGCGGCAGCCAGGCTGTCGGCTTCGGGTAATTGCGTGAAGGCGGTAACGGCCCTGATCCGGTCGATAATCTCGTGCAGTGGTGGCGCCAAAGCAATAACAGCGTCAACCACCGAACGGTCATAATCGTTATTGAGTTGATTGCGGTAGCGCTCGTAAATGAATTCCTGCACTTCGGCTACGGTATTTGGGTTCAGGCTGATCTTTTCGAACGTGCCAGCGGCAAATTCAAGCAGTTCGTTCAGGGAAAGCCTGGTTTGCAGGTTCAGGAAATGACCGGCGGCCAATTGTTCAACCGCGCTGATCAGGCCCAGCGCGGCACGGCGCAAGGCGTAAGGGTCACGTTCACCGGTGGGCACCAGACCAATGCCCCAAATGCCGACCAGGCTTTCAGTGCGCTCGGCAATAAATAATATGGCCGAAGTTAAGGTTTCCTGGCTGACCGGTTTGTCGTAACGCACGCGATACTGCTCTGCCAGGGCTGTCACGATTTCTTCGGGTTCGCCATCGGCCTTGGCATAATAGGCGCCAATAATTCCTTGCAGTTCGGGGAATTCACCCACCATGTTGGAACTTAAGTCGGCTTTGGCCAAGAGGGCTGCGCGGTCGGCCAGTGAAACATTGGCGCCAAGTTGCTGGGCAATGTAAGCGGCGATTTTCCGGACCCGTTCGGAGCGCTCAAGCTGGGTTCCCAGTTTGTTGTGGTACACAATGGTTGCCAGTTGTTCAACCCGGGCGGCCAATGGCATTTTACGGTCGGTGTTGAAGAAGAATTCGGCATCGGCCAGGCGTGGACGCACAACCCGCTCGTTACCTTCGATAATTTGTTGTGGATTGTCAATGTCCATGTTGCTGACAATCAGGAAGCGGTGCGTCAGCTTGCCAGTGTCCGGGTCAAACAGGGGGAAGTATTTCTGGTTCAGGCGCATGGTCAGGATAAGGCATTCTGGCGGTACGGCCAGGAATTTTTCCTCAAACTGGCCTATATACACCGCAGGGTACTCCACCAGTGAAGTCACTTCGTCAAGCAGGGCGGCTACCTCGGGGTCGTTGCCAATGGTGGCACCCAGCGAGGCGGCCTTGTCAGCCAGCAGTGCGCTGATCATGTCACGGCGCTCTTCATAGGAAGCAATGACCTTGCCTTCTTCGCGCAGTTGCTGCTCGTAGGTATTGGCATGGTTTAACTGAACCGGAGCATTGCTCAGGAAACGGTGTCCACGGGTAACATGGCTGGAAGAAATGCCCAGCACGCTAACGGGGAGTACCTGGTCACCAAACAGGACAGCCAGGCCATGTACGGGACGTACGAAACGGACACTGGTTTGCCCGTCGGCCAGTTGATAACGCATGACTTTGGGAATCGGCAGGTCGGCAATCGCTTCATCAATGGCGGTTTGCAGGAAAGCGGCCAGTTGTGCGCCCGGGGCGGTGCCTTTGGCAATTAAGTATTCCTGTTTGCCATCGGATTCACGGCTCAGGTCGGCTACGCTTAAGTGCTCCAGGCCTTTGGAAGCCAGTTTCTTTTGCAGGGCGGGACTGGCATTGCCGTTTTCATCAAGGCCGATTTTGACGGGCATGAGTTTTTCTGCAAATGCCTGCTCGGGCGCCTGCGCCAATACCTGGCTTAGGCGGACGCCCAGGCGGCGTGGCGTGGCAAATGATTCAAGTTTGCACTGTTCACCCAGAAGATGTTGTTTGTTCAGGGACTGGTATACGCCCTGGGCAAATGCCTTGCCCAGTTTTTGCAATGCCTTGGGTGGCAGTTCTTCGGTGAGTAATTCGATCAGTAAAGGATTCGTTGACATTTATGCGTTCTCTTGTTTTTTCAGCATCGGGAAGCCAAGCTGTTCGCGGGAGTCGTAATAGCACTGGGCAACTGCACGGGACAGGTTGCGGATGCGGCCAATATAGCTGGCCCGTTCGGTAACGCTAATGGCGCCCCGGGCATCCAGCATATTGAAGGTGTGGGCGGCTTTCAGGACGACCTCGTAGGCAGGCAGGGCCAACGGAATTTCGACCAGTTTTTTGGCTTCGGCTTCGTAGTCATTGAAATGCGCAAACAGCATTTCTGTTGAGGCGTACTCAAAGTTGTAGGTGGATTGCTCAACTTCATTCTGGTGAAATACGTCGCGGTAATAAACGGCATCACCGTTGGGACGTTGGGTCCAGACAAGATCATAGACACTTTCCACGTTTTGCAGATACATGGCCAAGCGCTCAAGGCCATAGGTGATTTCACCGGTAGTGGCCGGGCAGTCAAGGCCGCCAACCTGCTGGAAGTAAGTGAATTGCGTGACTTCCATGCCATTGAGCCAGACTTCCCAGCCCAGGCCCCAGGCACCCAGCGTGGGATTTTCCCAGTCATCCTCAACGAAGCGGATATCGTGCTCTTGGGGGTTAATGCCCAGCGCCTGCAAAGAACCGATGTAAAGATCAAGAATTTCCGGGGGGGCCGGCTTGAGCACAACCTGATACTGGTAATAGTGTTGCAGGCGATTGGGGTTTTCGCCGTAGCGGCCATCTTTGGGCCTGCGTGACGGCTGTACATAAGCGGCATGCCAGGGCTCGGGCCCGATGGCGCGCAGGAAGGTGGCAGTGTGGGAGGTGCCCGCACCTACTTCCATATCGTAAGGCTGGAGCAGTGCACAACCTTGTGCGTCCCAGTATTCCTGAAGTTTTAAGATGATTTGCTGAAAAGTAAGCATGAATTCGACTCTAGCATCGGATGAATAACCAAACCTTGGATTTTAGGGTATTTGTCGTGGTCCTAGGGGTAATTTGCGGTTTGAAAGGGTAAAATGCCCGAATTACCCCCGAACCTACAGGAGACAACTGTGACAGAATTGGTAAAATCAGAAATCATTGGCAGGATATTGGTCATTACGATCAATCGGCCCGAAGCCCGCAACGCCCTTACTTACGATACGTCTTTTGCGCTGGCTGCCGCGCTTGACCAGCTTGACGTCAATAACGACCTGACGGTGGGTATTCTTACCGGGCAGGGCAATACGTTTTGTTCGGGCATGGATTTGAAAGAGTTTGCCAAAACCCAGCGTCGTGCCGTGGTGCCGGGCCGGGGCCTGGGGGGCTTGTGCGAAGCACCGCCCCAAAAACCTCTCATTGCCGCCATAGAGGGTTATGCCCTGGCGGGTGGTTGTGAACTGGCGCTGGCCTGCGATTTGATTGTGGCAGCTGACAACGCCCAGTTTGGTTTGCCCGAGGTAAAACGAGGCCTGGTGCCCGGTTCGGGGGGCATGTTGCGCTTGCCGCAAAGGCTGCCTTACCACGTTGCCATGGAAATTTTATTAACCGGTGACATGATTCCCGCACAGCGTGCGCATCAGCTTGGTTTGGTCAATCAACTGACGGAACCGGGCAAAGCGCTGGAAGCTGCGCTAAAATTGGCTGACAGGATTGCGGCCAACGGCCCGTTGGCCGTCCGTACTGTCAAGCAGGTTGTGGTGCAGTCGCAAGACTGGCGCCAGGAAGACATGTTTGCCCTGCAACAGCCACGCATGGCGCATATCTTTGCTTCTGAAGATGCGAAAGAAGGGGCAACTGCATTCGCCGAAAAACGGGCTCCGGTCTGGAAAGGCAAATAAAACAGTAAAGTTGTTAACCGTTAGTTTTTTGAAAAAGTTGATCAAACAATGACTACCATTATCAAAGAAGAGGATCTGATCCAATCCATCGCGGATGCGATCCAGTTCATCAGTTTTTACCACCCTGCCGACTATATTCAGCATCTGGCCCGTGCCTATGAGCGTGAGGAAAGCCCGGCAGCCAAAGACGCGATTGCCCAAATCCTGACCAATTCCCGCATGTGCGCGGAAGGGCACCGTCCCATTTGCCAGGATACCGGCATTGTGAACGTTTTCCTGAAAGTGGGTATGGATGTCAAGTTTGATCTGAAACAAACCCTGCAGGAAGCCTGTGATGAAGGGGTGCGCCGTGGTTACATGGATCCCGATAACAAGTTGCGTGCCTCTGTGCTGGCTGACCCTATTTTTGAACGCAAGAATACCAAAGACAACACGCCCTGTATATTGCATGTGGAACTGGTTCCGGGCAATAAGGTAGACGTGCAGGTGGCGGCCAAAGGTGGTGGCTCTGAAAACAAAACCAAGTTTGCCATGCTGAACCCCAGCGACTCCATTGTTGACTGGGTCCTGAAAACGGTGCCGCAAATGGGTGCCGGCTGGTGTCCTCCGGGCATGCTGGGCATTGGGGTGGGCGGTACTGCTGAAAAAGCCATGTTAATGGCCAAGCAGTCCCTGATGGAAGACATCGATATGTACGAACTGTTGGCCCGTGGCCCGCAAAACAAACTTGAAGAGTTGCGTATTGAACTGTATGAAAAAGTCAATGCATTGGGTATTGGCGCACAGGGCCTGGGTGGCTTGACAACCGTGCTTGATGTCAAAATCAATACTTACCCAACGCATGCGGCGTCCAAACCCATTGCCATGATTCCAAACTGTGCGGCAACCCGCCATGCCCATTTTGTCCTGGATGGCTCGGGTGTTGCCGTGTTAACACCACCTTCTTTGTCAGACTGGCCAGAAGTGCATTGGGCACCCGATTACAACAAGTCCAAACAGGTGAACCTGGATACGCTGACCAAAGAGGAAGTGGCCAGCTGGAAACCCGGCCAAACCTTGTTGCTGTCCGGCAAAATGCTTACCGGCCGTGATGCCGCTCACAAGCGCATCCAGGATATGCTGGCCAAAGGCGAGCCATTGCCGGTTGATTTCACCAACCGTGTTATTTATTATGTTGGGCCGGTTGATCCGGTACGTGACGAAGTGGTTGGCCCTGCAGGCCCCACCACGGCAACCCGCATGGACAAGTTCACCGATATGATGCTGGAAAAAACCGGCCTGATTTCCATGATCGGCAAGGCCGAGCGCGGACCGGTCGCGATTGAGTCCATTCGCAGGCACAAATCTGCTTATTTAATGGCAGTGGGTGGTTCTGCTTACCTGGTGTCCAAAGCGATTCGTGGCGCTAAAGTGGTGGGCTTCGAGGACCTGGGCATGGAAGCCATTTACGAGTTTGATGTGAAAGACATGCCGGTAACCGTTGCGGTTGATTCCGAAGGAACCTCTGTACATAAAACAGGCCCAAGAGAATGGCAATCCAAAATCGGTAAAATTCCAGTGGCGGTTGAAGAACTGTAATTTTTAGCCCTGGTATGGTTTGGTTAACCCAAAAAAAACGGGTTTGAACGGGCCCCAAAAAACGGATGTATTTCCTGTTTTTTTGGGGCCTTTTTATTGTTGGTTTTTTAAATCAAAGCAGTTCAATGCCCTGGTCTTTACATTGTTCCAATAAGGTGCCAAGGGTGCCTTGGGCCAGAACAATCCCTGGCGCCAATTCCTGCAGGGGCAATAGCACAAAGGCCCGTTCGTGCATGCGCGGGTGTGGCAGGGTCAGTTCAGCCGAGTGATTGATTTCCTCGTTGAATAGCAGGATGTCCAGGTCCAGCGTGCGGGGCGCATTCACATAGGGACGTTCCCGGCCGTAACGGTTTTCAATCCCTTGCAGCAGATGCAGCAGCTCCAATGAGGCCAATGGGGTTTCAAGCCGGGCGACCGCGTTGACATAGTCGGGCCCCGAAGCGTCGACCGGGCTGCTGCGGTAAAAGCGGGAGTATTCCAGTTTATGAATGGACGGATGGGCAGCCAGGTTGGCCAGTGCCTGTTGCAGTACATTCCTGCTCTCACCCAGATTGGAGCCAAGGCCAATATACGCAATATTCATGAAATGTCCTGCTGCGGCAAAGCGGCTTTCTTGCGGGCGGGTGAGCGACGCTTGCGACGTTTGCGTGCGGTGTTGGCAGAAGTAGCGGGCATTCCCTTTTGTTTTTGCGCCAGCTCTTCGATCATCTGGGTTTTACCTGCCGCATCGGTATCAGCCAGGTCCATCCACCATTGTGCCTGAACGCTATCAAATTCACCGCTGGCTGCTCGCAATTGCAGAAAATCACAGGCGGCACGAAAACGGGGCTGTTCAGTCATTTTCCAGATCTGACGTGGAACGGGACGTTCAAAACGGGGCTGCATGAACCAGATTTCACGCATATCGGTGGTGTGACGCCGCTGGATGGCCAGTTTGTGAACCTGGTCTTCAAGCACCTGGTCTGCCGCATGGATCAGTGCCTGCATGGGCGGCTCTTTTTGCGCAATATTGCGTTTCCAGTAAACATCCACCAGGCGCCATAAAAGGGCCGCATACAGGAAACTGGGGCTCACCGATTTGCCCAGACGAACCCGGTGATCGGTACGGTCAAGGGTCAGCTCTACAAATTTCTGTCCACCCGGTTGCTTCAGGACGACATCCAGCAAGGGAAGGGTTCCTTCGTGCAGGCCTTCTTCGCGCAGTTGTTTCAGGCAGGCCAGGGCATTGCCGCAGGTCATGAGTTTAAGGGTTTCGTCAAACAGACGGGAGTCGGGCACATTGGAAATGAGTTCGGCCAGCTGCTTGATAGGTTCCTTGGTGTGGGGTTCGATGGTGCCATTCAGTTTGGCGGCAAAGCGAACTGCCCGCAACATGCGGACAGGATCTTCACGGTAACGGGTTTCAGGGTCGCCAATGATGCGTACGAGATGTTTGCGAAGATCTGACAGGCCATTATGGTAGTCGATGACTTGCTCGGTAAGCGGATCGTAATACAGGGCGTTAAGGGTGAAATCGCGTCGGGCGGCATCCTCTTCCTGTGTGCCGAAGACGTTGTCGTTCAGGATACGGCCATGTTCGTCGGTTTTGTTCTGGCCATTGCTATTGGCCCTGAAAGTTGAGGTTTCAATGATTTCCGGACCAAAAACCACGTGTACCAGTTGAAAGCGACGGCCAATAATGCGGGCCCGGCGAAAGCAGGCACGCACCGCTTCGGGGGTGGCATTGGTGGCCACATCAAAATCCTTGGGCTCCAGGCCCAGGATAAGATCGCGCACGGCACCGCCCACGATAAAGGCCTGGAACCCTTTCTGGTTTAACACCTCGCAGACCTTGATGGCGTTGCGCGAGACAAGCCGGCGATCGATGCCGTGCTGTTCCTGGTGGTAAACCCGGGCTTTGGTTTTTTTTGTGTCACTGGCCGGGGAATTGAACAGGCGATTGACGAAGCTTTTAATGGTGCTTTTGATCATAGGAACGGAATAAATGAAGATGTTGTTATTTTAAAGCAAACAGATCAAGAACTGGCCAGCCGTTTTCGTGTGCTGTTTTACGCAGGACTTCATTGGGGTTGGTGGCTACCGGGTTGCTGACAATTTCAAGCAAGGGCAGATCATTTTGCGAGTCGCTGTAAAAATAGGTTTCGGCAAAATCATCTATTTTTTTGCCCATGGAACTGAGCCACATATTGACACGGGTTACCTTGCCTTCTTTGTAGCTTGGAATGCCTTCCACACGGCCGGTAAAGCGACCGTTGATATATTCGGGCAGGGTGCCAATCAGGTGTTCTATGCCAAAGGCACGGGCCACCGGAGATGTAACGAAAGAATTGGTGGCGGTCACAATGCAGCACAGGTCACCGTTTTGCTGATGCTGGCGAACCAGGTCGATGGCGCTGGCCTGAATGGCGGGGCGAACCACTTCACACATGAATTGTTCATGGAAACGGGCCAGGTCATAGGGGCTGTGCATTTTAAGAAAGCTCAGCATGAATTCGGCAGATTCTTCTATCCTGAGAATACCCGCCGTGTATTTTTCCATCAGCTCATGGTTTTTTTGCTGGATGGCCACAGGGTCTCCAGCCAGATTGTTACGAGCCAGGAAATCAACCCATTCGCGATCGGTATCAATGGGAAGCAAAGTATGGTCAAGATCGAAAAGCGCCAGATTGGTAGAGGTCATGATTTTGTTTTAATGAAAAAAGCTTTGAGTAAAGGGACGGTAATAGGGCGTCGTGTAGAGAGCGAATAGGTGTCCAGGGCGTCGAGCAGGTTGAAAAGGGCGGCAATATCACGCGAGTAATGGGTAAAAATCCAATGCGTGACTTCATGGCTTAATTGCAGGCCTTTTTCGTGGGCTCGATTTTGCAAGGCGGTAAGGCGTTGCTCGTCACTGAGTTGTTCGAGCCGGTAGACCAGTTCCCAGCCAAGCCGGGTCCGCAGGTCTTCCCGAATTGGCATCGCCAGCGGAGAAACGTCGCCCGAAACCAGTAATATGAAGGCGTCTGACGTGTTCTTGCGCAGTTTCCATTCATTATACAGACTGAACAGTTCGGCCTGTTGGTCTTCGGTTAAGGATTCAATGTCATCAATGGCCACCAGGGGGGGAGTATTCTGGAACGTAATGGATGCCAGAAAGGGGTGGCTTTCATGGTTGAAATAAGTGCCCTGGTGGCAGGCAGCCATTGCCTTGAGCAAATGGGTTTTACCACAGCCGTTGCTTCCCCAAAGGTAGACCGATTGTCCTGGCAGGAGGTGACGCAGCGTGTTAACGGCCTCGGCGTTTTGCCCCACTAGGAAATTGTCAAGCGTGGGCTCGGGAACCGGGGAGACTTCAAGCGTTAATTGTTCATTCATTTGTATAAAAAGTACTATTCAGGTATTGACCATAAACGCGACGGATCAATACCGACAGGGCTGCACTGATCGGCAGGGCAAGCAGAACACCAAAAAAACCAAAAATTTCACCAAAGACAAACAGGGCAAAAATGATGACCAGTGGATGCAAGCCAATTCGGTCACCCATAATCTTGGGGGTTAAGTATAAACTTTCGAAAACCTGGCCTATGCCGAACACAATGGCAACGGCAATAAGACCGTAGTAACCCTCGAATTGTAATAGAGCCGAGAGGATTGCGAGCAATAATCCCAGTCCGAAGCCCAAATAAGGGATAAAAACCAGTAATCCGGTAATGACGCCAATGGGAATCGCGCTGTCAAAACCGGCAATGGACAGGCCGATGCTGTAATAAACCGCCAGAATCAGCATGACCAGGATTTGCCCGCGCAGGAAACTGGACAGCAGTTTGTCTATTTCATTGCCAATGTCAAGGGTGGCATTCAGAAAGCGGCGTGGAATGATTTCACTGAAACGGTTGAGGAAAGTGTGCCAGTCAAATAAAAGGTAAACCAGGACAACAGGTGTGAGCAGGCCACTGGCAATGTAGAAAACCAGGGTGGAGCCGCTGGCTTTCAGGTAATTGACTGCAGTGGTGACAAGGCTGTCGGTGCCGGTAACGGCATCTTGCAAGAGCAGGCGAATACGGGAGATATCCAGCTTGCTGTCAACGCCAAGCCATTCATCAATGTTGGGTGCAAGTTGGGTATTGTATTGCTGAACCCATAGTGGCAATTGCTCCAGGACCAGATTAAGCTCCCTGCGCAGTAATGGAATGATGATCAGCATGAACCCCGAAATGACGGCAAACAGCAAAAACACCATGAGAAATACGGCCAGCCAGCGTGGCAGGTGCAAACGCACCAATAAATCTACACCAGGAGCCAGAATATAGGCCAGCGCCAGTGCCAGCATGAATGGAGTCAGCACTGGAGACAGGATATAAAGTAGAATTAGCAGGCAAATTCCAACTCCTGACCACAAAAGTGTCTGATTTCTGCGTAAATTTTTCTCATTCATCGTAAAATTGCGTTTACTCCATTTGATTTATGACATTTTTACATATTTAGGCTCGTTTCTCATGACAAATTCAACAAAATCCTCTTTGACCTATCGTGATGCAGGTGTGGATATTGATGCTGGCGACGCACTGGTTGACCGCATCAAGCCATTGGCCGCCAAAACCATGCGTGAAGGCGTGATGGCCGGGATTGGCGGTTTTGGAGCTTTGTTTGAAGTACCCAAAAAATACAAGGAACCCGTTCTTGTTTCCGGCACCGATGGTGTGGGCACCAAATTGCGTCTCGCTTTTGAATGGAATCGTCATGATACGGTCGGTATCGACCTGGTAGCCATGAGTGTAAACGATATCCTGGTACAGGGGGCTGAGCCACTGTTTTTCCTTGATTACTTTGCCTGCGGGAAACTGTCTGTAGATACCGCTGCCAGCGTGGTAGGCGGTATTGCCAAAGGCTGCGAGCTTTCCGGCTGTGCCCTGATTGGCGGTGAAACCGCAGAAATGCCCGGCATGTACCCGGATAGTGAATATGACCTGGCCGGTTTTGCCGTGGGTGCGGTGGAAAAAACCAAAATCATCAATGGCAAATCCATTCAGGCTGGCGATAAAATCCTTGGCCTGGCATCCAGCGGTGCGCACTCTAACGGGTTTTCACTCATACGTAAAATTATTGAACGTGCCGGTGCCCGGCCCAATGATGATTTCCATGGCCAGTCTCTGGTAGACGTGGTAATGGCGCCTACCCGCATTTATGTTAAACAGGTGTTGGCAGCGCTGGCCAAGCATGGTACAGATATTAAAGGTCTGGCCCACATTACCGGTGGTGGCCTGTTGGACAACGTGCCACGTATTTTGCAACCTGGCCTGTCCGCCCGTTTAAGCAAAGATGCCTGGGAATTGCCCGAACTGTTCAAGTGGCTGCAAAAAGAGGGCAATGTTGAAGACACCGAAATGCATCGTGTATTCAACTGCGGTATCGGCATGGTACTGGTGGTTTCTGCCAGCCAGGCCGCAGATATTACCGCAACCTTGCAAGAGCAGGGTGAAACCGTTTACCAGCTGGGTGAAATCGTTCCCCAGCAAGAGGGTATGGAACAGACTGTCGTTGTTTAAATCGTAAAACAACGCAAAAAAGCAATCTGGGGGCTTGCCGTGGCAAGCCCTTATTGTTGTTGGCCCATTGCCTGCATGGCGGCATCCATGTCATGGGCAATGGCGTCAATAACCTGTTGTGCCACATTATGGGCCATGCAGTCAATCCGGACCCGGTCGGGTTGCGCGCGTAACCAGGTAATCTGGCGTTTTGCCAGCTGGCGCGTGGCGGCAATGGATTTTTCACGGGCCTCTGGCAAATCATAGTCACCATTCAAATGTGCCCATATTTGCCGGTATCCCACGCAACGAATGGACGGCAAGTCAGCATGCAGATCGGGGCGCAGTTTAAGCTGCCTGACTTCCTCAACAAACCCTTTTTCCAGCATCTGGTCAAACCGCGCGGCAATGCGTTCATGCAAGTCCAGGCGGTTGGCCGGCTCAAGGCTGATGGTTTGGTACAGAAAATCGCCCGCTTTTTCAGCTGGCTGTGCAAGAAATACAGACATGGGTTTACCAGAAATACGATAAATTTCCATGGCGCGCTGAATCCGTTGGCTGTCATTGGGGGCCAGGCGGGCAGCGGTAACGGGATCAACCTTGGCCAATTCCGCATGCAGGGCAGGCCAGCCATGCTGACGGGCAAAATCTTCCAGTTCCTGGCGAATGTCCTCACGGGCAGCGGGCAATTCATTAAGCCCCTCGCGCAGGGCCTTGTAATACATCATGGTGCCACCGGCCAGGAGTGGAATCCGGCCCCGGGCCTGAATGGCGGAAATAAGCCTGGCGGCATCCTGGGTGAATTCGGCGGCACTGTAAGTTTGCGCCGGATCCCGTATGTCCAGCAGGTGTTGGGGTGTTTGCGCCTGCTCTTCCCTGGATGGCTTGGCAGTGCCTATATCCATGCCTTTGTATATGGTGGCGGAGTCCACATTAATGATTTCAATGGGCCATTGTTGGGCAATGGCCAGTACGCTGGCGCTTTTGCCCGATGCGGTGGGGCCTGCAATACAAATAATGGCTTGATGCCTGGTGTCCGGAGTTGGCATGGTATTGGGTTGGCGGCAATGGCCTGTCAAGAAGGAAAGATGCAGAAAAAAGAAAAGGCAGTGTAAGTGCTGCCTGTTGCTGGCCTAGTTTAGCATTACCTGAAGTCAGAGTAGTGAGAAAAGGACGCAAAATGAACGGTTTATTGTCCGCGCATGAATAATTTATCCAGGTCGTTCATGGTCCATTGAAACCAGGTGGGGCGGCCATGATTGCACTGGTTGGCCCTTTCGGTCTGCTCCATTTGACGCAGCAGTGCATTCATTTCCTCCAGACTCAGGCGACGGTTAGCCCTGACAGAGCCGTGGCAGGCCATGGTGGACAGCAACTCATTGCGCTGTTCGGTCAGGTGTCTGGAAACGCCGGCCTGGCTTAAGTCTTTTAAAACATGAAGCACCAGTGATTCGATGTCACCATGGGCCAGCAAAGCGGGCACTGAACGCACGGTAATGGCGCGGGGACCGGCAGCAGTCAGGTTGAGCCCCAGTGTGTGCAAGGCTTCGTGGTGTTCTTCCAGCAATGCCACTTCTTTTTCAGAACAATGAAAAACAACCGGCACCAGCAGGTCTTGTCTGGGCATGCTATGCGTGTCAAGGGCGGTTTTCAGTTTTTCATAAACCACCCGTTCGTGGGCAGCGTGCATGTCTACCAGTACCAGCCCCCTGGAGTTTTGGGCCAGGATATAGATGCCATGCAGCTGACCCAAGGCCATGCCCAGTGGAAACGTGTCTGCTTCGGGCAGGGAGGCGTAAGGTGTTTTGCCTGTCGCGTTAGCCGGGTAAGCAGGGATATTCAAAGTGGCATCCGCTGCACCAGCCATATTCTCACCCGGTGCGTTTTCATTAAAGTGGCTGGCAGGCGGTATGCCCGGGGAAACCAGCGGGCGGTAAGCCTGTACCCAGGCCTGTTGATGGTCCAGCCCCAAAGGGGTCTGTCGTTGATAGGGGTTGAAGCGGGAGGCTGGCTGGTTGGCAGGGGAAGCGCCACCACTGTCACTGGCAGTCACCGCTGTGTCTGGTAAGGCGGCAGGCGCAAGCCCGGCGGGCATTTGAGTGGGCAGCCGGTTCATGGCGTCTTGTTGACCGCCTGCACTGGCCAGTGCAGCGGCAACGGTTTGTGAAACAAAACGGTAAACCGCACCACCATCTCTAAACCGTACTTCATGTTTGGCGGGATGAACGTTTACATCGACCGTATTGGGATCTATATTCAGGAACAGGACATAGGCAGGCTGGCGGTCACCGTGCAAGACATCGGCATAAGCCGTTCGAATGGCATGGGACACGGTGCGGTCGCGAACATAACGGCCGTTCACATACAGGTATTGTTTGTCGGCCCGGCTGCGTGCGGCATTGGGTTGGGTAATCAGACCATGCAGACTGGCCAGACCAACTTCGGCATTTAAGGGAATACCGGCATCAATGAACTCGGCGCCCAGTACATCACGGATGCGTTGAAAAGAGTCGGTACTTACCCATTGCCGGTAGGCCTTGTCGTTATGAAAAAGGCGAAAAGCCACTTCTGGAAAAGCCATGGCAATTCTTTCCATGGCATCCAGGCAGTGTCCCAGTTCGGTGGTTTCCGATTTCAGGAATTTGCGGCGGGCCGGGATCTGGTCAAACAGCTGACGCATGTCTATGGTGGTGCCATAACTGCCAGACGCCGGTGTCACCTCATTGTTAGCCGCATCTATTTGCCAGGCGTGATCATCTGCCTGTGTACGTGATGTGATGACAAGCCGTGAAACCGAGGCAATCGAGGCCAGTGCCTCGCCACGGAAACCCATGGAGTTGACCGATTCCAGTTCTTCGAGTGAGGTGATTTTGCTGGTGGCATGGCGCATGAGGGCCAGAGGTAATTCTTCTTTGGGTATGCCGGTGCCGTCATCGGTAATGCAAATCCGCTTGATTCCTCCGCCTTCAAGGCGGATTTCAATGGCGCGAGCCTGAGCATCGATAGCGTTTTCAAGCAGTTCTTTAAGGACTGAAGCCGGGCGCTCGATGACTTCACCAGCTGCGATCTGGCTGATGAGTTGATCGGGAAGGGGGGAAATATGGCGTCTTGGCATTTTGCCTAAAAGAAAATTTCAGCTAAATAAAAAAGGGAGCCGTAAACGGCTCCGTAAAGGTACTGCAGCAAAATGCATGCGCTACTATCGCATGCATTTTCATTTTGCCTTAAAAGCAACAATGTGTCTACCCTATACGGGCAAGTGGGGGGTTTGTTGCAAAATAACCCTTGACCCCAGATAAAATCGCGCTGGCAATTTGTTGCTGGTTGTTAGTGTTTCTTAGGAAGCGTTCTTCTTGCGGATTGGAAATGAAGGCGGTTTCAACCAGGATGGAAGGGATGTCTGGCGCCCTTAAGACCGCAAAACCGGCCTGTTCAACGCGCCGGCTCTGGATGCCGTTAACCTGGGCCAAAGAGTTAAGCACGCGGTGACCGATATCCAGGGAGTCTTTGATTTGTGCCGTGGTTGACATATCCAGTAACACGCTGGCGGTGTTTCTGTCATGGTCACCAATGTCGATTCCGCCTATCAGGTCGGCTGCGTTCTCTTTTTTGGCCAGCCAGCGGGCAGCGGCACTGGATGCGCCACCGCGGGAAAGCGCAAAAACTGATGTGCCTCGGGCTGATTTGTTGGTGAAGGCATCGGCGTGAATGGAAATGAAAAGGTCGGCCTTGACCCGGCGGGCTTTCTGGACACGAACATGCAATGGGACAAAAAAATCGGCATCGCGGGTCATGTAGGCACGCATATTGGGCTGTGCATTAATAAGATTGCGCAGGCGACGGCCAATAGCCAGGACAATATCTTTTTCTTTGGTGCCCATGCCGCCAATCGCACCCGGATCTTCTCCGCCATGCCCCGGGTCTATGGCGATAAGAATTGGGCGGCTGGCACCGTTACGGTTTCCGCCAGCGGCTGGCGGGCGTGGCTGTACCTGACCGTTAACGGATGGTACGGGGATATTGCTGCGGTTTTGGGTAAGTTTGTCTAATACGCTGGCCAAGGGGTCGTCACCGGCCATGTTGGAGCCAAGCGCCAGTAAGGGGTCTTTGGCCACCTTGGGATATAAATCCAGAACCAGACGGTATTGGTAATCGCCAATTGGTTTGAGGGTAAAGACCTGGGGAGCAATGGCTTGTTTTAAATCCAGGACGAGACGGACAACGTCGGCCCGGTTTTGGGCGACCCGCACGGCAGAAATATAAGGGTCATTGGGTTTGATTTTGGAAATGAGCGAGTTCAGGGCAGTACTCATGCTCAGGCCCTGCAAATCAACCACCAGACGATTGGGGTTGGACAGGGTAAAGTGCTCGGCCTTGAGGGGGGCGTTCAATTCCAGGGTAACACGCGTGTATTCATCGGCCGGCCAGGTACGCACGGCCAGAATTTGGCTGCTGGCCGCCTGGGCTACTTTCGAAATGACGGGAAGTGACAACAGAGTAGCAGCTGTGGCCAGAATACGACGACGCGTCATTGGACGAGTGTTTGTATATCCATTTGTTGTAGCTGTTTTATCCATGATTGACCCTTTTCCGAAAACGCTTGTAATTTTGCATCGCGACCTGAGGAAGCGTAGTTGAGTGACAGTTCAAGATCGGGCGAGGGCAGGCTTGAACCTGCTTTTTCAGCCCATTCGATCAGGACGATGGCATCTTCAAGCAAATTCTCACGGAAACCTGCGTCTTGCCATTCGTTTGTGTCACTAAATCTATAAAAATCAAAGTGATACAAGTATAAGCTAGAAACTTTATAGCTTTCAAGCAGGGTATACGTAGGGCTTTTGATGCGCCCTGTTACCCCCATTGCCCTTAAAAAAGCTCTTGCAAAACTTGTTTTTCCTGCACCCAGATCTCCTTTCAGGTGGATGCGTCCCCCTTTTTTTGGGGGCTGTTCATGATCGTAACCAATTGATGTTTCAGCACTTATTAAGGCCGCAAGCTGTTGCGCCAGACGGTTTGTAGCGCTTTCGTCTGGTAAATAAACAGTTATAAAATTGTCATGTTGGCTGGACATAAGACCTGAAAATGTGGTTTTTTTAATACTTTTATTATAAATTCAGTTAAAGTAAATTCTAGAAAAAAACAAAAAATTGTCTAAAAACAACAGTTCATGGATGTTTCTTCATGCATTTTCATGATCAGTGTTGCCAACTGGGGGTGTTTTTCAGGATTGACAGGTAGCCACCCCTTTTGCTGGCCAAAAGGGGCAACTGCAAGTGCAGGTCATTAATTGAACAGTTGCTGGGTAATATAGACCCAGAACGGAATGGTCAGAACGCTAAGAATGGTGCCTGCTGAAATGGTAAAGGCCACCAGACGGCCGTCACCGCCCATGCGGGTAGCCAGAATAAAGGCGGCCGATGCAGTAGGCAGTGCGGCAAACAGCACAAACATTTGGGTGTCGATGACCGAAAATCCCAGTGCAATCGAAATAAGCATGGCAAACACGGGCATGAGGCCAAGGCGGATGGCCAGAATCCAGCCAACCAGCTTGCCATCACGGCTGCCGCCTTGCAATGAAAGGCTGGCGCCTACGCAAAGCAAGCCCAAGGGGATGGAGCTGTTACCCAGCTTGAGAAGAGTGGTGTCCAGAACGGAAGGCAGGGAAAGACCGCTGAAATTCAATAAAAGACCGGCAAAAGTCGCCAATACCAGTGGGTTTTTAAGGATTTCCCTGAACAGATTGCTGCCCTGGTGGCTGGCCAGGGATTTGACAGCCAGGATGTTTACAAGGGGAATGGCAAACCCCACAATCACGGCCATACTGGCCAGACCGGCCTGACCAGCCAGTGATGGAGCCAAAGACAAGCCTATATATGTATTAAAACGGTAGGCACATTGACCCACCGACGCCAGGGCAATGGGGCGGGGTTTTAGAACCGGCTTGGCCAGCCATACGCATAAACTGCCCACTATGGCCAGGGCAGTGGTTGCCAGCAGGAAATTACCGGTGGTGGCCAGTGACATGGGGGTACTGGCAATAGAGCGAACCAGCAAAGCAGGGAATAAAATGAAATAAACCAGTTTTTCAAGCCCTGAAAAAAACTCTTTGGAAAAATGTAGCTTGTTGTACAGTATCCAGCCTAGAATGACGATTAAACAATCGGGTAAAACAAGAAAGGCAATCTGCATACACTACACTTCAATGAAAAATAGGTTAAGGGTTCTCTCCCCGCGAGCGCAAGCCCCTATCATAGAACAGAATGGGGCATTCAAGCCTTTTGCATTGCAAACAGGTATGTTCAATAATCCTAAAGGCTGTCTGAATAAACCATGAAACAGGCTGATATAGATGCATTTATCGATTCAATATGGCTGGAGGACGGGCTGTCGGCCAATACCCTGGCCGCCTACCGGAGGGACCTGAACGGGTTCGAGCGCTATCTGGGCCGGCAGGAACCCTCCAAATTATTAATTGAAGCCGATGGCAATGATATTCAGGATTGGTTTGCCAGCAAATATGACAGTAGCAAGGCCAGTACGGTAAACCGCCGTTTGGCCTCGCTCAAGCGATATTTTGCCTGGGCACTTAGGGCGGGTTTTATACATAAAGACCCTTGTCTTGACCTGCAGTCTGCCAAACAGCCCCCGCGGACGCCTAAAACCCTGACCGAAAACCAGGTCATGGAGTTGCTGGAAGCCCCCGATATTGATACCCCGGGAGGTCTGCGTGACCGTGCCATGCTGGAAACCCTTTATGCAACCGGACTGCGCGTATCAGAGTTGGTCACGCTTAAAGTGCTGCATTTAAGCCTGAACGAGGGCATCGTGCGGGTGGAAATGGGTAAGGGTGGCAAGGATCGTCTGGTACCGTTAGGTGCGGAAGCCGTGCATTGGCTTGAGGTTTACCTGAAAAACAGTCGCAGCCTGCTGTTGGGTAACCGGCAATCCGATGACCTGTTTGTGACCCGAAGAGGCTGTGCCATGAGTCGGCAGGCCTTTTGGCAATTGATCAAAAAATATGCCCTGCTGGCAGATATCAATGCCCCCCTGTCACCCCATGTGCTGCGACATGCCTTTGCCACGCACCTGTTAAATCATGGCGCCGACTTGCGGGTGGTGCAGCTGTTGCTGGGGCATTCCGATATCTCCACCACCCAAATTTATACGCATGTGGCCCGTGAGCGCCTTAAAGCCCTGCATGCACAACATCATCCAAGAGCTTGATCATATGGCTAAAGCAAAACACGTATCTGAAACCCCCGCAACCCAATTCCTGAAAAAAAACAGGATTCCCCATGTCGGTCATGCTTATGAATATGTGGATCATGGTGGTACGGCAGAGTCGGCCAGGCAGCTGAAGGTGCCAGAGCATGCCGTTATTAAAACCCTTATCATGGAAGATGAACAGGCAAAACCACATGTCGTGCTGATGCACGGAGACCTTGAAGTTTCGTTAAAAAACCTGGCACGACAAATCGGTACCAAAAAAATGCAACCCTGTCGGCCTGAGGTCGCTTCCCGGCATTCGGGATATCAGGTGGGTGGCACGTCACCTTTTGGTACGCGCAAGCAAATGCCGATATGGGTGGAAGCCAGTATTCTTGAGTTGCCCCTGATTTATATCAATGGGGGAAGAAGAGGGTATTTGGTGGAGATTGAACCGCGGGTACTGGTTGATATTTTGGGGGCGGTTGCGGTGAACGTGGGCAATGAATGAAGTGTTTCAAAATGATTGATTATGCACCTTATGGCTTGAAATACAGCCTGATTAGCCTTTAAAAAACCTGAAGTTGCCAATAAATAATACGGATGATGCGTTAAAACCAATCAGGAAAATAATAAATTCGTGGTTTTATAAGCAAAAAATATATTGATAATTCAATTGTTTATAAGGGTTTGCTTGTAATTTTCTAGGGTTTACCCTATAATGCATACATGTTCCATAATATGAAAAAGGAGTTTGTAATGCGAAATTACAGTAATCAAATCGTCTTGTCAGATGAAGTAAAACGTGAATTGATGAAACAGGAAGCCCGTGAGGTGAAATTGGAAAGTATTGTTGCCCCTTTTGTCGCGGTGGCTGTTTCTGTTTACTCAGCCGTTCGTTTTTTTGTTGAGATGTTTGAAGACACTAAAGAAAATATAGCCGAAGTTGAAGAAAACAACCAGCATGTTGGTGGTTATTGGCTGTAAGGTGAAGCGGTTGCGGTATTAGGGTAACGTGTCATGGATAATGATCGCTCACCTGTTTATTGAACGGTAGATTGAGATTGCCTCAATCCTGTTTTTGGCATTCAGTAATTTGAAAATGGCTGATGCCTGGTTCTTGATGGTTTGAACCGCCAGATTTTTTTGTATTGCTATTTCCTGATTGGAATAGCCTTGGGCAATCATCGCCAGCAACTCAAGCTGAGGCGGCGAAAGCTCGCGTAATAAACCGGTTACCACCGGCGTTTTTCTCTCGCCCAGTCCAGACAGCACTGCCAACACATGACGTGCGTTTGACAAATCACTCAAATAATTCAAACAGATAGAAAAAAAATACTAAATGCCGGCTTGTCACTCGACACTTAAAGTGATGATGCCAGTACCGGACAATTGCGGCAAATTCGGGGCAATGATGTTTCCAGGCTGGAAGAATCTGCCATGCGGCCGTACCGGAAAAATATCCAGATGGTTTTTCAGGACCCGTATGTGAGCCTCAATCCGCGCCTGTCTGTGGTTGAACAGATCAGCCATCGCGTTGCCGTGCTGAATGCCGTGCCGGTTGCCGATCCTGAAAAACGGAGCAGGAAAAAACTGTTCATCAATAAAGGTGAAAAAAAATCACCCATCAAGCCCGTGGGTTACCAGCCTGAAACGCAGGAACACAGGGATTTTGGCAATGGACATATATGGTTTCGGGGGCGACTTAAGGTTTTGGTCAGCCTATCAACAAAAACATTGAATTTGATCATGGATAAATACGCTTGAATGGATATACTGATAGTGAAGGGTTGATCAAGGCATCATCCCCATAACCTGAAATATAAAAGGAACTATCTATGATCCGTGAAGTTGAAGGTGACATCCTGTTAAGCAAGGCACAGCTAATCGCCCATGGTATTGCACCACAAGAGCATTTTGATACCGGTTTGGCTCGCAACCTGCGTGAGCGCTGGCCATCCTTGGTGCGAGACTATCGTCAGTCAACGCATGTGCACCCGCTGAAACCCGGAGAAATCTGGGTGTGGGGTGGTGTTAACGAAGACGGCAGCGTGCGTCGCATCGTTAACCTGCTGACACAGGACATGTTGGGTGAAGGTCCGGCAGCACGTCCTGGTAAGGCAAATACGGAAAACGTAAGCCGTGCACTGAAAGAACTGGCGCGCTTTGTCGAATCCGAGGGAATTGAAAGTCTGGCAATTCCTCGTCTGGCAACCGGGGTGGGAGGTCTTGAATGGTCTGACGTTAAGCCATTGGTTGAAAAACATCTGGCTGATCTGAAGATTCCGGTCATTGTGTATGAAACCTATCGTCAGGGCCTACAGGCGGAAGAAAGCCTGTAAGTTTCAGGATAAGTGAAGGGGGTGGGTTACCACCCCTTTTTTTGTTGGCTAGGGTTTGTCAGTCAAGATTGGCGCAGATGTTTTTCAATAATGCAGCTTGTATATTTGTATTGACATTGTAGTGATATTTTTTATAATACGAACAAATGTTTGTTATTCGGACAAATGGCGGGTAAGCGGTATTTTCGGCTTAATGCTGAAAAAGTCCTACCCTTGGCGCTTATATCGTAAAGGAATGTCCCGGTTTGGATATAAATCGTTGCAAATTTCCTATAATTCACTCTTGTGTTATTTTTCTGTAGTTTGCTTCAAAAAATTGTCTCTTCGCAAATAATCGGGACAGCACTTTATATAATTTTTCAGGATTGGTATTTCAAATGAGTGAGCCGGACTTTGTTAATTCACTGGCACGAGGATTAAACGTACTGGGCTGTTTCGAAAAGGGTCACCAGAAAATGACCCTGACCCAGGTTGCAGCCAGGACAGACCTTACCCGGGGTACGGCACGAAGGTTTTTACTTACGCTGTGTACGTTGGGTTTTGTAGCCACGGATGGCAAGCTTTTCTGGCTCACACCAAAGGTACTAAAATTCAGCAGTGACTACCTGTCAACCTTTGGTCTGGGGGAAGCCGCTAACGCTATTATCCAGAAAGTCACCGATACGCTCAATGAGTCCTCTTCCATGGCCGTACTGGATGGCGATGAGATTGTCTATGTTGCCCGGGTGGAAAAACAAAGTGTTTATTCCAACAGCATTGAAGTGGGGACTCGTTTGCCGGTTCATACCACCTCAATGGGATTGGTGTTATTGGCGGGGTTAAGTGAAGATGAGTTTGAGCGCTGGCTTGAAAAATGCCACTTGACCAAATTCACCAAAAACTCCATCACCGATAAACGCAAGCTAAAGCGCCTGATAACCCAGATTCGTAAAGACGGCTATGCCATTAATGATGGCGGGCTGGAAATTGGTGTGCGCTCCATTTCTGTACCTATCCTGGACAGGGAGCAGAAAGTGATTGCTGCCATTAATGTGGCCACCCTGGCTGCCAGAACGTCACTGGAGCAAATGGAAAACCAGTTTCTTCCGGTGTTAAGAGATGCCGCCAGGAAAATCAGCATGGTGCTGGGGGTTGGTAATTAAAGTATGGCGTAGTGTACGCAGACCCGTCCAGGTGAATAGTCTGACAATGGGCAGCTCACTTGGACGGAAGTCAATCAATAAAAAAATATCATTACCTGCGCCGGTTAAACCGTGGCAATGGGTGTAACGGGTGAGCCTACTGCACCGGGCAATCGTAAAGGGGGCGCGGTTAGCATAAAACGCGAACGCTTGTTTTCCCGCAGCCATTTGGCCAGGTCGCTTAGATACCATAGCTCTGCCAAAGGCATGCCCAGCTTGAAAATGCAGTGATGATGCAATGGCAGCAGGGCGCAGCACCGGTCGGTTAAAGAGCCCCCCGGGTATTCAACGCCATAATTGTCTGCCGCAATGGCGGCAATGCCGGAATCGGTAATCCATTGAAGCAGCTTTTCATCCTGCCCGTTCAGGGTGGTGCAGATATTATGTACTGTATGCGGATCAGGGTTTTTACCGGCTTCCAGCAGGTATTGGGCAAATTCCGTGTGCAGTACAAGAATATCACCTTGCTCTACTGTCACCTTGTCTTTTTCCATGACACGCATTAAATCATCGTAGCCAATAATTTTGGGTGCGCGGCCATAATGGGCTGCCAAATCAACCATAACGCCCCGGCCCTGAATGCCTTTGACGGCAAAGTTGGCAATGTCCAGCGCTTTGGCTGAAGAGTGTTTCAGGCCGGTATCACTTTGGGCAAAGTTGTTTCTTTCATCGTAATCGGCAGGCCCCTGCATATCCTGGTTGGGTTTGAAGCCGTTGTAATAAACCCGTTCGGCGTGACCGTCACCGTCGGCATCAAAAAGGGCGCCAACATGGCTCAGACTGTCCCACTGTGAAGAATACTGCAGGCAAAGGGTCACTTTGTCATCGCTAAGCACGTCGTGGGCACCCGGTATCAGCATACCCATGGGGAAGTTGAAGTAGGGATGGCCTTCGCGCTCGGTGGGTTGAAGTTGTGGTGGCGTGCGGCGGGGGTTAAGTACATTGCCACCCGGGTAATCCAGAGGCAGGGAAAGGCAAAAGGTTTTGCCGGTTTTTATTTCGTCTGCCGCTTTCAGGACTCCTTCTTCAGTGAGTAAATTTAATCTGCCCAGTTGGTCATCGGGCCCGTAATCGCCCCAATTGGATCCTTCCGGTCTGTTTTTCCAGCGCATTGTTGTCTCCTTTTATGACAGATTTCTTTTTTATGGGTGGTTGTTAAACAGCATTTTAGGTTGTCTGCCCTTTTTCAGGTATTAGGGGAAAAAGATAATTGACAAAATAAGTTGCTTATCTATAATACAAACAAATGTTTGCATGGCGAACAAAATTAAATATTAAATTGATAGGAGATATAAATAATGTTGTATTGCGTAATGATGGATGTAAACGTACCGGCTGATATGGATCCGGCTGAATTGGCCAAACTGCGTGAGGCAGAAAAAAACCGTGCCATTGAAATGCAGAAATCCGGCAAGTTCATACATTTGTGGCGGGTAGCAGGGCGTCCTGCCAATATTTCCATTTTTGACTGTGAAAGCAATGATGAATTGCATGACTTGCTGTCATCCTTGCCCATGTTCCCTTATTTTTCCATCAAGGTTGTGCCTTTGGCCAAACACCCCAGCTCAATCAAATAAAAATAATTAAAACCCATCCACAGTCAAGGAAAAACAATGCAAGTTAAACAAATTGGCGATATTCGGGTAACCCGAATCCAGGAATATTCCGCCCCTTCACATGATCCAAAGTTTTTGTTGCCGGAAATGGATCAGCAGGCCCTGGAAGAAAATGAAAGCTGGATGGCTCCCAATCACTGGATTCCGCATATGAACAAGCTGATTGTAACTATCCAGTTATGGGTGGTGCACGCGGGTTCAAATATTATCGTGGTGGATACGGGCGTGGGTAACTTCAAGAATCGCCAGGATATTCCCCGCATGCACATGCTCAATAACCTGATACTGGAGTGGCTGGAAGCGGCCGGTGCTCCCCCTGAAAAAGTAACGCATGTCGTGCTGACCCATTTGCACTCTGATCATGTGGGCTGGAACACACGCTGGGTGGATAACCGCTGGACGCCAACTTTTCCGAATGCAAAATATTACATTCCTGAACAGGATTTCAGGTTCTGTGAACAAGGCAAGAACAAGGAAGAGAAAATAGACGTGTTCGGTGAGTCGTTTAACGATAGCGTCATGCCAATCGTGAATGAAGGCCTGTCTGTGATGATTCGTCCGGGGATGGAAATTGCGGATTGCCTGCAGGTGGAAGATGCAGCCGGACACAGTCCCGGTCAAGTGGCCTTCCGGATTCGCTCACAGGGTGAAGAGGCGGTTTTCAGTGGCGATATTTTCCATAGCCCCATGCAAATTGTCATGCCGGAAATCAATTCAGGTTATTGCATTTATCCGGATGTGGCCCGTAATACCCGTTATGAGTTTCTGAATAGAGCCGCTGACAGCAACTCGCTGATATTGCCCGTGCATTTTGGTGATCCCTATTGCGGTTATATCAGAAGAAATGGCAATGGTTTCAGCTTTGAGCCATCACCATTTTAAATTTATAAAAAAATTAAATTAAATCCACTTTATAGTGAAAAGTGACAGGAGACAAAAAATGGCAATAACCAGACGTGATCTTTTAAAAGCCGGGGCCGGATTGGCCGTCGTACCTTCCTTTAATGTTTTTGCGCAGAGTAAAGAGGCATACCGGCTGGGAACGCTCTTTCCCATGTCGGGTTCGGTGGCAGAGCTGGGCGCTGTGTTTATGAATGGTGTGATGTTGGCTTTGGAGCATATCAAGCAGGATAACAAACTGTCACGCCCCATCGAACTGAAAGCCCAGGACAGTCTGGCAACCCCTCAGGGGGGGGCCGTGGGTATGTCGCGTCTGGTTAATGTGGATCATGCCCAATATGTGCTGCTGGGCGTGACCGGCGTCTCCAAAGCGGCAGCCCCTATTGGTGTTCGCCAGAAAGTGATCATGATGAATGGCGGAGGTGTCAGTCCCGAGCTGGGTGAGTTGTCTCCTTATTTCTGGAATATTATTCCTTTGGCCGACCAGGAAATTCCACCGGCCATTCAATGGCTGAAAACCCAGGGTAAAAAGAAAGTGGCCCTGGTTTATATTGATGATCCATTGGGCGCGGCGGTATTAAAGCAATTGAAAGCCGAACTGCCCAAAATTGATGGAGAGCTGGTGGGGGCCTATAGCGTGCCACCTGGCATGGAGCAGTTTGCCGCGATTGCGGCAAAAATCCGCAATACCGATGCCGAGGCGATTTATTTTGCCAGTTACGGTTCGCAGCAACTGCAAATCGTCAAACAGCTCAGGGATGCCGGTCTGAAACAGTTGTTAATGACTTATTCAATTGGCAGCCTGCCTTCAGTGGCAAAACTGCCTGAAGCGGAAGGTCTGATCTTTACGACACAGCGTAATGACCTGACTTTAAGCGATAGCCTGACATCCCGGTTTATTAATGGCTGGCGTGAAAAGCATAAATCCGACCCTACCAGTTATGCCCAGAACTACTACAACGGGACCCTGCTTTTTGCCTATCTGTTAGAGCATCTTGAGAAGAAAGGTGAGCCGGTGAATGGCGATACCCTGCTGGCAGCTTTGCGTGAAATACGCAGTTTCAATTTTGCCGGTGGTGATATTGAGTTCAGTGATAACGCAACATCAATCATGCCGATCCAGATTAATCAGGTGGTATCGGGTGTGGCCAAAGTAATTGGTTAAGCAGAGAGGAAAAAATGACATCATCGTTGGAACAACGTTTGCAGAAAGTGGAAGATGAGCTGGAAATCATCAGGTTAAGGGCGAGGTATTGCCATTTGCTGGATGATATGCAGTGGGATGATTTTGTGGATCTGTTTACAGAAGACGGGGTTTTTGAAGGGCTGTCGAAAGTTTCCGGGCATCAGGAAATCATGCGGTTTTTTTCACAGGATGTACCTAAAGTAGCCGAACGGTTCTGGCATTTTTGTACCAATGGCACGGTCCAGATTGATGGGGATACGGCCACGGGTCGTATCTCTATGGAATACATTTCCATTTCCAATGGGGTTTCTTACACGTCGGCGGGTCATTACGACGATGTGATGGTCAGGGAAAACGGGGTCTGGAAATTCAAGTCCAGGAAAATCACCTTCTATTTTTATAGTCCGGTTAATGAGGGTTTTACCGGGTCGGCGCCACGCTCTTCCAGATTTGAGTAACGATGTCTTAATGGTTTGTACTGCTTATTAGTACAAACCATATTACAAGCATTTTATTTTTTTCTTTATAATTTGGACAAATGTCTGGCATGCAAACATTTTTAATTATTGCCAGTGCAACCTGTCCTTGAAAATCAAATGATCAGGTAATTTATGATTTCAAAGTTTGTTAATTCAGTGGCGCAAGCGCTGGAAGGTGTGCAGGATGGTTCAACCATTTTGCTGGGCGGGTTTGGTGCGGTGGGACAATCGGTTCACCTGATTGAAGGCTTGATTGAACAAGGAGCCAAAGACCTGACGATTGTGGCGAATAATGCAGGTTATGGCCGGGTGGGTTTGGCCCGTTTGCTGGAAGCAGGTCGGGTTCGCCGCTTGATTTGCAGCTTTCCAAGAATTGCCGGTTCTACCATTTTTGAAAATCTGTACAAAGCAGGAAAAATTGAACTGGAGCTGGTGCCGCAAGGGACGCTGGCAGAGCGCATGCGGGCTGCCGGTGCAGGCATTCCCGCTTTTTATACGCCAACGGGTGTGAATACGCTGTTAAGCAAGAATAAAGAAGTCCGTGAATATCATGGTCGCAAGTATGTGCTGGAAGAGGCCTTGCAGGGTGATGTCGCGCTGATTGAAGCCTGGCAGGCGGATCGTTGGGGTAATCTTACCTATAAACAGTCGGGTAGAAACTTCAATCCGGTGTGCGCCATGGCCGCCAGGTTAACCATTGCCCAAACCCAGCATACTGCAGAGCTGGGAGAGCTGGATCCCGAAGCCATTGTTACCCCAGGTGTCTTTGTGGATCGCGTACTACATCTTCCATACGGATCACCCCAGCTCTAGGAGAAAAAAATGACAACATTAACAGACAACGCATTAAATGAAAGCGTGAAGCCATGGACCCGACATGAAATGGCAGCGCGCCTGGCACGGGATATCAGTGACGGATGGTTTGTGAATCTGGGTATTGGCATTCCGACACTGGTGGCCAATTATGTAGGCGATGACAAAGAAGTGATTTTTCATTCGGAAAACGGGGTGATCGGTATAGGCCCGGCACCGGGTGAAGATGACATTGAGCCCTGGCTGATTAATGCCGGCAAGCAATATATCACCCTGAAACAAGGTGGTTCTTATGTACATCATGCCGACAGTTTTGCCATGATTCGTGGCGGTCACCTGGACTTATGCGTGCTGGGCGCTTATGACGTGAGCAAAACCGGTGATATTGCCAATTGGGCCTTGTCAGAAACAGATACCGCACCTGCCGTGGGCGGGGCAATGGATCTGGCGGTGGGTGCCAAAAGACTTTGGGTTTTAATGGAGCATACCACCAAAGACGGTAAACCCCGCTTGATGAATCAATGTGCGTACCCATTGACGGCTAGCGGGGCGGTATCACGGGTATATACCAATCTGGCGGTCCTGGATATTTCTGAAACAGGTTTCCGGGTGATGGATATGGCACCGGGTGTAAGCAGGGAGTATTTACAGGAAAGGACAGAAGCAGAACTTTCTTTTTAAAAAAGCGTAAAAAGTAATTCATATAACGGAGACATCAATGTACAAACACAGGAAAATTACTTCATTCATATCAGGCCTGGCCTTATTGGGTGCGGTTTCAATGAGCGCCAGTGCCCAGTCAGGGCCTTATGTGGTGGGAACCCTGTTCCCCATGTCCGGCCCCAATGCCGAGGCGGGCAGCATTTATACCAATGCCGTGCAACTGGCTTTTGATCATATCAAGGAAGATAAATTGCTAAAGGGCAATGTTGAAATTAAAAGTGCGGACAGTTTGGGTACGCCACAAGGAGGGGCGATTGGCATGAGCCGCCTGACCAGTGTAGACAAGGCTGTTTATACCCTTGTCGGCTTTACGGGTGTCTCCAAGGCGGCGGCACCGATTGGTCAGCGGGCTAAAGCCATGATGATCAACGGTGGGGCGGTGGGACCCGATCTGGCTTCATTGTCTCCGTATTTCTGGAATATTATTCCTTTGGCCAACCAGGAAGTGAAATTCCTGATTCCGTGGCTAAGTGAAAACAATATCAAGAAAATATCAGTGATTTATGTTGATGACGCCCTGGGACAGGGTATTTTGCAAGAGCTGAAAAAAGGATTGCCTGAAACGGGGGGTACCGTCACTTCTGCATACAGCGTTCCACCTGATCTGCAGCAGTTCTCTTCCATTATTGCCAAACTGCGAAGTGACCAGCCGGATGCCATCTATATTGCCAGCCCCAATATTTCCCAGATTGGTCACATCATCAAACAGGTACGTGATGGAGGCATCAAGCACCAGCTGTTAACGTATGGTGCCGCCAATTTTCCTTCCATTTCAAAACTGCCCGAAAGTGAAGGCCTGATTTTTACCAGCCAGGGTGCGGACTGGAAATCGGATCAACCCATCATGAAACGATTTGTAGAGAGCTGGCGTGAGAAGTTCAAAACCGAACCAACCACCTATGGTCTTAATTATTACAACGGTGGACTGTTGTTTGGTTATCTGGCCAAAGGTCTGGAAGAGGCCGGTAAACCGGTCACGGGCGATACGCTGGTAGAGGAGCTGAAGCGGGTTGGGAAATTTGATCTGGCGGGTGGTGAGGCAACGTTCCATGACGGTACCGTAACCGCTGCCATGCAGATTAATAAAATCACTAACGGTGTGACAGAAAAAATCAAGTAATTGGCTTTGCCTGAGTGCAACAGGATAAGGGCTGGTCTGGTGCTGTTCTTGCGTACCAGCCCCTACCTGATTTTGTGGGTGTCTGGTTTTTGTATCACTGTTTTTAATGGTTCCTTTCAAAAGGGATAAATAATGCTTTTTCTTCAACTTCTGGCTTCAGGTATTCAGACGGGCATTTTATATGCGCTGACTGCTGCCGGTTTTGCATTGATTTTTGGTGCAACCAAAATATTTCATGTGGCGCATGGCGCGACTTTTGTGATAGCCGGGTATGCTTTTTATGAGTGTATTCAGCTGGGCATGTGGTGGCCTTGGGCAACCCTGGTTTCCTTTGTCATGGCGATACTGGCTGGCATCTTGATGGCCGTTTTTATTTATCGTCCCATCCAGCGCAGTGAGGGATCGTTTTTTACTGTGTTCGTAGCCGCCTTTGGGGTGAGTATTGCCGTACAAAGTCTGATCCAGTATTTTTTTGGTCGTGGTTCGGTCACGGTCAGTTCGTCACTGACCATGGCCAGTGAGGTGATTGAAGGCCTGTATCTGGCCCCCATTCTGGCAGTGGCGATTGGCGTTTCAATTGTGCTGTTCGGCCTGGTAGTGCTTTTTCTGGAAAAGAAAAATGCCGGACTGGGTCTGCGTGCCTTGTCAGAAAACCCGGGCCTGCTGGAAGCTTTTGGTTTAAATGCAAAGAATCTTACCGTGTTGGCTTTCGTGATTGGATCGGCCCTGGTGGTGCCTGCCGCCATCTTAACCAGTATTTCGATTGGCATTCAGCCCTCATCCGGCTCCAAGGTAATGCTGATCAGTCTTGCCGCCACGATTGTAGGGGGTATTGGCAGCCTGAAAGGTGCTGCGCTGGCGGGTTTGTTCCTGGGGATTATTGAAAACCTCGTCATTACCGTCGTGGATACGCAATGGAGTGAGGCAGTCAGCTTCTTTATCCTGTTCGCATTTATTATGTTCCGTCCGAGTGGCCTGTTTGGAGCGTCAGTCAAACGATGATTAACTATATTCTTAACCTGTTAACACTGGCCACCATTTACAGTATTGCGGCGGCCAGCCTGAATGTGCTGGTTGGTTATGCCGGTATTTTCAGTATTGCCCATGCCATTTTCTTTGGCCTGGGGGCGTATGCCGGTGCCCAGTTTGCCTTGCTGATCGTGCCAGATGTTTTATTAGCCAGTCTGATTGGTGCCGTGGTGTCCGGTGCCCTGTCGCTTTTGCTTGCCTTGCCGGCGTTGCGGGTGCGGGGTGAATATTTTGTGGCCGCCGGTCTTGGTTTGCAAATGGTGGGCATTACCATTTTCAGTGAAGCCCATTCCCTGACAGGCGGTCATGGTGGCCTGGTGGGTATTCCACCGGCAACCCTGTTTGGCTTTGATGTGTCTTCGCCGGGTGCTTTCCTGGCAGTGTGTCTGGTTGCCTTGCTGCTCTCACTGGCTGTGATCCAGATCCTCATGCGAAGCAGCTTTGGTCGTGCCCTGATGTCGATTCGTGACAATGAAAGCGCGGCAGAAAGTTTTGGCAAGAACGTTCCCTTGCTGAAGACCCTGGCGATGGTTGTCGGGTGTGCCATTGTGGGGGTCGCAGGTACCCTGTTTGCATTCAATCTGGCTTTTATCAACGTGGAAAGCTTCACGCTTGAACAGTCTATCCTGATGCTGGCGATGGTGGTTATCGGGGGGGTTGGCACGCTTTCCGGACCCTTGATTGGTGCCGTCTTTTTGCTGATATTGCCTGCCATTCTGACCTTCATTCCCTTTATTCCTCCTACGGAAATCGGTACGGTTCAGCAGTTTATTTATGGCTCACTCATGGCTGTGCTGATGATTTTCAAACCATCAGGCATTGCCGGTAAAACAGGAGGGAAATAAAAATGTCGAATGTATTGCTTTCTGTTCGAGGACTGAGCAAGAATTTTGGTGGTTTGGCTGCCGTGCAATCGGTGGACATGGACCTTCAGGAAGGGGTGGTAACGGCGTTGGCTGGTCCCAACGGTGCCGGTAAAACCACTATTTTCAACTTGATGACGGGTAACCTGGTGGCCAGTGCCGGTGACGTGCTGCTGCACGGCAAATCAATTATTGGCAAGAAACCGCATCGTATTGCACAGATGGGCATCGCCCGAAGTTTTCAGGATTTGCGCCTGTTTACCCATATGAGCGTGCGCGATAATGTGCTGGTGGCGGTTGAGCCGGAATCATGGTTTTGGCAGCCGGGTGGCAAAGCGGCCTGGCATCAACGTCTTGAGACGGTTGAGAAGGCGCTTGAAAGGACCGGTTTGTCTGCCATGGCTGACAAACGGGCGGTGGATTTGTCTTATGCCGAAACCAAGTTTCTTTCTTTGGCGCGCATTCTGGCAACCGGTTCAAAAATCTGGTTGCTGGACGAACCCGCATCGGGTCTGGATCTGAACTCACGTAACCGGTTTATTAATATTCTGCGTGAAGCCACCGCAGATGGCGTCACGATTTGCCTGATTGAACATAATCTGGATGTGATGACCCAGCTTGCCGATCGCATTGCCTTTCTGGATCAGGGAAAAAAACTGGCGGAAGATGTTCCTGAGAAGGTATTGCGTGATCCAGAGTTAATTGCCATTTATTTTGGGAAGAGTCAGAGTGGAAACTAAAAACAATAGGGCAGCCACTGCTGCCGATCAAGCAGTATCTGCGCTTGAAGCCAAAAATCTGTCGGCTGGCTATGATGACCATAATGTGTTTGAAAACATGAATCTTGATCTGAGAAAGAATGAGATTTTATGTTTGATTGGCCATAACGGTGCCGGTAAGTCGACCTTGCTGAAAGTCCTGTTCGGTCTGCAGCCTTATTCGGCGGGTGAGGTATTGCTTAATGGTCAACATATTGTGCCTTCACCCAGTGATATGGCGGGGCATGGCATTTCTTATGTGCCGGAAGGCAGGGGAGTGTTTCCCGGTTTAACCGTCAAGGAAAATTTTGCACTGGCGCTCTGGTCAGCCAAAATGACCGGTTCGGTGGCCGATGAACGGGTGGATGAAGTGTTGGGCGTTTTACCCAAACTGAAGGATTTTTGGACTCGCAAGGCAGGCCAGTTATCGGGTGGCCAGCAGCAGATGGTGTCCATCGGTCGGGCCATGTTATGCAAACCTTCCATCCTTTTGCTGGATGAACCCTCGATTGGCCTGGCGCCCAAACTGTTCCAGGATCTGCTGGAGCCGATCAGGGCCGTGCAGAAACAAAGAGGTATGTCTATTTTGCTGGTGGAGCAGCAGGTGGGCGAAGCGCTGAATGTATCGGATCGTGTGGTGGTCATGAAATCGGGAGAAATCATCTACCGGGGTGTACCTGCCGATTTTGAGGGCGATCATGCAAAATTGATGGAAATGTTCTAAGGATTAATATGGCTTGGGTGGAAGTGAATGATTGCGCCATCAGGTATGAATTCAGGCAAGGAAAAGGGCCTGTTTATGTGTTGATGCATGAAATGGGGGGGACACTGGAAAGCTGGACGGAGACAGTTTCCTATTTTCCTGAATCAGCACAAATTCTGCGATATGATCAACGCGGTTTTGGCCTGTCTGAAAAGATAGTTGGCGATGTCAGCATTGATCAGCATATAGAGGATCTTGCTGCCTTGCTGGATAAGTTGGAGATTCATGAACCGATTGTATTGGCCGGTGTTGCAGTAGGAGCGGGCATTGCCATCGGGTTTGCAGCACGTTATCCCAAGCGGGTCAGTCACTTGGTGGCATTTGCGCCCGCTTGTGGCATTGCGGCAGAAAAACGCGATAATGCCATGCTAAAAGCCAGCGAGATAGCACTGAAAGGTATCCGTGCCGAAGGCCAGGCAATCTTTGATCTGGCTTTTCCTGAAAGCCTGCAGACAGATAAGCAGAAATATCATGATTATCGCTGCGCCTGGCTGGCTTCTGATGCCAGAAGTTTAGGCGCCATTTATAAAATGCTGGCGGGCCTGGATTTATCTGAAGCGCTGGCTAAATTATCCGGCAAAGTGGTGTTTATCGGGGGCGAGTTCGATGTGTTGCGCCCACCTGCCGAAATCACAAGACTGTCCGGCCTTTGTCCTGCTGCGGAAACATTGATTATTCCTTCGGGGCATTTCATGCAGGTGAACAGTCCAAAGTATGTGGCCAATATGTTGTTTGGCTTGGTGCATGATAAGAAAAGCGCCCACCAGATCTCTGAGGAGTTTTTAAGTCATGAAGAAAACCGGTTTGGAGCGGTGCGGCATGCCACTTGAAAGCGCGCTCCCTCCAGTGTGTTTGTCTACAAGGACAAGGCCCAGTTTGTCAGGGCTTCACAGACGGCCTCGGGCTGCTCTGGTATCAAAGCGTGCCCGGCATTGGGAATGACAGTGACTGTTACGCGTTCACCCAGTTCACTTTTCAGGTAATGAGTGTATTGCCTGGGGACGACGGTATCCAGTTCGGCCTGCAAATCCAGCACTGGTGCATTTCCTGCCTTGAAAAATGAATCAATCGGGGTGGCATGCCAGGCTTCCCATTGCATTTTTTTGGTTTCAGGGTACCAGCCCTGAAGCCAGGAGTGGCAGTCATTGCCAGGGGCAAAGAACGCTTTATTCAGATGGGTGATTCTTTCTGCATCACTAAGAGCCAGATTGCCACTTTGACTGACAGATACCAGGACGTCGGGTGGAATGGAGGGATCACCTGAGGGTGTTTTGCCCGGAGAGCCGGCCAATAGCGCAATACCCTGAATCAATTCGGGATACAGGGTTGCTGTCATGCGCGCAATGAAATTGCCTAATGCATGCCCGGCAATAATGCATTGTGAATGTCCTTCGGCCTTAATGACAGCAGCCACATCGGCTGCAAGGTCTTTCAGGGTGATACCCGTAATGGGGCCCTGGCTGGCACCAATGCCCCGTGGATGCGGCCGTATTACCTTGAACCCTTTCTGTACCATGAGTAAGGTCAATTCGTCAAAATCGGCCTGTCCTCTTCCCAGTGACGGTAAAAATAAAATGGGTGTGCCCGAACCCTGTACCAGATATTCAACCGAAACCTGATCGTAGCTGGTTTTTTTACTTATGGTAGACATTGATATTTCCAGTTTCTGCTAATGAAATATCCCGCATAACCGGAGACTGTTGATGCGGGACCAAACTTTTTGTTTATGATTAAGTTAAAAAATTTTATTGTGGCTCGATACCGGCTTCTTTGATCATGTCGCCCCAGACATCCAGTTGGGCGGCTACAAATTGTCCGAACTCATCCGGTTTGGAACCAAACGCATCAAACCCCATATCCGAGAGTTTTTTGTAGACCTCGGGGTTGGCAATGATTTTGTTGATTTCTGCATTAAGACGCTCAACGATGGCTGGGTCCATATTGGCGGGTCCGAAGAAACCCATCCAGGCACTCAGGTCAAAGTTATTGATGCCCGCTGTTTCCATGGATTCCAGTTCTGGGGCAATGGCGCTGGGTTTGGCACTGGCTACCGCCATTGCCTTGATTTTGCCAGATTGGATATAGGGCAGGCTGGAGGCCAGATCATTGAACATGACATCTACCCGGCCACCCATCAGGTCGGTCAGGGCATTGGGTGAACCTTTGTAGGGAACGTGCAGCATATCAATGCCCGCTCTTTTAGCAAAGGTGGCACCAGCCAGAATACCCGTGGCATTGCCACTGGCATAGGTTACTTTACCCGGATCTTTTTTGGCCATGTTGACCAGATCCTGTACTTTGCTAACTGGGACATTGTTATTGGCAACCAGGACAAAGGGTAGATTGCCGATTCTTCCGATTGGCGTGAAGTCTTTGATGGGGTCATAGCCTACATTCTTCAGTAACCAGGGAGCTGCCGAAATGGGAGTGTTGGTGGTAAGGAAAAGGGTGTGGCCGTCTGGTTTGGCATTGACCACATACTTGGCACCGATTGTAGCGTTTCCGCCCGGTTTGTTTTCAACCACAACGGTTTGACCCAGGGCGTTGCCAAGCTCCGAAGCAAAAATCCGTCCAATCGAATCAGATGTAGTGCCCGCAGGAAAGGCAATGACCAGACTGATGGGTTTTTGCGGGTATTGTGATGTATTGGCCTGAATTGTGCCTGGTGAAGCAAGAGTGATACAGCTGGCAAGACCTAGCAGGACAAGCATTTTTTTGGAAATAAACATGTAAAGTCTCCATATTATATAATAATAAAGTTCGTATAATGAACATATGTTCTTTTAATGAACTTATGGTTATTATAAAGAAATATGAGGACGTGTCAATCGCACAATGTAAAACGCCTTGTCTGCCAGAGAGTGTTTGGCAGACAAGGCGTAGGTGTTTGTAGTGTTTGGCTTATTGTGTAAATAGGTGTGTAGAAAACGGAAAATCAATATCCTTGGGGGTCAGGCTGCATTTTCAAACAAATCATAGCCATGACTGGCCTGGATAAGTTCCCTTGAATAGGGGGCTTTTGCCGTTTGGGTATATAGTGTGTCGGGTGTCATTTCTTCTACAATTGCCCCATGGTTCATGACCGCCAGCTTGTCACACATATGGGCAATGACAGCCAGATTATGACTGACCAGAATATAAGTAAGATTGCGCTCCTGGCGCAAATCGTCAAGCAGGTTCAATATTTCCGACTGTACTGACACATCAAGGGCTGAAGTCGGTTCGTCCATGACCAGAATTTGTGGTTCGGTAATTAAGGCCCGGGCGATAGCAACACGCTGGCGTTGCCCTCCTGACAATTGATGAGGAAAACGGTAGCGAAAGCTCTGGTTCAGGCCTACATCCTCAAGGCTTTTACAAACTCTGGTTTCAATATCCGTGAATTTTTGAATATTCAGCGGTTCAGATAAAATCCGGTCTATGGAGTGTTTAGGGTGGATAGATCCATAAGGATCCTGGAACACCATTTGGACTTTGCGATAAAAAGTTTTGTCACGTTTATGACTGACTAATGGCTTGTTTTCAATTTCAATCTTTCCTGTATGTTTGTTCAGTCCCATAATGGCTTTTAGAATGGTGGATTTTCCAGAGCCGGATTCTCCGACCAGACCGTAACATTCACCAGCCGCAACATTGAAGCTGACATTATGTAATACCTGATTGGCACCAAAAGATACGTTCAGGCCTGAAACACTAATAAGTGCCTGATTCATTCAAAACTCCTCAATTTTTCGCGATTTAGCACTTCAAGTCGTTTTTTCTTATGATCAAGACTGGGTACGCAGTTAAGAAGACCCTGTGTATAAGGGTGTTTTGATGCGTGCAATTCAGAAGCGGGGCATTCGTCTACAATGCGTCCACGATACATGATAAGCACCCGGTCACAAAATCGGGAAACCAGGTTCAGGTCGTGACTGATGAAAATCAATCCCATATTTCGTCGGGTTACCATTTCATTGATGAGTGACAGAATCTGATTCTGTACCGATACATCAAGGGCAGAGGTAGGCTCATCGGCAATCAATAACTCCGGCTGAGGTATCAGCATCATGGCAATCATGATTCTTTGTCCCATGCCACCACTGATTTCATGCGGATAAGCATCAAAGACACGTTCCGGGTTATTGATTCTTACCAATTCCAGCATTTCCAGCGTCTTGGCTTTGGCTTCGGTCTTGCTGACTTTATGATGTGTCAGGTAAGATTCCATAATCTGTTTGCCCACGCTCATGATCGGGTTAAGCGAGTAATGTGGATCTTGCATAATCATGGATATTTTTCGGCCTCGAATTTTGCGCCATTGTGTGTTGTCCAGGTTTCGTAAATCCATGTCATGGAATGATATCTCGTCTGCTTCAATAAGCGTGGGTTTTCTTAGTAAACCAAGTACCGATTTGCTGGTAATGGATTTTCCTGATCCTGACTCTCCCACGACACCGATTTTTTCCACTCCCATGCTGAAATTGATATCCTTTACAGCATGGAAGGGGCCTTTGGGGGTGGAAAAGGTCACATTAAGGTTTTTGATGGTTAAAATTTTTTTTTGCATGTTCTACCTCGTTTTGGGATCAAGAACATCCCGTAAACCGTCGCCCAAAATATTAAAACCCAGACTGACAATACATATTGCGATACCCGGGATAGTTGCTATCCACCAGTAATCAAGTAGATAGTCCCTGCCGCTGGCAATCATGCTCCCCCATTCGGCCAATGGAGGTTGGGCTCCCAACCCAAGAAAACCCAGACCGGCGGCAATAAGAATAATACCGGCCATATCCAGGGTAAGGCGGACAATAATGGAAGGTAAACAAAGCGGCGCAATATGACCGTACAGAATGCGGGTGGTAGAGGCCCCCTGCAGCCTGATGGCCTGGATGAAGTCTGCGTTCTTGTACATCATGGTTTCGGCGCGTGCAAGCCTGGCATAAGCTGGCCAAGAGGTAATTGCAATGGCAATAATGGCACTGTACAGACCGGGTTCCAGCACTGCGGTAAAAGCAAGGGCAAGGATAAGACGGGGAAATGCCAGAAAAACATCCGTGATGCGCATCAGGACACGGTCTATCAGACCCCCCGAAAAACCGGCAAGAATACCAACCATTAAACCCACAGGGCCAACAATTATGGCAACGGTAAAAATAACCGTTAATGTTGAGCGTGAGCCATATACAATTCTGCTCCAGATATCCCTTCCCAAATGGTCCGTACCCAGCCAGTGCTCGCTACTGGGAGAAAGCAGACGGTTGTTAAGGGACTGAGCATAAGGATCATGGGTGGCAATGTAGGGGGCTGCGAGTGCACATAAAACCAGGGTCAAGACAATCAGCAATCCGATGACAGCGAGTGGATTGCGGATGAATGACAGGCAAATTACATAGAATTGTCCACATGAAGCCTGAAAGCGGGAAGCGGGCGTTTCTGATAAGAGCCATGAATTCATGTTGAGCTCCTGCTAAAGCGTGGATCAAAAAACCGCCCAAGCGCATCAGACGATATATTGATGACAACAAAACAGATGCCGATAATGGTCGTGCCTCCCAGGACCGCGTTCATGTCAGCAGAAAATAAAGAGTTTGTAATGTAAAGACCAATACCTGGCCATGCAAAAACGGTCTCTGTCAAGACAGCCCCTTCGAGCAGGTGTGCAAATGTAAGGGACACGACGGTAATCAATTGAGCCAATGTGTTTTTGAATGCATGAAGAATGACGCGAAACTCACTTAAGCCTTTAACGCGTGCAGTGGTAATGTATTCCTGGCTTAATTGTTCCAGCATGAAAGAGCGTGTCATGCGTGCAATATAGGCCATGGAGAGATAGCCCAGCAGACTGGCGGGTAGGATCAGGTGTGACAGGAAGTTGGAAAGAATGTCCCACTGTCCATGTATGATGGCATCTAACATGATGAAGCCGGTTTCCCGTTCAATAATGTATTCATAGGCAACGTCCAGGCGTCCAACGCCGGCAACCCAACCCAGTTTGACATAAAAAATAAGCAGGCCAACCAGGCCTAGCCAGAAAATGGGGATTGAATAGCCGACCAGGGATATGACGCGGATGACCTGATCCAGCCAGCTGTTTTTATAAACGGCTGAAACAATACCCATCGGGATACCGAAAATGACACCAATAAAGGTGCCTGCTACTGCCAGCTCAATGGTGGCAGGAAAATAAATGGCAATGTCGTGCAGGACCGTTTGTGACGTCAGTACCGAGGTGCCAAAGTCGCCGTGCAGGACATTGCCTAGGTAATTGAGGAATTGCTGCCAAAGTGGCAGATCTAACCCCAATTCATCCCTGACTTTTGCATAAACTTCAGGACTGACCCGGTCTCCTGTGATGGCTAAAACCGGGTCAATCGGGATCACTCGTCCGATAAGGAAGGTGATGAGTAGCAGGCCAAGCACCGTAATCAGTAAAGTGAGTGTCTGGTCGCCTGCTATCCTGAAGTATGTACCAATGCGTTTTAAATTGAGTGTGTTAGACAAAATGCAATTCCTGTCAATTTAATTGGTTGGTTTATTGGGTTTTTTCGATTTTCCAGTAGAGGGCCGTATCAAAGCCGGGTCCTGAAATGAAATCATTCACATTTTTTTGTAAAACTGAACTTTCAATCAGTTGAAACAGCATGATCATGGGAGAGTTTTGCTGGACAACTCTTTGCTGTTCAAGATAAATGTTGCGGCGTTTTTCAGCATCCTGCTCCATCATCGCTTTTTCAGTCAGGACGGATAAATCGGGGATTTCCCAGCCATTACGCCATGCTGCAGTCTTGTTTTTGGAGTTGTCCGAGTTGTCGGTGTTTCTTACAAAAAACTCTGCCGTCGAGTGCGCATCAAGATAGTCGGGAGACCATGCAGCCAGCATGATGTCGTGTCCGCGTGAACGATACTTGGTCAAACCCTGTGCTTTATCACTTTGTGTCAGGTTAAGTTTGATGCCTGCTTGGGCAAAAGTGGATTGAATCGATTGGGCGATATCTGTTTGTGGGGCGGTATTGTACAAATCCATGGTGATGCTGAAACCATCTGGATAACCGGCTTCAGCCAATAAGGCCTTGCCTTTTTCCACATCCAGTTTGTAGGGGGTTTCCTGCAAACCGTCCTGACCGGTCAGGAAAGATTGGTGTACTTTGTAGTAACCATCCAGAAAGGTGTTGGCCATGGTTTGGTAGTCAATCAGCCAGCGCAAAGCTTCCCATACTTTTGGTTTTGCCAGAATTTCGTTTTTGGCCGAATTCAGCCCCAGATAATAGGTGCTCAGTTTCTCGGTAGTGGCAACCTTGACTTTATCATCAGAGCGGGCCTGCTTGATTTGGTCCGCGCTTAAATCCCTGGCAATATCAATATCACCCGCCGTGAGCAACAGTTTTTGTGCAGAAGACTCTGCAACATGGCGAATAATGAATCGTTTCGATTTGGGTGCGCCCAGATAAAAGTCGGGGTTGGCTTCCAAAACGACGGCATCCTTGGGTTTCCATACAACCAGTTTATAGGGACCGGAACCGGCTGAATTGGTTTTGAGCCAGTTGTAGCCGTAGTCATTGTCTTTAATGTGTTTGGATACTTCCACACTATCAACAATAGAGGCGACGCCGGCTGAAAGGATATTGATAACCAGCGAGTTGGCATAGGGTTGGGCAATTTTCAGGACCAAAGTTGAATCATCAACGGCCTTGACCATATCGTCAACGGTATCCGGTTTCCAGCCAAGCTGGTTGAAAATAAAGACCGGTGTCTTGCTGAGGTGGACAACACGTCTGAGTGAAAATTCGGCATCTTTTGCGGTAACCGGATTGCCGGAATGAAATTTCAGGCCTGGACGGATTTTAAATTCATAGGTCAGGCCATCATCCGAAACTTTCCAGCTTTCAGCAACGCCGCCGACTAATTTGGTAAAGTCATTGGGATCGAGCGTGACCAGACGGGTATAGAGATTGTTGATGATTTCTCCGCTACCCCATTCAAATACTTCGGCGGGATCCAAGACTTTAATGTCATCAATTTTTCTCGCCATGATAATGGTATCTTTGGGTGTTGCACTTAATGCTGGCAAGGCAAATCCCAGTGAAAAGCTGATGACCAGGGATTTGAAAATTCCCTTGAATTTAGGTTTATTCATTTCATTTCCTTTAAAAATATAATATTTAATTCAATAAATTACTATATGATTAAAATTTATATTTTTCTTTTGGTTGATTTTGGATCATGTTGGGATCATGCTTCTTAAGCAGATGCTTTGGACGCTTCAACGGTTTCCAGCGCTGCATTAAGGCCTGCTTCAACACCGTTAAACAGTTCGTCAATTTGTTCTTTTGTAATGATGAGTGGAGGGCAAAGGGCAATGGCATTACGGATGCCACGTACCAGAACCCCGTGTTTGGCCGCGTTTTCCTGAACCAGTTTTTCAATTTTCACTGAGGGGTCAAAAGGTTTTTTGCTGGCCTTGTCCTGTGTTAATTCAATGGCACCAATTAAGCCAATACCACGTGTTTCACCTACTAACGGATGCGCGCTCAGACTGTGCAGCTTACTCAGGAAATAAGGCGCTACCTCCTGCACATGGGAAACGATATTTTTATCCTGATAGATTTTGAGTGTTTCCAATGCGACGGCGGCACAAATCGGATGGCCGGCGTACGTGACGCCATGAGCAAAAACACCGACCTCATCACTTTGTTCCGCTATCTTTTCATAGATGGGCTGGCTAATCAGCGTGGCAGAAATGGGTAGATAGGAAGAAGACAGGGCTTTTGCCACTGACATGATATCCGGCTGCAGATTGAAGGTATCACTGCCGAACATGTTGCCTGTCCGGCCAAAGCCGCAAATAACCTCATCAACAATGAACAGGATGTCATATTTTTTCAGGATTTTTTGTACCCCCTCGAAGTATCCCTTGGGTGGCACAATAACCCCACCGGCTCCCATGACGGGCTCGGCAATAAATGCCCCAACGGTATCAGGGCCTTCTTTGAGAATAAGCTGCTCGAGATTGTTGATCAGGCGTTGTGTGAATGCCTCTTCTGACTCACCTGGATTGGCACCATGATAGTAACTGGGGCAGTCAGTGTGAAGAATGCGATCGATGGGGAGGTCAAAGAATTGATGATTGGCAGGCAATCCAGTCAGGCTGCCAGAGGCAACTGTGACACCATGATAGCCCCGCAAGCGGGAAATGATTTTCTTTTTCGCGGGTTTGCCAAGGGCGTTATGGTAAAACCAGACCAGTTTTACTGCTGCATCATTGGCTTCCGAGCCCGAATTGGCATACAGGACTTTAGCCAGACTTTTAGGGGCTATTTCCAGCAGTTTTTCAGAAAGCTCGATAGCCGGTGTATTGGAACGGGAGTTGAATAAATGGTAATAAGGCAGTTTTTTGAATTGCTCAATCGCTGCATTGACCAGGCGCTCTTCAGAAAAACCCAGTGAGGTGCACCATAGGCCGGACATGCCTTCAAGATAACGTTTGCCATGATTGTCATAAATATAAACGCCTTCCCCGCGCTCTATAATCATGGGACCTTTGTTAAAGTGGTCGCCCAAATTGGTGTAAGGGTGTACAAGATTTTTGACATCAGTGGCGGAACTTAAGGTTTCACTGCTCATTTAATCCTCCCGGGTGGATGGTATCCATCAATAAGTAGATGTTTGTTTGAATGAGGCAAAACACGTGAATGTGTTTTGTCTGTTTCAGCACATTATGAATTTATTTTTTTTAAACAACAAAGTTTCCACATAATAGAACTTGTCTCTTGCTCATGGCCTGCACATTTGTTTTCCCTTGATACGAAAAAATCAGGGTTTTTACTTACCACAGGTGTGTGATTCTTTGTAAATTCAAATGGCCGTTTCCCCCGCCCAAGGCAAACGTGATGGCCGAAGAGGCTTGCGTGAGCAATTGGGCAAATTCCTTTATTTTCTGGGGTTTGAATCGGTTGGCCGGTCCGGACAGGCCAATGGCGGCAATGACATTGCCAGAACCATCGGAGATGGGGGTGGCGACACCATAAACGTCTTCACGCCATTCCCCTTTATTGACGGCATACCCCTGTTTGCGAATTTTTTCCACTTCCAACAGGAGTTTTTTGGGGTTCGTAATGGTGTTGGGTGTGTGTTGTTCCAGATTTTTGGAAACCCGCTCGATGAATACATCTGATTGATAGGCCAGCATGATTTTTCCGGTGGCTACACAATACAAGGGCACTCTGCCACCGATTTGCGTATAGGCCCGGATAGGGCTTGAACTGTCTATTTTGTGGACATAGACGACCTGCATATTATCTATCACGGAAAGGTGTGAGCTTTCTGAAGTGAGCTGGGTCAGGCTGTCCATCCATTTTTCTGAATATTTACGTAAATCCAGTTTGGAAAGTACGGCTGAGCCAAGCTCCCACAGCTTGATGGAGGCAGAGTATTCTCCGGTTCTTTCATCTTTAATAATGTAATTTTGTTCAACGAGGGAATGAAGTAAACGGTGCACGTTGCTTTTCATCAGTCCCAATTCATTGGCGATATCAGTCAAGCGTAACGGTCGGTCGCTGTGGCATAGCATCTCTAGGATTTGTATGCCTTTGGTCAGTGTGTTGTTCATCCTTGGAGTTCCACAAAATAGAAAAGTAGGATCTTTAAATGGAAACAGCTAGACTTTGCTCATGTCTTTCATGTGTCAGCTTATTATTATCGTCAGGAAAATATATGCCTATTTACCCTAATCTTCCTCTTTCCGGTGTCAAGGTGATTGAGTTTTGCAGCGTTGCAGCGGGGCCTTTTTGTGGCATGCTGTTGGCTGATATGGGCGCCGAGGTTATTAAAGTAGAACCACCTGCCGGAGATACACTACGGCAATGGCCGCCTATTAATGAAGGGTTTAGCGAAAATTTTGCCTCACTGAACCGCAATAAACACTCTTTTGTGCTGGACTTGAAAAATGAGGCTGATCAGCAACTGGCGAGAAAGCTGGTATTGTCTGCGGATGTTCTGGTAGAGAATAACCGTCCCGGTGTGATGGATAGATTGAATCTGGGGGCGGAGTCTTTCAAGAAAGAGCATCCGGATCTGGTTTATTGCTCCATCTCTGCATTTGGCCAAGATGGTCCTCGGGCAAATGAGGGGGGATTTGATGTCACGATACAGGCGGCTTCGGGTGTGATGAGTGTCACCGGAGAAGCCGATGGAGGTCCGGTAAAGTGCGGTGTTCCTATTTCTGATTTTGCTTCAGGCTTATATGCGGCTTTTTCCATCAGTTCAGCGCTGATGAAGGTGAAAAACGGCCAGGGTGGCAGTCGGATCGATATTTCCATGCTTGGTTGCACATTGGGTATTGCCGCTTTGCAAACCAGCGAATTTTTCGGTACAGGTATTAATCCCATTAAGTTGGGTGCGGCTCATCCACGAAATGCACCTTATGAGGCTTTCAAGTCGCGGGATGGTTATTTTGTAATCGCTGCCGGCAATCAGAAGTTATGGAAGTCTGTGTGTGATGTAACCGAACTGCCGGAACTATTCAATGATCCGCGTTTTGCCACCACCCTGGACAGGGCAAAAAATCAGAAGATACTCAAGGCCTTGCTGGAAGCAAAATTTGTTACACAAGATACGGACTATTGGATCCAGGTCTTCAAGGAGGCCGCTGTACCGCATAGTCGGATTAATGATTACGAGACTGCCTTGAGTGATCCCCAGGTACAGCACATGGGATGGGTGCAGGAAATAACGTTGCCGAATGGGGCTCAAACCAAAACATTTATTTCACCTATTCGTATTGATAATAATAATTTACCTGTACGCTTGCCTCCGCCTGAAAAAGGGGCTGATAATCACCGTTTTGTGAGTGGCTTATTGAAAGAGGAGGCTTAGTATGAGTCAGGCACGATTATTGGAAGCAGTACAGCGATTGATAAGGCTGGTGGAAAAAAAAGAATTGAAAGAGCCTGAAATTTTGCTACAGGCAAAAGAAATCATGCGCGATCTTGTCAGTAAGGATGATTGGCTTGATGCAACCTTTGCAAGACCGCATCCCGAATATTACCAGCAGTACTTGCTCTATGGAGATCCATTGGATCGTTTTTCACTGGTCAGTTTTGTCTGGGCAGGCGGACAGAAGACACCGGTTCATGATCATACGGTCTGGGGAGTAATTGGTATGCTCAGGGGGGCAGAAACCGAACAACACTTTGTCTTCAATGAGGAGAATATTCTTGAGGAAACTGGCAAGGTTACCACCCTGTCTCAAGGAGATGTTGCTTGTGTGTCGCCTTCAATTGGGGATATTCATCAGGTCAGTAATGCGTTTGAGGATCAGACATCCATCAGTATTCATTTATATGGCGGCAATATAGGAAAAATCCAGCGGCATGTTTTTTATCCGGGAACCCCGGAAAGGAAATCGTTCATTTCTGGATATTCATCCAACGTGACAGCCAATCTATGGGTTTAATGAGGCAATGCAAAGAATGAGCCAGGAATTTGAATTAATTCAGCATGAAAATATCTGCACTATCATCTTAAAGCGTGCGCATAAAGGGAATTGTCTTTCCCGGGAATTGGTCAGGCAATTAAACGGGGTGTTGAACCAATGCCTGGAAAACAAAACAAAAGGATTGCTCATACGTGCTGAAGGCAAGCACTTTTGCACCGGGTTTGATTTGGCCGGTCTTGAATCGGAATCTGATGACAGTTTGTTGGCCAGATTTATTGAAATTGAAATGCTGTTGCAGAAAATTTACTGGGCACCTTTTGTCACTTTAGTCCTTGGGCAGGGCAAAGTGATTGGCGCCGGCGCGGATATTTTTGCTTCCTGCACCTACCGCATTGCACTGGATACCTCTTCATTTACTTTCCCGGGGGCCAAATTTGGCCTGGTGCTAGGTAGCCGTAGACTGGCTGCGCGCGTGGGAACTTCAACTGCGAGGGACTGGATCAACGGAGGAAGAAAAATAAGTGCGGCTGATGCCTTGTCCTGTGGACTGGTCACTCATGTATGCCGTTCTGAGGAGCAGGAAAGTTTGGTCACTGAATTGCTGCAGGCACAACGTTTGTCCCAGTATACCCAGCAACAGATTTATCGGGCAACGGTACTGGATGAGGGTAACCAGGCGGCCGATTTGCAGTCATTAATATTGTCCATCATGCCGGGCAGTATCAAGCAACGGATAAGCGAATATATAAATCAATAAATGGAATTTGAGACATGACTTCTATCACTAACGCTGCCAGCCTGGCTGCACTTATGAATCCGCGTTCTGTGGCTGTTATTGGCGCATCCGAAGACCAGACAAAGTTTGGCGGGCGTCTTTATAAAACGCTTATCCGTCATGGTTACAAGGGAATTATTTATCCTATCAATCCGGGGCGAGAGTCTTTGTTTGGCATAAAAACTTTTCCTGATATTACGGCAACGCCAGAGGCCCCTGACATGGTTGTCATGGCATTGCCTACTGCAAAAGTCAAAGAGGAAATTAGAAAATGTGCCGAGAAGGGGGTCAAATGCGCCATTATCATTACTTCCAAGTTTTCCGATGCGGGCCCAGAGGGGGCTGCCTTAGAGCATGAAATCGTTGAAATAGCCAGGCAATACAAGATGCGCCTGATTGGTCCCAATTGTCTGGGTCTGATTAGCCCTGCCAATGAACTGGTTTTGTGCTCTTCACCTGCCCTAAATGTTGATGCCCTCATTAAAAGTCCGATTGGCTTTATCAGTCAGAGTGGAGCCCTGATGGGAACACTTTTCGACAAGGCTCACTCACAGGGCATTGGTTTCAGTCACTGTTTTTCAATTGGTAATCAGGCAGATCTTGAACTGTGTGACTTTCTTGAAATGCTGATTGATGATGATGAAACCTCTGTTATTTGTGCCTATATTGAGGGCCTGAAATCACCCCAGCGTTTCATTGAATTGGCAAAACTGGCTCGTTTGAAAAACAAGCCGATTCTGGCCGTCAAGGCAGGGAAAACGGAAGCGGGCAGCAAGGCTGCGTTTTCCCATACAGCCAGTCTGGCAGGTGATTATGAGTCCTTAAAAGCCATTTGCAGAAGTCAGAATATTATTCTGATGGACGATCCGATGGCCATGTTTCTGTTGGCGTTGAGCATGGCCAAATTTCCTGGTCAGAAAGTTGGCAATGCGACCATTATCACCACCTCTGGCGGTGGTGGCGCACTGACTGCAGATGCGATGTCAGAGCAGGGCATCCCTTTTTCAGAGTTTGGTGAGCAAACGAAGGCATCTCTTGCCGAATTGTTTACGCCCGGGCAGGCTTTCAATCCGATTGATCTGGGTGGACGCAGACATGATGTGCTGGATACCGACAGGATTTCAGCGTTGACAGCAGAAATTGTCATGAAAGATGCGTGTGTTGATGCCGGTTTGTTTGTGTTGACGACGGCACCCTCTGTATTGAATACGACGACCAGCTTGGTCACAGGGGCGGAAAAAACGTCGAAACCGTTTATTGTGGTGATGTTGCCGGGTCAGGCGGCCAATGCGGCCAGAGAGTATTTGGTTGCCAAAAATATTCCTTTTACCAATACACTCAGTGAAGCGGTTGCCGCATTGAAAAGCTGGAAAGCATGGTCTGATTTTACCGCTTCACCAGAGGCTGTTTTGCCGGATGATTTGCCGCAGATCAGTCATGTAAAAGGCGTTCTTAATGAGTCCGAAACCAAAAAGCTAATGGCTTCGTTCGGAATCCCAGTGAATAAAGAGATTGTGGTTGACGATATCCCTGCGGCCATGAAGGTGGCGGGTGATATTGGTTTCCCGATGGTTGCCAAGGTGGTTTCCAGCCAGATCGTTCATAAATCCGACGTGGGTGGGGTGCTGCTTAATATTCAATCCCCCAAAGAGCTGGAGCAGCGATTGACGGCTATGGTCAGTCATATCAACCAGGTTTTACCGTCTGCCCGGATTGAAGGATTCTCCTTGCAGAGTATGGAGTCTGGGGAACTGGAGTTGATTGTGGGGGCCAGAAATGATGCCCAGTTTGGTCCGCAGGTGATTATAGGCAGTGGCGGCATTCTGGTTGAGCTCTTGAAAGACACGCTGGTACTGCCGGCACCCGTCCATGTGGAAACAGCCAAACAGGCGCTTGTACAACTGAAAATAGCCCCTTTGTTAAAAAGCTATCGTGGCAGGCCGGCACTGGATGTGGAAGCGGTGGCACAGACCATTCATCGTTTGAGTCTGCTTGCCTGCAGTCTTAAAGACAGTCCTTTTGAAATAGAGATTAATCCACTTAAAGTGAAACAACAGGGTAACGGGTGTGTGGCAGTGGATGCCAGGGCACAAATCAATTAAAGATAATTCAGGAGATCAAAATGAGTGTTGTAAAAATCGAGCAGTTTGAGAAAGTGACGCTATTTACAATTAATCGTCCCGAAAAACATAATGCCATTTGTAAGGAGACGGCCCTGTCGCTTCAACAGGGCTTTGAGGAGTTTGATTTATCGGACCAGCGTGTTGCCGTTATCACCGGTGCAGGGGAAAAAGCCTTTTCTGCTGGTGCTGACGTGACGAACCTGCCTGAGTTGTGGCGTTGCATTCCAACAGTAGGCATACAAACTGAAAAACCCATTATTGCAGCTACGGCAGGCTGGGTGGTAGGCGGTTCTATGGTCCTGCATATGATGTGCGATTTGGCGATTGCCGCTGACAATACGCGTTTCTCCTATCCGGAAGCCAAATTGGGCTTTACCGGTGGCATGATTGCCGGGCTGGCGGCCCGTATTCCGCATAAGATTGCGATGGATGTGATTTTGTGCGGTGAGATACTGGATGCCCAAAGGGCTTATGCAGCGGGTTTGGTGAACCAGGTTGTACCGCTGGGGCAGCAGGTGGACGTTGCACTGGAAAAAGCCCGGAAACTGTCAAAGGCTTCGCCTCTGGTCTTAAAGACCCTGAAGCGTTTTGTGACGCGTGATGTATTGCCGCAGGGTCCTTCAGAACTCATGGCCCGCACGATCAGGGAATTGAATATTGTTCGGGAAAGTGATGACCAGAAAGAAGGTATACGGGCATTCAAGGAAAAACGCGAGCCTGTTTACAGTGGTAAGTGAATAATATATAGATGTAATGGCAGGGTAAATCAATGACTGTTTCTGTAAAAAAATAGTAGGTACTTTAAGTGTATTGGGTGTTTTACCTTGGTTTTATAATCGACAACCTGTTTTTCTGTGATACCGGTTTTACCAGGAAAGAATAAGTCGTTGCAGGTTTACCGATGGATCATGCCCGTTATGCAGGCCTGTAATGCGCTGGGCAGCTTGCATGAGCAGGTCAGCGTATTTGTTAATCGTTTTAGTCGTAAAGCGCTCACTATGTCCGGACAGTCCGATCGCTGCAATAATATTTCCCGTTTTGTCGATAATGGGAGCCGCAACGCCGTAAACCTCTTCTTTTAGTTCACCTTTGTTGATGCTATACCCTCTTTCCTTGATTTCCTGAAGTTCCATTTCAAGTTGTTGGGCGTTGATAATGGTGTTGTCGGTTTTGGGGTTCAGGTTTTGCTTTATTTTTTCAATAAAAAAATCGTTTTTATATGCAAGCAGGGCTTTGCCAGTGGCCACACAGTATAGTGGGGCACGACCACCGATATGGGTGTAAAACGGGATAGGTGCAGGCCCATCCACTTTGTGCAGATACACCACATCATGTTGATCCTGGATGGATAAATGAACGCTTTCTTCTGTGTCGCGCATTAACTGTTGCATGATGCCTTCCGCCTGCTGTTTTAAGGCCAGGTGAGGAAGGACGGCAGAGCCAAGTTCAATGAGTTTGCAGGTTGTGCTGTATTTGCCGGATTCTTTGTCCTGAACGACATATTTTGAGTCAACCAGTGCCTGAAGCAAGCGGTGGGTACCGCTTTTAACCAGGTTGAGGTTGTTGGCAATATCAGTCAGCCTCATGGGCTGACTACTGTAAGCAAGCATTTCCAGTATTTGGAGACCCTTAAAAAGCGTATTGTTCATGGCGAATCATTTTCTGTATTAAGTACAAATCCGAAAAATGATTTAACCATATGAGACTTAAGGTTAATAGAAATATTTTGTTATATATATATGGTTGAAAGTCTCGATTGATGGTTGATCAATATCCTTCAGGATTCTTGCTTTGCCAGTTCCAGCCATCCCGGCACATGTCATCGATGCTGCGGGTGGTTTTCCAGCCCAGCAGTGATTCTGCCAGTTGGGGGTTGGCCCAGGCAGAGGCAATGTCTCCCTCCCTTCTGGCCTGAATAATATAGGGCACTTTAATATTGTTGACCCGTTCAAAAGCGTTCACCATTTGCAGGACACTGGTGCCGGTGCCGGTACCCAGGTTAATGGCTGTAAAGCCGCTATGGGCGCTTTCATTAACGTAATTCACGGCTTTTACATGCCCCAGTGCCAGGTCACTAACGTGCAGGTAGTCACGTACACCGGTACCATCAACCGTATCGTAATCGTTGCCGAAAACATTCAGTTTTTCTAAACGGCCAACGGCTACCTGGGTAATGAAGGGGAAAAGGTTGTTGGGAATATCTCGTGGGTTTTCACCGATCAGGCCACTTTCATGGGCGCCAATCGGGTTGAAATAGCGTAATGCAATGGCCGAAAATTCCTGATGGGCCACGCAGGTGTCTTTTAATATTTGTTCTACCTGAACCTTGGTCCAGCCGTAAGGGTTGGTGGCGCCAATTCGATGGGATTCGGTATAGGGCAGGAATTCGGGTTCGCCGTAAACAGTGGCGGATGAGCTGAAGACGATGCGGTTTACACCAGCGGCCAGCATGGCCTGTAGCAGGGTAACGGTACCGGCGACATTGTTTTCGTAATACTCAAGCGGGCGTTTGACTGAATCGCCCACGGCTTTCAGGGCCGCAAAATGAATGACCCCCTGGATGGGTGTATTCAGGGCGTCGTGTTCTGCAAAAATATCATCCAGCAGTTTACGGTCGCGGATGTCTCCATGGATGACTTTAATGCCTGTCCCGGTAATGGTTTTTAAACGATCAAAAACCTTGTTGCTGCTATTGGAAAAGTTATCCAGTACAACAGGGGTATAACCTGCCTGCAGCATTTCTATAAGCGTGTGGGAGCCGATATAGCCGGCTCCACCGGTGACGAGGTAATGAAGACTCATGCTGTTGAAAACCTTGTGGGATTGACTTGCCGTGATTGTACTATTGTGTTTTATAAAGGTAGTACATATTGGTTTAATTATTATTAAAAACAAGAAATTGAAAAAAAATGTAAATGAGATGTTCGCCTATTCAGACAGGCTTGTTGTTTACTTATGTGCTTATGTTTTTTACATATTGTTTATTTTTGGTAATTTTAAGATACTTTAGGTATTATAATGCTGGGAAGAATAGAAATTTTTACTGTAAATTTTAAAAAAGTATTGAAAAATGAGGGGAATCAAATGGTTTGCGCCGCGCAGTCCTCAACATTATAAATATATCTGCTAACTGAGGCTTGAGATGAGTACTTACATTTTTCTATTACTGGTAGCGGTGGTTGTGTACCTTGTCTGGAAGAGGCAGAAGCCTTCCGTTTCATATATTAACCTTAACAATCAGCGCGTATCCTTGTCAGAAGTAAAAAGTTTTTCAGAAGAAAAGATCGCGGCATTGGTTACCGATATTTTTCAATCCAAGGGGTATCAGGTACAAAAGGTAAGTGGTGAGTTGCAGGATATTGCCGATTTCATGATTGAAAAAGAAGGAAACCGTGGTTTTGTTTCCACACGTCACTGGAGAGCGGACAAGGTGGGGGTTAGCGATATTTCCCAGGAAGTGATTGGCATGAATCAGCATAACAGTCATTACAACTACATTTTTACAATGGGAAAGTTTGATAAAGAAGCGACTGAAATGGCAAAATATAACCGTAATCTGTTCATGGTTGACGGCCATCAGTTGAATGCCATGGTCGTTAATGTGCAACAGAATGCCATGATCGCCAATGCGCAATAAAATGCTTAATATACGGTTTGTGCCACTTTTTTTTGTGCTTAAACCAAGCAACCCGTCATGAGCTTTTTTGCCAGCAAAATTATTTCTTCCACCCTGTTAATTCCCTTTAACTTTATTATTCTGTTTTTGATGGGCTGGGCCTTGCTGGAAAGCCGGTTCAAGAAGTGGGGGCGAGCCGTGTTGTTGTTTGGGATTGTGGCCCTGACAGTAGCCAGTATGCCAGTAGTTGCCACGGCACTGGTTAAATCCTTATACGATGAGCCTGTTTTGTCCTTGGATCAGGCCAGGCAGGCGCAGGCGATTGTGGTATTGGGTGGTGGCGTGAATCACGACCAGCCTGAGTTCGGGGGCAGTTCTGCCGCCTCTTCCACACTGGAGCGGATTCGCTATGCCGCTTACTTGCATCGGGAAACCGGCCTGCCTATTCAGGTTAGCGGGGGCGGGTGGCCGGGGGAAGAACCGGTTGCCCAGGTAATGCAAAGAGAGCTGGAAACCCTATTTCATACACCGGTTAGATGGGTGTTGCCTGAACCGGCCACGACGGCTGAAGAAGCCCGTTATTCAAGAGACGCTTTGGGTAGTGAAGGCATCAACACCATTTTGCTGGTGACCAATACCGTGCATATGAAACGCGCCAAAATAACGTTTGAACGGGCCGGTTTCAATGTGATTGCAGCCCCTACCGTCAGGCCCGATTATCCGCCCAATTTTCTTAAATATATTCCCCGGGCTGATGCCTTGCGTATTTCCGGTAGCGTACTCCATGAATGGATCGGGATGGCTTGGTATTGGCTACAAAGTCGTGTGGTTCCATGAATCCACCAAGGCTATAATGCGCTCCTGTAAGAAGTTCATTAACTGGTGTGTTGCGGTTGTTGTGAATTTATTGGGAATGGTCAGGAAATACATGGCATTGCCTACTCCTTCGGGCATGTAGTCCTCAAGCACTTCCACCAGTTTTCCTTGTTTCAGTTCCTGGTGAACCGCGTAACGGGGCAAGAGCGTAATTCCCACTCCTTTGAGGGCCGCATCCAGTAAAAAAGTATAGCTGCCCGATTGAAGACTGCAAGACACGCGCTGTCGAATCAGGCTTCGTTCATGGACCAGTTTCAGAAAAAAATTCTTGCCCATGGCAGCCGGCATGACCAATTTATGGTGCAGTAAGTCTGAAGGTAGCAGAACAGGATTTCCTTTTAAGTAGTCAGGGGATGCCGACAAACACCACTGAACATCACATATTTTTCTGGCGACATATTCATTATTGGGGTTTGAGGTAATCTTGATAGCGAAGTCCACCTCGGACTCAATCAGGTCATCCAGCCGGTCATTGATGAGAATTTTCAAGTCTATTTCAGGATACTCTCGAATAAAGTCAATAAAGATGTCTGATAAATATAAATGACCAAACCCGGTTGGAATACGAACGCGGATATAGCCTTTCATGCTTTTTGAAAGATGATGGATGTCCGAACTGACCGACGCTATTTCTTCCAGGATTTTCTGGCTTTTTTCATAAAGCAACTCACCTTGCTGGGTCAGTTCAATACTTCGGGTGTTTCTTCTGAAAAGCTGGGTTTCAAGCGTTTTTTCCAGTTTTTTCAGCCGCATGGAAACATTGGATCGTGTCATGCCCGTTCGGCGGGCGGCCTCTGCCAAAGATTTTGCTTCCACAATTTCAACAAACAGCTTCAGAAGGTTTAGATCCAGATTATTGTCAATCATAATTGAACACTGATGAGTAGTTTTAGCGTATTGTCGCACAATTCGCTTTGTCTTAGGATGGAGCTGTTGTGAATGGAAGACGAAATGATGAACGAAAATAACAGCTTTTCCGGTCTTAAAGTACTTGATATCAGCCAGGGGGTGGCCGGACCTTACTGCGCCAATATGCTCTGGCAATATGGTGCCGAGGTGATCAAGATTGAACCGCCAGCCGGAGATTGGGGGCGTCATGTGGGCACAACCGTTTCCGGACAAAGTGCGTTGTCTATCAGCTATAACGTGGGCAAACAGAGTGTATGCATTGATGCCAAGCAGGAGGCAGGACGCCAGGCAATTCGAAAAATGGCCGCTGAATGTGATGTGTTCGTGCAAAACTTCAGGCCTGGAATCGTTGAAAAGCTGGGCCTGGGTTATGAGGATCTGAAAATAACAAATCCGGGAATTATTTATATTTCCATCAGTGGTTACGGGCCTTCGGGGCCTTACGCTTTTGCACCTGCCACAGACTCTGTCATGCAGGCGGAAACCGGTATTATGTCGGCCAATTATGACCAGGAAGGTAACCCACAAAAAATCGGGATTCTGATGGTGGACGTTTTGTCAGGCATGTTTGCCACCCAGCAGGCCCTGGCGGCGATTTACCGTCGTCAATGCTCTGCTGTAAAGCAAGGCGAACATATTCAACTGAATCTGTTTGATGCCTGTGCCGCTTTCCAGCAATCGAACCTGATCGAGCACACCTTGAATCCAGTGAAAATCAAAACGGCAGTCAGTGCTCCCAATGGTGTTTTCGATACACAAAACGGCAAGTTGAATGTCCTGGCTTTGAATAACGATCAATTTGAACGTTTGTGCAAGGCGTTGAGCAGGCAGGACTGGCTGGAAGATACCCGTTTTGTTAATAATACGGAGCGCATGAAACATCGGGCCGTGCTGCACGGTGAGCTGGCCGGGATTCTGGCGGCAAGAACGAATGAAGAATGGCAGGATGTTTTTCGTCAATATGAAGTCTTGCACGCCCCCGTGCGCAATTATGATCAGGTCATGCAACACCCGCAGGCCGTATTCAACCAGACGGTGGATTATTTTGAACAGTCTCCCGGGCTGTCGCTTCCCTATGTGTTCATACCCGGTTTGTCACAAAAACCCATATTGAACAAGGCACCGGATATTGGAGAACACACGATTGATGTACTGCAAAAATTCAATTTCAGCCAGGAACAGATTGATGCCTTGATAGCGTCACAGGTTATTCGACAAATCAAGAAGGAAGAAATATAAATGAAAGCATTACATTGCAAAACGTTTGGGGCACCACGAGAGGTGCTTTCTGTTGAGGATGCACCCATGCCGGAAATAACCCGGCCCGATGAAGTTATTGTCAGGGTGCATTACGCCAGTGTCAGTCATGCTACCGGGTTGATGATTGAAGGAAAATATCAGCGCAAACCCCCATTTCCTTTTTCTCCGGGAACCGAAGCAGTCGGGATTGTTGAGCAAAAAGGCAGTGCAGTCATCCATTTATCTGTTGGTCAAAGAGTGGCCTGCATTTGTGATTGGGGCGCCTATGCGGAATATCTGAAATTGCCTCAAACATGGGGTGTCGGGTCATTGCCTGCGCCAGTACGAAGGAAAAGTGTGAGGTGGCGAAAAAGGCGGGAGCCAGTGAAACCTTGACAGGTACTGATCAATTGGCTGCACAGGTTAAGCAGCTTACAGCGGGTAAGGGGGTTGATATTATTTTTGACCCGGTTGGCGGATCACTTTTTGCTTCAGCGCTCAGGGCAGCCGCACAGAATGCCCAGTTAATCAGTATCGGCTTTGCCAGCGGTAAATTGCCCGAGGTGGCCATGAACATTGTGCTGGTTAAAAACCTGACCATTCATGGTTTCTTTTTTGGTCAATATACCGGTTGGACACCGGCTGATGAACGCATTATGCATGCTGCCATGATGTCCAATGTTATGGAGGTTTTGTTTAGATGGGTGAAGGAAAAAAAACTGAATCCGGATGTCCAGAAAGTATTTTCTTTGGATCAGGTGCCTGAAGCGATTGAAACGCTTCATGGAAGAAGTGTGACAGGGAAACTGGCAGTAAAAATAGATTAAAAACTCAACTAGGAGATGAATATTATGAAACGAACGAATATTAGTAAATTTATTGGCATCGGTTTAGTGACCGCTTGCGGTATTTTCAATATGCAAGCCTTGGCCGCTTCAGACAAATTCCCCGACCATTCCCTGCAGATGGTGGTGGGCTATCCGCCCGGAGGGCCTACGGATATTGTGGCCCGGATTGCCGCTGCTGAAATGTCCAAAGTATTAAAGCAATCCATTGTTGTTGATAACCGTTCTGGCGCAAGCGGCATGATTGCTGCGGAGTTTGTCAGTAAAGCCAAACCTGATGGGTATACTTATTTGGCCAATGCGTCTTTGCATGTGATTAATCCCAGTGTGTACCCAAGCATGAAATATGATGCCTTGCCTGGTGTTCCTACTGTGGCGGACGCGGCCAACCTGCCCGATTTTGATGTGAGTACATGGTATGGTTTGTGGGCGCCCAAGAATACACCTGATGAGGTAGTGCAGACATTGTGGAAAGCAGCCAGCGAAGCGTTGAAAGAACCCAAGGTGATTGAGCAGTATGCGCAATTGGGTGCAGAGCCCGTTGCGTCTGATCCGGCCACTTTCAAAAAATTCAATGAAACCGAATTTGAAAAATGGGGCAAGATCGTTAAGCTTTCAGGGGCGAAGGCAGACTAGAGAAATTAATAAAAATTTCTTTCTTGTGGTAAGTGATAACTTTAGCTGTTTTTGAAAAGTAATGCCCTTGGTGAAATGGGCATTACTTTTATATCCGAGAGTGTAAAAGGCCCACCCGGTTTCAGTTTTTCAGGGCCTTTTCCAGTAAGGCATTAACCACATCATTAGTATTGGTATTTTGCGCAATTGCCTGGGCACGAATTTCTTCTATCAATGTTTGTTTGATTTTTACCGGGAATGGTACCAAACCTTGTGCCTGGTCCAGTTTGCGTTGCTCGCGTCGGTCAAGTTGTGCGCCTGAATCGGTTGAAAAACGGTTGGGGATACCTTCCTGTTTCATTTTTCCTACTGTTTTAAGGGCTTTTTGTTTTTCCAAATCAGTTTTTTTCATGCAGGTTCTTTGTTGAAGAGTTGTAATAGTAGATGAGTTTTAGCGCATGAATGACGATTTTAAATGAGGCCAGTATGCAAAAAAAGCTGAGCAGATAATATCACCATTTGAAAGTCACAAGGCACTTTTGTTTGAATGGCATATATTAATGGTTTTTATAAAAGACGCCACATGATTACAGTGGCGTCTTTGTTGATGCTGTTAAATAACAGGCATTAACTGGCGTTAATCGTTAATTAACAAATCTTCCAGTTGGTTGTTGGGGTTGGCGGCCAGATAGTTGGCAATAAATGCCGGTCTTTTGCCACGGCCAGACCAGGTTTCTTCCGGATTCTCTTTGCTGCGATATTTGGCTTTAACCGGTTTTGCGATTTTTGCCTGTTTGCCGGTTAAGCCTTCAGCAATAATGGCAGGGTCTATACCCAGCGCCTGTGCCATTTTCTTGCCTTCCTGAATATAACGGTTCAGTTCTTCCGTACGGATTTCATTAATACGTTTTTCCAGCAGGTTTTGTACCGCTACGATGTCTGAGGCGGAAGGGAGGTTGGAAACGAGGGCTTCCAGAAACTGGCTGGTTGAAACATTGTGTTTATTGATTAATTCATTAAAAGAACCAATAAGTGCTTTGTGTTCTTCTTTAACGGATTCCAATGCTATAGAGCGAGACATGTTTTTATAGCCTTTAAAATTAATTTTGATAAATAATTGGTTTCTTTTGAATGATTAATAGTAAAACGATTAATCAAGCTAGAAAACTGGACTTAATTATAGATAAGGTGGCATTTATATGCTACTGTTAATTATAAAAAATTATTTAAATAGCTGCCTGGGATCTGGGATCTGGGATGGGTTTTTTAAGTTTTTGTTTATTATTAATAAAAAATTTTATTAATAAATATGGTTGGTAGAACAATCATTAATTGTGAAAACAGCTATTGATTTGAGAGTAAGAGGCAGTCATGCAAAATTGGCAATGCAGTGATTAATGCTAAATAAGCCATTCAGGCAAGCAAAGCAAAAAGATAATTTTGCAACACTTGGGAAGTAAATTTTTAAAAAGCCGAACAAAAACAAAACATGAATCAAAAAATAGGAGGATAATTCCGGTTGTTTATCAGCAGTAAGTACCGTTTTTATTGATCACTACCGGAACGACTATGTTTTATGTTTTTTCCAACCCCCAGGCAATTGCAGAACATGTAAGTGAATTGCTTATTGCACAAATCCAGAAGAAAAATGATTCGGTATTGGGGCTGGCCACAGGCAGTACCATGGAGCCTGTCTATGAAAAATTGTGTGAGCAGGTTGCACGGTTAAATGTGGATGTGTCGGGCTTAACCACCTTCAACCTGGATGAATATATCGGGTTGGGCAGCGATCATCCGCAAAGCTATCGTTACTATATGCGGCAGCATTTGTTCAATCGCCTGGCTTTTGCGCAGCATCGCACCTTCCTGCCAGACGGTTTGTGTGCGGATCCGGTAAAACAATGCGAACAATACTCAGGTCAAATCCAGCAGGCGGGTCACATCGACGTGCAATTGCTCGGTATTGGCAATAACGGTCATATCGGCTTTAACGAGCCGGGCACCTCATTTGGCAGCCGCACGCATGTAGTGCCACTTACTGAACAAACCCGAATTGATAACAGTCGTTTTTTTGATTCTTTGGATGAAGTTCCCACCAAGGCGATTACGCTGGGTTTACAGGATATTATGGAATCAAAACAAATTATTCTTATTGCCACTGGCACCAACAAGGCGCAAATCATGGCAGAGCTTTATGAAAGCCCTGTTACCGAGCAGTTGCCGGCTTCAGTGGTCAAGTCTCATCCAAATGCGATGATTTTGCTTGATGAACAGGCGGCGCAATTTTTGCCGGCTGAATGGCGTGATACGCTGGAGAGCTAAGAAACCAAGGCTTGGATGGGGTAATATGGCTGGCAGCTGCCAATGTATTCACCCCTAAACATAAGTTTGCCCCATGTTTCAGTCTCTGCTTCGTTTTCTTAAAATTGACCGTTTCACTTTTTTGTTGGTGGTAGCTGTTCTTGTTGCCACGGTCTTTCCGGCCTCTGGTCGTGGGATGCCGGTGGCGCAAATGGTGACCAGCCTGGCCATTGCGCTGCTGTTTTTCCTGCATGGGGCTCGTTTGTCACGAGATGCCATCATTGCGGGTGCTACCCATTGGCGCCTGCATTTGCTGATTTTTTCTTTTACATTCATTCTCTTTCCTGTGCTTGGCGTAATGTCCAGGCCCATTCTTGAACCCCTGTTTACGCCTGATTTGTATAAAGGGGTCCTGTATTTGTGCGTGCTGCCTGCAACCGTGCAATCGGCTATTGCCTTTACTTCTGTTGCGCGTGGAAATATTCCCGCTGCCATTTGCAGTGCTTCTTCATCCAGCATTTTGGGTATTTTCATTACGCCCATGCTGGTCAGCTTGCTGATAACCGATGGTGTAGCCACCAGTGATTCGCAGTTGGCCCTTGAGGCCATCTGGGAAATTACCCAACAACTGCTGATTCCGTTTGCACTGGGGCATTTCAGCCGTCCTTTCACCGCCGGTTTTATCAGCCGTCATGGTTTTCTCATGAGGTTTGTGGATCAGGGTTCGATTCTGCTGGTGGTGTATGTGGCGTTTTCCGCAGCGGTAAATGAGGGCTTATGGAGCCAGACGCCCCTGGTGGCCTTGTTATTACTTGTTCTGGTTAGTGTTGTGTTACTGGTTATTGTGCTGTTGTTGACGGCTTTGATTGGCAAACTGATGGGTTTTTCTCTTGAGGACCGGATTACCCTGGTGTTTTGCGGGTCGAAAAAAAGCCTGGCCAGTGGCTTACCTATGGCGCAGGTCCTGTTTGCTGGGCAGGCAGTGGGGGCGATTGTGCTGCCTCTGATGATTTTTCACCAGATTCAGCTAATGGTATGCGCTTTTATTGCTGCCAGACTGTCCGGGCGCAAGGAAGAGGTTGAATTGCTTGAGGAGATTGGGGAAGGCGCTGTTATTTCACCGGTGGTGAAATAACGGGCTGTTTTTCTCTGCTTCTCTGGTTCCTAAGCTGGAGCGTAGGAACGAATAATTCCCCTCCTGCGGAGGGGTGGCGCATAGCGCCGGGGTGGTTCTTTCTGGTTCCCTTCGCTCCTGCGTTTTGGTTTCTAGTTCCCATGCTCCTGAGGCTGTCGCAAAAGGCCCTTAACCTGTACACTTTTTACTATGACTAAGTTTAGCGCCACGAGAATCACTAATGAGTACGACGCGTAAAGTTCCTCAGCTGGATAATCAGCAGTTTGATTTATTTACCGGAGCCCCCAGTGCCTCTGAACCGATCCTGTCGCGCCCAGCGCTGCCAGGGGCACGCCGTTTTGTGTCTGGCAATCCCAGCCAGATGTTTGTGGGCACGGTTCGGCTTGAGCAATATCTGCGTGACAGTGGTGAGTTAACGCCGTTGACGGTGGCCAAGTTGCTGGATGAACAGGACTGGGAACTGTTTGAACAACGCTATGCGCTTACCGGTCGCGCGCCCTATGCACCACGCTGCATGATGGGCTTGATTCTTTATGGCATTATGCAAGGCGTGCATTCATTACGGGCGTTAGAGCGACTCGCGCGGCTGGACGTCGGCTGCATGTGGGTCTGTGGCGGTATTGCGCCAGACCATGCGAATATTGGTCGCTTCATTACGCTGCATGAAGCATCACTGACCCATGATTTTTTTGAGTCACTGACCCGCTCCGTTTTACAGGCCTGTCGTTCCAGCAGCCAGCGTGTGGCGGGCGATGGTACGGTGATCGAGGCAGCCTGTTCGCACTATAAATTGCTTAAAGAGGAAGCGGTTAAGTCCCAGCCCCCTGTGTCAGACTAGGGCGTGTTAACACAAACGCAGTCCGTCCATCACGAGTACGAAATTGACGAATCCAATGAACATGAGATCGAGCTTCTCAAAGCGGGAGAAGATTCTTCGGTAGCCTTTGAGGCGACGAAACAATCGCTCCACCTCGTTTCGCCGTCGATACATCGCGCGGTCATACTCCCATGGATCCAACCGCCTGGAGGACGGGGGTACGACGGGGATATAGCCAAGATCGAGCGCAAGCTGCCGGGTTTTATTGCCCTCATAAGCGCGATCCATCAGCAAATGGACGGGCCGAGTGAGCGCGCCGAGCCGTTCGAGCAAGACACGTCCAGCAGGCGCATCATGGGCCTGTCCGGGAGAAAGTGAAAACGCTACGGCAGTTCGATCATCCGCGGCAACCATATGAATCTTGGTGTTCCAGCCCCCTCTCGACTTTCCAATGGATTGGGGGCCGTTTTTTTTAAAGCACCCGTGCCATCAGGATGCACCTTTATGCTGGTGCTGTCCAATGAGACCGCTTCGATCTTTATACGCACGATCTGATGCTTCTGAAGCTCAGCAAACATCCGATCAAGAACACCAGCCTTTGCCCAGCGGTTCATGCGCGTGTAAACGGTGTGCCAGTTCCCGAATCGCTCGGGCAGACTGCGCCACTTGCAGCCATGCTCGGCCACATAAAGGATGGCATTGACTACCTGCAAATTCGTTAGCTTGACATTGCCTCGTTGCCGGGGAAGGCAGCTTTCGATATGCGTAAATTGTTCAGGTGTGATTTCCATTCCTGTAGGATAGGCAATATTGCGGCCGATTGTCTATTAGTGTTAACACGCCCTAGCTTGACAGATACCGCATGTTCTGCCGCAAAAGGTGGCGTGCATGCCGCTACCGTCAGTATGGCAATGGAGTTGGGCGAAACCGGGGTACGTGTCAACTGCGTTTCACCGGGGGCCATTGATAACGGGCAGCGCGCCATTCCACGTAATGCCAATCCGCTTTCTGCCCAAGAGCAAGAGTGGATGAAGGGTATTTACACGCAAAGTTTGCGCGACACCCCCATGAACAGGTTGGGTCAAATGGAAGAAATCGCTGCTGCCATTTGCTTTTTTGCAGCACCTGAAGCTTCTTATGTTACCGGTCAGGTCTTGTATGTAGCGGGTGGTGGCATAGGTTAATTGGCTTGTTGGCTTGGCTTATTGGAGAAAACCGGTTTTTTTTGCCTGGGTTATGAGCACAGTCTGTCCAAGCGTATGCTGATGTATGCGGTGGCTTCAATTGCTACCGGTCGTCTGAAGTTTGATGACAGTGTGGCCCATCCAAAAGCCAAGTTGAGAACTTCTCTGATTGGTGTGGGTTTGCCCATTGAAGCGAAATTTCTTGATCAGGGAACGGATACCGGTATTGGCGTGATTTCCGTTGGTCAGATTTACCGGCATCATACGCGGGAATTGACCGCCTTGATTAAAGGGGAGGTTGATGCCATTTTTGTTTACAGTGCCTGGGGAGTGCTGATTAAAGAGCAATTTAGTGCGAAAGAATTGATCAACCTGACAACATTGCCAGATCGTACATTGCAAATTAATAATGGTCAGCCTAAAGTGTTAACGGTTAGCGGGCAGTTGTTATGGGACTTTAATGAGCGGAGTGTCTTAAGTTCCTGCATAAGCTCAAATAAAGCAAGCGGGGCAGGTTTTTCAGAATAGGCCAATGCTCGGGAAATTATATAGGTATGTGCTTGCAGTCTAATATTCAATTCGCTTTTTGTGGTTTCAGGCAAATTTGGTCTAAGTGAATTTATAGAATTCAATGCCTGAACAGAAAACTTAACTGCTCTTGTAAAAACAGGGTCAGGGTTTTGATGGCGGCAGAGGACAGGTGGGGTTTGGGTGTAGTTAAAATATACAGAGTGGTATCAATTGACTGGATGCTTAATTCTGGAAAAAGAACTTTCAGGTTTCCTTTGACAATGTCCTGTTCAACGACATAATTTGGCAGCAACACAACGCCCAGGTCGTTTTTTGCGGCCTCCAGCAGAAAACGGAAGTTTTCCGATTGCAGTTTGGGGCTCATTTTTATTTTGAGATTTTCCTTGCCGGAAGACAGGTTAAGTGTTTCATACAGTTTATTGGACGGGCATAAATAATCCATGTTTGCCAGTTTCTCAATATTTTCCGTATCGGCTTTGTTTTTTCTGATGTAATACGGCGAAGCGCACAATCGCCAGGCAATATCACTGATTTTTTTGGCTACATAGTCTTTGGGCGGTTCGGAAAGGACACGTACGGCTACATCAATTTGTGATTCAATCAAGTCGTTAACCCGGTTGGAAAACATGATTTGCAAGTTTACCTGAGGGTATTTCTTCTTGAATTCTATCAGCATGGGTTGCAGGATCAGCTCTCCCAGGCCGGTTGGCACACTTAACCTGACGCTACCCATGGGCTCCGCCCCCAAACGCTGGATTTCCTGGCGTGCCGCTTCTATTTCCTTAAGCATGCCCACACCATGCTGGTAAAGCACCTCACCCTGCTGGGTGAGCTCCAGCCGTCTTGTTGAACGCCGGATCAGCTGGGTTTGCAGCAGGGATTCCAGTTTTTTCAGGTTTTTACTGACCTGGGATTTGGTCGTGCCATGGTGTTTTGCTGCGGCACTTAAGGTTCCGGTGTCAATAATGCTGACAAAAATCCGAACCAGGTTTATGTCGAAATCAGATGTATTGATCATGTTTTCTCTCTTGTATAAGTCTATTGTTTCTTTTAAGGAAACATATATTGTCAATTATAGGGCATTGTTTCCACGTTTTTGTGTTGATAAACTGAATCAAAAGGAGACTGACAAATGCAAAATGAAATATTTTCATCTGGCCTGTTCAAGGGGCAGAGCGTATTGATTACCGGTGGAGGAACCGGACTGGGATATGGTATGGCAGACAGATTGGCCAGCCTGGGAGCGACGCTGCATCTGTGTGGCCGCAGGCAGGAAGTGGTTGATGAAGCGGCCCGCCTGCTGCAGGAAAAATATCCAGGTGCGGAAGTGTTTGCCCATTCTGTTGACATTCGGGATGCTTCAAAGGTAGATGCTTTGATCCAGGAAATATGGGACAAGCATGGCGGGGTTGATGCGCTGGTCAATAATGCGGCCGGAAATTTCATCTGTCCAACCGAAGAATTAACAGTGAATGGATTCAAGGCCATTACGGAAACCGTATTGAACGGTACTTTTTATACCACGCAGTCTGTTGGCAAGCGCTGGATTGAAAGCAAGCGCCGTGGGTCCGTGCTTTCAATTGTGGTTACCTGGGTATGGACGGGCTCTCCCTTTGTTGTGCCTTCCGCAATGTCAAAGTCCGCGGTTGATACGATGACCAAGTCCCTGGCGATTGAGTGGGGAAGGCATGGCATCCGGTTTAATGCCATTGCGCCGGGTGTCATTCCTACAGAAGGCGCTTCCACCCGTTTGCGTCCGACTGATGACAGTTCAGACTACCTGGTCAAACAGAATCCCATGCAAAGATTGGGGAAAATGAGTGATATTGCCCAACTGGCCGCATTCTTGCTTTGTCCGCAGAATGACTGGATTAATGGACAGACTATCGCTTTGGATGGCGGAGACTGGTTGGCTAATGGGGCCTATTTCAAGCAGTATTTCGAGTGGAGTAAAGAAGATTGGAAACGCGCTCGCGAAGTCATCAGGGAAAAAACGGCAAAGGCATAATGAGGTAAAAATGGCCAGGAAAATCGTTATTGGCAACAAAGAAGTTGATGCCGGAATGCTGGAAGCAAATGCCAGGAAATTGGCGACAGGGCTGGATAGCCTTGGCGTAAAAGAAGGTGACGTGGTTGCCGTTATGCTCAGGAATTGTGAGGCATATCTTGAAGTAATCAACGCAAGCAGGCAGCTTGGGTCGTACTATTGTCCAATCAACTGGCATTTCAAGGCGGAAGAAGCCAGTTATATTCTGCGGGATAGCGGCTCCAGTATCCTGATTGTGCATGCAGAGTTCTGGGACAACCTGAAGCCGGTTGTGTCCGAAGACATGATCGTTATTCTTGTGGATGCGGACGCAGAAACAGACGCAGCTGTCAGGCAGGGGGATGAACCCAGGCATTACGCCAGCTGGCGCGATTCTTTTGAAGAACGCAGCGTTTATTCCCGTTTTCCCCGCGGACATATGGCCTATACGTCGGGCACGACCGGCCAGCCCAAAGGAGTACTCAGGGTACCTTTCAAACCCGAAGAAGTGCCTGAGCGGCAACAGGAAATGCGGGCTATTGTGCAGGAAACGTTTGGTTTGACACCGGGGTGCCGTGTGTTGTTGCCTGCTCCCTTGTATCACAGTGCGCCCAGTCTTTTTGCGCAGTTTGCCTTGCTGGCAAGCGATGTATTCGTGTTGGGTGAAAAATTTGATCCGGTCGAGTTGTTGGCCCGGATTGAAAAACACAAAATTGAAGTGGTGTATCTGGTTCCCATTATGTATGTCAGGTTGCTGAGGCTTGATGAAAACATACGTAAAAAATACGATATTTCATCTTTGCGTTTTATTGCCTCAACCGGGGCACCTTGTGCTCCCGATATAAAAAAAGCCATGATTGACTGGGTCGGGCCCATTGTTCATGAAACGTATGCTTCCAGTGAAACCGGTCTGATCACGCTGGTCAATTCAGAACAGGCCTTGAAAAAGCCGGGAACGGCGGGGTTGCCTGTAGGGCGGGCAGTCATCAAAATTTATGACGATAACGGCCAGGAATGCGAGCAGGGGCAGGTCGGTTATATCTATGTCCGTCAATATTCCTACCCGGATTTTGAATATCGAAATAACCCGGAAGCCCGTCAGAAAGTGGATATCAATGGTTTGGTCAATCTGGGGGATATGGGCTACCTTGATGAGGACGGCTATTTGTTTGTGTGTGACCGCAAATCGGATATGGTGATTTCAGGTGGGGTAAATATTTATCCGGCCGAAGTGGAAGCCCAGATTCTGCAATATCAGGGCGTTGCTGATTGCGCCGTGTTTGGCGTACCCGATGATGAGTTTGGAGAAAGCCTGCTGGCTTGCATCCAGCCTCATGAAAATGTCGATATAAAAATGGAGCAGGTAAAGGAATGGCTTTCCGCCAGGGTGGCCAGATACAAAGTACCGAAGCAATTTCTGATTCAACGGGATTTGCCCAGGGATGATAACGGAAAAATTTATAAACGGTTTTTACGTGAAAAGTATTGGGAAGGACGAAGCCGCAGGGTTTAACGGCTGGTTTTTATTCATGAACAATTAAACAATAAATCAGGAGATATGTATGAAAATGACATTCATCAGGAAAATCATGGTGACACTCGGGTTGTGTGTGGGTGGTGCCGCAGCAGTACAGGCCGCTTACCCTGAAATGCCGGTAAAGCTGGTGGTACCTTACACACCGGCCGGTTCTGCCGACCAGCTTGCAAGAGCCCTGGCGGAAAATGTAGGGAAACATTTGAATCAAACTATTGTGGTGGAAAACAAACCGGGTGCCAGTACACGGATAGGCGCCTCTTTTGTGGCCCGTTCCAAAGCGGATGGTTATACACTGTTTCTCGCGAGCAATTCCAGCATGGTTTTGAATCCGATGCTGTACAAGGATTTCCCCTATGACCCGGAACGTGATTTCGAGGTAGTGGCCATTGTGGCGGAGATGCCGCTGGTGGTGGTTACCAATGATAAAACGGGTCTGGATACACTGGGCAAGTTCGTGGAAGAAGCAAGAAAAAATGAAGGAAAATTAAATTATGCCTCTATTGGAACGGGCAATCCGTTACAGCTGGCGACCGAACTGCTTCTGAGTGAATATGATATTAACGTAACCCATATTCCCTATAACGGCAGCTCTCCGGCCCTGACTTCCCTGATGAGCAATGACACTCAATTGATGGTGGATGGCATCAGCACATCTTTACCGTTAATAAAAGACGGGCGGGTCAAGCCTTTGGCCGTAACCACCCAAAAACGCTTGAGTGTGCTGCCTGATGTGCCTACCGTTGCCGAACTGGGCAGTTCGGACTATCAGGCCGCGACATGGTTTGGTGTTGCCGCACCCAAAGGTACCCCTGCCGAGACGATTGACACGCTGCGGACGGCCATTGCCAAAACACTGAATGATGAAGAGTTTCAGAAAAAATTTGAATCTGTCGGGTTATATGTACAGGCACCGAAATCAGGTGAGGAATTGGCACGCTTCATCAGTGAAGACAGGGCCCGCTGGAAAACCGTGATTGAAAACAACAAGATTGTTCTTGAGTAAGTGATTATTAAAATCAAGCGGTAAAAAAAACCCCGGCTTTAAACCGGGGGATTTCATTTGGAAGCGTTTGTTCAATTAATGGTAATGCCGCTTTTCTTAATAATTTCCCCTGCCTGCTTGGCCCGGTCATTCACATAAGATTTGAATTCATCCGGGCTGGAAATCACCGGATACATGCCCAGGGTTTCAAGGCGTTCGCGTATGGCTGGAATTTCCAGCGCTTTGGCTACTTCCTTGTTCCAGCGGTTGATAATGTCTTGCGGAACGCCGGCTGGCATGATAATGCCCTGTTCCGCACTGCCCTGAAAGTCTTTCAGGCCAAGCTCTGCAAAAGTGGGAACATCGGGCATGCTGCTTAAACGTGATGACCCGGTAACGGCCAGAAAACGCACACGGGGATCATCTTGGTATGGCCGGGCATTGGCAACACCTACCAGGGCGGTCTGGATTTGTCCACCAACAATATCCACAATGGCGGCCGCATCACCACGGTAGGGCACGTGAACCATATGGATGTTTTCCCGGTCGCTTAATGTTTCCATGGCAATATGGTGCGGCGATCCGATGCCGGGAGAGGCATAACTGATTTTTTCAGAGCTTTGCTTTATCCACCCCAGCCATTCCTGATAGTTTTTGACCGAGGTGTTGGCATTGACAACCAACAGCAGGGGAAGTTGCGCCGTGGTGGCTACATAATCAAAGTCCTGTTGCTTGTAACTTAAATTGCTGAACAGATGCCAGTTATTGAACAAGGTGCTGTTATCGGCCGTTGCCAGGGTATAACCATCGGCCGGGGCCTTGGCCAGGGCTGCCGTACCAATCGTGCCACCGGCACCGGGGCGGTTCTCAATGATAATCTGTTGCTTGAGCTCGGCGCCAATATGCTCGCCGAGTATGCGTGCCAGAATATCTGAAGCGCCGCCTGGGCCATATGGCACTATCCATTTGATGGTTTTTTGCGGGTATTCCTGGGCAACCGCAAATTGGGCAGGCTGGGCCAGCAGCAGTGCGGTGCTTGCACAGATACCACGGAACAGGGCGCGCAAACGGGATCTGGAAAAATGAATTGAATTTGACATGGTGATAATTGTCTCCGGTTTATTTTAAAAGATAGCGCAGTGTCCTTCCGGCTTACCAGCCGTGTCGTTGGATCCAGCCTGTGATTAATGTGATGGCCGTTGCCAGTTCATCAGGTTGCCCTTTGAAGTAATGATTGGCTCCCTGGATGCAGTGCATTTCCTTGTCAGCGCTGTTGCAGGCCTGGTACATCAACCCTATGTCCGGTTGGGGGACCGCATCATCGGCACTGTGCTCTATGGCCAGCAAGGGAACGGTAACCTGTCTGGCACAAGACTCTCCATCTGCCCGCGAGTGATCGATTGACCATTGCGACATCCAGGAACGCAGGGTGGAAAAACGGGCCAGGCCAACAGGGCCGGTATTGACGGTTTCCGGTATGCCCATATAGCAATGCCCGATTTTCCTGTCATTGGGGTCTATGCTGCCATCCAGAAAGCGGGGCTCAGCCATGGTTCGGTGCGTGACGAAACAGCGTTCAATTTCTGCCGTGTTGCGTTTTTTTAGCATATCCAGCGTGTCCTGCACCCAGTCTGTAATGCGCCGTACGCGTGCCAGTTGCGCCTGCCGATATGCGTGCAGCCATTCTTGCGGGTAAGGCAGCTGTATATTCCGTGATGGTGAGTACAGGTCAAACTCGGGGTTGCGTTTGTCCGGGTTGAGTTCATCCGTCACAGACGGATCTATCCATTCGCTCAGGCAACGGGCACGGGCACGGTGTGCGGCTTCCAGTACGATACCATCGGCTGGTATCAGGCCAGCGGCCTTGGCATCCACTACGTCACCGGTTGGTGTATGGGTAATGGTCGGATTCTGGGCTTGTGATTGATAGAACAGTGATAAAGAGCCACCACCAGACCAGCCCAGCAGAATCACTTTTTCAAAACCCAATTGTTCTTTGGCATAACGCACGCAGGCGCCCAGATCCAGCAGGATTTTTTCATAGATCAGTGCCGAGTCATTTTTCACATATCGGCTGCCCATGCATAACACCGGATAGCCGGCACCAGCCATCGCATTGGGAAGTGGCAACAGCTGCAGTGTAGAGGTTGGATGCATCATGAGAAAGACGGTTTTACCGCGCTGGTCTTTTGGTTTGATTAATACGCCCTCAAGGTTGACGGTTCCCTGACTGCCAACAAAACCGTAAGTTTCCGTGAATTTGCTGGTTTCTTTATAGCTGACGTGTATCCATTGTTGTTCAATTTCATGCTTCATAAAAATTTTAATACCTTTAAATGACAGTTAAGTTCTGATTGGTTTTAATTGCCTAATGTTGCGGTATGTGTCCGGGCTTTTTCCCGGCTCCAGCTTGCCAGACGTTCATGGGCCTGCAGGATGCTTTGTTCGGAAAAGCCATCGGGATACATGTCAACAGTCAGCTCAAGCCGGATGCCATTGGGGTCGAAAAAATAGATTGAATGAACAAAACCATGATCCGTGACACCCAGGACCTCAACGCCGGCCGCTTCCAGTTTTGCCTTGGCACGTTCAAGTGACTTCTGGGAGCCGACTTTAAGGGCCAGATGGTTTACCCAGGCAGGCGTATTGGGTGAGGGCAAGGCGGTCTGGTTATCGCCCAGATCAAAAAAAGCAATGGAAGAGCCATCTTCCAGCGCGAAAAAAAGATGCACGTAAGGGCAATGTTCGCCAGTGCTGGGAACGTTATCGGCACGAATCAGGTGTACCAGGGGCAGGCCCAGAATGTCTTCGTAAAAAACACGTGTTTCTTCTGCATCTTTGCAGCGCCAGGCAAAATGATGCAGACGTTGTATAGGTTCAAAACGGGATATTTGCATGTCATTCTCTAGTTTTTTGTAAAGTGTCAATAACTGATACTTTATCTTATTTTTAAATTAATTGAATAGAGAAAACCCTGATAAAACCAGAAAATTTGTAAATTTAATAAGAAACTGACTGGATGTATAGCGATTTTTATCTTGTTTAATGCCATATAAAGCCTTTTTGTATAATAATTTTTAAATATTATTAATAAAGTATCAATATTTGATATTATTATAAGAAATTATGAGGAGATGTCATGCATACACCGTCAACCGAACCCCGTTTTTCGCTTTATTACGACTATAAAATCTATCAACCCTGGCTTGCTTCGCAGCATCCTGAACAGGAGCGCAAACAGGCAGTCATTGTTGGTGCCGGGCCTTCCGGTATGGTGACGGCACTTGAGCTGGCCCGTTATGGCGTGTCTTGTGTTGTCCTGACCGCAGAGCAGCAGGTATCGCATGGCAGCCGTGCGCTGGCCTTTACCCGTCGTTCAATGGAGATTTTGCAACAGGCCGGTGTGGCAGGGCGCATGACCCAGGCCGGTTTGCCCTGGCGCTTTGGCAATTCCTATTACCGTGGCCAGCGCGTTTTTCGTATGGAAGCGCCTTACGATGCCAATGACCGCTTTTATCCTTTGATCAATGTGCAGCAGCAATATATGGAAGAGTTCCTGCATGATGCCTGCCAGGCCAATCCATTGATTGAGTTCCGCTGGGGCAATAAAGTGGTTCAGGTAGAGCAGAAAGACGGTTACGTTGAAATGGAGGTTGATACGCCCGAAGGCACGTATTTGCTTGAAACCCAATGGCTGGTTGCGGCAGACGGCGGGCGTTCCACCATACGTTCGGCATTGGGACTGAAAATGGAAGGTACTTCTTACGAGGGGCGGTTCGTGATTGCGGACATTAAAATTGATCTGCCGCTGCCAACCGAAAGACTGGCCTTTTTTGCGCCGGAGTGGAATCCCGGCAACACGATTCTGATGCACCGTGAACCGCATGGCATCTGGCGCATAGATTATCAGCTGCCCGAAGGAGAAGATCCGGAAGAAGCGCTGCGGCCGGAATCCATCAAGGCACGTATTGATGCCCAGCTGGCCATGATCGGACACGCCGGTAAAACCTGGGAAATGGACTGGAGTTCGGTGTATTCCGCCCGTACTTTGACATTGCCGGACTATGTCTGTGGCAATGTGCTGTTTGCCGGCGATGCTGCCCATTTACTGCCCATTTTTGGCGTGCGTGGTGCCAATACCGGTTTTCAGGACGGACAGTCTTTGGGGTGGCATCTTGCCTTTGTGATCAAGGGATTGGCCAGCCGCAGATTGCTGGATAATTACAGCACCGAACGCGTGACGGCAGCCCGGGAAATCATTGATGAAGCCGGCAAGAGTACTCGTTTCATGACACCGCCCAGCCGCGGTTTCCGTTTGCTGCGTGATGCGGTGCTTTCCCTGTCACTGACACAGGAATTCGTGCGTCCGCTCTATCACTGGCGCACCTCCCGCCCGCATGAGTATACCCATTCGACACTTAATAGCCAGGGGGATGACAATGCATTGTTTCAGACAGGTCCCGCTCATGGCGCGCCACCGCAAAATGTGCTTCTGGGCGATGACAATTATTTGCTGGATCACCTGGGCGGCGGGTTTGAGCTGCTGTATTTCACGCAAAACGAAACCGTGCCGGAAGATTTGATGGCAGTTGTCCAGGAGGTGCGTGCCAGGGGTGTTCCATTGAATGTGGTGGGAATCGGTACCGGACAGGTCATCGCGGGCGCTGACCATACATTGGACGATACGGCAGGTGCCATCCGTACCTGCTACGGTGTCAATGCCAGTGGCGCGGCCTATTTACTGCGCCCCGATCAGCATATCTGCGCCCGCTGGATCAATCTGGATGCCATGCGTCTTCAGGCTGCGTTGAATGCGGCCCTGCCTCAATAAGGAAAATTTCATATGTCAGAATCAAGCAAAATCTTGCCAGTGGATACGCTGGAAACCATTTACGATATATTGGCCAGCGCCATCGATGACGTTGACAGGGAGAAAACGGAACTGTTTCTGGTCAAGCTTGTGCTGCTGAATGCCAGAACCATGGGTGATGCAGAAACGCTGCGCGAACATATCCGTATTGCCAAAAAAGATTTATAGAGTCGTTCCGGTCAAAGGTCAACGGTACATCATTGCTGTTCTGGCGGGTGACGTGCCGTTGGCTTGTCGTTGCAATCCCTGTTTTTCCAGGCGAATATTTCAGTTGTCGAGTTCTGCCAGCCGGGTACCGATGTCGGCGGCCCTTTGCTTCAATACGGCAATAATGCCTTCGGGGTTGATCATGTGCAGGCGGTCGGCAGACATGACCAGCGAAATCGCCCCAATGATGCCGATGCCGCTGGCATACACCGGAACGGCAATCCCTATTACCCCCGCATCGATTTCATTGTCTGAAATATAAAATCCTGCCTTGCGTATAGCGGCAAAGTAGCGCTTGAAGTCTGGCCATTCTGTGGCAATTTCCTGCACTTCGGGCAGATGACTGTTTTTGTCATAGAGCTTTTGCAGCTTTCCTGCTGGCAGCAAGGACAGCATGACTTTGCCGGCAGAACCCTTGAATAAAGGCAAAGGCCTGCCACGTCCGAATGATACCCCAACCGGATTGTTGCTGGCTTCATGATGGACATTGATGATTTCATCGTTATACATGCGGCAGAAAATGGAATCACAGCCGGTTTCATCAGAAATCTGGCGCAAGACGGTTTCCGCTATTTTCAGGACGGGATCAGACTGCCGGATTCGGTAGTCCAGTGTAATGATGCGGGCCCCCAGCGAGTAGCGTCCCGAATAGTTGGCCAGGAAGCCGGCTGCGTTAAGCTCTTTGGCATAACGAAATGCGGTCGGTCTTGAAACCTGCAGTTTTTCGGCAATTTCTTCTGCCGTCAAAAGGGTGTCTGTTTCAGAAAACAGATCAAGAACATCTACAATACGTGAGAATTTTGTCATAAAGGGGTAAGCAGCATCATCTTAATGTCTGATAAGAACGGATCAGGCACGAAGATAAACTATACAGTGATCGACAGGATTTTCAAACTAATCAAGGCAGATACGGAATAACTCATTCTGGGAGTTGAGGTTAAGTTTTGCATAGGCCCTTTTGCGATAAGTAAAAATGGTATTGAGCGATAAATCCAGTTTAAGGCTGATAGATTCAGAGCTGTGGCCAAGCATAATAAGTGTGCATACTTCGACCTCTCTGGCAGATAAATCGTTTGCCGTGGTAATCCCCCCCCAAAAAAAATAAACGTATTTGCAGGAGGCATTTTCTCTTAATAGAATCAGGAAATTTTGCATGAAGACCTCACGTTTTACCGATAGCCAAATTATTGGGAGACTATCATTTAGCCTGGCATTTCCAACAACGGCTACTGTATGTTTTTAAGGCCTTCCAGTACTAACGTGGTAGCCACGTCTGCATATTCTTCGCGTGTGATGGGGCCGTTGGGCTTGAACCACATGTAAAACCAGTTAAGCATGCCAAACAAAGACATGGTTACTGGTTTAAGTAAAGGACGTTTATTATTGATCTCAGGGTTAATTTCGTGAAGGGTATCGGCAATCCGCATCACGATGCGCCTTTCAAGTTCATTTATTTCGTTGGTTTCTTCTTCTGCCAGCAAGCCGCGACAATTTAATTGAACAATATGCTTGTCATCGGCATCACGGTAGCATTCCAGTATTTGACGCACCAGTTTACGCAGGCGCAGTTCAGGCAAGTCGTTTTGCGACTCATCGGCAACGGCTTGCAATGCCAGATCCAGCTCTTCCAGATGTGAGCGGATAATATCAAAGATCAAAGCACTTTTACTGGGGTAATAGTGGTAAAGAAGTGCTTTGGAAACCTTACTGCGGGCAGCAATTTGTGACATGGAAGCTTTTTCCATGCCCAATTCTGCAAAAACTGCGGCAGCATTAACCAGGATGTGAAGTTGTTTTTCCTCGAAATCTGCTGCGCGGACGCGTGCCATACTGATTTACTGTCCTATAAAAATAAAAACCAAAAACGGTATTCTAGCTTACTTCTGATTGGGGATTATACCTAGACCTTACTCAGAACAACAGTATTTAGCGTTTTGGACGATTATCAATGACCCGTTTGGCTTTTCCTTCGGAGCGTAATAGCGTGCCGGGTAACGTAACATTTACGATTGTGCTGATCCCGACAATGCTTTTTATATGATGTGCCAGTTCTTTGGCCGAAAAGTTTCGGGTATTTTCATCTGCGGCGTTGGGCTGGCATTCTACATTTACAGTCATGCTATCCATACGTGAGCTGCTTCTGTTCAGTTCAATCTGGAAATGGGGGGTTAATCCATGGCATTTAAGAATTTGTTCTTCAATCTGGGTAGGAAAGACATTAACCCCGCGCAGAATAATCATGTCATCACTGCGGCCGGTAATTTTTTCCATACGGCGCATTGTGCGTGAAGTACCAGGTAGCAGGCGGGTCAGGTCGCGGGTGCGGTAGCGGATAATCGGCAATCCTTCTTTAGTCAGGGTGGTAAAAACAAGTTCTCCTTCTTCCCCATCGGGTAAAACCTCACCGGTTTCAGGATTGATGATTTCCGGATAAAAATGATCTTCCCAGATATGCAGGCCATCTTTGGTTTCTACACATTCATTGGCAACGCCAGGACCCATGATTTCAGACAGGCCGTAAATATCAACAGCATGCATGTCAAAGGCCTGTTCAATTTCCTGCCGCATGGCATTGGTCCAGGGTTCTGCGCCGAAAATGCCAATGGCCAGTGATGATTCGCGTGGATCCAGCCCTTGACGGTGGAATTCATCAAGAATGGAAAGCATGTATGACGGTGTGACCATAATGATGCGGGGTTTGAAGTCTTGAATGAGTGACACCTGGCGTTCGGTCATGCCACCGGAAATAGGAACTACCGTGCAGCCCAGTTTCTCGGCACCATAATGCGCCCCCAAGCCCCCAGTAAACAGGCCATAGCCGTAGGCGTTATGCAGGACATCACCGGGCCGGCCACCGGCAGCGCGAATGGAGCGGGCCACCAGGGTTGCCCAAACCTCAATATCATTATGCGTATAACCCACAACCACCGGTTTGCCAGTGGTGCCGGAAGAGGCGTGAATGCGTGCCAGTTTTTCGCGTGGCACGGAAAACATGCCGAAAGGATAGGTATCACGAAGATCTGTTTTTTGGGTAAAAGGGAATTTGGCCAGATCTGACAGGGTTTTCAGATCGGATGGATGAACCCCGGCTTTATCAAAATGTGCCTTGTAAAAAGGCGAATTTTCATAAGCATGATTGAGTGTCCATTGCATGCGCTGCAATTGCAGGGCGGAGAGCTCATCGCGGGATGCTATTTCGATGGGGTCCAAGTCTTCTTTTCTGGGGGTCAGGTTTTCCATTTTTGTATCCTCTAACTTTATGTTTCTTTATGATATTTTTGACTATGGATAGTCAAGATTATGTATTGGGCAATAAAGTGCCCTTGATCGTGCGGGCATGACCGCGAAATTCTGCTATATGTTTACCGTTCTGGTTACGAATGACGACATCGTAAAGCCCGCTGCGTCCTTGCTTGCTGATTTCGCGGGCGTATGCCGTTAATTCGTCGTTTTCAAATGCCGGTTCCAGATAGGTAATTGAGCAGTGTTGTGCAACGGTGCGCTGATTATAAGTATTACAGGCAAAGGCAAAACAAGTATCGGCAAGGGTAAAAATATATCCGCCATGGCATGTTCCGTGGCCATTAAGCATTTGGGACTTGATGCGCATGCTCATTCTGGCCTTGCCGGTTTCAACTTCAAGCAGCTGCATGCCCAAATGCCGGGCGGCAAGATCGTCTTGCCACATGGCGTCAGCGCAGTCCTGGGCCAAGGTGGAGGATAGGGTGTGATCGGACATGTTTATTTTCCTTTGAAAACGGCAGGACGTTTTTCCAGAAAGGCGGTTACACCCTCGGCATAATCCTCGCTGCATCCGGCCTGGCGTTGCAGGTCGCGTTCCAGATCAAGTTGTTGATCCATTGTATTGACCGCGGCAGTCTGGATGGCCTGTTTGATCAGACCTTGCCCGAAAGTGGGACCTTGCGCCAGTTGCCGGGCAAGTTCAGTTGCCTTGGTTTGCAATTGGTCATCGTCAACGGCCTGCCAAATTAATCCCCAGTCGGCTGCCGTACCTGCATCAAGCGGGGCTGCCGTCAATGCCAGCGCTTTGGCACGAGCCTCACCCAAGAGATGGGGAAGTGTCCAGGTGCCGCCAGAATCGGGCACTAGGCCGATTTTGGAAAAGGCCTGGATGAAGCGGGCGGAACGGGCAGCCAGCACAATATCGCAAGCCAGTGCCAGGTTAGCGCCTGCGCCTGCCGCCACGCCGTTGACAGCACAAATAACCGGCTTGGGCAAGGCACGTATTTGCCGGATCAGGGGGTTGTAATACAGCTCAATGGTTTCACCCAGATCCGGGGTGGTATTGCTGGCGGCGGGATCTTGTTCAGCCAGATCCTGGCCGGCGCAGAACCCCCGGCCAGCGCCCGTAAGCAATATGGCCCGAACGGCAGGATCTTGTGCCGCCTGTGTTAAGCCCGCGCGTAACGCCAGATGCATATCGGCATTGAAAACATTCAATTTGTCAGGGCGGTTCAGTGTCAGATGCAATACGTTTTCTTCAAGCTTTATTGCAACACTTTCATTCGATTGAAGTGCCATGTTGTCTCCTTCAATAAGGTTTATTTGTTTGGATTTTTTTGTTTTGCCAGATTTTTTTGCAATTAATGTTCGATACTATTGCATAAACCGGCCGGTTGGTCAATAATGTATTGAAAATAATTTCATACAGGAAAATCAGGAATGTCTAGTTTATTTGAAAAGCATCGTTCTACGCTGGAAACAGCGCTTGAGGTTATCAGGCACCGCGGATTTTGGTCTGCTTATCCGGAAATGCCCAGTGCCCGTTTTTATGGGGAACAGGCTAAAGAAGAGGGGCAACAGGCATTTGACGCCCTGTTGAACAGGGACTTCATTTTGTCCGGACATCCAGAGCAGGGCCGGGCCGGGAATGAACAATCACCTTATGGTGTGGCCTTGGACATACGCTATCCGGTTGCCAGTGTAGAAACGCTGGTAAAGCAGTCACAGGACGCAGGAAAAGTTTGGGCAAATACGTCCCTGAACGTGCGCATGGGTATTTGTTTGGAAATTCTTGAGCGCCTGAATAACATGAGCTTTGAAATAGCCAATGCCGTTATGCATACTTCCGGCCAGGCTTTCCCCATGGCATTTCAGGCCGGTGGTCCGAATGCACAGGACCGGGCGCTGGAAGCATTGGCTTACGCCTGGGCGGAAATGAGTCAGATTCCCAGCCAGACCGATTGGGTCAAGCCACAGGGCAAGGCAGGTGATCTGGTCCTGGAAAAACACTGGCGCATTATTCCACGCGGCGTTTCGTTGCTGATCGGATGCCAGACATTTCCAACCTGGAACAGCTACTCGGCATTTTTTGCCAATCTGGTGACCGGCAACACGGTTATTGCCAAGCCGCACCCATCGGCCATTCTGCCTATGGCCTTAACAGTACGGGTGGCCCGCGAAGTGCTGTCAGAACAGGGCCTGCCTGCAGATGTCGTGTTATTGGCGGCTGAAGAGGATGGCATGGGCATGGCAAAACAACTGGCTTTGCATCCTGACGTGGCGCTGATTGATTACACGGGGTCAAGCGCTTTTGGACAGTGGCTGCGTACACAGGCGGCGACCCCGCTGGTGTATACCGAAGAGGCCGGTGTGAACAGTATTGTGCTGGGCTCTACCGATAACTTTGATGCCATGTGCCAGAACATTGCTTTTTCCCTGACCCTGTACAGCGGACAAATGTGTACAACACCGCAAAACCTGTTTGTGCCGCGTGACGGGATCTTGGTCAATGGCGAGCGCAAAACGTTTGATGAAGTGACCGCCGGTATCGCCAGTGCCGTGGATGCCCTGCTGGTTGATCCTGCGCGGGCGGTTATGGTTACGGGAGCCATTGCCAATCAGGCTACGCTGGAACGCGTTGCCACCATGCGGGGAGCCGGGCGCCTGATCCGTGATTCGGCTGCCTTGCCTGGCATGGAACAGGTACGTACGGCAACACCATTGATTCAGGCTTTGGATGCCAGTGATGAAAACGTTTACGGTACCGAGTGCTTTGGCCCGGTTTCTTTTGTGATTGCCGTGGATGATGTGGAAGACGGTATACGTCGTGCCGCGCAGCTGGCACGTACTAAAGGAGCTATTACCGCGGCCATTTACGAAAAAGATGAAGCGCGGCTGGCTAAAGCCATTGATGCGTTTGCCCAAGCGGGGGTGAACCTGTCCGTTAATCTGGCAGGAGGAATTTTTGTAAATCAAAGTGCCGCTTTCAGTGATTTTCATGGTACAGGCGCCAATCCGGCAGGCAATTGCTGCTTTGCCGATTCGGCGTTTGTGGCCAACCGGTTCAGGGTGGCAATGTGGCGTCGCCCTAAAAGCAGTTAGGTCGTGTTTGTTTCCGGCAAGTGCCGCCAGGGCATAAGCCGGAAAAAATATTTAAATGTCTAAAATAAACAGGAGACAAACAAATGAGTGATAACAAAACAGGAAAAACAGTACGTAAATGGGCAGGATTGGTTGCCGCTTTATGTTTTGCAACGGGGGTACAGGCAGAAATCCGCATTGGTTCTACGGTTTCTGCCACGGGGTTTGCCTCTTATCTGGGAGAACCCGAAGCGCAAACCCTGAAAATGCTGGTCGATGACATTAATGCCAAAGGTGGTGTGCTTGGCAAACAGCTTAAGCTGTTTGCCTATGATGATGCCGGTGATGCAAATAAAGCCCGTACATTTGCCACCCGTCTGGTGGAAGATGACGAAGTGGTTGCAATCATAGGGGGCACCACCACCGGTGCAACAATGGCTATTATGCCCACCGTGCAGGAAGAGGGAATTCCTTTTGTTTCTCTGGCCGGTGCGATTGAAGTTATTCAGCCGGTACGTTCCCATACCTTCAAGACTCCGCATACAGACCGCATGGCTTGCGCCAAGATTTTTGAAGATATGAAAAAACGGGATCTGTTAAAGGTGGGCTTGATATCGGGTTCCGACAGTTTTGGCGCCTCCATGCGCAAACAGTGTCTGGATATCGTTGGCGATTATGGTATTACCGTAGTGGGCGATGAGGTTTTTGGGCCTACTGATGCAGACATGACACCGCAATTGACTAACTTGCGTAATAAAAATGGTGTTCAGACGATTCTGAGCCTGGGTCTGGGGTCTGGGCCTGCCATTATTACCCGGAATTATGCTCAGCTGGGCATTGATTTACCGTTGTACCAGTCGCATGGGGTGGCATCGGATGCTTATATAAAACTGGCCGGTAAAAAAGAAGCGGAAGGCGTACGCTTGCCGGGAACACCTTTATTGGTTGCAGAGTTGCTGGCAGAAGATGATCCGCAAAGAGAAGTGGCGCTGCGCTATAAAAAGCAATATGAAAACATGGCTGGTAAGCCGGTTTCCACTTTTGGCGGATATGCGCATGATGCGTTATACCTGGTTGTGAATGCCATCGAGCGTGCCGGAAAGGCAGAGCCCGCTGCCATTCGTGATGCGTTGGAAAACACAAAGGATCTGGCGGGCACCACCGGTACTTACAACATGTCGGCAGAAGATCATTTGGGTTTGGATCTTAGTGCTTTCCGGATGCTGGAAATCCGGGATGGTAACTGGAAGCTTATCGAGTAACGGTTTTTTTGTGGAGGCGTATGCCTCCATCCATAATTACTACCAGATGAAATTCCGGAGACAGATATGTCTGAGTTAATGCAGTTTTTGCTGTCCGGGCTAACAGTTGGTGCAGTATATGCGCTGGTAGCCCTGGGTTTTACGATTATTTACAATGCGTCGGATGTTGCCAACTTTGCACAGGGTGAGTTTGTCATGCTGGGTGGCATGATTACGGCTTCCGCCTATACGGCCGGTGCGCCATTATTATTGGCCGCAACCCTGGCTATTGTGTTAACGGCAGTTGTTGGCATACTTTTGAACAAGCTGGCCATTGAACCTGCCCGCGGGGCACCCGTAGCCAGTCTGATTATTATTACAATCGGGGCATCCATTTTTATTCGCGGGTTAACGCAGCTATTGCTGGATAAGGAGCTTCATCGCTTTCCCGCCTTTTCTGGCAATGATCCCATTCATGTGCTGGGAGCGACCATTCTGCCACAGAGTTTATGGGTAATTGCCGGGGCATTACTGGTGTTTGTCGCACTATGGCTGTTTTTTACCCGGACCTTAACGGGACGGGCAGTGCTGGCAACCGCCAATAACCGTATCGCCGCTTTGCTGGTGGGTATTAATACCCGCTACATCATGGCCTTGTCTTTTGCCTTGTCTGCCGCGATTGGCGGATTGGCCGGGATCTTGATTACACCCATTACCCTGACAAGTTATGACATTGGCATGACGATGGCACTGAAAGGTTTTGCCGCGGCCATGCTGGGAGGCATGGGTAATCCTAAAGGAGCCTTGGCGGGAGGCCTGTTGCTGGGCTTGCTGGAAGCGTTGACAGCGGGTTATATCAGTTCACAGTACAAGGATGCCGCTGCATTTGTGGTGATTCTGGCGGTACTGTTTTTCATGCCCAAGGGTTTGTTTGCCAGTAAAGTGGCAGAGAGGGTTTAAATAATGAAAAGACTTTCTTCCAAACAGGTAACTTTACTGGTGTTGTTGGTGCTGATTGCGCTGGCCCCCTTGTTTTTCCCTTCTTCCTATTATTTACGCATAGGTTCCCTGGTGTTTGTCAATAGCCTGTCGGTGATCAGTATTGTGATCTTGACAGGTTATGTCGGGCAGATCAGCCTGGGGCATGCCGGTTTTATCGGGATCGGGGCATATGCCTGCGCCCTGGCTCCGGTTCATTTCAACGTTTCCGTATTAACTGCTTCCGTGCTGGGGGCAGTCGTTTCCGGTGTCGTAGCCTGGGTGGTGGGGCGGCCCATCCTGCGTTTGCGTGGTTACTACCTGTCTGTAGCCACATTGGGGTTTGGTATGCTGATCTTTATGGTGCTGAACAACGAGGCCTGGCTAACCGGGGGGCCCGATGGCATGGTGGTTGCCGATCCGGGGATCAGGGCTTTGCTGAAAAGCTGGGGAATCTCGTTAAGCAATGCCGAATTCTGGTATGCCTTTAATGGATTTTTTCTGCTGATAGGTGTCTGGATGGCATTGAATTTGAAGCATAGCGCTACCGGACGCGCATTACATGCCTTGCATGGTTCAGAGATCGCGGCACGTACCGTTGGTATTGATGTGGCCCGATTCAAATTGCGCGGGTTTGTTATTTCTGCCGTTTATGCTTCGGTAGCCGGTTCTTTGCTGGCGATGCAAAACCGCTTTGTGACACCGGATGTGGCAGGGTTCATGCATTCTGTTGAAATTGTGACCATGGCGGTATTGGGTGGGGCGGCTTCAGTAGTTGGGGCTGTTCTGGGTGCGACCTTATTGACTGCGTTGCCACAAATACTGACTTTTTTACAGGAATATGAACAAATTGTTCTGGGCTTGATCATGATGCTGGTAATGATTTTTCTGCGCGGTGGCGTGTTACCCAGTCTGGTACGCATGGTACGGGGGAGAGGTTGATGAGTCTGCTTGATGTGAAAGGAGTGAGCATTTCATTTGGTGGCGTGCGGGCTGTGCAGGATGTCAGCTTTTCTGTTGATGAGGGCAAGATTGTTTCGGTCATCGGGCCCAATGGCGCGGGTAAAACCTCTTTGTTCAATATGCTGTCCGGGGTTTATAGTCCACAACAGGGCGAGGTTCGCCTGGCGGGTGAGCTGGTGACGGGTATGCCCTCACATTTGCTGGCCCGTCGTGGCCTGTCAAGAACTTTTCAGAACCTGCAGGTTTTTTCCGCCATGACGGTGCTGGAAAATGTCGCGACAGGATTTCACTTGCAGGAAAATGGTTCGTTACTGGCTGATTTGCTGGGCTTTCCTTCTGCACGGCGTCGTGTGAAACGTTCAGAAGAACAGTCTTTGGCGTTGCTCAAAAGAGTGGGGCTTGAACGGGCGGCTGATTTTGAAGCTGGGTCCCTGTCATATGGCGCTTTAAAACGTCTGGAAATTGCCAGGGCACTGGCTTTGCAGCCACGGCTTTTATTGCTGGATGAACCGGCTGCCGGCTGCAATGCGGTAGAAACCGAAGAAATTGAAAAACTGGTAGCGGATGTGGCCAAGAGTGGGACTGCCATTTTATTGGTGGAACATGATATGAAAATGGTGATGCGTATTTCCAGTCATATTGTCGTGTTGGATCATGGTGAAAAAATTGCTGAGGGCACACCCTCTGAGGTCGTAAGCCATCCGCGGGTCATAGAGGCTTACCTGGGGGTAGCCGCTACAGAGGAGGCAACGCGTTATGCTGAGTGTTAATCAGTTACGCTCAAGTTATGGGCGGATAGAAGTGTTACATGGCGTGAGTCTGGAAATTAGCGCCGGTGAGATTGTAGTGGTGATTGGTGCAAATGGTGCCGGTAAAACAACGTTGTTGCACTGTTTGTCAGGTATTCAGTCTATACAGGACGGTAATATTATCTTTCGGGGAGAAAGTTTTAATACTGTGCCTGCTTACCAGCGTGTCAAACACGGCTTGGCACAGGTGCCCGAAGGCCGGCAGATTTTCACCAGCCTGAGTGTTGAGGAAAACCTGCGCCTGGGCGCTTACTTGTATATGGATGACAAGGTGGATCGTGATATGGAAGATGCATTTAATATGTTTCCCATATTACGTGAAAAACGCAATCTATCGGCAGGCGGCTTGTCGGGTGGGCAACAGCAGATGCTGGCCATTGCCAGAGCCTTGCTAAGCCGGCCGTCTTGCTTGTTGCTGGATGAACCCAGTATGGGGCTGGCGCCAATTCTGGTGGCACAGATTTTTGATGTGATAAAAAACCTGAAAAGTCTGGAGGTAACGGTATTGCTGGTTGAACAGAATGCCTTTGGTGCTTTGTCGATTGCCGATCGTGGTTATGTGATGGAAACCGGGAATATCACGCTGTCAGGAGAGGCGCAAGCGTTGATTGTTGATCCGCGCATTCGTTCGGCTTATTTAGGTCTGTAAATAAGTGGTGCCCCATGCCTGAATATATAAAAAAACCGGTGTGGGGCATATTTGAAAATCTGTCTGTAAATACATTGCTACCAGTCGTACGCGGCAAAAACTGGTACATTTTGAAAACCTGGTTTTTTATTAGTGTAAATGTCTAATGCCTAAGTCTGTTGCCCGTTCTACCAATGAAGTTGATACGCTGATTGCACAATTATTGCATAGTGCCCCACTGAAAGCCGCGGCTTTTATTGTCACACTGTACGGCGATGTAGTGGAACCGCGTGGGGGCGTATTGTGGATGGGAAATGTGATAGAAACCTGTGCCACGGCGGGAATCAGTGAAAATCTTGTGCGCACGGCGGTGTCGCGTTTGGTGGCGGCAGGTCAACTGGCTGGCGAACGCGTAGGTCGACGCAGTTTTTATCGGCTGACGTCTGTTGCACGGACCGAGTTTGCTTATGCCGCCAGGGTGCTGTATACCTCACAGGTTGCCCAGCAATGGTGCCTGGTTTATTTGGATGGAGAAAATGCGGATGCGCTCATGCGTAGTCTGAAAAGGCTGGGCTACGCTGCGTTAAACCCCAGGCTGGCACTTGGCCCTGATAGCGTGCCTTTGCCGCCTGGTGCACTTGTCTGGACAGCGGATGTAATGCAAGGTCATGAACAAATGCGCAACTTTGCGGCTGCCCATTGGGACCTGCCTGTTTATGCCCATGCCTTCCAGGCGTTTATTAAGAATTTTCAGCCGGTTGAAGGTTTGTTGGCACAATTAAGCCCTGAAGCCGCCTTAACTATCCGTTTACTGATGGTGCATCAATATCGTTATGTTGCATTGCGGGCACCTCATTTACCCCGTGAGGCCTTGCCAGAAAATTGGGATGGACATGTGGCCAGATCTTTGTTTGCCCGTTTGTATCTGGCATTGTCCAGTAGGGCCGATACCTACGTGGCCGGTAAGTTTGTTGATAGCGATGATGTCTTAATCGAACAGGGCCAGTCTTTGCAGCAACGGCTGGTGTATTTATCGCAGCTGGTTTGATTTTTTTATATTCAAACATTACATTTTAATGGTAAATACTTATTGAATTGTAATGTTTTAAATGGCTTAATATCATCTTATAAGTGACCGTCCGGTCGGTTGTTTAATTTGAGGTGTAGCGTTTAAAGCAGAGGTGAAATTTATGTATGCACAAGTAATTGATACGGGTAGTGATCGTGTACGCTCAATAGGAGAGATGCCTGAAGAAGAGAAAGCTTTTATGGCGCGTATTGAAAAAGGGGAAAAAATAGAACCTAAAGACTGGATGCCTGACGGTTATCGCAAAACGCTGATTCGCCAGATTGGCCAGCATGCCCATTCAGAGGTGGTAGGACAATTACCGGAAGGTAACTGGATTACCCGTGCTCCAACGCTGGAACGAAAGGCCATTTTGCTAGCCAAGGTCCAGGACGAGGCCGGCCATGGCCTGTATCTGTATAGCGCTGCCGAAACACTGGGTATCAGCCGTGATGAAATGACAGAACTGCTTCATGCCGGAAAGATGAAATATTCTTCCATTTTCAATTACCCGACCCTGAACTGGGCGGATATTGGCGCAGTGGGCTGGTTGGTGGATGGTGCCGCGATTATGAATCAGGTGGCTTTGCAACGTACGTCTTATGGCCCATATAGCCGCGCCATGGTTCGTATCTGCAAGGAAGAAAGTTTTCACCAGCGTCAGGGTTATGACCTTCTTATCAAAATGTGTCAGGGCAGCCCTGAGCAAAAAGCAATGGCTCAAGATGCGATGAACCGGTTCTGGTATCCGGCATTAATGATGTTTGGCCCGTCTGATAAAGACTCGGTGCATTCAGAGCAGTCTATGGCCTGGAAAATCAAAATTAATACAAACGATGAATTGCGCCAGAAGTTTGTGGATCAGACAGTGCCACAGGCGGAATATCTGGGCCTGACCATTCCGGATGAGAATCTGGTGTGGAACGAAGAACGCGGTTCTTATGATTTTACCCAGCCAGACTGGAGCGAGTTTTTTGACGTGATTGCCGGTAATGGGCCTTGTAATAAAGACCGTATGGCAGCCCGGATCAATGCCTGGGAACAGGGGGCATGGTTCCGCGAAGGGTTGGCTGCCTATGCGAAGAAGCTGCCCTTGCGTAAACAGGCCGTATAAAACGTTAATAGTAAGGTCCGCCCAGTCAAGTGGAATGAATTTGTAAATTTAGTCATAACAAATGAAATAAGGAGAAAATGTCATGTCTCAAGAATGGCCTTTATGGGAAATTTTTATTCGTGGCCAGCATGGTTTAAGTCACAGGCATGTAGGCAGCTTGCATGCACCCGATGCCGAAATGGCAATTAATAATGCGCGCGATGTGTATACCCGTCGTAATGAAGGGGTCAGCATTTGGGCTGTAAAGTCTGAAGAGGTGGTGGCAAGTGCGCCGTCCAAACGTGGTCCGTTGTTTGAACCTTCAAACTCCAAGGTTTACCGGCATCCCACTTTTTTTAAAATGCCCAAGGAAGCAGGGAGTATGTAATGAAAACAGTGCATTCAGATACTTCAACGGCCTTGCAGCAAATGTTATTGCGAATGGGCGATAACACCCTGGTCCTGGGGCACCGTATTTCAGAGTGGTGCGGTCATGCACCGGTATTGGAAGAAGATATTGCCATGGCCAATATTGCCCTTGACTTTATAGGTCAAACCCAGTTTTGGCTGGAGTTGGCCGCAGAGCTTGAGGCAGAGGGAAAAACCGCTGATCAACTTGCCTATTTACGGGACTGTGCGCAATTTCGTAATTTGCTCTTGGCAGAGCAGCCTAATGGTGATTATGCCCATACTGTCGTAAGACAGTTTTTATTTGATGCCTGGCATTTTCTGCAATTACAGGCCTTGACGCAGTCCACCGATGCCAGGGTTGCCGAAATTGCCGCCAAAGCCATCAAAGAGGTGAATTATCATCTGGAGCGCAGTAGTGATTTACTGGTTCGCCTAGGTGACGGCACGGCCGAAAGTCATACCCGCATGCAGTCAGCGGTTGATGATTTGTGGGCCTATACAGGGGAAATGTTTGTGGGTGACGAGCACGACATTGCACTGGCTAAAGCAGGTCTGGCACCACTGCCAGAAAGTTTGCGTAATGACTGGCTGGCTTGTGTGCAGGAAGTCATGCAACAGGCTACCCTTACATTGCCGGATAATTCTTTCATGCATAAAGGTGGTAAACAGGGGCGACATACCGAGTATCTGGGACATCTTCTGGCGCAGATGCAATTTTTACAGCGCGCCTATCCAGGCTGTACATGGTGAGGCCCATGACTACTTTATCCCGACCAGAACTGGATCAGGTCTGGCAATGGCTGGATGCCGTGCCAGATCCGGAAATCCCGGTTATTTCATTGGTGGACCTGGGTATTATCCGCAAGCTATATTACGAGGGTGAAACGCTGGTGGTGCTGGTTACGCCCACTTATTCAGGTTGTCCGGCCACGTCAATCATTAATGCGGATATTGAAGCGGCCTTACGGGCGCATGGCATAGAAAACCTGCGACTGGAACGTCAGCTGTCGCCACCCTGGAGTACCGACTGGATCAGTGAACAGGGGCGGCAAAAGTTGCGTGACTATGGTATTGCACCGCCTGTCACCGAGGAAAGCCCGGGTACAGGTACGCGTATCTGGTTACGGACAGAAAACAACCTGACGGTTGCTTGCCCACGTTGTGGCTCCAATCACACAACACGAGTGAGTCAGTTTGGTTCAACACCTTGTAAAGCCAATTATCGCTGTCAGGATTGTTTGGAACCATTTGATTATTTTAAATGTATTTAATCACCATCGGAGGAACTCATGACACGCTTTCACCCTTTGCAAGTTCTGGATGTACATCACGACACTCGTGATGCTGTTGTAGTGACATTAAAACCGCGTCAGGAAGATGACGCTTTGTTCAAGTTTATTCCCGGCCAGTATCTGACCTTCCGCCATGGTTTTGATGGCGATGAGTTGCGTCGTTCATATTCTATCTGCTCGTCGCCTGATGAGGGTGTTTTACGGGTAGGGATCAAACGGGTGGATGGCGGCGCTTTTTCTACCTGGGCTAATGAAGACTTAAATGCCGGTTCTGTATTGGAAGCGATGCCGCCCATGGGCAGTTTTCATATACCGCTTGCCTCTGAAAACAAGCGGCATTATTTGGGCTTTGCCGGTGGCAGTGGTATTACTCCATTATTGTCCATAATAAAAAGCACGTTGGCACAAGAGCCATTAAGCAGTTTTACATTGATATATGCCAATCGCCAGGTTGGCTCTATTATGTTCCGCGAAGAGCTGGAAGACCTGAAAAACCAATATATGGGGCGTTTTTCCATCATTCATTTTCTTGAAAGCGAAGGGCAGGAAAACGAGATTTTTTCAGGTCGTATCGATCGCGAGAAATGTAATGCACTCTTTGGCAGCTGGATAAATCTTGAGCATGTCCATACCGCTTTTATTTGTGGGCCCGAAGCCATGATGCTGACCATTGCCGATGCCCTGAAAGATCATGGGTTATCTAAAGAAAACATTAAGTTTGAACTTTTTGCATCGTCCCAGCCCGGTCGCTCCAGCCGTCCTGTCGTGAAATCGGCAAGTCGCGGCACCGCTAACCAATGCGTGGCAACCGTAACGCTGGATGGTGTGGTTCATAATTTTGATTTTCCCAAAGAGGGACAGAGTTTGCTGGATGCCGCACTGGAAAACAAAATGGACGCTCCTTATGCCTGTAAAGCGGGTGTGTGTTCCACTTGTAAAGCCAAGGTGCTGGAAGGCGAAGTTGAAATGGCCGTTAATCATGCGTTGGAAGATTACGAAGTGGATCAGGGTTACGTGTTGACGTGCCAGTGTTACCCCCAAAGTGACCGGATAACAGTCAGCTATGATGAATAAGGAGAAGCATTATGTTTGATAACATGAAAGTTGAAGAGTATCTGGCCCAGGGGGGAGTCTTCAGTTCGCCTGAAAATGCACCGGCACGTTACCGTGCCGAACTGATGCGCATGATGTTTGTGTTTGTGGATAGCGAATTGGCTGCCTCGGCAGGTTTTGCCTCATCCATTAATTTTGCACCGGACATTAAAGCCCGTATTGCTGCCAGCCGAATCACACTGGAAAAAGCCGATCATGCCCAGCGGGTATTAAAGATTCTAAGTGAATTTGGTACGGATGCCGGGCGTTATGAAAAACAGCATGACTGGGCATTTCGCCTACCCAGGGAAAATGATTTGCCTAAAGAGCGGCAGGCTGCGGATATGCGTTTGCCCGTATTATATTACCCGCTGCTTAACTGGGTGGATGCCGTTGTCATGAGTGTGTTACAGGGCCTGGCAGCAGAAGTCCAGCTTGAAGAGCTGGGTCGTGTTTCGTATGATCCATTGGCGATGGTTTTCCGGGAGATCGCGCCACGCGAGCATGAGCACACCAAGTTGTCACAGGAGGGTTTGGCATTATTGGTTAAAACCGGAGAGCATCAACAGTCATTGCAGCAAAGCGTGGATTATTGGTATCCACGAATTGCGGCTGGATTCGGTCAGCAGAATGCAGAGCGATATGACATGTTGCGCAAATTGGGGCTGCGTCATGAAAGTAATGAAAGCCAATTGCAACGTTGGGCGTCATTGGTAAAAAACCAGTTACAGGCACTGGGATTGCGTGCCCAGTAATATAAAAAATGATGTCTTGATTATGATTGCCAGTTATTGGGAGTATTGATTTAATGGCTCAGATTTTTTCTTTTGACGGCGTGATTCCCGTTGTTGATCCTTCTGCTTATGTCCATCCTGCCGCCACTTTGATTGGTGATGTGTTGATTGGTCCGGCCTGTTACGTGGGGCCGGGTGCTGTATTGCGTGGTGATTTTGGTCGTATCCAGTTGCTGGCGGGTGCAAATTTTCAGGATAACTGCGTGGCACACAGTTTTCCTGATGCTGAAGTGATTGTGGAAGAAGAAGGCCATATTGGTCATGGCACGATATTGCATGGATGTCGGGTAGGTAAAAATGCAATGGTGGGCATGAACTCCGTGATCATGGACAGGGTGGTTATTGGTGAAAATGCCATCATTGGCGCCATGTCGTTTCTGAAGGCCTCTATGGAAATTCCAGCCGGACACTTGGCGCTGGGGTCCCCAGCCAGTGTTGTGCGTCCATTAAAGCCAGAAGAAATAGCCTGGAAACGTGAAGGCACTTTGATTTATCAGCGGCTTGCCCTGGAATCCAGGCAAAGCACGAAACAAGTGGCAGAGCCGTTAACCCAGCCGGAAGCCAACCGGAAGCGGGTTCGGGCACCGGCGTATGACCCCTTGTTTATTGCACGTTTAAAGCAGGACGCAGGCCTGCCTTGATATGTGCTGATGCGTCAGTACAAGACGGTTAGTTTCGCTGGCTGGAAGAATGACGCCCCTTGGAGCACATTGTTTCAGCCATTTCAGGATCGCAGTCCGGGTCAGCCAGGTGAGAATAAATTGTTTAAATAAGTTTCTTGTGTTCATGTAAATACCATAATGTGGTAAAACTAATGGTATCAGAGCCATGCAATGGCGATATGGGATCGTGCGCAACTTCGCTCCCGATTGTCGCATCATCCAGACTCATGCGTACCCTACCGCTTGGGTTAACAAGCACGAATAGAGTGCGTTTTCCTCTTTATAGCGATATTGCATTTCAACAGATGACAGAAACGAAATGATATCTGCATGCAGGTTTAGACGCTTGCTATCGCTATTAATAACTCCCTTAAACTCAATCGTTTTCCAGCGCGAACGCATCAAGGAACCTATGAAGTATTCACGGCAATTTCAGGCCAGTTTTTTTCACCCCCGCTACTGGCTGACCTGGTTTGGGTTGGGCGTGCTTTTTCTGCTTGTTCAGCTGCCTTATCCAATATTGAATCGCCTGGGAATATGGATGGGGCGCATTTCCATGCGCTTTCTGAAACGCCGTGTCGCTATCACGCGACGTAATCTGGAGTTGTGTTTTCCTGAAATGGATGAAACCGTGCGAGAGCGTAAAGTGCAGGCCAATTTTGAATCGCTGGGTATGGGGCTGCTGGAAACCGGTATGGCCTGGTTCTGGTCTGACAGGCGGGTGAAACGCTGGTTTGATGTTTCAGGGTTGAATCATCTGAAGCTGGCGCAGCAGGATGGTCGCGGTGCGCTTATGATTGGCGTGCATTTGATGTCGCTTGAACTGGGTGGTCGTGCCATGGGGCTGTGTCAGCCGATGATGGCCACCTATCGGCCACACAATAACAAAGCGATGGAATGGGTGCAGACCAAAGGCCGCTTGCGGTCCAACAAGGAGATGCTTGACCGCAAGGATTTGCGCGGCATGGTGCATGCCCTCAAACAGGGAGAAGCGGTCTGGCTGGCGCCTGATCAGGATTACGGTCGCAGCGGTAGTGTTTTTGTGCCGCTGTTCTCAGTTTCTGATGTTGCAACAACCTGTGCCCCCTATATGCTGGCGCGGATGGCCAAACCGGCATTACTGCCCGTGGTGCTGGTGCGTCGAGATAATGGCAGTGGTTATGACTTGCTGATTCAACCCGAACTGAAAGATTTTCCCATTGAAGATAAAATTGCCGCTGCCACGTATATGAACAAGGTTGTGGAAAAGGAAATCATGCGTGCCTCTGATCAATACATGTGGCTGCATCGCCGCTTCAAAACGCGACCGGTAGGGGTGGCATCACTTTACTGATAGGTGGAATGGAGCGGTATGGCAGTTCATCCAGGTTGGCAACGACTTGCTTGCGGTGTCTGTCACCCGGTATGACTAAAGCAAATGTCTCACAGGAACCTTTGGCAAGCAGTCCATGGTATCGGTTATGGCTTTTCTTTCTTCAACTTATACGGTGCCCTTGCCATAATCATTGTCTGACCCGGCCTGGATTGAATCTCAAGCATTCCGGCCAGCCGCTCAATTCGGGCTCGCATGCTGCGCATGCCTACACTAATCCCGGAGCGGTCAATATCCACGGTGTTGAAACCAATGCCGTTATCAATAATCTGCAGTTCAAGATAATCCTCTCCAACCATACAGCGAAAGCTCACTTTCCTGGCGTGACTATGCTTGATAACATTGGTCAAGGCTTCTTCAGCAACCCGATACAGTGTTAAGCATTGCAGGGAGCTGGGGGGTTTAACCCAGACCGGGTCAACCTCCCATTGCAATTCAATATCCAGATCGTCAAAAATCTGTACAAAGCGATTACGCAGGGGGGCCAGCCAATAAATCGGGTTGTCGGGCAGTTTGGTTTGGCTTTCTGAAAAGTTGTCAATAATCTGACGCAAGTCATTCCGTAACAAACTCAAGATCGACAAGGTATGTTTATTGCTTAAGGTTTCTTTGGCATGGCCGACCTCAATCATGGCGCGTACCAAGGCACTGCCCAGGCCGTCATGCAGTTCGTGTGCCAGATTAAGGCGTTCTTTTAACTGATGGTTTTTGATGGTTAATTGATGGCGATAATTCAGGGTAAAGGCCAGCTTTTGCTCGGCTTCTATAATTTTCTGGTTCAGCTCCTCATTGAAGCGCTCAATCCTTCGCAGGCTTTTGCTTAAATGCATGGCCAGCGTAATGCTTAAAAAGATGGCAAATAACAGCGAGGTGTAGGGCAGAACGATGGTGATATTGTTAAGCAATTGAAAAATCGAGAGTAAAGAAATGGCACTTAAGGCCAGGCAGGTAATAAGCGTTATACCCAGTAGCCACAACTCCAGTTGTTTCGTTCGAAAACAAAGAAACGAGACAAACAAACTGTTCAGGTTAAATAACAGCACCGAAACCACAAAAATACCCAGCAGTACAGGTTGCAGATAAGTGCCAGGCACCAGCCAGATAATGGAGACCATGATGGCCGTAAGCGCGAAGCAGGCTTTTTCTGTACGGGGAAATTTCTTATTCAAAAAGCGCCATGAAAAAATACAGAAGCAAAGAATGTAAATTGTGAAAAAAGCAATATTGAATTGTGTAAAAGACGCGGTGTCCCTGAAGGGTGCTGTTTCTGTCACCAGCGTGTTGGCAATGAAACCAACCCAGAACACAGAGGCCAAGGCGTACCAGCCATAAGCGACTTCCTGGCGGCGAAACAGCCAAATACAGCTGCAAACCATGCCCAGGGTGAGCGATAAAATGATATTCAGGTAAAAAATGGTGCGTTGATGCCAGGTGGCTTCCTGGAACTGGCCAATAATGTACTGGGTCTCGCCCATACTGATGCTGCCAAGGCCAGGGGAAGAAAGTACATCTCCGGTAATGCGGAAATAAAGCTTGTTGGGGGTGGTTTCATTAATGGATTGGCCGGGCAGCGTTAAAAACCGGGGCGAATTCCAACTGCGTGAAAGCGGTTCAGCCAGATTGGCGTCAGACCATAAGAGCTGATTGTTCAGCCACACCTTGCCGGCCATATTCATTGAGTTTATCAACAAAGCCAGGGGGGCTTCTTGATGGCCGGCGGGGCAATTGGCCTGCCAGTCCAGGCGATACCAGACGACGCCGGTATAGTTGGGCCAGCGCGAGGTCCAATTGTCGGGCAAGGTAACGCGCTGCCAATGGGCTTGTGCCAGCAACTCGGGAGAATGAATATCTGACTGTACGGCATAAACGCCATCAATACCGGGTGAGCAGGTTTGGTGATGGAATTGGGCCTGGGTGTTTTTGGTTAAAAAGCCAAACAACAAGACCAGCACTAATGCAGCGATGAGCACCAGTAAGGTATTTAATGCGGCGCGCATAAGACCGACCTTTGTGTAATGTTTATAGCAAACCCATTTCACGTGCCCGGCTAATTGCCTTGGTACGATTGGTAACGGCCAGTTTACGGTAGACGCTGCGGATATGTGTTTCAACCGTATGACGTGACAGGAAAATATGGTTGGCAATTTCCTGGTTGCTTAAACCCGATGCCACCAGGTTAAGGATTTGATGCTCACGCTGGGTAAGATTGACGGCATGCAGTTCCTGCCCGGCCGTGCCTGTAACGGCTTCTGCGGGTGTGTCGGTTTGCAAGGGAATTTTGTTTAGAATATGTCGGGCAATAAAAGGGTCAATGGGGGCGCCACCTTTCAGGACGCTGCGAATGGACACCTTCAGTTCAATATCATCGCGCTCTTTCAGGATATAGCCGGTTGCGCCTGCCTGCAGTGCGTTAATAATCATGTTTTCGGTGCTCCAGGCGGAAATCACCAACACTGGGATTTCCGCACGAAGCTGGCTAAGTTTTTCAATCAGCACAATCCCGCTCCCATCGGGCAGGCCCAAATCAATCAAGGCCAGGGCAACCTGCTGGTAATCAACCAAACGCTCCACCTCTGCGATTGAACCCATAAAGTGCAAATCCTTATCCGCATAGCCAATATCCAAAAGAATCAAACGCAGGCGCTGTTGCATAAAGCTATCGTCTTCAACAATCAGTACGGGAGCGATTAAGTTAATCATGCAAGGCCTTTCTTGGACAAGTTTATTGTTGAATGGAATAGTGCGTGGCTAGATTGTATGGAATACAACAGCTTTGCAAAATCACTAATTCTAGTGATTTTCCGGGAAACCTAAAAATGTTTTAATTTTCAGGAAAATTGTATTCTTTTTTACTTTCTGAATTCATTTCAGGAATCAAGGCTCTGTAAACGGATCATGAATCCAAAACCGGCAACCGTGGTTGCGTAGCAGGCGCATTGAACAAAAGAGTACCACTTATGAATCGATTGTTTTCAATGCCAGCGGAGTCCAGTGTGAAAACTGAAAGTACTTTTATCTTCAAAATTAAACCCATTGCCGTGGTTATCCAGCTTGCTTTTGCGGGCGGTATGATGGCCAGTGAGGCGCAAGCCCAGTCATGCCTGGATTCGGCTTGTACCATAGCTGGCAACTACACCTCGGGTATTGACCTAAGCCAATTTGCCGGGAAAGACGGGCGCCAGGATAACGACCCCAATGTGCGCAAGGGCAAACCGGGCAGTCCGGTGTCCCTGGAGACTTCTGGCGCTACCGTTATTACCCAACGCAATGGCACACCGGCGCTGCTGATTAATACCCGGGGTGGCAACGGGGCCCCCCAATCCACCGAGGTAATCAGGCACGGCGGTGCCGGGGCTAATGCTGGTTCGGTAAATGTAAACCTGAATCATGATATTACATTAAGTTCGGCCGGAAAAGGTTTGGTGATTAATGCCAAAGGTGGCCATGCAGCGGGCGCTTCGTTGGATAACAATAGAACGCCGGGTGGCGCGGGTGCGAATGTCACGGTTAACCAGGCAACGACCAGCCGCTTTACGGCCAATAGCCGTCCGGATCTGGCTACTGCAGGAATGGCTAAGGAAGTGATTGACATTGATGCCAGTGGAGGTCATGGCGTTAACGGCATATCGGGTGCTTTCACGGTAGAAGATGGCAGTGATGGCGGCAAAGGTGGCAATGTTATGTTGAATATGCCTGGCCAGCTTGTCATGCAAAGTGATCATGCCAGTTTGATCCGGATTATCAGCAATGGGGGTAACGGTGGCAATGTCTCCAACGCCACTTCTTTAGCTTCTCACCGTGCCGGTTATGCCGGTGACGGGGGTGATCAGAAGGTCAATTTGGGTCAGGCCTATCAAGCAGGTGAGTTGATCAGCCATGCCAGTGGCGCTGCGGCTATTGCAATGAGCAGTCAGGGCGGCAATGGCGGGAATGCTCAAAAAGGCAGTTTTGGGGCCAGGCTTGCCAGTAATGGTGGTAAAGGTGGGCAGTTAACGCTGGATTTAAAAAATATAAATATCAAGACCAGTCAGGCGCAAAACAGTGCCATTGCCCTGGAAAGTATTGGCGGCGTGGGCGGCGGGCCCGGTGATGGCGCCAACAAGAATGTGAAATTAAGAGGGGATGGGGGGGCAGGGGGTGCTTTGGCGGTAACCACCGATGCGTCTACACGGATTCAAACAGCGGGCCAGAATAGCGACGGTATTTATGCGGCCTCTCTAGGCGGGGGAGGCAGTCGTGGCCATAATGGCGCCATCACTTCGACCAATGGGGCGCAAGGCGGAAAAGGGGGTGATATTGTCATTAATAATCAAGCCTTTATTTCTACGTTGGGCAAAGGTGCCCAGGCTATTTATGCAGAAAGCTCGGGGGGATCTTCGGGCGATGGTGGTGGTGCTGCCATTAACTTTATTGCCCGAGGCTCTTCGGGTGGGCGAGCGGGGTTGGGCGGCAATGTGACGGTTAACCAGCAGGGCGGTATCCTGGAAACCGCCGGTGATGACAGCCATGTGATCGTGGCGCAAAGTATTGGCGGCACACGCGGTGAAATGGTGGATGCCGACTTTACGGCCGACAATACCCAGAAAGTGTATGCACTGGGCGGCGTGAACGGTGCGCCTGATGATGGCAATGCAAGCACCGGCCGCGTCACCGTCAATAACCAGGGTAGCCTGCTGTCCAAAGGCAATCACGCCTCGGCGGTTATTGCCCAAAGTATTGGCGGCGGCGGTGGCATGGGCGGTTCCAGCTTTGGCTTTGTGGCCATTGGTGGTACAGCCGGGGCCAGTGGCAATGGTGGTACTGTTAACGTGACCAACCGTGGCCTGATGGCAACCGAAGGCGAGTTCTCGCCAACCATTATTGCCCAGAGCATTGGTGGCGGTGGTGGCCTGGGGGGCAAGGCCTCCAGTGCACTGGTTGGTTTGCCCAATATCGTAATTGGTGGCAAAGCTGGCAAAGGGGGCGCTGGTGGTGCTGTTAATATCCAAAACCATGGCGGCTTATTCAGCCTGGGAGACCATTCGGCGGCCATTGTTGCCAGCAGTATTGGCGGCGGCGGTGGCATGGGGGGCAGCGCCCAGGGCGTGGGTGCTTTTCAGGTGACTAACTTTGTACTGGGTGCCGAAGGCGGCAAAGGAGGTAATGGCGGGCAGGTTACGGTTAACAATACCCATACCGTGCTAACGGTGGGCAACAATGCCCAGGCCATTCTGGCCAAAAGTATTGGCGGCGGTGGCGGTATGGGAGGCAATGCTTCCTCGGTCGTGGGCGCCAGCCTTAACAATCTTACCATTGGTGGAAAAGGAGGCGTTGCAGGCAAGGGCGGTCACGTCATGCTGACCAATACCGGCAACCTGTTGACCACGGGCCAGGAAAGCACGGCGCTGATGGCGCAAAGTATTGGCGGTGGTGGGGGCATTGGCGGGTCTGCTTCTGCATTAAGCATTGGCGGCTTTCCTGCTGGTACATCGGGAGAGCAGGTTACCAGTGTTATTGCTATTGGTGGCAAGGGAGGCAACGGTAATGCAGGTGGCTTGGTACAGCTGGACAATCGTGGCATGATCCGTACCACCGGTAATGATGCAAGTGGCGTAAGCCTGCAAAGTATTGGCGGCGGTGGGGGTATGGGTGGTGGTGCCACCGCCAGCACGATTGAAATTCCCCGTGGTAACACGCTTACGCTTAAAGTTGCGATTGGTGGTTCAGGCGGTAATGGTAACGCCGGTGGTGAGGTCAATTTTAAAAACAGCGGCAGTATTCAAACCGCCGGTCAACTTTCTTCGGGCGTAAGCCTGCAAAGCATTGGCGGCGGTGGCGGGGATGGGGCGGTGGGTTCCATTAACGGCTTTGTTTACAGCGGCAATGGGGCAATTGATAAAGCCACCGCCGACAAAACCCGCTATGAGTTGGGTGCCAGCATTGGTGGCAAAGGCGGCAGTGGTGGACTGGGCGGGCGCATTGACTTTGTCAATAGCGGTCATATTCTGACTTATGGTGATGGCTCTGCGGCCGTGCTGGCACAAAGCATTGGTGGCGGTGGCGGCAATGGGGGGGCTTCCCATGCCGATTCAACACAACAGGGGCGAGGCGTTAAATTTGAGCTGGGTGGTGACGGTGGCAAGGGCAATCATGGCGGGCACGTTGAGCTGAGCAATACCGGTATCATTAAAACCGTTGGCCAGCTGTCAACGGGCATTCACGCCCAAAGTATTGGCGGCGGTGGCGGTACGGGTGGTTCAACCGGTGCCAGTGCCAGCGATGCTGAAAAAGCCATGTATGACCTGAACAAGGAAATTACCGATAAAACCAAGCAATACCAAAACGTGACCGACAAGTACAAGGAATACGTGAACAAGGCCATTGCAAAAATTGTTCCGCAACCGGCCAAAGAGAAAAAAGACGAGTCTAAAAAAGAAGCTGCCAACAAGAATTTTGATGTCAAAATCAGCATGGGTGGCAAAGGCGGTGATGGCGGTAACGGCGGTAAAGTCAATGTCACGAACCTGAACCTTATTGAAACTACGGGTGACTTAAGCACGGTTATTTTGGCCCAAAGCGTGGGAGGCGGTGGCGGTAGCGGCGGTTCCAGCCAGGCCATAGGCACCGATGCCAAGGCCACCCAGGTTAATTTAAGCATGGGCGGTACGGGATCCGGTGGCGGTAAAGGTGGCGAAGTAACCGTTAATAACCGCAACACCCTGAAAGCCAGTGGAATAGGCAGTCATGCCATTGTGGCGCAAAGCATTGGCGGTGGCGGAGGCCATGCCGGCAGCAGCACCATCAAGGCCGGTCACACCGAAGAAAACCAGATTAATTTTGCCCTGGGGGGAAGCGGGGGGCGTGGTGGTGCCGGTGGCACGGTTAAAGTCATTAACCAGCACAATATTGAAAGCACCGATGGCCAGGCGATTATTGCCCAAAGTATTGGCGGTGGCGGCGGTACGGGCGGTGCGGTAGAAACGACCCTTAAAGGCGATAAAGATAAAAACAGCAAAACCACCGTGGCCTTGAATATTGGCGGTTCGGGTGGAACCGGTGGCGATGGCGGGCTGGTTGACATTAACCACGCCAGCCAGACCTTGAGTTCGGGTGCGCTGACGGGGGCGGTGGTACTGGCCCAAAGTATTGGCGGTGGCGGCGGCAGTACGGGCGTTACCACCATCAACCAGGAGAGCAAGGCAGAAACCTCGGTCAATATTGCCGTTGGCGGCCAGGGTGGTGCAGGCGGTCGTGGTGGTGAAGTGAAAGTCACCAACAATGGCCTGATCAAATCGTATCAGGGCAGCACCATGGGCATTGTGGCCCAAAGTATTGGCGGCGGCGGTGGCAATGCCAATTACGTGCAAAGCAATGGCGGACAGGCCAGACAAAGCCTGCAGATGGCCCTGGGCGGGCAAGGTGGAACGGCGGGAACCGGTGGGAAGGTTAGCATTGTGCAGAACGCTAACCAGGCAATGCAAACCACCGGTTCCGGCATTCTGGCGCAAAGCATTGGTGGCGGTGGGGGTGTTGCTTCCATGACGGTTGCTGACGCAGCAGCCGGCTCCGGTTTTAGCCTTAACTTAACATTAGGCGGTGTGCGGGGTGCCAAGGACCAGGCCAACCATGGTCATGGGGGGCAAGTCAATGTACAGGTGCAAGGCGCAGGCATCCGCACGTCTGGCAACTCTGCCTCGGCCATTATTGCGCAAAGTATTGGCGGGGGCGGTGGCGTACTGGATTTGGGCAATCAGCAACTTAACCGGCGCAGCCATCTGGAAACCTTGCGGCTGGGTGGTACACGGGCCCGTGGCGATGGTGAAACCGTTAACGTTCAGCTGGGCGCCAACCTGAGCACCCAGGGCAGAAACAGCCACGGTATTGTGGCGCAGAGCATTGGAGGAGGGGGCGGTATCCTGCTGGCTGATGGCCTGTCATTGCCTGCCAATTTGCGTGTGGGTGGTGAAGCAACCATCCCTCATGCAAAAACCGTGACCGTCAAACTGGATAAAAACGCGTCTATCGTGACCAGCGGTGATGGCAGCTATGGCATTTTGGCACAAAGCATTGGCGGTGGCGGTGGCATTGCCGCCGATACCGCTACCTTGAACCTGAAATACCTGTCCAAAAGCATGCCGGCCAGCCGAACAGGCGAAGCCTCCAGTAAAGGCGGTACGGTGGTGGTTGACGTGGATGGACACATTTCCACATCAGGACGAAATGCTCAGGGGATTTTTGCGCAAAGCCTGTCACAAGGTGGTGGCTTAAGCGCTGGCGGCATGGGCTCGCAAGTATCAGGTTCTACCGGAAAAGCCGGTGAAATCAAGATTAAACTGGGTGAGCGCAGTCCTGCCTCTATTCGCGCCACGGGTGCCGGTAGTATCGGCATTGTGGCGCAAACCATGGATGCTTCCGACAAACGGGTGGAAATCAGCCTTAAAAACAACAGCTTGATTGAAGCTGAAACCGGTGTCTACATGATTGGGGGTGATAAATACAGTAATTTAAGCTTGGACAGATCCAGAATCCATGCCGATACCGCTTTGTTGATCAAGAGCAGCCAGGATGTGAACCTGACCTTGACAAACGGCGCCCGTATTTCTGGCAATGGCAAGAATAACTACATTCTTCAAGAAGAAGGCAACCCAGGCAATAATAAAAAAACGCGGATTTTGCTGGAAGGAGGCAGTGAAATGTCGGGTAGCATTCGGGTTAATGACAAGCGTAAAGTGACGGTAGACAACTATGGCGGCACGGTTAATTTAGGGCCAACTTGGATATTGGGAACAGGGGGCGATTTTTACAACAGAGCGACCGCACTCATTGGCGGATCAGAGATTGCCCGAACTTATTTCCAGGGTAAATTTGAAATGCAAAAAGGCGGTAACCTGATTGTTGATGCGGATTTTGTGGCGAAACGCAACGATGTGCTGACGGTGGCCGGAGAAGCCCGTTTCAATGGGGATTCTGCCATGAAAGTGAATGCCCGCAATCTGGTGCCGGGTGCTTCTGCAACCATTATTGACCGCTCAGACAAGCTTTATTTGGATAAAAACTTTACCGTCAATGCCATGCACGGTGATCTGGTGACCTACTTGCGGGATCATGTCAAAGTAGCGGGCACCAATCAGCTGGTGATTAGGCCACAAGGCAATTTTACGGGCAGTGCCATGTTTGAGGAGTTGAATGAAGATCAACGCAGCATGGCGAAATACTTGCAAAAAACCTGGGACCAGGAGGAAGCGGTTAATGTAGCCCAGCGGGCAGTGGTGACCGCCGGTGCTCAAGAAGAAGCCCCGGAAGCGGCACCGGTCAATGTCAATTCGCGTGCGATGGCGGTGGCAAGCGTTCAAGAGGAGGCCCCGGCCAATGACAATCAGCGTCAACTGGCTGAAACAGCCCAGCAAGCGCCAGCACCCGGGCTGGCGCGTCCAAACCCGGCTTCAGGCAATAATTTGTACGCGTTATTTGGAGAGTTGGATAATGTGGGCACGGCCAGCGTTTACCAGCGTGTACTGGATAACCTTGCCTCGGACGCTATCATTGCGCCCGCTTCAATGATGCCCATGCACAATCGTCAACTCATTAACAAGATGTACAGTTGTGACCTGGGCAATGGCCAAGCGGTGCAGAAGGACAAAACCTGCCTGTGGGTGGACGGGCGCTATAACGAATCAAGCCTGGATCGCAATGCCGATGATTTCGGTTACAGGATGAGATCCAGCATTATTCAACTGGGCGGTGAGTACCAGTTTAATGATAATTGGTCGGCAGGTGCTTCTATTGGTTTTGACCATTTGAATGTGAATGCCAAGGGTATTGATTTACATACCAAAGGAGACACGGTTGTTGGCGGTGTGTTTATCAAGCATACCGAGGGCCAGCGCGAATTGGCCGCTTCATTAAGCACCATGTATGGGTCTTATGATACACGGCGGGTTATTGACTTGCCCCAGTCCCGCTATACCGCAAACAGCAAGTGGAAGTCGTGGCTGCATTCATTGAACCTGCATGCCGGCTACACCTTCCCATGGCAACAGGGCTATATCAAGCCCAGCGTGGATGTCAGCCTGCAGTACCAACGCAACCCCGCGTATAAAGAAAACGGGGCCGGTGCGCTTAACCTTAATGTGGCCAGACAAAGCCAATGGACGGTCATGATCAGTCCCCAGGTTGAGGCTTCACAAACCTATGAAAGCGGTGATTATCTGGTTCGGCCATACGCCAGCCTTGGCGCCAGCTGGATGTCCAACAAAAACTGGACCTCACGCATGCAATTGCAAGGGGGCAGTTCCACAGACTGGATAACCATGAAAAGTGATTTGCCAAATCTGGTGGGCAATGCCAAAGTGGGCATTAACGTGATGCATGCCAAAGGGGTGGACGTTAATCTGGAATATGCCCATCAATGGGGCAAGCGCTATCGCTCTTCAACCGGTTGGCTGAAGGTGGGATATAAGTTTTAAGGGGTAACTGCGTGGTAACCGCTTCAGGTTTGTGTGACATGTTGGCAGGGGGTACGCATTCCCACGCGGGAGTGAAGTGACCCCCAAATGTTGGACGGTTAAAAACTAGGCAGCTAAAACCTGAGTCCGGTATTGTACCGGACTCAGGCCGTTTAACTTGAGCTTGATACGTTCGTGATTGTAGT
>NZ_BMYS01000009.1 GCF_014652395.1 Advenella faeciporci
CGGGGTAACGGGGTTGGTTCCGGGCTGATTTCTTCTAGATAGTCCATACGTGTCCATTTGCGATAGTGGACAAGTATGTTCATATTTTATTAGCGACTTGAAAAGATGACTTTACCGGACAGTTACCATTAACATGCGCTAAGAGCATAAATTAATATACAGTAACAAGCATTACGATGTGCTAATGTTTGGAAAGCAGCCTCTTCCAACTACAATAATAAGTTAACTATCCTCCACCCACAAATAATTACAAATGACCCCTTTCCGTTATAACTCCGATCTCACCAGCGGCTCGCTACAAACCCGAAAGTGTCGCATTATTACTGGCTTGTTACTCCAAGAGCTTGATGAAGCTGCCTGGGATAAAGCCATGTATGAGGAAAATGTGCTTCAGAAACGCACGCAATCTACGGTAAGACGTATTTCTTCAGCGCTTAGAAAACGCCTAGAACACCTAAGCTCTGACTTTTGGGCTTTTGCGTTTTTATGTTAGGCATTGTCTGGCAGCTGGAGGAAGTGTAATGACCATGAATGGTCACTGTGATTAACAGTATCTTGCTTAAACTTATCTGAACAATGGTAGAACTGGCTCATATTTATCCCCTCTATGATTGTTTATCTTTTTCACCATAAAAAGTATCAGGGGCTACTCAGGGCTACTCAGGGCTACATAAAGATATTTATCTACTTTTACTGATTGATAAGTAGCATCAGTCCATCCGCAGGACTGGTGGTGCCGGCAAAATGCTGACCCAACACATGCGTATAGATTTGCGTGGTCTTAACATCGGTATGCCCTAAGAGTTCTTGCACAGTGCGAATATCACGCCCCGCTTGTAATAGATGCGTAGCAAACGAGTGACGAAATGTATGACAAGTGACACGCTTGCTAACGATGCCTGCTTTTTGTACGGCTGCCTTCAATGCCTTTCGCGCAACGGAGTCATGCAGATGATGGCGGCATAATTTGCCGTTATACGGGTGGTTGCAGAGCGTGCTGGAGGGAAAGACAAACATCCACGCCGCTTGTCGATAAGCAGAAGGGTATTTGCGATCTAAAGCAAAAGGCAGCGATGGCCCTACGCCTTGTAAGTTGTCGTCTTGCTGAATAAGCCGCGCTTGCTCAATGAGTTGTTTTATTGCTGGGATTAGGCGCGTGGGCAGTAGGCTGTTTCTGCTTTTCCCACCCTTACCGTCATGCACAGTGATGCAGCCATTATCAAAATCAAAATCTTTAACCCGCAAACGCAAGCATTCATTAATGCGCAAACCTGCACCATACAGCAGCGCAAAAATAACTTGGTTGCGAGTATCCATAACCTGCAAAATGCGTTGCACTTCATTTGCAGAGATAACAGAGGGTAGCCGTCTAGGCTTGCTTGCAGGGATATAATCAATATCGCCCAACGGCTGTTGTAAAAACCTGTTGTACAAAAAAGCTAGGGCATTTAAAGCGATTTTCTGCGTGTTTATGGCTACATGTCTGCTGTTTGCTAAGCTGGATAAAAACAGCCTGACCTCTTCACTGCCCATGGTCTGAGGATGACGTTTTTTGTGAAACAGAATAAAACGCTTAATCCAGTGCAGGTAAGTTTTTTCAGTTTTCAGCGCATAACCTTTTTGCCGCATATCCGTGCGTATAGAATTTAAAAATGGACTGTTAGACATAAAACGCTCCTTGTCTTGCAACTGTCTGCCTATACAGCCTATTCTAGCTGGGATTTAAAAAAGTGCCTGTTTTTTACGCCTAGAGATGCTTGTTTACCGGTAGAGTTTTAATTTAATGCTAAATAAATTAAAGTGTTATGAGTTCTTTGGGTTAGATAATGTGCATCGTGCCTAATATGGAAGTTTGAGTATGAAATTGAATAGTCTAAGCGATATTTTTGAACGCCGTTTACTGCGCATACCCGATTATCAACGCGGTTATGCGTGGAAGGAACACCAGGTTGAGGATTTTTGGGAAGATATTCTCCAGCTCGAATCTGATCGAATTCACTATACCGGTGTAATCACACTTGAGCCGGTAAAATCCAGTTTGTATCAGCGCTGGGAAAAAGATCTCTGGTTAATCGAAGGTGTTGGTTTTCGCCCATTTTATGTGGTGGATGGCCAGCAGCGCTTAACCACCTCAATGATCCTTTTGCAGGCAATCCTTGAATCAGTCGAGGAAGGTGCAGAGTTGAATTATCAATCTATCACCTCTATTCGTAAGCAGTTCATATTTTTTGAGGCGGACAATAAATTGCAGCAGAGTTTCATCTTTGGATATGAGAAAGATAACCCAAGTGATGAATACATGAAAACCAAGATATTTGGTGAACACTCCGGTTCAAATCAATTTGTCGAAACGCTCTATACGCGTAATCTCAACTTTGCCAAACGCTATTTTATGGAGCGTTTAGCTGGAATGTCGCTTGATGAGATCGCCGTAATTTATAAGAAGTTAACGCAGAGGCTGAAATTCAACCTGTACGAAATTGACGAAGAGATTGACGTCTTTGTTACCTTCGAAACAATGAATAATCGGGGCAAGCCTCTTACTAGTTTGGAGCTGCTCAAGAACAGGTTGATCTACCTTTCTACCTTATTTAAGGACAATGATGGGCGAGAGCAATTAAGGGTTAATATTAACGATGCATGGAAAACTATGTATGAATACTTGGGTAAGAACCCTGAAGTTCCACTGAGTGATAACCTCTTCCTTCGCAATCACTGGACAATGTATTTCAAATACACCCGCCAGAAGGGGGATGACTACATTAAATTTCTGTTGGATGAGAAATTTAATGCCCGTAATATTACTCACCCTAAAAAATCAGAAGATGAGTTGAAAATTGAAGAAATCTCCGACTATGTGAAAAGTCTTCAGCAGTCTATTGTCTATTGGTTCTGTATGCATAATCCCTATTATGCGCAGGCTAATCATCTGACCGATTCACAGAAGCTCTGGCTAGACCGTTTAGAACGGTTAAGCTTCCGGTCTTTCAAGCCCTTGATCTTGTCTGCATTTGTCTCCAAACAAAATCCTGAAATGATTAGTCAGTTACTGGCAGCAGCCGAACGCTATAACTTCACACTGTTTAACCTTAGCCAACGCCGTGCGAATACAGGTGATACTGAATTCTTTAGTATGTCACGAGAGCTCTTGACTGGGGCTAAATCGATTAAAGAGGTGGTGGACACTATAAACGCTTGGATTGATCGCTATTACGATCCTGAGAAATTTCTGGCCCACATTGAAGAAAAGTATGAATTGGATAGGGATGGATTCTATCATTGGGATGGTATTAGATACTTCCTGTATGAGCATGAACAATGGCTTAGAGAGAAAGGTAAGCAGGCGACCAGCAAACTTTCTTGGGATGTACTAAAAACCAGTAAAAAAGACCATGTGACTTTAGAGCATATCTTTCCGCAAACACCTGACGATGTTTATTGGACTGATCGCTTTGGTTACCTAAATAAGCAGGAGCAGCGCTATTTAACCCACTCATTAGGTAACTTGTTACCTCTATCCCGCTCCAAAAATTCGGCATTGCAAAATGACAGTTTTCCTAACAAGGTCAATAACGGCGCGGGTGTTGGTTATTACAACGGCTCAGTTTCCGAGAATGAGGTTGCGCAAAATCAAGAGTGGACTCCGAATAAAATCTTAGAGCGAGGCTTGGAACTTCTCAGATTTATGGAGCATCGTTGGAATATCAAATTAGGTGCTCCCGATTTTAAAAACAGATTATTGCACATCGATAAAGTCGAGCTATCAAATGCATAACAATTTGCTGCACGCGGAAAAATTACTCGCTGCGCTCGCAATTTTCCGGTGAGCAAGGCGTTAGCCTCATTAATTGACCACTAAAGCGCCAATAGGGTTCTTAAGCATGAGCATCATTTCAGAAAAATTTAATGCAAAAATTAGCTCCCTAAGAAATGATTTTGAAGTCAATAGAGATATTGTACACAACGGGGTTAAAGGCGGACTAAATGAAATCGAGCTCTCCTCGATAATCAAAGAGGTTATCCCTCAAAAATATAAAATAGCAAAAGGCGTTATCGAAAATTCTATTGGAGAGCAATCGAATGAGACGGATTTTTTTATATACGATGATGAGATTCTTCCTCCATATATAAAAAACGAATTAGCCTTCGTTCCCGGCAAGCTCCGATACTTTAATTTCCTTGTTTTTAATGTGACAATCTGTATCTATGTGGTATCAGTCCAGGAGCAGGTTGAGGCCCCCGGACAGAAGTTTATTACTATTCAACCATCAATCAAATAGCCGCAAAAGCCTTTTCAGCCGCATCCAGCGTTTGGGCAATAATGGCGTCATCGTGTTTGGCCGATACAAAGCCCGCCTCAAAAGCAGACGGTGCCAAATGAACACCCTGGTTCAGCATGGCATGGAAAAACACCTTGAAGGCATCAATATTAGAATCGGACACTTCAGCAAAGCTGGTGGGAATGCTTTCGCGGAAATACAGGCCGAACATGCCGCCTACCGAGTCGGCGCAGAACGTGACGCCGGCAGCCTTGGCGCGCTCGCTTAAGCCATCAACCAGTTTTTTGGTTTGCGCTGCCAGGTTTTCATAAAAACCGGGGCGGCCCAGGATGTCCAGAGTCGCCAGGCCGGCAGCAACGGATACCGGGTTGCCGGAAAGCGTGCCAGCCTGGTAAACCGCGCCCAATGGCGCAATGTGTTTCATGACATCGGCACGGCCACCAAAGGCGCCTACCGGCATGCCACCGCCAATGACTTTGGCCAGGGTGGTCAGGTCGGGGGTGACGCCGCTTAAGCCTTGCACGCCTTGCGGGCCGGCACGAAAACCGGTCATCACCTCATCAAAAATCAGCAGGGCACCGTATTGTGTGCACAATTCACGCAGGCCTTCCAGGAAGCCGGGGGCCGGCTTGATCAGGTTCATGTTGCCGGCAATGGGCTCAACGATAATGCAGGCAATGTCATCGCCATGCTGTTTGAAGGCTTCACTCACGGCGTCAAGGTCGTTGTAGTCAAGCACGATGGTGTGCTTCACGAACTCGGGCGGCACGCCGGCCGAAGTGGGGTTGCCAAAGGTGAGCAGGCCCGAGCCGGCCTTGACCAGCAGGCTGTCGGCATGCCCATGGTAGCAGCCTTCAAATTTGATGATTTTGGCGCGACCGGTGGCGCCACGTGCCAGACGAATGGCGCTCATGGTGGCTTCGGTGCCCGAGCTCACCAGGCGGACCTGTTCAATAGATGGCAGGCGTTTGATGATGGCTTCGGCCAACAGGGTTTCACCTTCGGTGGGCGCGCCAAAAGAAAGGCCGTTAACCGCTGCGTCTTGCACGGCCTTGACGACTTCCGGGTGGGCATGGCCCACAATGGCGGGACCCCATGAGCCCAGGTAATCAATGTATTGTTTGCCGTCGGCATCCCAGATATGGGCATCACGTGCCTTGCTGATAAAGCGGGGTGTGCCGCCTACCGAGCGGAACGCACGGACGGGAGAGTTGACGCCGCCAGGAATGGATTGTGCGGCGCGGGCAAAGAGTTCTTCGTTACGTGACATGAGATTCAGTTTTCAAAAAGGTTGGAAAGGGCCTTGGCCGTACTGCGGATATCGGCTTGTTCAAACAGTCCGGAAATGACAGAGATGCTGTCTGCACCGGCCCGGATGACGCTTTGGGCATTATGGATGTCTATGCCGCCAATACCCACCAGGGCGGGGCGTGGTGAGCGGTTCTGCACCAACGGCCTGGCAGCGGAAAAAAGATCAAGGGATGCTTTTTCGGCATCGGGTTTGACCTGTGAGGGAAACAGCGCGCCAAAGGCAATGTAGTCCAGGTCTTGTGCAATGGCCTGCCGGGCCTTGTCCAGCTCATTGTAGCAGGACACGCCAATCAGCAGCGGTGCCTGCCGGTGGTGGCTGGCCGCCTGTTGCCGGACATACACGGGATCTGCGTCTTCACGGCCAAGATGAACGCCGTCTGCGTCAATGGCCAGGGCCAGCTTCCAGTCGTCATTAATGAAAAATAGCGTGCCGTGCTGTTTGCAGATTCCGGCAACCTTGGCGGCCTGTTCAAGGGCCGTTTCAAACGGCGTGTTTTTGCGGCGCCATTGCAGTACATTCATGCCGCCTTCACAGGCCTGTTCAATGGCTTGGTAGAGTTTTTCAATGTCGTCCCAGGCGGGGGTAATGCCATACAGCCCCCGGGGGAAACGCAGTTTTTCAGTCATGGTCAAATTGGTTGGGCATGGGTTTGCCCATGCCTAAGGGGTAGCAGTGTTCAAGTATTGATTGGGTGTATTGTATTGCTTTTTCAGAGGCCTGCAAAACGGGCATGCCTTTGGCCAGGTAACAGCAAAGGGCCGTACTGACAATGTCCCCGGCTTCGGGGTGGTGATCGGGCAAAGAAGCCGCAACCAGCTGCGTGCTCTCGAAGCTATACAGAATATTGGCTTTTTTTCTGTCTTCAAGCGGTTGACCCAGCAACAGGCAATGGCCGGCGCCTTGGTCAAGGATGGTCTGGATGAGCACTTCCGTGCTGCTGTTGTCATCACCTGTCCATTGATTGATAAAGGTATGGTCAAGTACCACGATGTGAGCCAGGGGCAGCAACAGGTCCTTGACTGCCTGGATGATGTCTTCCACGTCTTCAGGGTCAGGGCTGTGAAGGGTGTTGAAAAAGGTTTTGCCCAGATCAACCACCAAAGGCGCGGTGTCGTAATCGGCAGAGATTTGTGCAATGATGCTGACGGTTTCGGTTGAGCAGAAACCATTGGCCTTGATGGCCTGGATGGCACAATCTTCGAGCAGGCAGCGGGCCTGGTTGTTCAATATTTCGGGATCAACCGGATGGATGGACTCGGTGGCGGCAGTGTCTTGTACGGCCAGGGCGGTTATTGAGGCCAGCGGGTGGCATTTCAGGCGGTTGGCCGTAATCGCTCCGGCGGGCAGGCCGAACCGTCCGCTAGGGTCGAAAACATTGAAAAATAATACGGTTGCGGGTAAGGAATTGGACACAATCTGGCTTTGTTTCTGTACTATTGGGATTATTGGATTGTAGCCATTTTCGATAAATCAAATATCGGGAATGATTTCAAACTAAAATTAAGGTTTCATTTATATTTATTGTTGGAAAGTATTTCTATGCGCACTTGGATGTGTTTGATTTGCGGTTGGGTTTATGACGAAGAAGCCGGCTTGCCCGAAGAGGGTATTGCACCAGGCACCAAATGGGAAGATGTGCCGCCAAATTGGGTCTGTCCTGAATGTGGTGCCCGCAAGGAAGATTTTGAGATGATGGAAATCTGATCAATAGTAAAAACATAAAAATTCAGGGAGTCAATCATGGAAGAAAAGTCAGCGTCCACAGAGCCCGGCTTCATGAGTATGGCCAATCAGTTCCTGATGGCCATGCCTTCACAAAACTCCGATCTTTTTGAAGGCGGAGTGGTTTATGTTTGCGAGCATTCAGAACAGGGCGCATTGGGCCTGCTGTTAAACCGGCCCACTGATTTGTCCGTGAAAACCCTGCTCGAGCGGCTGGAGCTTGAGATTCCGGAAGAGCAACCCAAAGGGATTGTTTTTTATGGCGGTCCGCTCCAGACCGACCGGGGGTTCGTGTTGCACAGTCCGGTGCGCAATTATCGCTCAAGCGTTGTTTTGGGCGACATGGCTTTAACCACGTCTCGTGATGTCCTTGAGGATGTTGCCAAGGGTACCGGCCCTGAAAAAGTGTTTATATCGCTGGGTTATTCGGGTTGGAATGCCGGGCAACTGGAACAGGAAATTGCCGATAATGCCTGGCTGAATGTTGATGCCGAGATGTCGGTGATTTTTGACAAGGCACCTGCCGAACGTTATGTGGCCGCCCTGGCGTTGCTGGGCATCGAGCCTTCTGCCCTGTCAGGTGAATCCGGGCATGCCTGAACAGACTTTTCTGGCCTTTGATTTCGGCCTGAAAAAAATTGGCGTTGCCATTGGCAACAGTCTGACCAAAAGTGCCCGTCCGCTGTGTATCCTGAAGCCGGCCACCAAACAGGCCCGTTTCGAACAAATCGCTCAACTACTGGGCGAGTGGCAACCCGATTGTGTCATAGTCGGCCTGCCCCTTACGCTCGAGGGCCAGGAACAACCCGCCTCATTGCAAAGCAGGCGTTTTGCCAACCAGCTTAACGGGCGTTTCGCCGTCAGGGTTGAGCTGGTGGATGAGCGGGGTTCCAGCCTGGAGGCCCAGTCGTACCTGGGCAACAATAATGATGACGATGCGGTGGCCGCATCCATCATTTTGCAACGTTATCTGGATAAGCTGGCGTAAAATGACAAAACATGATTTTGACAATTACAGGAAAAAACAATGGAGTTAACCCTACCTAGAGCGGAAGACTTGTATGCGCACATGAAAGCGGGCATTGAAGAGCTTCTCGGGAAACTTGATCCTGATTCAGTGCACCTGGTTGGCATTTACTCGGGGGGTGCCTGGTTGGTGGAAAGGTTGCAAAAAGACCTCAAGCTGCAAAACCCTTCTGGCGTGATCAACACCAGCCTGTATCGGGACGATTTTCATAAAATCGGCTTGCATTCGCAGGTCCTGCCCAGCTCCATTCCCTTCGAGGTCAATGGCAAGCATATCATCATGGTGGACGATATTTTGTATACCGGTCGCACCACAAGGGCTGCCATCAACGAGCTTTTTGATTACGGGCGTCCCGCTTCCATTTCCCTGGCCGTGCTAATTGACCGTGGTGGCCGTGAATTGCCGGTTTCACCCAATGTATGCGGAGGGGTGATTCCCCTTGAGAAAGGAACCAGTTTTGTACTTTCACAAAATGAACAAAGATTATTTGATATTGATTTAAAAAAGGAAAACGTCGGTGCATAATCCCCAGCTTAATCGACACGGAGAGTTAACGCATTTACTGAGTACGGAAGGATTGCCCAAAGATATCCTTACTCACATCCTGGATACTGCACAAACCTTTGTTCCCCTGGCGGAGCGGGAAGTCAAGAAAGTGCCGCTGCTGCGTGGCAAAAGCGTTTTCAATCTTTTCTTTGAAAACTCTACACGTACCAGAACCACGTTTGAGATTGCGGCAAAGCGTTTGTCGGCAGATGTATTCAACCTGAATATCAATGCTTCCTCAACATCCAAAGGCGAGTCCCTGCTAGATACCATCAGTAATTTAACGGCCATGCAGGCCGATATTTTTGTGGTCAGGCACGAAGCCAGCGGTGCGCCTTATCTTATTGCCCAACATGTCGAGCCGCATATTCATGTGGTTAACGCTGGCGATGGACGCCATGCACACCCAACCCAGGGTCTGCTTGATATGTACACGATCCGTCATTTCAAGAAAGACTTCTCCAACTTGACGGTTGCCATTGTAGGCGACATTCTGCATTCGCGTGTGGCCCGTTCTGACATTCATGCGCTTACCACACTGGGTGCGGCAGAAATCCGTGCGATTGCCCCGCTTACCCTGTTGCCGGGTGGGCTTGAGCAAATGGGCGTTCGTGTCTTTACGAATATGGAACAGGGCCTGAAAGACGTGGATGTCATCATCATGTTGCGCCTGCAAAACGAACGCATGAAAGGGGCGTTATTGCCTTCTTCGCAAGAGTATTTCAAGCATTATGGCTTAACACGGGAAAAGCTGGCCTATGCCAAACCAGATGCCATCGTCATGCACCCGGGTCCCATGAACAGGGGGGTTGAAATTGATTCCGCTGTTGCCGATGGCGATCAGGCGGTCATTCTGAACCAGGTGAATTTTGGTATTGCAGTCCGGATGGCTGTTATGAGTATTGTGGCAGGAGCTAGTCAGTGAAAATCTTGATTAAAAACGGTCGTTTGCTTGATCCCAAAAATGGCATTGACCAGATATGTGATATTTCAATTGCCTCCGGACGCGTGGTGGGAATTGGCAAGGTAGATCCTTCTTTCGAGGCCAAACGCGTTATTGATGCGCAAGGACTGGCGGTCGTGCCCGGCCTTATCGATTTGTCTGTCCGGTTGCGTGAACCCGGTTTCGAGCACCGCGCAACCCTTGAGTCCGAGATGCATGCTTCGCTGGCCGGTGGGGTGACCAGCCTGGTCATTCCTCCTGATACCGATCCGGTGCTTGATGAGCCCGGTCTGGTGGAAATGTTGAAACACCGCGCCAAACAGCTAAATCAGGCCAATCTGTATCCATTGGGTGCCATGACGCTGGGCCTGAAGGGTGAAATCATCACTGAAATGGCCGAGCTGACCGAGGCCGGCTGTGTGGCTTTTTCCCAGGCGGTGCGTCCGTTAATAGATTATGGCGTGTTGTACCGCACCATGCTGTATGCCAAAACCTTCGACTATACCTTGTGGTTACATCCCTTTGATGCGGCCTTGTCCAAAGGGGGCGTGGCGGCCAGTGGGGCGTTTGCCTCCCGCACGGGCCTGGCGGGAGTTCCCGTCCAGGCTGAAACCATTGCCTTGCATGTCCTGTTTGAGTTGCAAAAAAGCACGGGCGTGCGTTTGCATCTGTGCCGGGTTTCAAGTGCAGCCGGGTTGGACCTGGTGCGCAAGGCCAAGGCAGAAGGCTTGCCGGTCAGCTGTGATGTTTCCATCAACCAGATTCATCTTATCGACCAGGATATTGGTTTCTTTGACAGCAATTATCGTCTGGATCCGCCCTTGCGCTCACAGCGTGACCGTGATGCGATCCGTCAGGGTCTGGCAGACGGCACGATTGACGCCATCTGCTCCGATCACACGCCTGTTGATGATGATGGCAAGCTGCTGCCATTTTCCGAGGCGGAGCAGGGGGCGACCGGTGTGGAACTGTTGTTCTCGCTGGTTTATAAATGGGCCCTGGAAACCAAAACCCCAGTGCTGGACGCATTAGCCAAAATCACTACGCAACCGGCTTCTATACTGTTGTCCGGTGCGCCCGCCCTGCCACCCTGCGGTCATCTGGATATTGGTGTGCCTGCCGATCTGGCGCTGGTGGACCTTGATGCAGCATGGGTTGTTAATCGTGAATCCATTTACAGTCAAAGCTGCCATACTCCATTTTTTGGTTATGAACTGCCCGCCAAGGTCAAAATGACACTGGTGGGTGGACGGGTTGTGTGGGAGTCGGCTTGATTCTGCGAATAATGCTTTTCAGCATAAGGGTCTTTGTCATGATTCTTATGCTGGCGTTTGGCCTGGTAACGACCTTCCTGCTGTATCCATTGCTTAAAGAGCCTACGCGTGACACGATCACCCGCTGCTGGTCACGCCATTTGATGAAAGTCTGTGGCGTGCGCATTGTTGTTGAAGGACAGCCGATCCTGAAAGGCGCGGTGATGTGGGTGGCCAATCATGTGTCCTGGATTGATATTTTTATCCTGAACAGTTGTCGCACGACTTCTTTTATTGCGAAAAGTGAAATCAGGAAATGGCCGGTGATTGGGTGGCTGGTTGCCTCGGTGGGTACGATTTTTATCGAACGGGGCCAGCGTCATGCCATTTCCCGGGTCAGCAAGTCAATCCTTGAGCTTTTCAGGCATGGCTCCTGTGTTGGCCTGTTTCCCGAAGGGACAACCACCGATGGCATGGATATGCGTTCTTTGCATACCAGCCTGTTTGAACCGCCGCTCAGGGCGATGGTGCCCATTCAGCCGGTGGCGCTTGTCTTCACGCAGCATGGCAGGCGAAGTGGTGCGATGGCTTTTGTGGGCGAGCAGACCCTGGTGAACAATATCTGGCACTTGCTGAGCTCACGGGGCATTCTGGTTTATGTTCGTTTTCTTGAGCCGCTTAACCAGCCTGGCGAACCGGTAGAGGCTACCCGGACTGAAATTGCCGGTGAAATTCGTACGGCTATTATTCACGAACTGAAAAAAGAACTGGCCTGATCAAGCCGCGGCAATCTGTATCAGCTTTCTGTCGTTAAGACGGATGGCTGATAACTTGCCTCCCCAGACGTAGCCGGTATCAAGCGCAATCAGGTGTTCGCGCAGCAGTAATCCCAGCGTGGACCAATGGCCAAAAATAATGGTGTCATCGATGGTTTTACGACCGGGCACCTCAAACCAGGGGATGAGTCCCTTGTCACTGCCAGGCGCTTCCTTGGAAGCGAAATCCATATGGCCTTTGCCGGTGCATAAACGGATGCGGGTAAGGGCGTTGATAATCACCCGCAGGCGTTTTGGGCCCTCAAGGGATTCTTTCCATTGAGAGGGTTCATTGCCGTACATGTTTTGCAGGTTTTTTTTCCAATCCCGGGAACGCAGGGACTCTGCCGCCTCATTGGCCAGACGCAAGGTGGTGGCCAGATCCCATTTTGCCATAACGCCCGCATGCACCATCAGGTGCTCGTGGTCGTAATGGGCCAGCGGACGGTGCCTGAGCCAGTTGATCAGGTCCCTGGCATCCTTGGCATTCAGGATGTCATCAATGGTATCTGATTTGTTTTGCCGCCGGATGCCGGCATAAACAGCCAGCAAATGCAGGTCATGGTTACCCAGGATGCAAACAGCCCTGTCACCCAGTTCAATCAGCCGTCTTAGCGTGCGCAAGGATTCAGGGCCACGGTTGGTCAGGTCTCCGGCAAACCATAACTCACAGTCGGGATCGTCTTTTATTTCAGGTTGTTCCAGCAGCGCATCAAGGGCTTTGCAGCAGCCTTGCAAGTCGCCGACAGCCCAAATGTTTTTATTCATAAAGTAACCTTGTTATTTTGATTTTTTCTTTTCAGTCTTTGTTGTATGGTTTTTTGTGGTTCGCTTGGCTTCCATAAAGTATAACGCCATCAAGGCAACGGCCAGGCCAAGGATATTGGGTGCCAAAGCGGTGAGCCAGGCGGGCAGGTTGTTTAACATGCCCAGATTAAGGGACAGCTGGTTGAACATGAAAAAACCAACGCCCAGCAAAATGCCCATGAACACTTTTGCGCCAACCCCACCGCTACGGGTTTGAATAAAGCTGATGGGGGCGGCAATGGTCATCATGACCAGTAAGGTAAAGGGATAGCTTCCTTTACGCCACAAGGCCACGAATTGCCGGTTGGTTTGCAAATTGTTTTCATCCAGGTAGGTGATGTAATCAAGCAGGGAAACCACGGACATTTTCTCCGGCTGTAATTCACCCGCCAGAAGACGGTCGGGCGTCAGGGTGGTTTCCAGGGTCAAAGAGGGGATCGATACGATTTTTGCGACCGCATTGACCGGGTCGTTGGGGTTGGCCAGAGCCTCTTCAATGTTGACGGTGCTTTGGGTTTGCGCCACATCGTTCAGGGTCAGGATATTATCCTGGAAAAAACCGTTTTGGGCGTGGGAAAAATGCAGGAATTGCCCGTTGGTTTTGTCATAGGTAATAATGCGGATGTCCTGGACGTTGCCGTTGTCCGACATGGCGCCAATATTGATGACCCGGGCGTTGCCTTGCGGGTCGGGTTCGCGAAACCAATAGCCGCTGCTCATGCGGCCACCATTGGCCTTGCCCAGGAATTTCAGGCTGAGTTCGCTGGTCTTGACTTCGGCCGCAGGCGCAAAAAACTCGGATAACACGAGTGCGCCACCCATGATGGGGATGCAAATAACCCAAAGCATGAACAACAGCTTGGCGCTGCTGACGCCGGATACCCGCAAAATAACCAGTTCATTGCGTTGCGCCAGGTTGGCCAGGGCCATGGTGGCCCCTATCAGCAGCCCGATAGGCAGCAAGTCATAAAGCCGGGTTGGTATTTGCAGGGCTTCCAGGTATAAAAGGGACAACAGGGAAAAATTGTCGTTAACCTTATCCAGCTCGTCGATGAGGGAAAAAAAAGTAAACAAACCCAGCAGCACCAGCAGAACAGCGGTGGTGGCTCGGTAAATTTCACTGGCAAGATAACGACGGGCAGTTTGCATGTAAGCGGCAAAAATAAAATATTTACAAATTATAAAGACTTTGCTGTGATTCTGATGGTTCGTATCGTAAGCAACTGCCTTGGATTGTAACTTTTAAATGGATGACAAACCCATCCTGAATACGTAAAAACGTTAATTTCTGACAATCGGCGGTTTATGGCGTTTCGGGGATTTGTGCGGATTTCATCCTTGCCTGGATGGTCCGCGTGCGTGATTGCACGTAGCGGCTGCCAATGTTGGCACCGTAAACCCTGGGGTTGGGTAATAACACGGCCAGCTGGGCAGCCTGCTTTTGGCTTAGCTTGCCGGCATTGGTTTTGTAATAGTGCTGGCTGGCCGCCTGCGCGCCAAAAATACCGGTGCCCCATTCTGCCAGGTTCAAATACAGTTCCAGGATACGCTCTTTGGACATGACCGTTTCAAGCATAAAGGTAATAATCAGTTCCTGGCCTTTTCTGAGATAGCTGCGGTCATTGGACAGGAACAGGTTTTTGGCCAGTTGCTGGGAAATGGTGGAGCCGCCCCGTATTTTAGTCCTGCCTTTTTCGCTTTGCGCCGTATTGTAGCGCCAGGCCTGCTCAATGGCGTCCCATTCGATGCCGCCATGTGACACGAAGTTGGCATCTTCAGAGGCAATCACGGCTTTTTTCAGGTTGTCGCTAATCCGGTCGTAACTGACCCACTCATAACGAATGGCGACGGGCGGATTTCTTTGGGAAAGGATTGATTTCTGCTGGCTCATTATGGCGCTGCCCCATGGGTTGAAGATGCTATACCAGCACACCCACATGAACAGCCAGACTTGATAAAGAAGAGCAAGGCCCACAAGGGTGCTTCCCAGCTGCAAAAGTGTTCTGGCAACGGATTGTTGCCGGATTTTTTGCGGATACTGACGTAAATTGGCCAGCAGGGCTTGTAGCAGGGGCGGCGCAGCCATTAGCCGGCAATCAGTTGTTGACGCAGGGTTGCCAGAACGGGAATGGGATTGACACGAACCCGATTCCAGATAAAGAAACTTTCCGCACCCTGGTAAACCAGCATTCCCAGGCCATCCGAAGCAAGCCTGGCGCCATCCTTGCGGGCCTGTTGCAGGAAGGGGGTGTCGTTTTCAGGCGTATAAACCATGTCGTAGGCCAGACTGTTATGGGTGAACAGGCCAACCGGCAGCGGCAACGTATTGTCTTGCAAGCTGCTGGACGTGGCGTTGATGACAATGTCCCACTGGCCCTGGATGTGCTCAAAACCACCTGCCGACAATTCGTTTGCGTATTGAGGCAGGCTGGCCAGGCATTGCTCAACCAGCTCCGTGGCTTTGGTGGCGGTACGGTTAATCACCTGCAATTGGCGGCAGCCGGTTTCAAGCAGCGGCAAAATAACGCCCCGGGCTGCACCACCGGCACCCAGCAGCAGAATTTTTTTATCTTCAAGTGCGATGCCCTGGCGCCGGATATCATTGACCATGCCAATGCCATCGGTATTGCAACCGTGCAGCAGGCCGTCTTCCATCCAGAGTGTATTGACCGAACCGGCTGATTGGGCGCGCAGGGACAGGTTGGCCTTGGCCAGTTCATAGGCTCTGAGCTTGAAGGGAATGGTAATGTTCAGGCCTTTGCCGCCTTGCTCAAAGAAGGTTTGGACCGCAGATTCAAAGTCCTCAGGCGGAACCAGCACTTTTTCATAGTTGATGTCCAGGCCCGCCTGCCTGGCAAACAGCGAATGAAGCAGGGGTGAGTAACTGTGCTGGATGGGATTGCCCATGACGGCAAAATGCAAGGGAGTGTTCATGACGGGTTGGCCTCTGTCGCAGTGATGGCGGGTTCTTCCGGCTCAAGCTGTTTGACGTACTGGCAATCCAGGGTCAGCTCAAGCAGGTTGTTGCCCATTAAGTCGATTTCCACAATGCTGCCACGTTCCAGTTCGGGCATGCCATTGATTTCGGTCACAAAGGGGGCATTGTTGAAGCGAACCAGGTTGTCGCGCAATACCGTGGCTTCAACACGGGTAAGCTGTTGTTGTTCAAACCAGCGCAGGCACCAGAAACGTTCAAGACGGCTTTGGAATTCTCCCCACAAGGTATATTGCGATTCAAAAGCGCCGATAATGGCGAACAGATCAGCGTCTTTGGGTTTGAAAGGAGCCACCAGACGGGCCGAGATGCCATGTTGTGCGGCGGCAATAATCTGGCTTTGGTTGATCAGGTCAACATAACGCCTTAAGGGTGATGTACACCACGCATAATGAGGGACACCAATGGTTTCATGGGGGAGCGGGTGGGTGGACATGCGTGTGCGACCGGCTTGCTGTGACCTGAAAATGCCGGGCAGGCCATTATCGTTCAGGAAACCGGCCCATTGGGTATTGGCCAGTAGCATGAACTCGGCAACAATCAGGTCCAGCGGTGCATCGCGGCGGCGGGGTGCCAGGTTGATGATTGAGTTGGGGTCGTCAGCCGGACCATCCAGCACAAAGGTGTATTCAACCCGGGAGTTGTTTTCGGGTTTGCCACGAATTACTTCGCGTGCCGATTTCAGGTGCTGCCCCAATTTCCAGAGTGGCCTGAACAGGAATGGGTAAGGCATGGGGCGGCTTTCATCTTCCAGGGACTCGACGGTAATAAGGTGGTCGATCAGGTTGGTGCGCAGGTTTTCCTGTACGCAAACCTGTTCAAGCCGGGTTTCCGATGACAGTATTTCTCCGGTATCGATATTGGCCCTGACATACAGGGACACGGCAGGCGTGGGTTTGCCTGCAATGAGTGAGAACGTGTTGATGACGGATTCCGGCTGCATCGGGATCTTGTCTCCGGGCATGTAAACAGTGGACATCCGGTCACGGGCCAGCTTGTCCAGTTCCGAATCGCGCTCAACCATCAGGGCGGGGGCGGCAATATGAATGCCAATGCGATACACGCTGCCACTTTCCTGGTGTACCGAGAATGCATCATCAATCTCGGTGGTGAACATATCGTCGACGGAATAGGGCTCAACATCGGCCAGAGGCAGATCGGGGATGGCAGGCAGCGTGATATCCCTGAACTGGGTGCCTTTGGGGAAATTCAGGCCCAGAAACTTCTCGCGATGGATGGCCAGCGGATGTGGATAAACCTTGAGTCTTAGTAAAAGCTGCTCGATGGTTTCCCCGGTTTCGGCCAGGGCCTGGTTGAAGGCTTTCCATTCAAAGGTGTTTTTGTCGGGTTTGGCCAGGAAGGTATGAATGACAGGCTTGAAGGCTTCCGGCACAATGCCCTGCTTGATTTGCTCAATCCAGACGGCTTGTTGTTCGGCCTGTTTCTGTTTTTTCTCAAGGGCAGCCAGCGCGGCTTTCAGGATGTCGGGTGGCGCGGGTCGGTATTGGCCCTTGCCTTTGCGGTGAAAATACACCGGGGCGCCATGCAGGCGCAGCAGCAGGGCGGTTTTTTCCAGGATGCCGGGTTCATGGCCGAAGTAGTCCCGTGCCAGTTCTTCCACCTGGAATTCCTGTTGAGGCGCGCATTCCCAAAGAAATTCCAGATCAATGTCCTCGGCCAGCTTTCCGGCCTCTTCCATCAGGGTGACCGGATTATGGGTGTCGAAAAAGAAAATCGTGTTGTTGCGTTTTATTTTGCTTCTTTTCCCGGACGCCGATTCCACCTGCAGGGAAGTGTCGGCTTCCGACAGGATTTTTTCGGCTTTAAATTGACCGTTGTCTTCAAAAACCACGTACATTGAGTTTTTTTCCTAATTGTTTAAGGCAAAATCCAGGACTTGGGGAATATATTCTTCAAAATCTGAAAAACCGTGGTCCCCACCGGGAATAATTAATTGTTTTGCGCCAGAATAGCGATGTTGCATTTCCCGCCAGTCCAGCACTTCGTCAGCCATGCGGGCCATCAGGAACATTTTTTCCGGATGCCTGATGTCCGGTACGAACAGTTCCGCCAGTTCCTTGATGTGTTCCGCTTTCAGTTCGAACGGCTCATCGCTGTGAAAGCAGGTCATGGGGCCGAGTTGGGTAGACAGATCACGCGCGGCATAAATACACGGGTTGACAAGAACCGCCTTGCAATCCAGTTCATTGGCCAGCCAGGTTGCATAGTATCCGCCCAGTGATGAACCAATCACGGTAAGCTGGTGAATGTCCCGGCCATGGCATAGCTGGTGAGCCGTGGACAGGGCCAGTTCTATGGCCTGTTTGGGCGAAACGGGCAGGTTGGGGCCGGCGAAAGCATGGCTTAACCCCCGGCTGGCCATGGCCTGTTGCATTAGCTGTGACTTGGCCGACAAGGACGAAGACCGAAAACCATGTAAATACAGAATCATATGAAAAATAATAAAGGCCGCTTAATAATCAAGTGAATTTTTGCTTCAGGGCGGCAATCAGTTTATCGTGAAACCCGCCAAATCCGCCATTGCTCATGATAAGAATATGGTCGCCTTCTTGTGCCTGTTGCATGACGGCTGTGGTCAAACGGTCAAGATCGTCATGGGCGCTGGCCCGTTCTTGCATGTTGGCAAAAACGGTTTTCGGGTCCCAGCCCAGGGCATGCTTGCCTTCCCGGGTACCAAAACAGAATACCAGGTCGGCCTGTTCCAGTGCCTGCGGCAGGCGTGCTGCCATGGTGCCCAGTTTCATGGTGTTGGAACGGGGCTCAAGCACGGCCAGGATGCGTTGCCGGCCAACCTGGTTACGCAGGCCCGCCAGGGTGGTTGCGATGGCGGTGGGATGGTGGGCAAAATCATCGTAAACATGAATATCATTGACACTTGCCCGCAACTCCATGCGCCGTCGAATACCCTGAAAACAGTTCAGGGCCTGGGCAGACTGTTCTGCACTAATGCCAATATGATGGGCAGCGGCAATTGCGGCCAGGGCATTGTTCATATTATGAATGCCATTGTGCTGCCAGTTGATATGGGCGACTGGCCGGTTTTGATAAAGAATGTCAAAACGGGTGCCGGCGGCATCATGATTGGCATATTGCCATTGGGCACCTGGGCCAAAAGTATCGGTGCCCGACCAGCATCCACGTGCCAGTACGCGTTGCAGGGCTTCATCCTGGGCAGGATAAATAATGCAGCCCGAACCTGGCACCGTACGTACCAGGTGATGGAATTGGGTTTCAATGGCGGCCAGGTCGGGGAAAATATCGGCGTGATCAAATTCCAGATTGTTCAGGACCGCGGTGCGAGAGTGATAATGCACGAACTTTGAGCGTTTGTCGAAGAACGCGGTGTCGTATTCATCGGCTTCAATCACAAAATACCTGTTTTCAGGGTTGAACCGTGCGGAGACCTGCAGGTCGTGGGCAATGCCGCCAATCAGGAAGTTGGGTTCCAGGCCCGTGTGTTCAAGAATCCAGGCCAGCATGGAGCTGGTGGTTGTTTTGCCATGAGTGCCGGCCACAGAAAGAACATGTTGTGACTGGAGGACATGGTCACCCAGCCACTGGGGGCCCGATATATACGGCTTGCCCTGGTCCAAAATGGCTTCCATCAACGGGTTGCCACGGGTAATCACGTTCCCGATAATAAACAGATCGGGATTCAGTCCGGTTTGACTGGCATCGAATCCTTCAATCAGCTCAATACCCTGTTCCTGCAACTGGGTGCTCATGGGTGGGTAAACGCCCGCGTCACAGCCGGTTACCTTGTGTCCGGCCGAGCGGGCAATCAGGGCAAGACCGCCCATGAAGGTCCCGCAAATACCTAGAATATGAATATGCATAAAAATCTCCTGCCGGTATTTTAAGTGTTTTCTGCTGTTAATCCTGCTGAAAAAACGCTGAAAAGATTAAAAGGTGATTTGGCTCATGGAGCCAGGTGGCGATTTATGTTAAAAACAGTCATTGTTTTAAAAGCGGAATTTTCATGAAACGTAGAAACATGCTCAAAATGGCAGGTGTGCTCCTGCTGTTGTTGCCGGGCGCCCGGGCCTTGGCAATGAAGGCTGGAAGCTCTTCTGATATTGCTGATGTATCCGAAGAAGCCCTGGCCAACCTGTTTGACCTTTCCGTACCCGACATGTCGGGGCAGGCACATACCGTGCGGGAATACACCAATAAGCCGCTGGTGCTTAATTTCTGGGCTACCTGGTGTCCGCCCTGTGTCAAGGAAATGCCCGACCTTGAAGCCTTGCACCAGGCTTATCCCCAGGTTAATTTTGTGGGGTTTGCCGCAGACACGGAACGCAATATGCGTAAATTCGAAGAAAAGGTCACCGTTTCGTATCCTTTGCTGGTAGCGGGTATGGGCAGCATCGGTTTAATGAAAAAACTGGGTAACAAAACAGGTGGTTTACCGTTTACCCTGATCTTTGAAACAGGGGGTAAACTTAGCCATAAAATCCTTGGCCAGGTTGAAAAAGATGAGCTTGAACAAATACTTAAAACACTCTCAAGCTGATTTTGAATATGCAAGAATATGATAATTTAATAGACAAAAGCGTGAATTTGACGTTAAATACGAGTTTATCTGTTTGTATAATATGCTAAATGACTCGAAATTTGCTCATCATTAACGGGCCAAACCTTAATTTGCTAGGCACACGCGAGCCTGAAATTTATGGCAGTCACACCCTGGGTGACATCAACCGTGAACTTGCAGAAACAGCTGCAGGCCTGGATGTCTGCTGTGAATTTTACCAAAGCAACCATGAAGGCGATCTTGTTGATCGCATTCAGCAGGCCATGGGAAATATCGATTTCATTATTATCAATGCCGGTGCCTATACCCATACCAGTGTTGCCATTCGCGATGCTTTGGCCGGAGTCAATATTCCGTTCATCGAAGTGCATATTTCAAATGTGCACCAGCGCGAAGCATTCCGTCACCACTCTTACCTGTCCGACAAGGCTGTCGCAGTCATTTGTGGTCTGGGGGCTTACGGGTACACGGCTGCCATGTATTATGCGGCAAAACATTATTTTAAATGACGTTTGCATTTACCACGCAAACTGAGTTAACTAAACACCTCCAACCGGAAATTGTTATGGATCTTAGAAAACTAAAAACCCTTATCGACCTTGTTGCCGAGTCAGGAATCGCTGAATTGGAAATTACAGAAGGCGAAGGTAAAGTTCGCATTGTCAAATTCTCACAAGTGCAGCCCGTTGCGCCTGTGGCCGTTCCAGAGGCAGCCGTCGCTGTTGCTCCTGCCCAGGCCGCCCCTGCAGCTGCTCCTGCTGCCAGTACAGAACCTGTTGTAACCGGCCACATCGTCAAGGCACCCATGGTGGGCACTTTCTACCGTGCCCCAAACCCTAACGCACCTGCTTTCGTTGAAGTAGGCGCCAGCGTGAAAGAGGGTGACGCATTGTGTATTATCGAAGCAATGAAACTGCTTAACGAAATTGAAGCGGACAAAACCGGGGTTATCAAGGAAATCCTGGTTGAAAACGGCGAACCTGTTGAATTTGGTCAACCTCTATTCGTGATTGCCTGATATGTTTGAAAAAATTCTTATTGCGAATCGTGGTGAAATTGCACTGCGAATCCAGCGGGCATGCCGGGAACTGGGAATCAAAACCGTTGTCGTGCACTCTGAAGCTGATCGCGATGCGAAATATGTGCGACTGGCCGATGAGTCTGTCTGCATTGGTCCTGCGTCGCCCCAGCAAAGTTATTTGCACATGCCTGCCATTATTTCGGCCGCCGAAGTGACCGATGCCGAGGCTATCCACCCCGGTTACGGTTTTCTGGCGGAAAACGCCGATTTTGCCCAGCGTGTCGAGCGCAGCGGTTTTGTTTTCATTGGCCCGCGTCCTGAAACCATTCGCATGATGGGTGATAAGGTCAGTGCCAAAAAAGCCATGATTGAAGCCGGCGTACCTGTGGTTCCCGGTTCTGAAGGCGCTTTGCCAGACGACAACGAATACGTGCTGAAAACGGCCCGTGAAATTGGCTACCCGGTTATTATCAAGGCTGCCGGTGGTGGCGGTGGGCGTGGCATGCGGGTGGTGCACACCGAAGCCGCCCTGTTAACCGCTGTGCAAATGACCAAGGCCGAGGCCCAGGCGGCCTTCAATAACCCTGAAGTCTATATGGAAAAGTTCCTCGAGAACCCAAGACATATCGAGATTCAGGTATTGGCGGATGGTTTCAAGGAAGCGATTTGGCTGGGTGAGCGTGATTGCTCCATGCAGCGTCGGCACCAGAAAGTGATTGAAGAAGCACCCGCACCCGGTATTCCACGCAAGCTGATTGAAAAAATCGGTGAGCGCTGTGCCGATGCCTGCCGTCGTATTTCATACCGGGGTGCCGGTACGTTTGAGTTTCTCTATGAAAATGGCGAATTCTATTTCATCGAAATGAATACCCGTATTCAGGTTGAGCATACCGTTACCGAATGCATTACCGGCATCGATCTGGTTCAGCAGCAAATTTTCATTGCCGCCGGACAGCCTTTCAAGCTGAAACAAAAAGACATACAGTTCAGGGGCCATGCGCTTGAGTGCCGTATTAACGCCGAAGATCCTTACACGTTTATGCCATGCCCCGGTCTTATCACCAGCTGGCATACACCGGGCGGTCCTGGCGTAAGACTTGATTCCCACGTGTTTAGCGGTTACAAAGTACCCCCCAATTACGACTCCATGATTGCCAAATTAATTACTTATGGCGATACACGGGAACAGGCTATTGCCCGCATGAAAATTGCGTTGTCGGAAATGGCGGTGGAAGGTATTCAAACCAATATCCCATTGCATCGTGATCTCATGAACGATACCAATTTTGCCGACGGTGGAACCAGTATTCATTATCTGGAACATAAATTAAGCGAACGTGGTAAAGCATAAGTCTACGATGATTCGAAAAAATAGGCCGAGATTATTCTCGGCTTAATTCATAATAAGGAAAAATGATGCGTGAGCTGGTGCTGATGTGTGCTGAAAACGACGCTGAGCAGCTGTCGGATCTGTTGCTTGAAGAGGGGGTTTTGTCGGTGTCGGTTGAAGATGCCGATCGTGACACCGATGTAGAACAACCCTTGTTTGGTGAACCGGGTACCGAGCCTGACGTGCAGGCCTGGAAGCATAACCGGGTCGTGGCACTGTTACCCGATGAGATTGAGCCTAAAGCCCTTCTGGCGCAATTGCAGGCGCAAACCGGGGTTGATTATGCCAGTCAGAGCCAGTTGCGTGAAGTGGCCGATGAAGACTGGGTAAGGCTGACACAATCACAGTTTGAGCCTATCCAGATTGCCGGGCGCATCTGGATTGTTCCCAGCTGGCACAAAGATAATCCCATCGTGCCACCAGAAGCACCCGAAAACGGTCAGAACAACATTCTGATAGAGCTGGATCCCGGGCTGGCATTTGGAACCGGCAGTCATCCAACCACTCGCCTGTGTACCGAATGGCTTGAAGCCTGCCTGCCAGCCAATACGCAGGTGCTTGATTACGGCTGCGGTTCGGGGATTTTGGCCATTGTGGCGAAAAAACTGGGGGCGGCACGGGTAGTGGGTGTCGATATCGACGAGCAGGCCGTTCAGTCCGCCCGTTATAATGCGCAGGCCAATGAAGTGGATATAAACGTTTGCCTGCCTGATGGTCTGGCAGCAGGCACATTTGATGTGGTCGTGGCCAATATTCTGTCAAACCCGCTCAAGGTGCTGGCACCTATGCTGGCCGGCCGGGTTGCGCCGGGTGGTCATCTGGTTTTGTCTGGCGTGCTGGAAAGGCAGGCTGAAGAAGTGGCCATGGCTTATGCACCCTGGATTAAAATGGGCGTTTGGCGCAGTCATGAAGGTTGGGTTTGCCTGCATGGCCAGCGGGCATGAAAACAAGGAACTGTTCCTATGAGAACCCGTTGCACGAAATGTGAAACCATTTTCAACATTACTGAAGACCAGCTCGCTTTGCGGGATGGTCTGGTTCGTTGCGGTATTTGCAAGAATGTTTTCAATGGCCGGGAGGCCCTGTTGCCTGAAGAGACCGATGACTTTCCGGTACTGGAACAAGAGCAGGCGGTCTGGCCTGAAGAGCCTGTCATTGCGGGACATGAAGTCAGCAATATTTATCCCGACGATGATCATGACGCTAACAAGGCGGACCTTGCTGAAACGCCCGATGAACCCCGGTTGCATGAAGAACCCGATTTTCACATGGGGCATGATGCCGGCATTTATGACGATCAGTCAAAAGAGCCCGTTTTGGGCCGGCAGTCCTGGCAACATGACGCCGGGCCCATTATTATTCATCATGAGCCGTCTGTGACTTATGATGACGGACCCTTGCGGATGGATGCCGATGATACTGACGGCTATCCAGCTCCCAACTATGAGCGGCGTAATACCAGTTTATTCTGGATTCTTGGCATTTTCCTGGGGTTGCTGGTCTTGATTGGGCAAAGTCTGGTGGTGTATCGTAACCAGCTGGCCAATGTTGCGCCTTCCTTGCGTCCCACCCTGCAGCAAATTTGCCAGGTCGTCGGATGTGAGTTGGGATCCGATAAAAACCTGGCCAGCCTGCAGCTTAAAAACTGGGTGCTCAAGCCCGATCTGGCGGCCAAGCCCCAGGAAGGCGTAACGGCCTTGCGGCTTCAATTTACCCTGCGCAATAATGATGCCCGGGCCCAGGTATGGCCTTTGCTGGTCATCAATTTAAAAAACCCGCAGGGTCTTATTGAGATTACCAAAATTCTTGAGCCTCGGGAATATGTGCAACCCAATCTGCTGGAACAGAAGTTTCAGCCAGGTACCGAGGTTTTCATCAATGTACCGCTTGCCGTCTTCAATGTGGCTGTGTCCGGTTTCGAACTTAGTTTAGTTTATCCATAAGGTTTAATTGTCATGAGTAATGCAGTACTGGTATGCGGTTCCGTTGCGTTTGATACCATTACCCTGTTTGAAGGGCATTTCAAGGATCATATTCTTGCCGAACATATAAAGTCATTGAGCGTTTCTTTTTTTGTGCCTACCATGCGCAAAGAGTATGGAGGGTGCGCAGGAAATATCGCTTATAACCTGCGCATGCTGGGTGGCAATCCGGTGCCGGTGGCAACGGTTGGTAAAGATGCCCAGGAATATTTGCAGCGCATGCGTGACATGGGTATTGATACGCGTGCCATCAGGGTTCTGCCTGATGCCTTCACGCCCCAATGTCACATCACGACAGACCTTGATGGCAACCAGATTGCCGCGTTTCACCCCGGTGCCATGATGCAGTCGGCTGAAAACGATATCAGCCAGGAAAAGGCCGTGTGGGGTATTGTGGCTCCCGATTCAAAAGATGGCATGTTTGCCCATGCCGAAAACCTGAACAGGGCTGGAATTCCCTTTATTTTTGATTTGGGCCAGGCCATGCCGCTATTCGACAAGGCCGATCTTGAGCGTATGCTGGGTCTTGCCCATGTGCTTACCGTTAATGATTATGAGGCATCGGTGATTGAGCAACGCATGGAAAAAAGCATGGCGCAAATTGCCGGGCACCTTGAGGCCGTGGTGGTTACCCGGGGTGCGGAAGGCTCAGACCTGTACCATGATGGCAGGCGGATTGCCATTGCGCCGGTTAAGGCTGAGGCGGTGACAGACCCTACCGGTTGCGGAGATTCACATCGTGCAGGGCTGCTGTATGGCTTGTCACAGGGCTGGGGCTGGGAAGACTGCTGCCGCCTGGGCAGTTTGATGGGGGCCATCAAGATTGCTTCACAAGGCCCCCAGAATCACTTTTTAAGCCGGGAAGAAATTGCGGCCCGCTTCATGAGTGCATTTGGTGAGGCATTGCCAGCGGTATAACGTTATCCAAACATCAGGTGCTGTAAAACAATTTGCAGCACCTGTGTAATCAGGATCAGCACCAACGGAGAAAAATCAAAAGCGCCGGTGCCGGGCAGAAAGCGGCGAATCGGGTTTAGCATTGGGTCCAGCAAGGCCCTTAATACTGGCATGATGGGCGAAGCAGGGCTGACCCACGATAAGATTGCCTGTAAAATACACAGCCATAACACCAATGTAAGCGCCCATTTGATGGTCATGAAAAGACCCACCAAAGGCAGGGTGGCCAGCGATGTCTGGATATATACATTGGCCGGTGTGAGCGAAAAAACAAGAAAAACGTGCAACATTGAACAAACCCATGCCAGCAGCAGGCTGGTCCAGTCTATTTTGTTGCTGGTCGGGATTATTTTGCGAACAGGCTGAACCAGCCAGTCGGTCGCTTTATAAATAATCATGACATAAGGATTGAAGGGGTGGATCCTGGTCCAGAACACCCAGGCTCTGACGAGTAGGGCAGACACAAACAGGGAAAAAAAGGTGCCAAGTAAAAAACTAAGTATTGAATTGATCATATAAAAAATAAAATGAAAAAAAGCCGTCTAAGTGTTTAATTTAGACGGCTTTTGCAATTACTTCAACCGATTATGGTCGATTCCCTGTTGGGAATGGCCAGGATGAGTTGCTGTTGCTGCCTGTTTTGGCGGCTGAGTCGGCCGTTTTCTTGCTGGCTGCGGTTTTCTTCACGGCTGCTTTTTTTGCGGCAGGCACTTTTTTTGCGACAGCTGTTTTGGTGCCTGTTTTAGTCGCTGTTTTTGCACCTGTTTTGGCGGCAACCGTGGTTTCTGTTGTTGGAACTTCAGCGGCAATGGCTTTTTTGGCTGCTGCTGTTGTTTTCTTGGCTGGTGCTGCTTTTGTGGCGGAGGCTGCTTTTTTAGCGGGTGCGGCTTTGGAAGCGGTTACCGCTTTTTTAGCTGGTGCTGCTTTTTTCACTGCTACCGCTTTTTTAGCGGGCGCTGCCTTTTTGGCAGGCGTTGCTTTTGTGGCAGTTGCCGTTTTTTTTGCGGGTGCCGCTTTTGTGGTGGCTACTGCTTTTTTGGCAGGTGCCGTTTTTTTTGTTGCAGGAGTTTTTGTTGCAGGTGCCGCTTTTTTGGCAACGGCTGTTTTCTTCACTGCAGCGGTTTTGGTTGTGGTGGTTTTTTTTGCTGCTGCTGTTTTTGTGGCGGTAGCCGCTTTAGTGGCGGCTGTTTTTTTTGCAGGAGCGGCTGTTTTGCTAACAGATTTTGCAACGGTTTTTTTAGCAGCTACTTTCTTCACAACTGTTTTTGTTGCGACTGGGGTTTCAGCTGCAACGGTTTTTTTGACGGCAGTAGCTTTTTTAGCCACTGTTTTGGTTGCAGCTTTTTTAGCTGCAGGTTTTTTGACTGCTTTTTTGGCTGCTGTTGCCATGGCAATACTCCTTGGGAAAGGGTCCGGATATGAAAAAAATTAAATACATCTGTACAGATATAATTTCAAGGTCAAAGTATAAATCCGGCAACGGATAACTCTACTTCCTTTGTAGCACCATTTGATATATTCCCCGCTTTCGGCGCGAAACATCCCAAATGGTTATAAAGGCAAATTATTTTATTTACCTTTATAACCGCAAGGGTAACTCATTACGTCATGGAACGCACGAAATACTTTTGAAATAAAGGTCAATGGAAATAAAATAATTGTTATCAATATTAATAACTTAGCAGCAGGCAAGCCTGTGAGAAAACAATCTTGAAACGTTGGGAAATAAGATTTTTCAGCCTGACTCAGGTAAAGAACCATTGCTGACGCGTGTTTTGCCCAAACCCATCAAGGTTGAATGAGCTGTTTTTTTATCTCGGCAGATCGGTCATGGATTATCCTTGTTTTTCAAAAGCATTGAAAATAAAGGCTTGTGGCGTGATATTGGTTTTTTTCGCTTTTTTGGCGGTTTGCAAACATGATATTGTGCGGGTTAAGTGGCATCAGCATGGCGAGCCGCTGCAATGGGGTTTTGAGGTTGTGGCCGCTGCCGGTTTTTTTTCGTTTTACAGAAGCAAAAATCCGTTGCCGCTTTGTTTGAAGTATAAAAAACCATTGGCGAAAAACCAACAAAAAACCAACAAAATGCTTCGGTGTTTTTGCCACATGCATAAAAAAACCGCTTTGCCCCAAAGCCATGAGCAAGGATTGCTGGTGGCGTGAGACAAGGCGGTTTTTAAGGGTGTGGTAGCCTGAAAGATCGCTATATGGCGTTTTGCAGGCGTTCAAGCACGGTTGTTTTACCAATGATAGCCAGGACAGCACCAATGGATGGGGTTTGTTTCTGGCCGGTAACGGCAAGCCGCAAGGGAATGCCCAGCATGGGCATTTTGATGCCATGTTCGCTTAAGGTTTGCTTGATCAGCTCATCCAGCGCTTCACTTGTCCAGGCTTCCAGCTTGCTGGCGTTTTGGGCAAAACCGGCCAAAATACGTTTGGCATCTTCGGTCAGGAATTGGGTTTGCAGTTCTTCGGCAGCAGGCTGGAAAGGGGCGCAGAACAGCATGGCGTTTTCGGCCAGTTGTTCCAGGGTTTCGGCGCGATCCTTGAAGAGGTTAAGCACGGCAGGCATGTCCAGATCCTGGGTGTGGCCACCACGGGCATGAATGCGCGGCAAGACATGATCCAGCAGCTCGCTGTCGCTTAACGCCTTGATGTAATGTGCATTGACCCAATTGAGTTTTTTGGGGTCCCATTGTGCGGCCGACTTGGACAGGTTGCGGGTATCAAACCATTCAACCAGCTGTTCACGCGAGAAAATTTCATCATCACCATGGCTCCAGCCAAGGCGGGCCAGATAGTTGATCATGGCTTCGGGCAGATATCCCTGTTTTTCATAATCCATAATGCTGACAGCACCATGGCGCTTTGACAGTTTCTGGCCATCGGGACCCAGAATCATGGGTACATGTCCATACTCGGGAAGTGGGGCGCCCAGGGCCTTCAGGATATTGATCTGGCGCGGCGTGTTGTTGATATGGTCATCACCACGAATAACATGACTGATTTGCATGTCCCAGTCATCAACCACCACGCAGAAATTGTAGGTGGGCGTGCCGTCGGGACGGGCAATGATCAGGTCATCCAGCTCGGCGTTTTCAATGGTGATGGTGCCCTTGAGCATGTCATCCCAGGAAACGGCGCCTTCAGTGGGGTTCTTGAAGCGGACAACCGGCTTGCGGCCCTCGGGGACCGGTGGCAGTGTTTTGCCGGGCTCGGGACGCCAGGTGCCGTCGTACTTGGGTTTAAGGCCTTTGGCCTTGGCACTTTCACGCATTTGTTCAACTTCTTCCGGCGTGCTGTAGCAGTAATAAGCCGTGCCCTCAGCCAGCATTTTGGCAATCACTTCCTTGTGGCGCCCGGCGCGCTGCATTTGGTAGAAAGGGCCTTCATCTGCCTCCAGTGACAGCCATTGCATGCCATCAAGAATGGCTTGTACCGCTTCAGGGGTGGAGCGCTCAAGGTCGGTATCTTCAATACGCAACACAAAAGTGCCTTGGTGATGACGGGCAAACGCCCATGAGAAAAGTGCCGTGCGCGCGCCACCCAAATGAAGATAGCCGGTTGGGGATGGGGCAAAACGGGTTCTAACAGAAGAGGAAGTCATGGATAGTAAAACAATTAAGTGATTAAAAGAAGAGGCAAGACAGTTTACAATGCCTGGGCAGGCTTCAGAAAAACTTCATTTTAGCTTAACATTTTTGTGAGTGGATATATGCTGCGTCATCGCCTGGCTTCCATCTTTGAGCCAAGATCGTTAATCGTGATTTCAGATGTCTCTTTGCCGGTATGCGAATCGGTGCCGGCCTACCTGGTGCGTAACACCACACTGATAAAGTTTGACTCGCCAGAATCATTTGCGCAACTGGCAGACAAAGAGCCCATTGAAAGTGAGGAAAGAAAAGATCTGGCCGTGCTGTGCGTGCAACCAGACAGGCTGGAAATGGTGTTGTCGTTTCTTGAGCGCAAGCCGCCCCGGGCCATGATTCTGCTGCCCACCCAAACCATTGATGACGACCCACTGGAAATCAGGCAGTTTGTGCTGGATTGGGCCAGGCGCCACAATTGCCTGCTGCTGGGCCCACGTGCGTTTGGTATTCAGCGGCCCCACCTGAATTTGAATCTCAGCAAACACCCCATCCTGTCGCATCAGGGCCGGGTGGCGGTGGTGTCGCAATCCAGGCTGCTGCTCATGTCCATTATGGATTGGGCCAATGATGTCGATCTTGGCTTGTCTGCGGCGATTTCCCTGGGAGAGGTCATTGATGTGGACCTGCCTGAAATAATTGAATACCTGGCCACGGATACCCGCACCGACAGTATTGCCCTGTACATGGACAAGCTGGGTTCCGGGAGGGAACTCATGAGCGCCATTCGCATGGCCTCCAGTGTCAAGCCGGTTCTGGTCTTGCGTGCCGGACGGGCAAGCCCCGAGCTTAAAGGGGATGATGCCGTGTTTGAGGCCGCTATCCGGCGTGCCGGGGCGGTCCGGGTTGATTATTTTGTCGAGCTGTTTGCGGCCCTGAAGGCGCTGTCTTATGCCCGGCGTCCCAAAGGCGGGCGGATTGTGGTTTTTGGCAACAGCCGTGGCTCAACCTCTTTGACGTTTGATGCGATGGGCACCAGTAGCGTCTTATCCAAGGCATCGTTGTCTTCAGGCAGTCTGCGCGAACTCAGACGGATTCTGGGGCATGGCGCCATTGTGGGTAATCCGGCTATCAGTTATGCCCCCCTAACCGGAGAGCAGCTTATCGAGAGCCTGAAGGTAATGGTGGATGACGCCGGGGTTGATGCCGTCATGGTCATGCTGGCCCCTGATGAGCTGGTGGACATGCAGAAGGTGGTTGAGCAATTGGCGGCTTATGCCCGCAAGGCACCCAAACCCATTGTGACCAGTATTCTGGGCGAGGCCACCATGCGACCGTTCCGCCGGTTGCTTAACCGGGCTGGCATGCCAGCGTTCAGAACCCCCGAAACGGCACTGGGTGCCATGATGTCGCTGTGTGACTACTTCTATAACCAGCAACTGTTGCATCAACTCAGGATCCCGCAGCCTGATTCCCGGCCTGCCGATATTCCGGCTGCCCGCGCCCTGCTTGATGCCGCGCTGAAAGAAAAACGCGGCACGCTTGAAACCCGGGAAGCCATGCGCCTGCTGGACTGCTTTCATGTGGGGGTTTCCTGGGAGGAAGATCAACAGGATGAACAGTTTTCTGTTGAGGATGGGGTGCCGGCCGTCATGATACAGGTTCAGAGCGACCCCATCTTTGGGCCATGGATCCGTTTTGGCGAGGGTGGTCACAAGGTGGTGTTTTCGTCCCGCGACAAGGGGCTTGATTTGCCGCCCCTGAACGCTTATCTGGCTGGTCAGCTCATTAAGCGCAGCCGGGTCTGGCGCCAGGAATTGGAAACCTATGTAGAACCCCACATATTCGTGAAATTGCAGCGTATTCTGGAGTCGGTTGCCGATTTGGTCAGCGAGTTTCCCTGCATTCAAATGCTAGAAATTAACCCGATTGTTCTGGGTTATCGTGAAGTCCATGCCAAAGATGTCAGGATTGTGCTCGATAAAGAGGCGGCGGGTGTTTCGCCACGCGAGTCTGGCTATGATCATATGGCCATCTTCCCGTATCCGTATTATTTGACTGAAAACAGGCGCTTTGATGACGATATGGAATGGGTGTTGCGCCCCATCCGTCCTGAAGACGCTGAGGCGCTTCAGGCTTTTATCAGGGGCTTGTCCGAGAAGTCGCGCTACATGCGATTTGTTTCAATGATGCGCGAATTGACGCCTAAGATGTTAAGCCGATATACCTATGTGGACTATCATCGTGAGCTGGCGCTGGTGGCCACTATCCAGGTACCCAACGAGGCCAACCGCGGGTTGCCGAGGGAAGAAATTATTGGCCTGGCGCACTATCTGCGCAACGCCGATGGCGTGGGCGCCGAATATGCCCTGGTGATTGGTGACGGATGGCAAAAGCGTGGTCTGGGCAGAACCCTTATGAGCAAGCTGATACAGGCGGCCCGCAAACAGGAGCTGGCTTATATAGAAGGGGTTGTGCTGGCCAGCAATAAACCGATGCTGCATTTAATGACCAGCCTGGGCCTGAAAAATGACCCGGATGAAGAAGACCCTTCAATGCGAAGGGTCTGGATGCCTTTGAATCAGGCGGATTAATCAAGCCAGGTTTTCCTGGATGAAGGCCGAAATATCCCGGATTTCTTCCAGGCACACCGAGTGCTGCATGGGGTAAGTGTGCCACTGCAGGTTCTGGTAGCCCAGTTCTTCCAGCTTGGCCTTGCTGTTAAGCGCACGTTCGGGTACTACCACCGGGTCCTGTGTGCCATGCGCCATGAAAATGGGGATGTCCATGTTTGCCTGGCTGCGTTCTGCCCCGGTCTTGGCCGCCAGTGGCAGAAAACCTGACAGGCAGATCAGGCCAGCCAGTTTTTTGGGGTGGCGCAGCCCGGTTAACAGGGCCATGGCGCAGCCTTGCGAGAAGCCGGCCAGGAAAATGTTTTCGGTTGGAATACCGCGTTCGTTTTCACGGGCAATCAGGGCTTCAATCGCCTGCTGTGCTTCCCTTAGGCCAGGTTCGTCTTCCGGACCGTTGATGCGGTCAAGGGAAATAATATCAAACCAGGCTGGCATGGCGATGCCGTTGTTCAGGGTAACCGGACGAACTGGCGCATTGGGGAAAACAAAACGGATACTTGATGGTTTGGGCAGTCTCAGTTCGGGAACGACCGGCACGAAATCGTTGGCATCGGCGCCCAGGCCGTGCATCCAGATAATTGAGTGCGTGATGTGGTTGCCCGTATTGATTTCAACGCAATCGAGCAGTACTTGATCTGACATAATGAACTATTCCCCGGTTAATAAAATAGACTTGAGTGCCTGAAACAGGGCACGGTAATGTTTTTTTTGCGGTTCCTGGGTTTCGCTCAGGGTATTGTTGGCAGCCTGTTCCTTGCGGGCAGCGCGAATAAGCGCCCTGAGTTGCTGAATATCCACCTGGGGATACTCGGCAAGGAGTATGGTTAACTCTTCATCGCTGGCAAGCAGACGGTCACGCAGGGTTTCCAGCCGGTGCATATGTGCCGTGATTTCCCTGGAGCCGTTTTCCCAGACATCCAGTTGCTGGCGAATGGCCTCTATGTCTGCCGTGCGCATTAGCTTGCCGACATAATGGATCTGGCGGCGTTTGCCTTCCCTGCCGCTGATTTTTTGGGCTGTTTTGATGGCATCCAGCAGTTTGTCATCAAGGGGTAACTGCTTGACTTTGTCATAAGGTAACTCTATGACCTGCTTGCCCAGATCCAGAATGGCATGCAGCTCTCTTTTGACTTGTGATTTGCTGGGCCGGTCGTAAAAATCGTTGTCGTCCTGATCTGTTTGGTCGGTATGCATAAATAAAATCGAAAAATGGTTGATATTTGGATATCATAACCGTGTATGCGATTACAGTCATAATGAACAGAACAACCACTTATATTTTTATCTATGAATCCTAATAGTCAGTCTAATTTTGAAGAGCTGGTTCAGCTGGCGCTGAAACATGCCGGCAAGCTCGGCGCAAGCAGTGCCGCTGCCGAGGTCTCCGAGTCTAGCGGGCTTGCCGTCTCCGTTCGCAAGGGAAGTGTTGAAACGGTTGAACAAACCAATGACCGCTCCCTGGGTGTGACTGTTTACGCAGGACAAAGCAGGGGTTCTGCCTCCACTTCGGATTTGTCCGCCAAAGCGATTGCCGAAACGGTAGAGGCGGCCTGGAATATTGCCAAATATACAGCGGCCGATCCAGCGGCCGGTTTGCCGGAACCCGAGTTGCTGGCCACCCATTTGCCCGATCTGGCCTTGCATAAAAGCTGGGATATCTCTGCCGATGAAGCCGTTGCGCTGGCCATAGAGGCCGAGCAGGGAGCTCTGGGTTACAGCAAGGAAATCACCAATTCCGAAGGCGCTTCCATTGATGTTAGTGAAGGGCGCTTCGTATTTGCCAATTCACTGGGTTTTATGGGGGGCTACCCGTATTCGCGCCATGGTCTTTCGGTGGCCGCTATTGCCGGCAAGGGTGAGCGCATGCAAAGGGATTACTGGTATACCTCCCACCGTTACCCCGAAAGACTGGCCAAGGGGCATGATGTGGGTGTGTATGCTGCCCAGCGTGCCTTGTCCCGTTTGTCGGCCCGTAAAATTCCTACCGGCAAATACCCGGTCCTGTTCGAGGCCCCCCTGGCCCTGGGTCTCATTGGTGCACTAACCCAGGCAATTAGTGGGGGGGCACTCTACCGCAAGTCCAGTTTTCTGCTTGACTCCCTTGGCATGCCGGTGATGGCTGACCATATTCAAATTAACGAAGATCCTTATATCCCGGGCGCCATGGGCAGTTCCGCCTTCGATGACGAGGGCGTGCAAACCCGGGCGCGTGATTTGGTGCAAGACGGCATTCTGCAGGGGTATTTGCTGTCCAGCTATACCGCCCGTAAACTGGGCATGCAAAGCACCGGCAATGCAGGTGGTTCGCATAATCTGCTGCTTACATCCTCGCTAACCGAAGCCGGTGACGATCTTGACGCCATGCTGAAAAAAATGGGTACCGGCCTGCTGGTTACCGAGCTGATCGGACAGGGGGTTAACTATGTCACTGGCGATTATTCCCGTGGCGCCTTCGGTTATTGGGTGGAAAATGGACAAATCCAGCATGCCGTTCAGGAGATCACCATTGCGGGCAACCTGAAAGACATGTTCATGCAAATGGTGGCGGTGGGTAACGATGTCATTACGCGTGGGGCCAAAACATCGGGGTCGATCTTAATTGAAAACATGGCGGTGGCAGGCAGTTAAGCGCCAGGCTGCCTTTATGCCGGTTTTAGGGAAAACCACTAACTACGGTTGCGGCATGAAGCAGCGGCTGTGGGTTATTATTTATCGTATAAAATTTTTAGCATTTAAAATAAGTTTGGAGAAATAAACATATGCAACGTCGTTCGTTTCTAAAAAAAGCCGGTATGGGCATGGTGGCCGGTACGGCAGCGGTGGGTGCTCCGGCGCTGGCCCAGGAAAACCCAAGCATCAAGTGGCGCATGGCCTCCAGTTTTCCGCGTAGCCTTCCCGCCTTGTTCGGTACCTCCGAGAAATTTGTCAACTATGTCAAGGAAGCCTCAGGTGGCCAATTCGTGATTGATGTGTTCCCGGCCGGTGAAATTGTGCCAGCCCTGCAGGTGATGGATGCCGTTTCCAACGGTACCGTCCAGGCTGGCCATACCTGCGGTTATTATTATTTTGGCAAAAGCCCGGCCTACTGCTTTGATACGGCCGTTCCTTTTGGCCTGACCGCCCGCCAGATGATGGCCTGGATTCTTGAAGGTAACGGCAAGGCATTGCTGCGCGAATTGTTTGATCCCATCAATATTGTCAACTTCCCTCTGGGTAATACCGGTGTGCAAATGGGTGGCTGGTACCGTAAGGAAATCAATTCACTTGAAGACCTGAAAGGCCTGAAAATGCGTACCTCCGGTTTTGCCGGTGAAGTGTTGTCACGTCTGGGTGTGATTCCCCAGCAAATCGCCGGTGGCGATATTTACCCGTCACTTGAAAAGGGCACCCTTGACGCGGTTGAGTTTGTCGGTCCTTTCGATGATGAAAAACTGGGCTTTAACAAAGTGGCCAAATACTACTACTATCCCGGATTCTGGGAGGGTGGTCCACAGGTTTCCGCGTACATGAACAAGGATGAGTTCGCGAAATTGCCCAAGAATTACCAGGCAATTGTGGAAGCGGCATGTATGTATGCAACGGCCAATATGACGGCGGTTTATGATGCCCATAATGCGGCTGCGCTGCGCAGATTGATTGCCGGTGGTGCCGTGCTGAAAGAGTTCCCCAAAGAAGTGCTGGATGCCGGATACAAGGCATCCGTACAGTTGTATAAAGAATTCTCGGACAAAGACCCGATGTTCAAGAAAATCCATGACGATTACATGGCTTTCCGTGATGATCTGGCGCCATGGTTCAACCTGGTTGAGGGTTCGTATACCCGCTATCTGGCCTATGCGATTTCACAAAGCCGTAAAGCTTAAACTGGCATAAAGACAGTGGCCGCCCGTACAAAATACAACAAAAAGCAAGGCTTGTACGGGTGGTTCTGTTCAAATTTGGGCTCTATTTCATTGTTTTTATTGAAAAAACAAAAGCATGGTGTTAACATTACCGGCTAACCCAGAACTGTACGGCTGAAAAGTAAGGTTTTACTTGTTTACAATAACAGCCTGGCAGCGTCCGGTTTATGTCTTTTTAATAACTGGCATATAAAACGGAAATTGGGCGTAACGGGCACGGCACATGCCGGCTCTATTAATTTTTATTTAGGAATAACTATCATGAAGACCTTTGTGGCAAAGCCGCATGAAGTCAAACGTGACTGGTTTGTTATCGATGCAAAAGGCAAGGTCCTTGGTCGTGTAGCCAGCGAAGTTGCACGCCGTTTGCGCGGTAAACATAAACCCGAGTTCACCCCTCACGTTGACACCGGCGATTATATTGTAATTATCAATGCTGCCGATATCGTTGTTACCGGTAACAAGACTGAAGACAAAAAATACTTCCGTCACTCCGGTTACCCAGGCGGTATTTACGAAACGAACTTTAAAAAGATGCAAGAGCGCTTTCCAGGCCGTGCACTTGAAAAAGCCGTTAAAGGTATGCTGCCCAAAGGTCCACTGGGCTACGCCATGATTAAAAAACTCAAGGTGTATGCTGGTGCCGAACATCCTCATACTGCCCAGCAGCCTAAACAGCTGGATTTCTAAGGATAAATCATGATCGGTAATTGGAATTATGGAACAGGTCGCCGCAAAACTTCAGTGGCCCGTGTTTTCTTGAAAAAAGGTACAGGCGCTATCGTTGTTAACGGTAAACCTGTTGATGAATATTTTGCCCGTGAAACAGGCCGCATGGTTGTTCGTCAGCCTTTGGTCCTCACAGAACTCACCGAAGCCTTTGACTTTCACGTCAATGTACACGGTGGTGGCGAAAGCGGCCAGGCTGGCGCAATCCGTCATGGCATTACCCGTGCCCTTATTGACTATGATGAAACATTGAAATCATCACTGTCCAAAGCTGGCTATGTAACCCGTGATGCACGTGAAGTCGAGCGTAAAAAAGTCGGTTTCCACAAAGCCCGTCGTCGCAAACAGTTCAGCAAACGCTAATCTGTTTTCAAGTCAAAAAAGACCGCATTTGCGGTCTTTTTTGTTTTTGGCCTGTTAAAGGCGTTTTGAAACACAGTGAAGCAAAACCAGTGCCTGATTTTCAGGCAAGTTGAACCAAAACACGTGTAAAAACTCTCATAATGTGGTGCAATAGTCGTTTGTAAAAACGTTTACACATCCATTTTATTAACAAAGGATTTAACAATGGCATCTTCTTCGGCCCCGATCAAGGTTGGCATCGTTGGCGGCACCGGCTATACCGGTGTGGAATTGTTGCGTCTGTTATCGGCGCACCCCAATGCAAAGCTTCATGCAATTACCTCACGTAAAGAAGAAGGCATGCCGGTTGCGGACATGTTCCCCAATTTGCGTGGGCATGTTGATCTGGCTTTTTCCGCCCCTGAAAATGCGGCGCTGTCTGAGTGTGATGTGGTTTTCTTTGCGACACCTCATGGCGTTGCCATGGGGCAGGCCCGTGCCCTGATTGAAGCCGGCGTAAAGGTAATTGACCTGGCGGCCGATTTTCGTTTGCAAGACACCGCTGTTTTTGAAAAATGGTACAAAATGGCGCATGCCTGTCCTGATGTATTAAAAGACAGTGTTTATGGTTTGGTAGAACTGAACCGGGAAAAAGTGGCGGGTGCGCAGGTTATTGGCAACCCGGGTTGTTATCCAACCACCGTTATTCTGGGGCTTACCCCGTTGCTGGAAAAAGGCCTGGTCAAGCTGGACAATATCATTGCCGACTGCAAGTCGGGTGTGTCGGGGGCGGGTCGTAAAACCGAAGTGGGTAGCCTGTTCTCCGAGGCCAGTGACAACTTCAAGGCCTATGCCGTCTCGGGTCACCGCCACCATCCTGAAATTGTCGAGCAACTGGGTAAAATTGCCGGTCAGCCGGTAGACCTTACCTTTGTGCCTCATTTGGTACCCATGATCCGGGGTATGCTGTCCACCATTTATGTAAAAATCAAACCCGAGGCCCTGGATACCGATTTTCAGGCACTGTACGAGCAGCGCTACCAGAACGAAGCGTTTATCGATGTCATGCCCGCCGGTAGCCTGCCAGAAACCCGCTCGGTGCGGGCATCCAATCAGTTGCGCATTGCCCTGCACCGTCCAGGTAATGGTGATACCCTGATTGTAGTGGTGGTGCAGGACAACCTGGTTAAAGGTGCTGCCGGCCAGGCAGTGCAAAACATGAATGTGTTATTTGGTTTGGCTGAACAAACAGGTCTGAATCAAGTGGCTATTCTCCCTTAAAGGCCGGTTAATAATGGCAGCACGTATTTTCCTTTTAGCCGTTGGGGTTGTGGTAGGTGCAACCAGCAGTTATTACATTACCCAAAATGTCGTTCAGCGAAAAATGTTGGGCGTTGAAAATGAACACATCGCCTCGCTTGTCGACAAGGTCAAACAGGGAGAATTGCAAATCCAGTCACTGCAGGGCAAACTGGATGCGGCCAACGCGCAAATGGTGATCGACAAGAGCGCGATTGTTGAATTCAACCGACAGGTCTCAAAACTGCAGGACGAAATCAGCAGAAGCACCGAGGAGTTGCTGCGTTACGAGCAGCTGATTCCCTCTAAAAGCAATATGCACGTAAGTGTCAGGGAATTTGATGCTGTCAAGGAAGGGGCCCGGATCCGCTATAAGGTATTGCTGACACGTACCCAGAAACAACCAGCCGTTTTCAGTGGCCGTTTGCACTTTGAGGCCAAGGGCAAAATGAATGGTAAGGCCACCACCGTGGTCCTTAAACCAGAGCCTGTCGTCAAGAGCGCTGAAAATGGCACACCTGCAACAGAAAAAGCGGGCAATGGTGCCCTGAATTTACAGTTCAGCAGAATCGAACTGGCGCAGGGTCTGCTGGTCATTCCCGACGGTTTTATACCTGAAAGCGTAACCCTGAAAGTGGTGGAAGGTAAAAATACACGTGTGACGCGAACGTTAAAGCTCAAGTCTTAGTTGGTTGTTATGTTAAAATAACTTTGTTATAGGCGTGTCTGCCTGTTTTATTAGGGTGACTGTATCTCACCAGGAGTAAGTATATGAGTAGCGTTTTAGAGTCAGTAGACTTGCAGGCTCCTCCAGTGCCATTGGTTTTCACCGATGCGGCTGCGGCTAAAGTCAAGGATTTGTTAATCGATGAAGGTAACCCCGACCTCAAGCTGCGCGTGTTTGTGCAGGGTGGTGGCTGTTCAGGATTCCAGTACGGCTTCACGTTTGATGAGGTCGTTAACGACGACGATACTGCTATCGATAAAGATGGCGTTCAGTTGTTGGTAGACCCCATGAGCTTCCAGTACCTGGTTGGTGCTGAAATTGATTACAAAGAAGATATCGAAGGCTCACAGTTTGTGATTCGTAACCCGAATGCCCAAACAACTTGTGGCTGTGGTTCTTCTTTTACGGTGTAATGGCCGTAAACGGTAAGTGGTGCTTTATGTTCGCAAAGGCATAACACCAGGCAAGCCAAACCAAAACAGGTCCGTGTATAAAATAAAATACACGGACCTGTTTTTTGTAACTCAGGATAACAGCGGTGCCAGCACGGTAGGGATGGCGGCTTTTGCCGTGTCAGGGTAGTCGGTGGTGTAATGCAGGCCACGGCTTTCCTTGCGGGCCAGCCCGCATTGCAGCATCAGGCTGGCAACGTCCAGCATGCTTCCCAGTTCTATTTGATTCAGGCTGATGGCTTGTAGGCTAGTGCCTGAATGAAGTTGTGCTTTCCATGCATTCAGCTGCTGCAGGGCTGCCTGCATGCCGGCATGATTGCGTACAATGCCAAAGCATTGGCTCATCAGTTGTCTTAGGCGGTTAGCGTCAAGGGCGCTGTCTTGTGCTGACTGCTTGCCATTGCCTGTCACCGGGTTAATGCAAACGGTATTGTCATAAGTGGTTGGTGTTTCCCAAGGCAGATGGGCCGCAATGTTACGGGCAATATTCCTGCCGGTCACAATACACTCCAGCAAAGAGTTGCTGGCCAGCCGGTTGGCGCCATGCAGGCCGGTGTAAGCGGTTTCGCCGGCACAGTAAAGTCCCTTGATGTCAGTCTGCCCGTTCTGGTTAACCAGAACGCCGCCGCAGGTGTAATGTGCCGCCGGTGCCACCGGTATGGGGCGGGTGCTGATATCAAGACCATAAGACAGGCAGGTCTCATAAATCATGGGAAAATGATGCATGATTTCCTGTTTGGGCATGTGGGAAATGTCCAGCAGTACATGGTTGCCGCCGCTCTTTTTGATTTCAGCTTCAATGGCACGGGCCACAATATCGCGTGGGGCCAGTTCGGCGCGGGAGTCATAATCGGGCATGAAGCGGCTGCCATCGGGCCTGCGTAACAGACCGCCTTCACCACGAACCGCTTCTGAAATCAGGAAGGTGGGGGCATTAGATAAGGTAAGTGCGGTTGGGTGAAACTGGATGAACTCCATATTGGCAACCCGGCAACCGGCACGCCATGCCATGGCAATGCCGTCACCGGTGGCAACCACGGGGTTGGTGGTGTGGGTAAACAGTTGGCCGATACCGCCGGTTGCCAGCACAATATGCGGGGCAATAAAGGATTCCATCTTGCCGGATTGCAGGTTCAGGGCGCTGACACCCTGGCATTCAACGTTCTCTGTGCGGGCATTGTTCAGCAGTAGTTCGCAAGAGGCGTAATGCTCGAAAACATGAATGTTCGGGTGGCTGTCCAGCAGGGATTGCAGGGTATGCGTAATCACATGGCCGGTTTTGTCAGCGGCATGGGCTACCCGGCGGTGCGAGTGCCCGCCCTCCAGTGTCAGGTGTAGTTGCTGGCTGGTCGCGTCGCGGGTAAAGTCAACCGAATGACTGAGCAACCACCTGATGGCATCGGGTGAGTTTTCTATAATATGCGTGACCGCTTCCCTGTCGCACAGGCCGGCACCGGCAACCAGAGTGTCGTTAATGTGCCGCTCAAACGAATCAAACGGGTCCCACACGGCGGCAATCCCGCCTTGGGCCTTGTCGCTGGCGGTATTGATAAGTACGTCTTTGCTGAGTATGGCAATACGCTGGTTTTCTGCTAAAGACAGGGCAACAGACAGGCCAGCCAGCCCGCTGCCAATAATAATGCAATCGAAATGATGATTCATCATATGTTCCGGGAAATGTCGTCCTTTAGTACGGGGAGGACATCAAAGACTCAGGCGGCTCCGATGTTTTCAAACAATTTCATGTCTTCCAGCAAGTCGCCACTGGCCCGTACCGATTTTTTATGCGTTTCTGCAAAGGCCAGCATGCGGTCAAGTGGCTGGCGTGCGCGTTTGGCCAAGGTTTCATCAAGCGTGATTTCTCCGCTACCGCTTGTTAAGCATTGTTTGATGCCGGCCAGTCCGTTCATGGCCATCCAGGGGCAAAAAGCACAGCTTTTGCAGGTGGCGCTATTGCCTGAAGTGGGGGCTGAAATAAAGATTTTGCCAGGAGCCCTTTTTTGCATTTCGTGCATAATGCCGGCATCGGTGGCCACAATGAATGTTTGGGCCGGCAAATCAACCGCTGCCTGAATCAGCTTGCTGGTAGAGCCGGTGACATCGGCCAGTGCCGCCACGCCTGCCGGTGATTCGGGGTGCACCAGTACTTTGGCATCAGGGTATTGTTTTTTCAGGCTGGCCAGTTCGGCTGCCTTGAATTCATTATGAACCAGGCAGGAGCCTTGCCATAACAGCATGTCGGCACCCGTATTGTTTTGAATGTATTGGCCAAGGTGACGATCGGGGCCCCAGATGATTTTTTCACCTTTTTCATGCAGGTAAGTCACGATTTCCAGGGCAATTGAAGAGGTGACCACCCAATCGGCACGCGCTTTTACTTCGGCGCTGGTGTTGGCGTAGACGACCACGGTCCGGTCGGGATGGGCATCACAGAAGGCACTGAACTGGTCGGCAGGGCAGCCCAGGTCCAGCGAGCATTCAGCCTCGAGGGTTGGCATCAGCACGGTTTTTTCAGGGCTAAGCATTTTGGCGGTTTCACCCATGAAGCGAACCCCGGCCACAATCAGGGTAGAGGCTTCATGGTCGCGGCCAAAACGTGCCATTTCAAGCGAGTCACCCACGCAGCCATTGGTTTCAAGCGCCAGATCCTGCAAAACGGGGTCAACATAATAATGGGCCACCAGCACGGCATTCCTGCTTTGCATGAGTTGCTTTATTTCCTGGATGTATAGCTGTTCCTGTTCGCTTGACAGGGGGGCGGGTATCTTGGCCCAGGCTTTGCCTACTGCTTGGGCATCGGCGCTTTCCGGAAGGATTGACGTCATGCAGGCTTGCCCGTTAAGACTGGCGCTGTGCAATAAGGGTTGATCAAATTCAAAAGCTTTCTGTTCTGTGTGTCCCATGGTTTTTCAACTGGTATTTTTTAAAAAATTAAATTATGCTCCTTGTGAGCATAAAAGGCAAAACATTTTTTATGAATGGACGTTAAGTTGTCATGGCCGCTGTTGCAAATAGTTTTGCCCGGCTAGGCACTTCCATATACAATGCCTATGCCAATATCCAATCACCAATAGCCATCAAAATGTCGGCATCAGATACCTCTCCCAGTCAGAACGAGGGCGCCAGTGAGCTGGTTGCCGTTTTAATTGCCATTACCCGATTCTCCGCCCGTGTCTTGACGGTACTGGATGGCCAGTCCCTGCCTTTTGGAGCCTTGTCGCCGGTTCACCGTTCTTTGCAGTCGGGAGTTCGGCAGTGGGTAAAAACCCAAACCAGGCAGCCAATGGGCTATGTCGAGCAGCTGTATACGTTTGTAGACACTACCCGAACCCGTTTATCAGGGCACCCGGTGCTGTATGTCAGTTATCTGGGGCTGGTCAAGGAAACTGATGAAAGCCAGCTTGAAGCGCATGCCAGCTGGCAAGACTGGTACTATTATTTTCCCTGGGAGGATCACCGGCAGGGGCTGGTTCCCTGGGTGATGCAAACACTCTTGCCGTCATTGCAGGATTGGGTCCATCAGGAAAGTGACCCCAATGTCCGCATGAACCGGCAACGCCGGGTGGATATGTGCTGGGGCCTGAACGGATTTGACTGGGTGGAAGAGCATGTGCTGCTGCGTTATGAACTCATGTATGAAGCCGGACTGATTCCCGAGGCGCCCAATTATGCAAGTATTGGACTGGGAGCTGGCGAAATCGGGGTTCCGATGCAGCGGGATCATCGCCGTGTGCTGGCTACGGCCATGTCACGGCTGCGGGCAAAAATCAAATACCGTCCTGTTATTGCCGAACTGATGCCGGCAGAATTCACCCTGTTTCAACTGCAAAAAAGCATAGAAGGGCTGGCTGGCGTGGAACTGCACAAGCAGAACTTCCGTCGCATGATACAGCATCAGGATCTGGTGGAAGAGACGGGCAAAATGACCGCCCAGGACCGTGGCCGGCCGGCGCGGCTGTATAAATTTAAAGATCATGTTTTGCTGGAAAACATTCTGGCGGGCAGCAAGTTGCCGCAAATAAAATAAGGGTTTTTGAACGCTCAGGCCGGGTAATAACAGCCAAGAATGGTTTTGCGCCGGGCACCGCTGACTGAAGGCGTGCCGGCGGGAATCCGGTTGCAATGGGCCCAGGCCAGCCAGGCAAAAGCCAGGGCTTCCATGGATTGGCTGGCTATGCCGTAATCTTCACAGCGATTGACCGCAAGGCCGGTACGCAGGCCAATTTCCCGCAGCAAGGGGGCATTCAGGGCGCCACCGCCACAGGTGATGATTTCCCGTGTTTCAGGGGCATATGCCTGAATGGCACTGGCAATGGTTTGGGCGGTTAGCGCACGCAGGCTGGCCTGGATGTCAGGGGCGCTGATGTTTTGTCTGAAGCCGGCAAGCAGGGTGTCCAGCCAGTTCGGGTTAAACAGGTCCCGGCCGGTTGATTTGGGCGGAGGCAGCGCAAACCAGGGCTCGGCTTTCAGCAAGTAATTCAGTAGCGCCTCATTCACCGTACCACTGGCGCCCCATTGACCATCTTTGTCGTAGTCGTTGCCGGTATGGCGCTGACACCATAAATCCATCAGGACATTGGCCGGGCCGGTATCAAACCCGGTCACTTCTTTTTCAGGGTGCAAAATACTGATATTGGCCATGCCGCCCAGGTTCAATACGGTAACGGGCCGATCAGCGTTAAACATGGCTTTGTGGAACGCGGGGACCAATGGTGCTCCCTGGCCACCGGCGGCAATGTCCTTGCTGCGAAAGTCGGCCACCACCGCAATGTGTGCCAGTTCACTTAACAAGGCGGGTGCATTCAGTTGCAGGGTGTAGCCCAGTTCGGGACGATGGCGCACCGTTTGCCCGTGGGCGCCAATGGCCGTGATGTGTTCCGGCGCCAGGTGCGCCTGTTCCAGTAACTGTTGGCAAACCCTGGCATATAAATGCGCCAGCTCATTGGCCGCCAGACATGATTTTTCCAGTTCATTGTGCATGGGCGCATTCAGCTCAAGAAAAAGCTGTCTTAACGAAGCCGGCATGGGCAGGCTGGCCTGGGCAAGAATACGGGGGCGTTGTGCGGGCGAAAAGGCGGCAATGACCCCATCAGCGCCATCGGTGCTGGTGCCGGACATAAGCCCGATGAAATATTGAGTATCCAGTATGGCAGGCATATGCAATCTGAATTTGGATAAAAAGGTATAATTTAGCACTGAATCGCAGGAAAAAAGCGATAATAGCAGGTCTACCTGATTATCATCCCGGTTACATTTTGTCTCTGGGATGTTTATGTTTTGCATTGGATAAAGTTTTTATGTCATCTTCCGAATCACCTGTTTCTCCAGAAGTCCAACATGACTTGCGTATTGTCTTGCGCGGGTGCGATGAACTGCTGGTCGAGTCAGAGTTTGCCAAAAAGTTGCAAAAGAGCCGTGACACCAATACGCCCTTGCGTATTAAACTGGGGCTGGATCCAACCGCTCCCGACATTCACCTGGGTCATACCGTTGTCCTGAATAAAATGCGTCAGTTGCAAGACCTTGGGCACAAAGTCATTTTCCTGATTGGCAACTTCACCTCCATGATTGGTGATCCCAGTGGCCGCAATGCAACCCGCCCGCCACTTACCAAAGAACAGGTCGAAGAAAACGCAAAAACCTATTACGAACAGGCCAGCATGGTGCTGGACCCTGAACGTACCGAAATCCGCTACAACGCCGATTGGTGCGAACAGTTGGGTGCAAGCGGTATTATCCAGCTGGCTTCACGCTATACTGTAGCCCGCATGATGGAACGTGATGACTTTACCAAGCGTTTCAAGGGCGGCGTGCCCATTGCGGTTCACGAGTTTTTATACCCATTGCTGCAAGGCTACGATTCTGTCGTGCTCAAGTCCGACCTGGAACTGGGCGGTACCGACCAGAAATTTAACCTGCTGGTGGGGCGCGAATTGCAAAAAGAATATGGTCAAGAGCCGCAATGCGTGCTGACCATGCCCTTGCTGGTGGGTCTTGATGGCGTCGATAAAATGTCCAAATCCAAGAACAATTACATTGGCATCACCGAAGCGCCCGACTCCATGTTTGGCAAGCTCATGTCCATTTCAGACACGCTTATGTGGAGCTATTACGAGCTGCTTTCTTTCCTTTCACTGGAAGAAATTGCCGGTCTTAAAAAGCAAACCGAGGAAGGGCGCAACCCGCGTGACATCAAAGTGATGCTGGCCCAGGAAATCATTACCCGCTTCCATTCGGCCAAAGCGGCCCAGGAAGCCCTGGCCAATTTTGAGGCCCGTTTCCGTGATGGTGCCATCCCTGATGATATGCCTGAAATCCAGCTGCCGGGTGCCCCATTGGGTATTGTCAAGGTGCTCAGGGAATCGGGTCTGTCCAGTTCCGGTTCCGAAGCCCAGCGCAATATCGAGCAGGGTGGTGTACGGGTTGATGGCCAGCGGGTTGAAGATAAATCCCTGCAGCTTGATGCAGGTACTTATGTCGTACAGGTAGGCAAACGCAAATTTGCCCGCATTACGGTCAATTAATTGTATTCCATCTATTAACATCAGGTTTTATTGGGGGATCTATGAAATTACTCAGTCAGTCAATCGTCAACGGCCAGGTCATACACCCACGTTATGCTTTTGGCAAACAGGATGCGGTGGCACATATTGCACTGTCCGATAATCTGAATCCGCACTTCTCTTGGGAAGATGCGCCCGAAGGCACCCGGTCTTTTGTATTGATTTGCCGTGACCCGGACGCTCCCAGCAAACCTGATGATGTCAACCAGGAAGACCGTGAGGTACCGGCCGATTTGCCCCGTGCCAATTTCTATCACTGGGTGCTGGTTGATATTCCTGCCAGTGTCACAGCCATTGAAGAAGGCGAGTTCTCCAAAGAGGTCACGCCCAAGGGCAAGAACGGCCCAATGGCACCACGCAACATGCGCCAGGGAATTAATGACTACACCGCCTGGTTCGCCAGCGACCACGACATGAAAGGCGATTACTACGGCTATGATGGCCCATGTCCCCCTTTCAATGATGCGCTGGCCCATCGTTATGAATTCACGCTTTATGCCCTTGATATAGAAACGGTTCCCCTGGAAGGCCGGTTTAGCGCCGAAGATGTCCTTAAAGTCATCAATACGCATATATTGGCCAGCGACAGCATTACCGGGCTGTATACACTTAATCCTAAAGTGACCATTTAACTTTTTTGCTTTTTATAAATTTAGGAAAACACATGTTTGATCGTTCCCTTACCCTGGACAAAGTAGACCCCGAATTGTGGGCGGCCATCCAGAAAGAAAATGTACGTCAGGAACAGCATATTGAGCTGATTGCCTCTGAAAACTATACCAGTCCTGCCGTTATGCAGGCACAGGGCACACAGCTTACCAACAAGTATGCCGAAGGTTACCCAGGCAAGCGTTACTACGGCGGTTGCGAGTTTGTGGACATTGCCGAGCAACTGGCCATTGACCGCCTGAAAGAACTGTTTGGTGCCGAAGCCGCCAACGTTCAGCCCAACTCTGGTTCACAAGCCAACCAAGGTGTTTACATGGCAGTCCTGAAACCGGGTGATACCGTTCTGGGTATGAGCCTGGCCGAAGGTGGTCACCTTACGCACGGTGCTTCAGTTAATGCTTCGGGCAAACTGTACAACTTTATTCCTTATGGTCTGGATGCAAATGAAGAGCTGGACTACGCACAGGTAGAGCAGCTGGCCAAAGAACACAAGCCCAAATTGATTGTGGCTGGTGCTTCTGCTTACTCATTGCGTATCGACTTCGAGCGTATGGCTAAAATTGCCCATGATAATGGTGCTCTGTTCATGGTTGACATTGCTCACTATGCAGGTCTGGTTGCAGGCGGCCAGTACCCCAACCCTGTGCCACATGCCGATTTTGTCACGTCCACGACCCACAAATCACTGCGTGGCCCACGTGGCGGCGTCATCATGATGAAAGCCGAACATGAAAAAGCCATCAATTCAGCGATCTTCCCCGGCATCCAGGGCGGTCCGTTAATGCATGTGATTGCCGGCAAGGCGGTTGCCTTCAAAGAAGCCCTGGCGCCCGAGTTCAAGGATTATGCCAAACAGGTTGCCCTGAATGCCAAAGTGCTGGCCGAAACCCTGGTTAAACGCGGTTTGCGGATTGTGTCCGGCCGTACCGAAAGCCACGTCATGCTGGTAGACCTGCGTGCCAAGGGCATTACCGGTAAAGAAGCCGAAGCCGTTCTGGGTGATGCACATATCACGGTCAACAAAAACGCGATTCCGAATGATCCTGAAAAACCATTCGTGACCAGCGGTATCCGTTTGGGTACACCGGCCATGACCACACGCGGTTTTACCGAAAAAGAAGCCGAGCTGACGGCCAATCTGATTGCCGACGTCCTGGACAACCCACGTGATGCAGACAATATTGCAGCGGTCCGTGAAAAGGTCAATCAATTAACCGCACAGTTCCCGGTTTACAAATAATTAGCTGACCAGCAGCGCCTGCTCCGGCAGGCGTTTTACTTTAAGGTTTCTTTCAGATGAAATGTCCGTTCTGTGCTCACTCTGAAACCCAGGTGGTGGATTCCCGGGTTTCCGAAGACGGTGATACCATACGCCGACGCCGTCGCTGCCTGGATTGTGACCGGCGTTTTACCACGTATGAGCGGGTTGAGCTGTCCATGCCAACCATCGTCAAAAGAAACGGAACGCGCGTGGAGTTTGATATTAAAAAACTGCATGCCAGCCTTAAGCTGGCCTTGCGTAAACGGCCGGTATCCACCGAAGCCCTTGAGGCCGCGGTGGCCCGCATTCAGGAGGCCTTGCTGAACACGCCAGGCAAGGAAGTCTCTACCGGACACATTGGTGAGTTGGTGATGAATGAACTCAAGCAACTGGATCAGGTGGCCTATGTGCGTTTTGCCTCGGTTTATAAAAGCTTTGAAGATATTGGCGAGTTTGTGAAGGCTATTCAGGAAATGCAGGTGCCGGTAAACGCCAGCAAGCTGGAAAAGAAATAGGAAAGAATCTGTTTTGAACCAGCCTGATGATTTTTACTGGATGAACAAGGCACTGGAGCAAGCGGCTTCGGTCATGTTCGTGACCACCCCCAACCCCCGGGTGGGGTGTGTGATTGTTAAAAACCGGCAGTTGCTGGGGCAGGGGGCTACCCAAAAAGCAGGCGGCCCGCATGCCGAAGTCTGTGCCATTCACAATGCGCAAGATAACGGCCATGACCTGGCTGGCAGTACCTTTTACGTCACACTGGAGCCTTGCAGCCATTATGGTAAAACCCCGCCTTGTGTGGATGCCATTATTGCCGCCAGGCCTGCCAGGGTGGTGATTGCCATGGCAGACCCCAACCCATTGGTGGGGGGCAGAGGCATTGCCAGGTTGCAAGAAGCGGGTATAGAAGTACACTGCAACCTGCTGGCAGAGCAGGCGCTGGCCCTGAACCCGGGGTTTATTTCGCGCATGCTAACCGGTCGCCCCTGGGTATGGACCAAGCTGGCCTCTTCCCTGGACGGGCGCATGGCTTTGTATAATGGCCAGTCACAATGGATTACCAGTGCCGCGGCGCGTGCCGACGGGCATTACTGGCGTGCCAGAAGCTGCGTGGTCTTAACGGGATTGGGCACCGTTTTGCACGATGATCCGCTCATGACCGTGCGTTCCCTGGCAACACCGCGCCAGCCTGTTCGCGCCATTATTGACAGCCGCTTTGCCGTACCGGAAACCGCGCGAATCTTCAATGGTGAACCGGTGTGGGTGTTTACGACTCATCTTGATGAAGCCAAGGCGGCGCGTCTGCTGGCCAAAAATGTGCAGCTTATTGTCATGCCTGAAAAAAATGGTCATGTGGATTTGGATGCCGTGCTGGCCTGGATGGGAAAACAGCAAATCAATGAAGTGCACGTAGAGGCAGGGCCAGGCCTGAACGGAGCCTTGTTACAGGCAGGTTTGCTGGATGAGCTGTTGCTGTACATGGCTCCTAAAATACTGGGTGATGCGCATGGACTGTTTCGTTTACCTGTATTGAATGAACTGGACCAGGCTTACCAGTTTGATTTTTTTGAAACCCAAACCTTTGCGCCCGACCTGCGTTTGCGTGCGCGTTTGCAAAACCGCTGGGATACGCTTTTGAACAGCGTTGTGCATAAATAGAACCATCAAGGAAAAAAATATGTTTACCGGAATTGTTGCCGCTGTGGGCAAAATCACAAATGTTGAACCCTTGGGAAGCACGGGCCAGGATGGCGTGCATTTAACCATCCAGGCACCCGGATTCAATATGGAAAAAACCAAACTGGGTGACTCAATCGCCATCCAGGGCGCCTGCATGACGGTGGTAAAGTTTGCCGGACAGGAATTTGAAGTGGACGTTTCCCGCGAAAGCCTGAATCGTACGGTTGGGCTGGATGCCGTGGGTGAAGTCAATCTTGAGCATGCGCTTAAAATGGGCGATTCACTGGACGGGCATATTGTTTCAGGTCATGTGGATGGCCTGGGTACGGTGGTGTCGTTTGATGCGGTGGGTGAATCACATGAGCTTAAAATCCAGGTACCCGTGGAGCTGGCTAAATTCCTGGCATACAAAGGTTCTATTACCGTTAATGGAATTAGCCTGACGGTAAATAGCGTGACCGATAATGCCAGTGGTTGTGTGATCAGCATCAATATTATTCCCCATACTATCCAGAATACAACACTTCGCAACACCAAAGCCGGTGATAAAGTGAATTTGGAAGTGGATATGATTGCACGATACGTGGAAAGAATGCTAAGATAGTCGATTAAGTTGATGCTGTTTTAGATTAAAACAGCATTGCCGAAATTGGTTGGTGCAATGCCAGCTTATGAAAAAGGGTCGGTGGCCGAGTGGCTGAAGGCGCACGCTTGGAAAGCGTGTAAACGGAAACGTTTCGGGGGTTCGAATCCCCCCCAACCCGCCAAAACTTTAAAAGTTTAAGTAAAAAATTTTTATCCGAAATAGCTAAAAGCCAGTTAAATAACTGGCTTTTTTCATTTGGGAGAAAATTTGAGTTTCCTGGCATTTTACTTATCCTCCCGTTCTCTCTGACCGTAATTAACACGCCAATCCCTCTTCAATATATACTTACGGGGTAGGTGAAAACCTTGTTTTCCGCCTCTGTAGAGGTTTTTCTATTAGAGAGTCATCTTGCATCTGAATCCTGCTTCCCTTCGTCGTACCCTTAGTCTTGTTCTAGCTGGTTCTTTGCTGCTCACTGTGCTGTTTGTAGGTATGCTGCCAGGGTTACTGGCCATAGCTTTTTCGTATGTCGCAAGTAATGGCATCCAATCTTTGCTTAAATTAAAAGACAACAAATACGTAGCAAAGCCCATTGCATTCCTTGTGGCGCTCATTCCCTGGGTTGCGGGGTTTATTTTCTTTAAACTGGCGGAAGATTCCATTCCCGCCTTGCATCGTGAGTTACAGGGCCTGTCACATAGCCTTGAAAACTTTATTATTACGAAATATGTTGAACTTCCTGAGAGTGTGGCTCAATTCCTGCCTGAATTTTCACATTTGAATGAGGCAATGGCAAATTTTATCAAGAGCCAGATGGGAGCGGTGGCTCATTTCAGCAAGAACAGCCTGGGCATACTCTTGCAGATTATTGTCGGCTTCATTATTGGTCCCATGATCTTTTTAAGCGGCCTGAAGCAATCTCCAAAAGGAGCGTTGGAATCAGAAATAACAAAAAGGGCAAAAAATTTCGGGGACACCTTCAAGGCAATTGTGCTGGCCCAGTTTTTCATTGCAATTGTCAACACGGTTGCTACGTTTATTTATCTTTTTGCGATTCTGCCACCGTTTGGTATCGAGTTGCCGTTCAAGACTGCATTGCTCGTTATTACTTTTGTGGCCAGCCTGATTCCCATCGCGGGTAATATTTTCTGTAATACTTTGCTGACCGTTGTGTCTTTGACTGTTAGTCCTGGGGCTGCACTGGCGGCATTGACCTTCCTGGTGCTGGTTCATAAAAGCGAGTATTTCATCAGCGCGACCGTGCTTGGTGAGCGCACACATATCAAAGTCTGGGAGCTGCTGATTGTGATCTTCATGAGTGAAGCGCTGTTCGGGCTGTACGGTATCCTTGCTGGGCCCCTGTATTATGCGTACTTGCGCAAAGAGTTGACTGGTGAAGTTCCGGCTTTACCCGCCCACAATTAAGGCTTCTTGAAAAGTTTTGCCTGAAATAATTGAAAGCCAGTTAAATAACTGGCTTTTTTTGTTTTACAACATATCCAGTACCAGTTCATCCAGCTCTTTCAGAGGGAAAGACTTCAGCTTCAGTTTAAGCGAGTCGTTTTCCTGGAACATGAATTTTGCAATGTCCTTGCAGCTGTCAACCGGATTATCAAAAAAACGGTTTTCAGAATTGGGCTGGGCACATTGTTGTATGGCCTGCTCATATCGGTTTTTCAGCTGTTCGTTGGCAAATTTTTCAGTATCCAGTGTTTTTTCCGAAGGCACTAGCGGTATGTCGAATCGGTTAATGAGGGCATTCACCCTTTTTATGTATCCTTGGTCTTTAATGTGGGCTTCCATGTCATTAACGGTTATTGGATCAAGCATTGCCCCAATGCTGAATATCATCATTGGGTTGAATGCTTCTTTGCCACCCTCCAGGCCAGAGGAGAGCAGTGTCATTAATTGTTGGGCGCGCTGAATGGATAATGAACTGCTTAGCGCAATGACTTCGCGTTGGTCAATGGCCAGGTTGATTTGTGCCGTGCCTTTGTTTTTCTGGGCATCAAGATCCAGGCTTATGTTTACTGGATCAGCGGTGATATAGCCTGCATTCTGAAGCAATTTGTTTTCCAGCAAGGGGCTTTGTCCATTGGTATCGGCGACACCGATTAAAACCAGTTTGCCCTGCAGGTTGGATGCCGAGTTTTCAAAACCCGACAATTGCAGTTTCTGGATATTCAGGGTTGATTTTCCTTTGCCAATGACCAGCTTTTCCATGGTTACAGTACCAAAAATATTGGCGCTTAATTTTTCCCAATGGATGTCATTGGCCAGTGGTGTGCTGCCCAGGGTTTCCGAGATTTTTTCTTCGGCTGTGCGGGTCGCGTAAATATTACCCAGAAACCATATTGCCGCTATCAGGATCAGTAAACCTGCTCCGATCAGTGACAGTCGTTTTTTGCTAAGAATCGTTGTCATTTTATTGTCTGTTAAATGTGTCTGTTTATTAAAAGAGGGCGTGGCTTGCTTAATAACTGGCCTTTTTAGCCTCTTCATATTCCTTGATAACACTTTGCGCGTGTGCGATATCCCAACTTGCATTTTTTGATGCCAGACGGGTTAGGGCAAGTGGGTTTTCCAGGTCTTTACATAGCGCCTGTTCGCACTTGAGCAGGTGAGACGGGCTATCAATGACAACCTGTATGACAGGGAGTTTGTCTGTTTCCGTTTGGTTCTTGTCCAGTGACGCCTTGCCGTTAACCCAGTACCAGCCTTTTTCCAGCTGGACCGGGCTGCTCAGTTTGAGCGGGTAAGGCCAGTTGGCCTGTGCGGCGTCATTGTCGACCTTGTTAATGCGCACCAGCAGGCTGACTTCTTTGGAGCGGCCATGCATTAAGCGGTAATAGTCGCTGCGACCAAAAGGTGTAAATTCAATGCCAGACAGGTTTTGTGCCAGCAGGTTTTTATCACCGTTTTGCAGGGCTTTTTCAAAGCCGTTGAATTGCTGGAGGTTTCTTTCTTCCTGGCTGGCAATGGCATACAGTGCTTGCTGTTTTTGACGTGCCAGGCGCTGTTGCTCATAAATGCGTTGCCTTTCTTCCTGCTGTTTTTTCCACATGGCTTCCTGGGCCAGGCGTGCTTCTTCACGTTTTGCCTCTTCATCTTTTTGGAAAAGATAGTTATTGCCTTGAAGGGCAGTGAGGTTCCATGGCGGAAGCTGTTTCTTTCTCCAGTCGTAATTCCGGTAAAGATTGGTTGAATACAGTTTTCCTTGTAGCTGGTTTTCAAGTAAGCCGCGTTTGAAGTCACTGAAGAATGAAACTTTCAGGTTGTTGGCTTTTTCCTGGAGCCATGGGTGTTGCTTAAGTGCTTTGTTGACTTGTTCAAGAATATGGTTTTGTTTTCTGAAGATGTCATTTTGCTCGGTGATGATATCAAGGCCACTAATAGACCAGGGGCCGAAGGGGGAGCCCCAGCCTTTTTTTAAACCTAATAAATAATAGGTCTTTTCGTCGGGATCTTCACCTAGATAAAGCCAGAGCTGGTGTCCATTTTCGTTGGCGGCAACAATATGAAGAGAATCAAGATCCGTCAGCTCTGTGTTAAGCGCAAGGCCTTTTGAAAAATAGTAGTCAGATGCCCGATTGAGGATATTGCCGTCGGAACGGACAATACTGGCTTTGCCGGGGCCTTGCGCGATGTTGTTCTGGCAGTCCAGGCCCTCTGTTTTGAACTGGGTGTATTCAAGATTTAAAGATGTGTTTTCCAAAGATACAAGCAGTTTACAACCGTTTTGGTCTATGACTTCGGTCAGTTTCGCTGTTTTCAGGACTTCTTGCGTATTCGCATTGGGTTTCCAGCCGTTAACTTCAAAAGCCAGTTTGGGGGTGACGGGCAGCCTGGGCTCGTTGGCAGGTGCTTCTGTTTGCGCGGCTGTCACATTGGCGATCGGGCTTTCGGTTGTCTTTTCTTCTGTTTTCCGGATTTGCGCAAGGAAAGAGGTGGTTGTGTTTTGAGCCGGTTTTTCGGCTGTGGCCTCTGCGCTTGCAACTTTGCTGCCAGCCTGGTTGCTTTCGGCTTCAGTTGGTTTTTCAGCGCTCGCAAGGGGTGTTTCACTTGCTGGGGCGGCGGCTATGTCATTTGTTTTTTGCTGTTCTTCTGCCGCTTCAGGGTCAATGTTCAGGACCCAGCCAGTCGCGGCCGAGCTGTTGCCGGAAGCAAGCTGTTTGCCATGGCTGGTACTGATCCAGCTAAGCTGCGTTGCCTGTGGGCACTGGGTTTTCATGAGCTGGCCGATTTTGGGCATAAGCCTGGCCAGTCCTTCGGGGTTGGGGGTGGCCTGATAGCGTGCCTCCAGTTTCAGCTTGGCACTGCACCAGCTGTCTTGATTGGCATTATTGATGATGATTTCAATCTGTTCGCCTTTGGAAAAGGCCAAACGGTATTCTTCGGCATGGGCACTGCCGCCCGCCATCATGAAGGCGCAGGAAAGCGCCAACCCTATTTTGTTGATCTTCACAAATTGCTCCGGTTTGTATGCGTTTAAACGTCTGGCTTAGCCAATTTGCCATGTGCCATTGGTGTCCTGGCAAGCCTGGAAGGTTTTATCTTCTTGGCCGGCGCTGGATTTCAGACTGTATTTCATTTCACGGCATTGTGTTTCTACGCTCACTTTCTGGGTAACCGTTTTAGCGGGTTCGATCGCGTCAAGGTCAAAGCCTTGCTGCTGGGCAGAAGCCACGGTGATTTTGTCCAGATCGGTTGCCGTGTCTGTGTGTTTGGTGGCGGCACCAACCAAAGGGGCGTATACATAACCAACGGTAACGCCCTTGCGGCCAACGGCAATCCAGTTGTTATTCGTTTTGCCCAGTGCAGTGAAGGTTTGGCCAGCCTTGAATCCGCCAATTCTTTCTCCCGTATCGTTGGGAGCTGCGCGTAAAATGGCTGATTTCTTTGCCTGATAGGGTTGGTTAATGATTTGCAGGTTATCGACCTGGGCGATTTTTTGGGAACGCTTTATTTTTGTGGTTTGCGTGACGGTTTTGCTGCTGACCGGCGTGATGACGGCTGATGCACCGCTGTGCTCTGATTTCCAGTTGGTTGTTTTGCCGGATTCCAGTGCTTTTTGAGTGCTTGCCGCCAGCGCCATCCGGTCTTTTTCATCCAGGCTGGAGCCGATCATATTACCCAATAAACCACCGGCCAGGGCGCCAACAATGGCGGCAACGGTTTTGCCACTGCCACCACCAATCTGGGAACCTACAATTGCCCCAAGAATGGTGCCTATAGCAGTTCCTGCAGTTTGCTTGGAGCCCCATCCTCCTTGACCGTCAGTGGCGCATCCACCGAATATTAATGTTGTTGATAAAAGCGTAATGGATGCTTTTTTGCCAAAACTCATTGTTTTCCCCATAATTTTGCAAGATCAAATCAGTTACAAAGTATACATTATGTATATTTGTGATTCAATTATGGGTGGGACGTGAGTGTTTATGTATAACTTAAGGTATTACTCGGTACAGGCATTGAATTCACCTGTGATCGGATCGCGCACAAACAACAAGCCTGTGGCAATACCAAAATAAGCGCCATGCAGGGTCAGCTCGCCCGATTGCACCCGTTCGCGTACAGCCGGAAAGGTCATGAGGTTGTTCAGGCTGTACTCCACCACCGCCCATTCAAGCTGGCGTATCCAGTGTTGACGGTCACCTTGTGGTGGTCCCAGTTTATCAGCCACCGGGGCAATCTGGGACATCCACTTTCCAATGAAATCACGCTGGGACAGCGGTGCTGCCTTGTTGGCATAGGCCGCAATGCCCCCACAGCTGGCATGGCCCAGCACAACAATGTGCTTAACCTTCAGGGCATTAACCGCGAATTCAACGGCGGCACTGGTGCCATGGAAAGATGTTTCAACATCTGACTCACAGGGGGGGATCAGGTTGGCAATATTGCGAATCACAAATATTTCACCTGGACCGGCATCAAAAATGGTTTCTGGCGCAACTCTTGAATCGCCACAACCAATAATCATGATCTCAGGATGTTGCCCGTCTTCTTCAAGTTTTTTATAACGGGCATGTTCTCGTTCAAGTCGGCCATTCAGGAAGGAAGCATAGCCTTCGGAAAGTTTTTTGGGAAACATAATGATATTTTGCTTTTGTGCTTTTGGATAAGGAAATTAATTTTATCATTGATCAGATTAATCTCTTTTTTGTCGCAGGGGCGAATACATAAATTCTCAGGTATTGATTTTTTCTGGCTGCATGGGAATAAGTAAACGGCTTATCAACAGGATGTTAGCCCAACCCTGTTGCTGACTTGTACATAATCGTTATTTCAGGTAGAATTTTTGGCGGGTGTTAGCACTGCAGTGTCGCAGTGAAACAGGTTAATGCGTTGGTCGGGCCGCCACGCGGAGTATACAAACTTATGAACCAACACCCGTCACGGCAGCCTTTGCCGCGTGCGCAAGTTTTGGCTGAGCGCGCCTTTTCAACACTAGACCGTTTTCTTCATATTGAAGCGGTGAGCGGTATTGTTTTGCTGGTGGCAGCCGCCATTGCATTGATCTGGGCCAATTCCTCTTTTTCGGCAAGTTATCACGATCTTTGGCACACGCCATTTTCCATTGGCATTGGCACCTATGTATTTTCGCAATCGTTGCACTTTTGGATTAACGATGCGCTCATGACCGTTTTTTTTCTGGTGGTTGGGATGGAGATCCGTCGGGAAATTCATGAAGGGGCCTTATCCAATTTCAGGCTTGCCGCATTGCCACTTGCCGCAGCCATGGGAGGTGTCGTTGCACCGGCCCTGATATATCTTGTTTTTAATAGCGCTCCCCCCAATAGTGCCGGATGGGCTGTGCCTACCGCCACGGATATTGCCTTTGCGGTGGGCGTATTGGCTTTGTTGGGGCGATCCATTCCCGGCAATGTCCGGGTGTTTTTACTGGCCTTGGCCATTATTGATGATATCGTGGCTGTGATGATTATTGCGGTGTTTTATTCTGGCGGCCTTGATTACAGTGGCTTGCTGATTGCGGCACTGGGAATCATGATGGTACTTGGGTTGCAGATGATTGGCACAACTTCGGCTTATGCGTATGTGCTGCCTGGTGCTGTCTTATGGATAGGTTTGCTGCAAACGGGGGCGCACCCAACCCTGGCGGGTGTTGTGCTGGGTCTGATGACGCCGGTATTGCCCGGTCGTATGAAAGAGCCACCTTTAATGCTGGCGTCAGAGGCGATTAATACGTTTTCTCATCTCAATAAGCAAGACGCTTCTCCCAATCACCTTGCAGAACCCGTGAAGCAGCTTAAGCGTGCCCAGCGTGAACTGATGGCACCGGTAACCAGCGTTCAAATGGCCCTGCATCCGTGGGTGGCTTATGGGGTTATGCCATTGTTTGCGCTGGCCAATGCAGGGGTTACCCTGGATGGGGTGGATTTGGCAATGGGGGGGACACAATCGGTTTTACTGGGCATCTTGCTGGCATTGGTATTTGGCAAGCCGTTTGGCGTGATTGCCGCCAGTTGGCTGGTCGTTCGTTTAGGATGGTGTGTGCTGCCCCCGGGATTGAGCTGGGGTGGGATCAGTCTGGTTGGTTTGCTGGCAGGAATTGGTTTTACCATGTCGATTTTTATTGCCACGCTTGGATTGGCAGATCCCAATCTGCTTGGTGCCGCAAAGCTGGGTGTATTATTGGCTTCCCTGACTGCAGCCATCGTTGGCCTAAGTTGGGGGTACCTCTACAAAAAAAGGCATAAGTAAAGACCGCCGATTTGTGCAAGCCTGGCTTCAGCCCTGTTTGGGCAGGGCTTGTATGACCTGAACAAATTTTTTTATGCCATTTTGCGTAAGGTAAGAATTTGTTCACTGCGGCCAAAAGGGCCATGGATGTCGTGCAGTACCGAACTGGTCAAACCTATCCCATCTTCGCCATATTGTTGCACCGTTTCAAGACCCAGCCATTGTCCGGTAGGATATCGGTGCATATGAATTTGCAGGTCCAGATTGGGAAAAGCCCAGGAAAATTCACCATCCTGTCTGGGTACAATGCCGTTGGCGGTATCTACCATGCCGATTAAATGCGCAAAGGGGGTGGTTGTTTGGCCTTCAACCATATCCAGATCATTGTTTAACCATACAATACCCTTGCCGGTCCGGTTGTTTTCATCGGCTCTGGTTTCAAGACTGTGAATATAGCCGCCTGGCCAGCGCCGCAGGCCGGTCCAAAGCGGGTAGGTTTCCGGGTGGAGGATTGCCGGGTCTTCAAGTCCGCCAATATGTTTACTGTCTTGCGTTGACATGCGCCAGGCTCGGGCAACAATGCAGGTTTTGCCATTGGCCTGCATTTCGGACTCAAGCAGTTCGATGGTTTTGCCGGCACGGATAATGCGGGTGTTAACACTGAACTCGCCAAAATGGATCAAACCGAAAATATCAAAACTGATACGGCCTATTCGCATGTGGGCACGCGGAGCAAACTGTTCTAGTTCAACGGCCATGACGCCACTGGCCGGTGCCATGTGCTGTTCGTGCGGGTTCCACGCGCCTTGTGCGTGGATGGTGGAGCAATAACGGCTAGTAACCGTGCCATCCGGGTTAACGGTTCTATCCAGAAATTGATAATAAGCAGACATTGGTTTCCTCACAGCGTGTCTCCAGACCAAAGCAAAAATGCCAGGCAGGGTGTTTTTGTTTTTACCGGTTTGTGTAGCCCGGTTTAGGGGTAATTGTGTGTAAGTATGTTACTAAAAATGCGTGCTGAATATCAATTAAGTGACAACTGCCGTTTTCCAACTTGCAACAAAACAGTTTCAGGATTGATGTTATTGAGTAAAAGGCGGCACAACGCTTGTTGTTGGCGTTTTCATTTTTGTTTGCCGCTGGTATTCACAATAATAAGTCCGCTTAGGGCCAGCGCCGAGCCCACCAGGAAAGTGGGTTCCAGAGGTTCATCCAGCAGCAGTATGCCCAGCAGTACGCCAAACAGGGGCGTCATGAATGACAGCACACCCAGGCGGCCAGTCAGGTATTTGCGCATCAGCCATATCCAGGTGAAATAAGTGGCGCAGGAAATGACCAGTGTCTGGAAGCCCAGGCTGGCCCAAACAAGTGGCGTGCTGTTGAACGTTATTTGATTGGTAAAAAATGCCACCGGCATCAGGAAGATGAATCCACCGAATAACTGGTAGAACAGGGTTTGTGTGGGTGGCGCTTCGCTAAGGCGGCTGACCCGTACCGCCACGGTTGTCATGCCCCAGGCAAAACCACCGCATAAACCCAACAAATCGCCCAGTAATTGATTGGGGATGGCTTCGTTTTGGGCTTGCGGGGTGAGCAAAAAGGTAATCAGCAAGCCCGCGAAAGCCAGTGCCATGCCAAACCATTGACGCGGATTCAGGCGTTCTTCGGGTAAGCGCAGATGTAGTCCGATAGCTGCAAACAATGGGGCCGTATACATGAAAACAACCATGTGTGATGCTGATGTCCAGCGTAATCCTTCAGCAACCAGCATGAATTCGGTCGCGAACAGAAAGCCAACCACCAGCCCAGAGCGAAACGCCACGCCTTCAAGCCATTGGTCGCGCGAGAACAGGCGGGTAAAGAGCAAGACCAGTACAGCAGCGACGCCGGAGCGGACGGAAACTTGCAATACTGGAGGGATGTCTGCGGCTACGGCTTTGATGGCGACTTGCTGAAGCCCCCAGATCAGGCAAAGCAACACCATAATTGCGCTGGCTTTGCCATCTACTGCTTTCCTCATTTTATTGTATGCTCCATGTAAGATCTTTTAATATTTGCGTGTATTTTTGTTAACAGCATATCTTACAGGAAAACATGATGCTGAATAATTTGTTCGAACAATTGCCCATGGTTACGGGGCAGGAGTCCTTTGACGACCTGCTGGCCGTGCCCGGGTTGCGTATTGAACGTATTGTGTCACATGGGCAGGTCAGTCCACCCGGATTCTGGTATGAACAGGATTGGAATGAGTGGGTGATGGTTTTGCAGGGCAGTGCTGCTTTACAGATTGAAGGAAAGGAAGAACCGGTTGTTTTGCAAAAGGGTGACCATTGTTGGTTGCCTGCCGGATGCCGGCATCGGGTTGCCTTTACTGCAAAGGATGAGGCCACGATTTGGTTGGCAGTGCATACGGATTAAGCAGCCCCATTTATGGTAAGCCCTAAGTAATTTTTTTGCTCCAGGTTGTTACACTGAAACTGGGTTATTCAGTCGTGTATTTGATATAAACAGTTCTCGGTGCACGGAAAATATTTAATTTAAATAATACGGAGACTATTTCCATGAAAATTACTGCTATGCGCATCCTGAGTGCAGTGGGTATGAGCTGTGCTCTGGCTTTTTCAGGCAGTGTCCTGGCTGCTGATAAGCCTATTGTTGTCAAGTTCAGTCACGTTGTTGCTGCTAAAACTCCCAAGGGGCAGGGGGCCCTCAAGTTCAAAGAGGTGGCTGAAAAGCTGTTGCCGGGCAAGGTTGAGGTTCAGGTTTTCCCCAGCTCACAGTTGTTTGGGGATGGCAAAGAACTGGAGGCCCTGTTGCTGGGTGATGTGCAGATAATTGCACCGTCACTGTCCAAGTTTGACCGTTACACCAAAAAAGTGCAGCTGTTTGATTTGCCTTTCCTGTTCGATAACATGGAAGCCGTGGACCGCTTTCAGCAAAGCGACAAGGGTAAAGAGCTGCTAAGCTCCATGCGCAATCGTGGGCTGATGGGCCTGGCTTATTGGCATAACGGCATGAAACAATTATCCACCAACAAAGACACGTTGCAGCGCCCCGAGGATGCCAAGGGCTTGAAATTCCGTATCCAGGCATCAGACGTGCTTGAAGCCCAGTTTCGTGCCCTTGGCGCCAATCCGCAAAAACTGTCCTTCAGTGAGGTTTACCAGGCCCTGCAAACCGGAGTGGTGGATGGCCAGGAAAACACATGGTCCAACATCTATTCACAAAAATTCCATGAGGTTCAAAAAACCATCGCCGAGACCAACCATGGCGTGATTGACTACATGGTGGTTACCAATGCCAAGTGGTGGGATGATCTGCCCGCAGATGTTCGTGAAGGCTTGCAACAAGCTATGGATGAAGCCACCAAGTTTGCTAACGAAGAGGCCGCCAAGCTGAATGAACAAGACAAGCAAAATATTATCAATGACAACAAGGCCAAGGTTGTCCAGTTATCCAAGGAAGATGTGGAGGCCTGGCGTAAAACGATGGAGCCGGTCTGGAAAAAGTTTGAGGGTGATATTGGCGCAGACCTGATCAAGGCTGCCCAGGACGCCAACCAATAAACTGAGTCGTTTGGCTGGTTACGGGCTGCTTTTTCCTTTCTTACAGGCAGGCAATTTGTAACCGGTCATTTATTTACATAGAGGGGGCGTATTGATGCAGGACCCTTCTTCTGGCACTAATAACATGGAGTACAACCATGAATGTTCGCTGGTTTCATCGACTTGAAGAAGGGTTGATCGCTTTTTTGCTGGCAGCAATGACACTGGTGACTTTTGCTCAGGTCATTGCGCGGTACATGTTCAATTACAGTTTCGTCTGGGCGCTTGAATTGTCCATTTTCCTTTTTGCCGGGTTGATTTTTTTAGGCCTGGCCTATGGGGTGCGGGTGAACGCCCATATCGGGGTGGATGCCCTGATCAAAATATTGCCAAAAAAAATTGCGTATGTGGTGGGGATTATTGCCTGCCTGCTTTGTCTTGGCTATACCGTTATTGTTTTTTACGGAGCCTGGATCTATGTGGATAAAATGTACATGATCGGCATTCTTGCGCAGGATATCCCCATTCCTCAATGGGTACCTCGGCTTGTGCTTCCCATCGGGTTTGCCATGCTCTTCATTCGCTTTGCCGAAGTACTGTTTCATATGCTGCACGGTCACCGTAGCCAGTTGCTTGGTGATGAGGCTGAAGAAGCGCTCAAACATCTTCATGATGATGACCATCCCGATAACCAGCAGGAGCGCAAATGACCACTATCGCACTTTTTGTCATGCTATTCGTGTTCATGTTCATAGGCACGCCTGTAGCGGTGGCTCTTGGGCTTTCTTCCATCCTTACCATCCTGTTTTTCGGTACAGACTCGCTGGCTTCGCTGTCTCTTAAAATGTATGAGACATCCGAACACTTCACGCTGATGGCCATTCCTTTTTTCGTGCTGGCAGGTGCCTTCATGACAACAGGGGGCGTGGCCCGTCGCATGATCCGCTTTGCCAATGCCTCGGTAGGGCACTTGCATGGTGGCCTGGCCATTGCCTCGGTCATGGCCTGCTGCCTGTTTGCCGCGGTTTCCGGCTCTTCTCCGGCAACTGTGGTTGCCGTGGGCTCTATTGTTATTGCCGGCATGGTACGTGCCGGGTATTCGCAGCCTTTTGCCGCTGGTGTGGTTTCTAATGCGGGTACACTGGGTATCCTGATTCCACCGTCCATTGTGATGGTGGTGTATGGTGCGGCCACCGAAACCTCGGTGGGGGCATTGTTTATGGCTGGTGTCATACCGGGCCTCACCCTGGGTGTGTCGCTCATGGTCGCCATTTATATCATTGCCCGTATCAAGAAATTTCCCCTGCAACCCAGGGCGTCAGCCAGGGAAGTCTTGACGGCGGGTCGGGATTCGATTTGGGGGCTGGCTTTGGTCTTCATTATCCTGGGCGGTATCTATGGAGGGGTTTTCACGCCAACCGAAGCAGCGGCTGTATCGGCGGTATATGCTTTCGTTGTGGCCGTTTTCATCTATCGTGATATTGGGTTAAGGCAAGTGCCCGGGGTTTTACTGGATGCTTCCAAAGTGACAGTCATGCTGATGTTCATTATTGTTAACGCGCTGCTGTTTGCTCACGTGTTAACGACTGAACGCATTCCGCAAATCATTGCCGAGCAAATCATTGCCTGGGACATGGCAGCCTGGCAGTTTCTGATCGTTGTCAATATTCTGTTGCTGATTGCCGGCATGTTCATGGAGCCCACCGGTATTATTTTGATCCTTGCTCCCATCCTGTTTCCGATCGCCATGGAGCTGGGGATAGATCCGGTTCATTTGGGTATTATTATGGTGGTTAACCTGGAAATTGGTCTGGTAACACCCCCTATTGGCTTGAATCTGTTTGTGACGGCAGGCATTACAAAAATGACCATTGGCCAGGTGATAAGGGCCGCTTCACCATGGCTGATTTTACTGCTGGGCTTCCTGGTGTTTGTGACGTATGTGCCCGCCATCTCGCTGTGGCTGCCAAAACTGCTGGGGTGAGTGCTTTGAAGTTTGATGCCGCAGATGCGTTTGCCGCGTAATACCTTCACAGTTGGGAAGTCATGAACGGCCCCCAAAATGTTGGATTTGATGCCAGCATCTCGGGGGCTTTTTTGTGCTTTTATTTATTTCTGCGCGCCGAATCGAGTTGAGCCGGTGCGATGTTATGAAAGCGTTGTAAGCTTTTCTATCGTGTCATGCGCTTGAGGGTATCGTCACGCAAGATGAAATGGTGGTAAAACGCTGCACATATGTGACCAATCACCAGCAAAAGAAACAGCACGGCCACGGGAGCGTGCAGGCTGCCAACAGAGGCCATCCAGGCGATGCCGGTTTCGCTTTTTTCGACTAATTGCAGGCCAAAAACCTTAAGACCGTAACCTTTGCCAATCATATAAAAAATACCCAGAACCGGTAGCAGCAGCATGACAAGATACAGCAGGAAATGACCGATTCTGGCCAGTGGTGCCAATGGGCCGCTTAATTGCGGTCGATGCGGATACTGTTTGATCGCCCAGAATACACGCAAAATGCCCAGGATGAAGATCAGCAAACCGATGGAAATATGCCATGGCACCAGGGTTCGGCCAACCCAGTGTTCGCCCTCATCAATAAGGTCGCCGATTTTCATGAATTGCCAGACAATCAGGATGGCCATTCCCCAATGAAACCATCGGGACAAACTGCCGTAACGTTCAGGTGTATCGCTCATTGTTCACTCCTTGGGTAGTGGAATGGGTTGGAAACACGGTATTAACAAGTTGCGGATGAATGGGCACAGGTGTGTTTTCGAAAGATTACCATGAATTAACGGGCTGAAAAAACAATTTGTTTTATGTCCACTCTTGGATAGAATGAAGGATTGCTCAATCATTAACACTCTATCCTTTCCCGGTTTAAATAATATTTGGAAATCGATTATGCAAAATACAGGTTTATTTCATCAGCAGGCTTACATTAATGGTCAATGGCTGGATGCCGATTCAGGTCAGGTACAAACCATCCTGAACCCGGCCACTGGTGAGGTACTGGGTACGGTTCCACTTATGGGGGCGGCTGAAACCACGCTGGCTATTGAAGCGGCCAATAATGCCTTGCCTGCCTGGCGTGCAAAAACCGCCAGGGAACGCTCGCAACTGTTGCGTAAATGGTTTGAGCTAATGATTGAGCATCAGGATGAACTGGCCCGTTTGATGACGCTGGAGCAGGGCAAGCCATTGTCCGAAGCCAAAGGGGAAATCCTGTATGCCGCCTCATTTGTGGAGTGGTTTGCCGAAGAGGCTAAACGGGTTTACGGTGATGTGATTCCCGGACCACAGGCCAACAAGCGTGTCATTGTGGTTAAACAGCCGGTGGGTGTCACGGCAGCCATTACCCCCTGGAATTTCCCCTCTTCAATGATTACCCGCAAAGCGGCACCTGCCCTGGCGGCCGGTTGCACCATGGTCTTGAAGCCCGCGCCACAAACGCCGTATTCCGCACTGGCCCTGGCCGAGCTGGCGGCGCGTGCCGGTATCCCCAATGGTGTATTCAACGTTGTAACGGGTGATGCCATTGCCATTGGCACCGAATTAACCGGCAATCCGCTGGTACGTAAACTGTCTTTTACCGGTTCCACCCAGGTGGGGCGCCTGTTAATGGCCCAGTGTGCGCACGATGTAAAGAAAGTGTCGCTGGAGCTGGGCGGCAATGCCCCGTTTATCGTTTTTGAAGATGCCGATCTGGATGCCGCCGTTCAGGGGGCGATCATTTCCAAGTTCCGCAACAACGGGCAAACCTGCGTCTGTGCAAACCGCCTGTATGTCCATGACAAGGTTTACGACGCTTTTGTCCAGAAACTGGCTGCGGCGGTAGAAAACTTCCAGGTTGGCAATGGGATGGAGCCGGAAACCACAATGGGCCCATTGATTGACCAACATGCAATGGCCAAGGTCAAGTTACACATCGAGGACGCTCTTGAAAAAGGAGCCCGCATTGTGACCGGCGGCAAACCCCATGCGCTGGGTGGCACTTTCTTTGAGCCTACCGTTATGGTTGATGTGCCTGTTAATGCGGTTGTGGCCAAGGAAGAAACGTTTGGTCCCCTGGCACCCGTCTTCCGCTTTCATCATGAAGAAGAGGCCATTGCCTATGCCAATGACACCGAATATGGTTTGGCGGCCTATTTTTATACACGGGATATCAGTCGTGTTTTCAGGGTGGCCGAAGCACTTGAGTATGGCATGGTAGGCATTAACTCGGGCGTCATTTCAACTGAAGTTGCCCCCTTCGGAGGCATGAAAGCATCGGGCCTGGGACGCGAAGGGTCCAAATACGGTATCGAGGAATATATCGAGATCAAATACCTGAGTCTGGATATTTAAGCCAAAATTATCGCTTGCTCAACAGGTCATCATCCCGTAATGTATGGGTTAGCTAAGGCATAAACCAATCTTCGCCTGGAGCCCTGGATGATAGACCTGTCTTCACCATTGAAAGCTGATACGTTTACCCATGTCCGTATTATTGTTGGAATAATTACCGGCTTATGCATGACCCGTTTGCTAAACGGTTTAAGCCGTTTTGTTCAGCAACCCAATAAAAACCATGTGTTTTTTGTTCATATTGGCTGGACTTTTTTTCTTTTGCTGGACATGGTCAATTTCTGGTGGTTTCAAATCAGATTGGCCAACACGGTGGCATGGAGTTATGACTTATATCTGTTTATCCTTTTCTATGCCTCGCTTTATTTTTTTACCTGCACCATTCTTTATCCGGACAAAATAGATCATATTAACCGGATGGATGACTACTTCCTTTCCAGACGGGCCTGGTTTTTTGGCTTGCTGATTGCACTGAACGTGACGGATTTGCTGGACACCACGCTGAAAGGGCAAGACTACCTGGCGCATCTGGGGCTTCCCTATATAATGCATATAAGTATTTTTGTGGTGCTGTGCGGCTTTGCCATTCGTACCCGGCAACTGCGGTTTCATAAAGGTTTTGCCGCTTTTGCCATTGTTGAAGAATCCGGTTGGGCGGTATTTGCGTACAGTTCTATTGTTTAGACCCGTTTTCCTGCAAGGAATCAAGTAGGTGGCAACGAAAAATGACAATCAGCTTCATGGACTCACCACCGACATGGCGGCTGAGCGGCTACGTGTAGAAGGTCCTAACGAGTTGCCTCGTGCAGGCAAGCGTTACCGCGTTAATCCTGTTCTTGCCTGCTGCCCAGGAATTGTTGAAGTTTGGATCGATTGCCTGGGAAGATATGTTGGTATCTTTGGGCTTGGGTATTGGGCTGTTACTGGTGCTGGAAGGTTGCAAGCCCCTGGTTCAGCGAATGTCGCTGGTTCTGGGTGGAAAGGGGTAGTGCTTTTGAAGCGAGCTTTTCATTTTTGTGTAATGCGTGTCTGCCCTCATTTCTTCATTGGAATTAACTATTGAGTTTCTTGCTGTAATTGATAGTGCAATATTTGGGGGTGCCAGACGTTGTAAAATGAGGCGTAGCTTGGTCTTGCTGGTTTTAGCCAGTCCATTTATGTTTTCAGTTAATCACTTAATACGGGAGTTTGGTTAAATGCGCTATTTTTTAATTTTATTGTTTTTGTTTTTAACAGGCTGTACGGGCATCCCCAAAGGGATAGAACCTGTTCAGAATTTTGATTACCAGCGCTATCTGGGTAAATGGTATGAAATTGCACGGCTGGACCATTCTTTTGAGCGCGGGTTGCAGCGCATAAGCGCCGAATACGCGCTTCGTGATGATGGTGGCATCAAGGTGATTAACCGCGGCTTTAATACGGCCAAAAATAAATGGGAAGAAGCCGAAGGCAAGGCCTATTTTGTGGAAGACAGCAAGCAGGGCTACCTGAAGGTTTCTTTCTTTGGTCCTTTTTACGGGTCTTACGTTATTTTTGATTTAGGCAAGAATTATGAATACTCATTGATCACCAGTCATAAAAAATCCTTTCTGTGGCTGTTGTCCAGAACTCCAACCATTGATGAGGCCGTTAAAAAACAACTGCTGGCGAAAATGGACAGTCTGGGGTTCAAAACACAAGACCTTATTTTTGTAGACCAGTCTGGTGAACAATCGGCTTTACCGCTGGCGCAAGAGCCGGAAGTAAGGTCAAATCAGGAGTTATCACAATGAAAGCCATCCGCTTGCGCCACCCTTTCGGATTGGAATATCTTGAACACGTCGATATTGCTGATCCGGGACCGCCCGGTGTTGGTGAAATACGCGTGCGTCTGCATGCCAGTTCACTGAATGCCCATGATTTGGCTGTCGTGCAGGGGCAACTGCCAACCGAGGACGGCCGCATTCCGCTGTCCGATGGCGCGGGTGTTGTCGAAGCCGTGGGAGATGGCGTGCATGAATTCGCAGTGGGCGACCACGTTGTCTCAACCTTCTTTCCAAAATGGCTGACTGGTGGGCCAGGGCCCCTTGCCGCCGGTTTTGCCACCACCCCTGGTGACGGCATTGATGGCTATGCCTGCGAGTTAGCCGTGCGCTCGGCTTCGGCCTTTACCCATGCTCCGCGTGGCTGGAGCCATCAGGAAGCGGCTACGCTAACCACTGCCGGCCTGACCGCCTGGCGTGCGTTGGTGGTTGCTGGTGGCCTGAAGCCTGGCGATACCGTGCTAACGCTTGGCACTGGTGGTGTGTCTGTTTTCGCGCTGCAACTGGCCAAGGCGGCTGGTGCAACAGTAATTACCACCTCGTCTTCTGAAGAAAAGCTTGCTCGCACCGCTGCGCTGGGTGCCGATCATGGCATTAACTACCGCCAGTATCCCGAGTGGTCCAAACAAGTGTTGGAAATTACCGGCGGACGCGGTGTTGATCACGTGGTTGAAGTGGGTGGCCCCGGTACGCTTACCCAGTCAATGCGTTCAGCACGGGTGGGTGGGCATATTGCCCTGATCGGCGCACTTACCGGCTTTGCCGATGTGGTGCCAACCGTCGAGCTGATGCTGCGTCAGCAACGTGTCACCGGTATTGGCGTGGGCAGCCGCCAGCACCAGCTTGATCTGATCCGCGCCGTTGAAGCCACCAACCTGCGCCCAGTCATTGATCGCAGTTTTGCGTTGGACCAGCTTGCTGATGCTTTCCGTTTGCAATTGGCGGGTGGACATTTTGGCAAGATCGGTATTAATTATTAGTTGAATGACGCCTTGCGGTTGCCGGCGCTAACAAGCCGGAAGCAGCAGGTAATAACACCAGAGCCATCATGCATCGTAAATGGGTACGTTGCCTGATGGCTTCGTATTTTCCACAATAGCTAAAAAAGTCCTTAAAATCAATATAACCCTTTTCTATCAATTTCAACTTCCAAGTGACGTTGAGCAATGATCGAATATTGTTGATCAGTAATGGACATTTCATGCTTGAAGATATTTCGATTCCCACGCCACAAGAGCAATTAAGATTTTTGAAGCAGATTCAGAAAATATTGCAATCGGGAAGCTTTACGTCTACCTATAAGTTTGCTTTGCTTATCAGCCTGTCAAGACTGGCTATTGAGCAGGGGGCAGATACCGGTGAACGCCTGACGTTGGATTATCTTGATATTGCAGAAAAATTTATTGATCTGTACTGGTGGCAGGCCAGACCCTATCAGTTTAATGAGCAGGCACCTTTCGTACTGCAGCAAAGCACGGGTCCACAGGCCAGTATTGTGAACTCGGTTGTGTTGGCACAGGAAAGGTTTAAAACCCTGGCAGCGGCCAGGCAAAATGCCGCAGAATGGTTGAAGCTGAAAAAAACGGTCGTCGGTACAGTCAAAAAAATGCCGGTGGTGTATTTGCAAAACCTGAATGGCCAAAGTACTGAATTTTTATACCATCTGGATGCATCGAAGCATCATTTGCAGTTATTGCCCAAGGTGATGTATTGCCTAAGACAGTTTAGTGAAATTATTGAAGAGCTGTGCCAAAAACGCTGGGTGGATTTTGTGCGGGAAAATAAAAACAACCTGCCCGTATTGGATAGCTTGCCAGACCTGAATGAGTTTCTGTTTGCACCCAGCCGGAACCAGCTGGGCAAAGTGGCCGATTTTTTAATGGATTTGCAGCAGTGCCGCTGTTTTTACTGCAATCAGTCACTGAAGAACAAGAAAATTGCAGTGGATCATTTCATACCCTGGTCGTTATATCCGGCGGATACCGGACATAACTTTGTGTTGGCGGACAGTACGTGCAACTCGCACAAAAGCAATTTTCTGGCATCAGAAAATTATCTGCAACAATGGCAGGAACGTAATGTCCAGCATGATTCACTGATTACTGCCGAATTGTCCCGTCAGGGATTTCTGACGGATATCAGGCGCTCTCACCGTGTTGCGTCCTGGGCCTACCAACAGGCCATGGATAATAATTACTTGCTTTGGGAAGGTGGGAAAAACGCCCGTTTTCAAAGGCCGCATTATGAAACTTGAACGATTTGAACGCCTGCGTAAGGCACAAAAGGCTTATCACCGCCGCTGTAAATGGGTGATGAAAAATGGCATATATGTGATCCATTCATATGATGAAAAAAAGCCGGATGACTTGTCATGGTGGGATGATGCCGGGTTTATTCTGGGAGACCGGCGCGTGATGGTCTGGTGGCAGCATCCGCGCTTCGTCTATGCCGATGCGCTTGATGAGCAGGCCCGCAAGGAGGCCGGTCATTCTCCTGTAAATGGCCGGCTTTTTGATGATGGTATCCCCAACCATAAACCGGTTGGTCGCTCACGTAAAAAAATCATCAACTACACTGTACCCCCAGGTACGGATGAAGCCCGGCAATATTATGACAGGCTGGGTACGATCAAACAGCGACTGCAAAAAGAAGGGATGGATGTTGCCGTAAAACCCCGTTGGCAACGTGAATGTCTTTCATGGGCCACCGGGGTAGAGCTGGTGGCCCCGCTGGAAGTGCGCAATGAAACAGAACTTGAAAACGTAACCGATCTTGCAAACCGCCTGCTTCGGGGGCAAACCACGCTTGAAAACGAGTTTCCGGGGTATGCCTATGGCAGGGAACAGTGGCTGCAAGAGCAGGATAAACGCTAACCCATTAGGCCACCAGACTAGTTCCCATGCTCCCGCGTGGGAACAAATACACTCTCCACCTAAACACCAAAGTGGTCGCAACATTTGAATGTTAAAAAAAATAGTAGATAGGAATGAATATGTTTTCTTTGGATGCCAATGGGCAAACAAGCAGTCAGTTTTACCTTGTCAGTATGGGTATTGGCGATCCGGACAATATAACAGTCCGTGCGTTAAAAACAGTCCGGCAGGCAGATGTGGTTTTTGCCATGACGCGGGTACAGGAAAACTTTTCTGAATTGCTTCAGGGCAAGGAAGTGTACAACGCCGGACATGGCCTGTTCACCCCAATGGCCCGGCGCAAGGTAACGGATGAAGAAGTTGATGCACTGGAAGCGCAAACGCGTAATATTATCCGTAAAGCTGTCAACGCAGGCAAAACCATTGCCGTGCTTGATTACGGGGACCCTTTGGTGTATGGGCCGCAGGTTGGTTATCTGAAAGAATTTCAAGACCTGAACCCGGTCGTGATTCCTGGTGTTTCCAGTTTTAACGCCGCCAATGCTGTTCTTGCGCAAGGGGTCACCAATGGACCGCGTAATGAATCTGTGATACTGACGGCGGCCAAAACAACGCGTGAAGGCTACCAGGGTACGGACCCTTTGGTAAAACTGGCTGAATCCCAATCCACCCTGGCTTTTTTTACCATGGGTTTGGCCTTGCCTGAAGTGGTCAGGCAGTTAATGCAGCATTATCCGGAAAAGACCCCCGTTGCCATTGTTTTGCACGCCGGTGTGGCTGAAAAGCAATCAGTATTGCGGGCCACGCTAGATACCATTGTTGAGCGGACAGAAGGGGGGACATTGCCCTTTGAGCATATGATTTATGTGGGAGAGTTTTTGGAAAGAGCCTGACTATACAATCCGAAAACAGTCGTGTTATGACAATATCAAGGAGTATTGCAATGGAAGTAAAAGCTTATGGTGCCCGGGCGGGCGATTTGCCCCTTGAATCCATGGATATTACCCGGCGCCAGCCGGGGGCACACGATGTACAGATTGATATCGCCTTTTGTGGTGTATGTCACTCTGATATTCACCAGGTGCGCTCCGAGTGGGCAGGCACCTTGTATCCCTGCGTACCGGGTCATGAGATTGTTGGCCGGGTATTGGCAGTGGGCGAGCAGGTCTCCGGCTTTCAGAGGGGCGATCTGGTGGGGGTTGGTTGTATTGTTGACAGTTGTCAGCATTGCCCGGATTGCAACGAGGGGCTGGAAAACTTCTGTGATCATATGGTGGGCACGTATAACAGTCCCACGCCCGATGCGCCGGGGCACACCCTTGGCGGTTATGCCCAGCAAATTGTGGTGCATGAACGGTATGTGCTGCGTATCCGTCATCCGGAAAACCAGTTGGCGGCCGTAGCACCCTTGCTGTGCGCAGGTATTACGACTTATTCTCCATTGCGTCACTGGAAAGTGGGGCCAGGCCAGAAAGTGGGTGTGGTGGGTATTGGCGGGTTGGGGCATATGGGCATTAAGCTGGCCCATGCCATGGGCGCTCATGTTGTGGCATTCACGACTTCCGGGTCCAAGCGTGCCGAGGCCAGCAAGCTGGGTGCAGATGAGGTGGTGGTTTCCCATAACCCCGATGAAATGGCAGCCCATGCCATGAGTCTTGACTTTATTCTTAACACGGTTGCCGCCCCGCATGATCTGGATCCTTTCTTTGCATTGCTTAAGCGGGATGGCACGATGACACTGGTGGGAGCGCCATCAACACCGCACCCTTCACCAAACGTGTTCAGCCTGATCATGAAAAGGCGAAGCCTTGCCGGGTCGCTGATCGGAGGCATTGCAGAAACCCAGGAAATGCTGGATTTCTGCGCCGAGCATGGCATTGTGGCTGATATCGAAATGATTCGGGCAGACCAGATTAACGAGGCCTATGAGCGTATGCTCAAGGGTGATGTCAAGTACCGCTTTGTGATTGATAACGCGACATTGGCAGCGTGACAGGCATTCCCACGCAGGCGTGGGAACGACTTATTACGCTAGTTCCCATGCTCCTGCGTGGGAACTGGTGGGGCATTTAATTTTATTTCATTCTTGTTCCCATGCTCTGCGTGGGAACGTGTAGCAGTTGGAAGCAGGTCTAATTTTCCCGATATAAAAGGAGAGCAGTGGGTGGCGGTTGAAATTTTAGAAATCCAGGCAGGGCACGACCATGAGATTTGCAACATAATAAAAATGGTTGGCGAAGAGTTTGGTGCTATCGGTGAAGGGTACGGCCCCTCCGATGCGGAAGTTGTTGAAATGAGTGCGCACTATGGTGACCGGAATAGCAGCCTGTACCTGGTGGCGAGTATGGACGGAAGTATTGTGGGAGGCTGCGGCGTTGCCCCTTTCAATGGCAGCAATCAGACTTGCGAACTGCGAAAATTATTTCTTTTAAAAGAAGTTAGGGGTCTGGGGATTGGGAAGGAGTTGGTTGCCAGGTGTTTGGCTTATGCAAGCCAAAAGGGATATAAGGAATGCTATCTTGACACTTTGTCTGGCATGAAGTCAGCAATATCCTTATATGAAAAATTCGGGTTTCAGCATCTTGACCGCCCACTGGAAGGTGTTGTTCATAGCGGGTGCGATGTTTGGATGCTGAAAAAACTGTAGACTGGAGTGACAGCTCTTTTCAGATATCACTGCCATTTGATTTGGTTGCAACAGGTGCTGCATTGTCTGGAAGCGATATTTCAAATGAAGTCATTGCTTCGTTTGAGATAACCGCAATACTGCCTCCGTGCGCTTCAATAATGGATTTGGTAATAGCCAGCCCTAAACCGGCACCCTCTCCAATGCGTTGGCGCGAGGAGTCAGTGCGATAAAACCGTTCAAAAAGGTATGGCAAATGCTTTTCCGGAATAACCGCGCCAGGGTTTTGTACGCAAATTTTTAACGTATCCGTAGCGGTGTTTTTTATCAGCCTGACCATAATGGTTTTTCCGTGGGGCGTGTAACGGATGGCGTTGGACAGCAGGTTGCTTAATGCGCGACGAAGCATCAGCCGGTCTCCCGTGATACAGGTATGTTCCCCGGCCAGTTCAAGGTTTACCCCGCGCTCTTCGGCCAAGACTTCAAAATAGTCGAACAAGGTATGAACTTCGGCTTGAAGATCGATATTGACAAGTTCCGGCTTCAGCAGTTTGTTGTCGGCCTGGGCCAAAAACAGCATGTCGCTTATCATCCTTGCCATCCGGTTATATTCTTCAAGGTTGGAATACAGGATTTCCTGGTATTGCCCGCTGCTTCTTGCCTGGGAAAGGGCTACTTCTGTCTGCGTTCTGAGGTTTGTAATGGGTGTGCGAAGCTCATGCGCAATGTCTCCGGAAAAATCCGACAGCCGTTTAAATACTCCTTCAAGCCGGTCAAGCATTTTATTGAATGACTTTGCCAGCTCGGTCAGTTCTGCAGGAACGGCTTCTGCATTCAGGCGGATATGCAGCTGTTCCGAGTTGATTTTTTCTATCTCACGGCTAATGCGCCGTATGGGCGCATGGCCTTGATATACCACCAGCCAGGTTGCCAAAATCGCGACCATGCAGGCAATTGCCGTGATAATTCTCAGGTAATGCTGGAAACTCTCAAGATAGTGCAGGTGAAAATTTATTTCGGTTGCGATAGCAAGGGTAAAGTCGTTTGTGATGAGAGGATTGTTAGTGGTGATTGGTAGCACCACGCCCCTGAAGGTCGTGCCATTATCTTTCCATATTGAAACGGTATCACTGTTGATCTGCATGACGGGTGGCGTGGTTTTTGCAAATTTTTCCAGATCTGATCCGGGGGTTGCATAGAGGACCGTGCCGGTTGAAGTGGATATGCGGTATTGCGCGTTGTAGTGGCCCACAATGACGTTGGCAAATGTTGCCTGTATTGCTTCCTGAGGATTGTTGCTGGGCAATAGGGCCAATGTGTGTTCAAGCGCCTGCCGCACCGCGTTCAGTTCGTCTATATCCTGCTGGATGAAATGGTGGTTGATTGAGCGTTCCACCATCCAGCCGAATGAGAGCAGGACAAGAGTTATTACCGCACCAATAGAAACGGTAAGGCGGACTGCCAGAGAGGTGGGACGTCGCTTCATTGCTCAGGTACGGGGTCAGCCTCGTCCACATCCAGCATGTAACCCATGCCGCGTACGGTGTGAATCAGCTTGGGCTCGTGGTTGTCATCGATTTTTGCACGCAGTCGCCGGATGGCGACATCAATAACATTAGTGTCACTATCAAAATTCATATCCCAAACCTGAGAGGCGATGAGAGACCGCGGCAGGACTTCACCCTGGCGTCTTACCAGCAGCTCCAGCAGGGCAAACTCTTTATTGGTCAGGTTAATGCGTTGATTATTGCGCTGGGCACGCCTGCGGGGAAGGTCAAGCGTCAGGTTGGCCACTTGCAATTGATCATTCTGTGCGGGAGCGGCACCACGGCGCAATAATGTACGTACGCGCGCCAGAAACTCGGCAAAGGCAAAGGGTTTGACAAGGTAATCATCAGCGCCAAGTTCCAGGCCTTTTACCCTGTCTTCAATACTGTCACGCGCGGTCAGAAACAGGACCGGTGTAGATGGCTTTGCATCCCGCAGAGCACGGATGATGCGCCACCCGTTAACATCGGGTAGCATAACGTCAAGAATAATCAGGTCATAGGAGCCGGTTAACGCCAAATGGTGTCCGTCCAGGCCCGTGCGCGCCAGGTCTACGATAAAACCGGCTTCGGCAAGACCCTGGCGCAGGTAGTCACCTGTTTTAACCTCGTCTTCCACAACAAGCAGTTTCATGAGTTTGCTCCTGTAATACGCATGCTGGCAGTCTTAATTGTCTGCAATGCGGGTGGATTTATGTCTGAAGTAAGTTTACCCACACGACACTGACTGGAAAATGACCTAAGCATTACAGTATTGTAATCTGTATGATGACAGGAATGTAATGAAGCTGTCACCCGTGCGACAGCTATGCGTGACTAAAATTCTTATATCGAATGGCATTAAATGCCTTTTTGTTTGAATGAATGTAAAGCGAATATTTATCATGAAAAAAAACCTTTCCGTTTTGATTTTAAGCGCATTGCCTGTCCTTGCCCTGGCTTCCGGTAATCATGCCGGCGGTCATCATGGTGCATCAGGCCATGGTCATGAGATGACTGGCCATGCGCATGTGTCGGCTCCCGTTGGCCAGCCGGGAGACCCTGCCCGGGTTACGCGTACCATCGAAATTGAAATGCTGGACACCATGCGTTTCATGCCTGGTGAAATTAGTGTTAATGCCGGGGAAACGGTTCGTTTTATTGTTAAAAATGCGGGAAAATTGCCGCATGAAATGGTGATTGGTTCTTTGGATGACTTGAAGGCTCATGCCATTGAAATGAGACATAATCCATCCATGATGCACGATGAGCCGAATGCCATTACGCTTGAAGCTGGCCAAAGTGGAAGCCTGGTCTGGAAATTTGACCAGTCTGGTACGGTTGATTTTGCCTGTACCATTCCAGGTCATCTGGAAGGCGGAATGGTGGGTAAGGTGCGGGTTAACTAAAGCAGGGAAAACATGACAAAAACAAAATTGCTTTTTACGGTTGCCGGTTTTGCTGTAGTTGCAGCGGGGGCTCTTTCATATTTTCAGGGGCGTAATCCGGGCCCTGCGTTCATTGATCCCGCTAACCAGACGCTGGTCATGCAGGGTAAACCGATTTATGACAACCTGTGTGCATCGTGCCATGGCGTTTCGTTGCAGGGGCAACCGAACTGGCGCGAACGCATGCCTAATGGGCGCCTGCCTGCACCACCGCATGACCAGAGCGGGCATACATGGCATCACCCCGATGCCTTGCTGTTTGATATGGTTAAAAATGGCCTGGTGCCGGGGAAAACGGCACCACCCGGTTATCAAAGTGACATGCCCGCTTATCGTGATATGTTGACGGATGAGGAAATTGTGGCGGTACTGGCATACATTAAAAGCAGCTGGCCGGTAAAGGTGCTGAAGGTGCAAAAAGAAATAACCCTGCAGCAACAATAATAGCTTGCAGGGTAGTAGGGTAATAGTTTCCACCGTAAAACCTATTTACAATAATGACATTCTTGTCGCTGGCGCAAACCAATCCTGGTTGCTATAACCTGATTGTGTCAGCCATGCAGGCCCGTGATACCCGAGGTAATCCGGTCCAATTGAAGTTTCTTACCATGCTGGCGAAAAATCCTGCTTGATGCAACCCTAGCTATTTGCCTGACAGGCCAACAAATCCTTGTCAGTAATAACCCAGCGATCGGAGCTGTCGATGGTTACGTCCGTAATTTCGCATTTGTCTCCGTCCTCATCCACCACCAAAACATCCCAGTCGCCTTCACTAACATCAGACAAGGTCAGGGAGTCTCCTTTTTCCAGTACTTCATCACCCAGATAGTCTTCACCCCAGTCTTTTTGACTTGCCGGAGAAAAATAGATCTCGTGGATTTCCCAAGATGACTTGTTGACGAATTCCACCTTCGCTGCCAAAGCGGTTGTTGGGACATACGCTACTGCAGCTGCTACCAATAAATGCCATGCTTTCAATTTTGTTTCCTTTTGGGTTGTTTTGAAAATAAAAGTAACGCAATTTGGATTGTAGGGGATTGGCAAATTTCCGACAAATATTTTTTGATTTAACGCAAGGAAAGTTAAGTTACACTATTGACTTGTACTGAATTTTGCGCTGTTGGGGATGCTATTCAAAAAATAATAGGTTCAAGGAGGAGATATCATGGCCTATGTGCGTATTTTGCCTGAAGTCAAAAAATCGGGATTCAATTTTAAAGAGTATCTGGAGTCGGTGAAGTCAAAACTTGAGGATCTTATAAATAAGGTGCATTTTGAGCATTTGCCTGAATTGATGGCCTTGGTTCGTGAAGTTTTGGGTATCAATCATGTCAACCATTTGGGTAGATTGCAGAAAATAGACAGGGAAATTACATCCCGCCCCTGGCGTTATCGCTAATAACGGTTCGTGCTAAGTGCCGGGGACGAACCGGCACGTTTTGCGGCGCGACTATTTTGTGCGACGTTCGCTATTCTTTAATTTGCTCAGAAATTTCAATCAGATTAAGGTCTGGATCGCGCAGGTAAATTGACATGATGGGGTAGTTGGCTCCGGTTCGCCTGACCGGACCTTCTTCTATTTCCCAGCCACAGCCCTGGATATGGGTAATGACCTCTGCCAGGGGGATACTCGAAATAAAGCACAAGTCCAGTGCGCCCGGGACAGGAAGATGCGCTTTGGGCTCAAATTCCTGGCCCTTTATGTGAAGATTGATCTTTTGTTCCCCAAACTTGAACGCTATTCGTCCCTGACCAAAGGTTTCAAGTTTCATGCCCAGTACTCTGGTATAAAAATCAATACATTTTTCTTTCTGGCTTGTGGTTAAGACCAAATGATCTAGATGGTGCATCATATGTGCTCCGTTGTAAGGACGAGTAAAGGGTAGCCAAAGCATATTCTAACGTGAAAGAGGCAGAGGAGAAACGGGCTGCAGTCCAAAAAAAGCAGGTGAGAAGAAGTCAGCAGTGTTTTGGACATAATTTTGCCGAACTCCTTGGTCATTTTCGTACATGACGCTCAGATTGAACTGGGCGACCGCATCACCTTGTTCAGCCTTCTGAATAATGGCTTGATCTGTTTTCACGGCAAGGTTATTTCCCAGTGTGGCACCTAAACTGAGCATTAGAACCATAATGAATTTGCGTATCATATTAAATGACTTTTATTTTTTGAATAATGACGCTTGAATTCTAACTATTATTTTCGGTTTCCCGATATTTAGATCAATGACAGCACAAGCCAAAACCAGAGATTTCTGCCATTATTATCTTTGATGAAGGAAATCATGGAACGATCTAAATTTACACAAACTTAGATTGTGGCTATTTTGAAATACGTTTTGGCTTGTTGACTTCAGTATACTGAAAATTCCCTGAGAGCCGCATAAATAAAGGATTTTAGGCAAAAAAATAGACGTCTGTTGACGTCCATTGATTATCTTGTGGTGCCGGGGCCGGAATCGCAATAAATGCTCTAGCTTAGTAAACATGCGGGTTAGGTCATTTATGAAAAATTTGGGGTACACCTCAGGGGACTATTTTATATAGCGATGTTTTTACGCCACAATATAGAGAACCTGCATTGGTCAAAGTTCGGTGCCGACTAACTGATGCCGATCGACTTTTCAGTATGAGTGAATTTTCTTCCAACGAGGTAAGCTTCGTTGTCCAGTTCTGGACATACATCCATTGTTGTCATGATAATTTGATGAATTGTATCGGAGTTATTGGAGCGGTTCGCAATAATATTTTGAAAGTTATAACTCCTTTCAACTTCCATTCCCCCATCTTCAATGCCGTCTAAAATTAAAAGTCTTGGATAGCGGAAGTACTCATTGTCCAACGATGAGAGGAGGAGTGCTAAATGAAATCCGTGTCGCAAAAAAACCATCGAACTTGCAGAGAATTGGCTTTGCCCATCTATAGTCAGTCGATTGGCGGCGAAATCGATATCGATTTCGTTAGCCTCTGCGAATTCAGTCTGACGAGATAAGTCTTCTTTAAGGATTTCTTTCAAGTTGTCCGCGACGGACAAATATGCAATATTTCGACGATCCACTTGTGCGCGACTTACTGCCTCAATCCGTCCTCGCGTCCATTCCAACTGGCTTTCCACTTGCCCAAGTTTCGTGTTCAGTTGTTCAAGCAAATTAGCGAGCTTCTTTAACTCCAAGGTATTTTTAATCTCTTGCTCTTTGCTGCCGATATCTTTGGAAATAGACTGCATCATAATTTGATGTGGTGACCTCCAGTGAGACTGATTGCGTTTGAACCGATCCTCTAAGGATTTCAGTCGCATTTCCGCCGAAGGAATTTCCAGAGAAATCGAATCGAGCTCACGTAATTGTTGTGTGCGAATGGTGTTGGACTCACTAAGTTGTAATGCAAGCTCGTTTCTCATTCTGGCCAATTGCGAGCGTGCTGCATCTTCGGCAATCTCAGATTTACAAAGTGTGCAGGTCGATAGGTTTTCGTCAGCGCTTTCCAGCTTTGTAAAGCAACTTGGACAAAATGAAAAAATGGCAGTGCCTAGATAGGATTCAGCAACGGCAGACTCTTCTAAACTAGACAGCCTTTCCTCAAGCTCCTTAAGAAAGAGTTCCGAGTCTGCGATTTCAGCCTGAAGAGCGATTTTTTGTTGTTTGAGCTTAGAGAGGGACGAATGTGCGTCGTTCAACTGTTCTCTAAGGGAGTTATCTTCCTTTGCTGATGAGGTTTTATGAGACTCAGCGGATAGATTAGCTAATCGAACTTGCAAGTCAGAAACTTCGCTTGCGAGCGTTTGGATTTTTTCGTCAAGAAACTCGAGTGATATATTTGTTCCAGAATGTCCGAACGTGCTGTAGATTGTCCTGATGCTTGCACGAATAGCAGTCGTCTCCTTGTCTAACGACGATTCCTCTAGCTTTAGATCATACAGTTCAGTCGAGTCGATTCCTAGAAGATAGTCACCAACAGCCGCTCGGGTTATAGCTCGGTCAAATCGATCATGACGAAATAGATCCGATGGAGGCGTCTCTTGGTCGGAGTAGACCAACCGCATCAATTGGTGCATCGTAATATTCGATCCACCTTCGCTACGAAGTTCTGGCATTTCGAACAGCCTGAATAGAACTTGCGAAAAGCTTTCCTTGGATTCACTCCGTTTAAATGGATACAACTGCCACATTGCTGGCCCTGCATCCATCGCGGCCAGCATGCTTCCCCAGAATATTGATAACGGCTGCATTAATTGCGTTGACACGTTTCTGCGCAATGTCACGACCGCTTCGTTTGCTGCGATTTCTAAATATATGTCATCGCACATTTGAGCCACTTGATTGAAATTAATATTCTCAGATCCGAGCGCATATGCAATGAAACGGATGACGGTTGTTTTTCCTGAACTATTCTGACCAGCGATAACGTTCAGTCCCGCATGAAAAGAAATGTCTATAACAGATCTACCGTCTTTTACAACGATCAAACGATTAACAAGAATAGTTGGTTTAAACAGGGTCATAACGAAACTCGATAAGGCCAGAGCGATGCTTAATCCCATTATTTCCATGGGCGGGAAGTTCTAGAAAATCCGACAGTAGGAACTGGCCCACCGTAGTTTGTCGTTTCTGAAACCGTGAAATCGCGGCTGCTAGATCGTCCGGTATGCTGTTTCCAGACAGCGATATGATCCCGCGCTTCAGCTTATCCGCGTTGATAAGATCTGCTGCTACCAATCCACTCAACGCTGCAAAAAATATGGGGCGCATTTTTTCAAAAGGCGCGCGATTGCCCAAAGCATGTCGATATGGAGTTTCAGTTTCCTTTACTGCCGAGCGCATAGCTTTATATTCACTAGGAAATTTGAAGCTGAGCAATTTGTATGGGTAGACAAGGAAGTAGTCCGTGATTCTGGCCGTGTCGATAGATAAATCAATGACTCTATCGGTGGCAGACTCAAGAATGGCTAAGATTCTAACGGCACTATGGTAGGGGTCGAGGGCAGGGTCGTAGATTAGCATGCGTCCCACCTGATATAGCAATTGCCCGCCAAAAAATAAACCAAGCCTTGAATGTCCATCTTATTTAGCATGAGCGGATTGGACTCAAGCATTTGTAATGCTGGAGATATCACCTTGTCTAGCATTGCTGTGTCGACCATTTCTCTGGACGCGTTGCCCTGTACTAGGGGCAGCACTGATTGCTCGAAATTGACGACGATCTCAGCCATTAAAAACGTGTAGATGGTCTGGGCGGATTTTGATCCCTGTTGCCGCATAATTGCTTTCCATGCGGACTGCTTTCTGAGCAGCGCGACCTTTACCATTTCTTCGCGTCCCGAACACTTCAGCTTTTCTTCCAGTCCGCGTATATCGGAACTAGTCTCGTTGGAAAGGAAGTGTTCAAGTTTTTCAGTCCACGCTGAGAGTGATTGATCGGCGAGCGTCTCCGCAAGATATTGTTCGACCAACCTAGCCATCGCCGTCGGTTCCCGTACGGCGTTATAGGTTTTATGGATGTCTCTGCCTGCGAGGTCGCCTTGGGTTGTGTTGTCACGAACAATGGTCATCATGCTTGCCATGCCTGACTATTTCTTTTTTATGATGTCGCGCCCAGCGATATCGCCACCGACATTGTTATTGTTAATCGCTGTGGAGTTTCTGGATTTATCTATGGTGACTTTTAATACCCAGCCGGAAGCTAGTCCAGTAATAAAGGCCAAAATTTCCGAAAAATACTCCATGCTTTACCTTCCATTTAGTAGCCGGCGCGAAAAAACGCATTTTTAATGCGGAGGTATGTCTTGTAAATATTAGGTTGTTTTTGTTGCGCATCGTAACAGCACACTGCAGAGTACGTCTACAGTGTCATAGCTGCACTATATAGTTGAAGGTCATGCCTTGGCCATCGGCGAAGTCGATGTGGTTTGTCTACGTCGAGGATTGCCCTGCGACGTTGCCTGTATCCGCGGCAGTCGCTTACAATTGGTTGTCACCCTCCGAATGGAGCTTAACCAGGCCCGCGTTTAACGCAGGCTTTCGATGAGGTAACCCCGGCCTGTCCGCCTGAAGCTGGCTAGTCAATCCGCCGCAACGTATATAGGAGAAAGACAGACGGAGGGTGGCACTCATTAAATGTACATGAGGTCAAATGGTAGCCATTACCAGCGCAATGGCGCTTAACGAAAGCATGCTACGCACCAGCGTCACGTGGTTTTCCTCTCATGTGCTGGGCGTACCTTATTCGCAACTGATGCGAATGATTTACCCGCGCCCGCCTTATAAACGCTTTACGATCACCAAACGGAACGGTAGCCCGCGCGCCATCGCAGAGCCGCGACAACGCTTGAGAATTGTTCAGGAGCAGGTGTTGGCGTTCCTGAAGGAGCGTTCTGGAACAGTCAGGCCTGCCGTTCACGGCTTCGTGGTGGATCGCAGCATCGTCACCAACGCCAAAGTGCATTGTTTGCCGAAGACTCAACACATCCTGAATCTTGACTTGCAAGATTTTTTTCCTAGTATTACCTTTTACCGTGTGCGGGGCGTTTTGCGAAAGCACCCGTTCAACTTTTCGCATCATGTCGCGACGGTTGTCGCCCACATCTGCACACTCGATGGCAAACTGCCGCAGGGTGCGCCAACGTCTCCTTTTCTCTCCAACTTGATTTGTCGGTCGATGGATCGGGATTTAACCGAACTGGCGCGGCGTAATCGTGCTACCTATACGCGTTACGCCGATGACATTACTTTCTCGTTTAATGTTCGCACCGCCTCTCGGTTGCCGGTTGCCATTTGCGTAGTGGACGATGACGGTCACGTGACTCTCGGAACTGAGCTACATGATCTGATCACCGCAAAGCACCATTTCGCGATCAACGCCGCTAAAACGCGGTTGAGCGACCGGCATCGTCGCATGGAAGTTACCGGACTGACAATCAACAAGTTTCCGAACGTCCGTCGGATCTTCATTGACAGAATCCGGGGTGCCTTGAACGCATGGGAGCGAAACGGGTACGAAGCAGCGGAACAAGGGTGGCAGGATCGCGTGATAATCGGTGGCAAGGTGCCGTACGAGAAAGTGTTATGGAAGCGCCAGACACGAAGTAGAGTTGTTCCCAAGTTAAAAAATGTGCTGTGGGGTAAGTTGCTCTATCTACGGATGGTAAGAGGTAAAGATGATGTGCTTTACACCCGCCTTGCAGGGCGTTTCAACGCGTTAGTTGATTTTGAGCAATCGTTCGGATCATTTGCTGCACCGAAACTTCCTATTGAACCAGTCGTACGGGATCATGATACAGCTCAGGAAGGTGTCTTCGTCGTAGAGTGGGCAGGTGACTACCATAGCTCCCCGGGGCGTCACGAAGATACGCTTCAAGCGCAAGGGACTGCTTTTGCCTATCGCGAACTGAACCTGTTGGTGACGTGCGATCATGTTTTTGAAGTAGATGCCACAGTCGGAAGCCTGAAGGCGCCAACGGATTATGAGGCACCTGAGATCGTCAATAAGTCACTCAGGTTAGTCCGTCCTGGCACTAAAGATTCTTGGCCCGCGCGGATCGTTTACCGTAACAGGCAGTTCGACTTTGCAATTCTCCAATTTGAGGGGCCGGTGCCACCACACCGATATTTCTCCGCCATGGATACGCCGATTAAGCCGCGAGCCGACGGCCTCCTGATCGGCTTTCCTGCCTACCAGAACTGGAACCTGCCTGATCAGAATGAGCAAAAGGTGCTAAACCGGACCGAGCCAAACCGCAGCATGTTTAGTTTTACGATCTCGGGGGCTGGCAGCATTCGCCCAGGCAATAGCGGTGGGCCATTCACTGATGACCGCTTTCGCGTCGCGGGCATGGCGCAACGGGGTGCATACATGGGTGATGGGCATGACGAGTGCTTGTGTTTCGAAGTTATGGATACGTTCGTAACTGCATGGAGAAGCAGTACAAAATCGACACCAACAACAAGTGAAATACCTGCTTAGTCGGTGCGCTTCCCGGTTAGGCCGGGTCGCGCTGCTTGCGCTGCACCGTGCTGAACACAGTTCCGGGCCCTTCAGTCCGAGAAACCAAAGCACGATCATGCTTGAATAACCTGTTCCTCTTTCGATTCCGCTTTGCTGGCCAGTGACGTGCAGGGACGCTACCTGCTAGCGACCACGGAACAGATTCTTGAAGCCGCCCGCCAGACGGCTAAGCGGAATTATCTAAAGAGATATCCGCAACAATCAGGATTTCCATCATAGTCGTTCAATTTCTTCTGAAACAAACCATTGATTACGAAGTGCAGCCGCGAGCAGCGCGTCGGGATTCTCTGTATAAGCGACTAGAGCCAAACTCTTCTTTGCGCGAGTGCAAGTGACATACAGGAGACGGCGTGTACGTGTGACGCCCCCATCCGTGGCATCTTCGAGATGTTTACGATCGGTATCCGACAATGGTTTGGCTTCAAAGAGTTTTTCGTATGAAAATAGAAATCCACGTGCATCGCTATCATCAAGTATGACCAATACGCGCTCGAATTCGAGACCTTTTACGCCCTGGTGGGTTCCGAACGGCCCACGGTCACTGACATATTCGGCGAATGGAATTATTTGATTGTATGGTGTTTCCAAAAATGCTCGCCAAGCCTCAAGACTTTCGGGTGATTTTTCTACTGCTTCGTCTTCATAACTCGATGCATCATCAGTGATTAGAGCACTCTCCACCGTCGTGCGCTCATTAACTACAAAAGGACGCAGAGCAGTTGGAATCTCGAATAGATGGTGTTCCGCTACGCATTGCAGGACCGATAGGAAGGTGGTAGTTGATTGCTCTGGGTGTAGCGCAAGCAGTGCATCCACTGCAAATCGTATCGGTTGTAGCGGATCTCCAGGCGTTGAGCTAAGAGCAATGGCCGCCCGCTTCAGGAGTGGAGAGGTCGCTCTCAGGTGAGCCATTATTGCGAATTTGTCCTCTGCGCGAGCTGCAGCAATGAGTGGAGCAACGCGTTCGGTGAATAGTCTCAGGCCAGGAAGATCACCAGTTCGTAGTCCCGTCGAAAGGCGCGAGTCGCGATCTAACGCTCGGAACATGTCGAGAAAACCGCGTCGCGATGCTGCCATATGATGTTCAAGTGTGAGCGCTTTGATTGTTACCTCATTGTTCCAATCAGGATCACTGCACAGATTAGCCATTCGCTCGCGAACACGCTTCTCGAATCCAGGTTTGTCGGGGGTATTATTCGGTGCGATGAAAAGACGGACGAAACCAATTTCGCTGTCATCACGTGCCACTTGGCTTTGGCGATCAATCGGCGCTCGCAATATATTGCCAAGCGCGATAATACGCTGAGGCGAGCGATGATTCAGCCGCTTAACTGGACGGGCCCAATTATCTGGCACAAGGCTCTCTAACTCTGGATGGCCGTCAAGGTAGATGCGCTGCATGGTATCGCCGAACAGCCCCATGCCGAATTTTCCCTTGTGCGTGGCTGCGAGCATAAAGAATGCTGTGAGTAATCCTTTGTTTGTGTCTTGGCTCTCGTCGATGAGTAGAAAAGGATACTGGTTGATAAGAACGGCTTGCATTGATGGCTTTGTTTCGATAAACGAAGCCGTAATCTTCAGCACCTCGGAGTGTGACAGTGAGTCTTGGCCAAAGTTGTCGCCGTTAGGGTTGTAGGTGAAGCGTCGTGCGACGCTGAGCCATTCAAGGCGTCTTGTTGTTGAAGTGATGGCGCGTTCGCGATCCATCGCCGCTTTGGTGCCAGGGCGTCCCTTTGCCTGTTTCTCGTGAAGTTCGGCAAGGTCAACTGGAAGAGTTTTGAGTAGCCACGTCTGAATGTCATGATGATAAGTTTCGATATGCTTCCAGCAGAAGCTATGAATCGTAGAAATAGGAAAAAGTGGGTCAGAACCTACGCGCGCTGCGATCTCGTCGGCAGCGGCATTCGTATAGGTAACCACCGCTATCTTCTTGCCGGTTCGTCGGAACGACGCGCCGTAGTTTGCACGAAACGTATCGAGTGCGCTTTTGAGTGAACGAGTCTTTCCAGAGCCTGCACCGGCGTACAAGAAAAAGCTTTTCGGAGCGGATGGATTCAGGCAAGTTTGGATTTGATCGTCGGCGTCGTTATCAAAGTCCGGCGATACTGTCTCAACCTCTACCATGATCTGGCCCCACCTTGAGTTCGCTTTCCGCGACATCTTTGCTAACAGCCCCTTCGAACCATTTAAGACCGTCGGCTATATAACGCGGCGGTTTCAATGTCTTTGGGTCTTCGAGCATCAAGCAATCGAGTGCAAAGGCTGCTTTTTCAGCAGTTTTTAGCAATTCGAATAGTTCATCTTGGAGGTCGTCGCCTGATAGACTTTGTGTCACGATTTCACGGATTTTTTTTGACGTGGCCGAACCTTGAACTTTCTCTACCGTGGAAAGGTTTTCTATAATTAAGGCATCCTCAAATGTCCGAGGAATGGTTTGGACGGTGTCATCGCTCACGCCCTTAACTGGTTTCTGGTAGGCGACGTAGAGCTCATAGTCGCCATTGGTCGTCGACTCATGTTCTTCAGGTGATAGCGTAATTAGTTCGTCGATCAGTTTCTTCTTGGGGTGCCACTCCTTGAGCACCGAATTTGCCGTTTGTTGTGCTTTGCCTTGTTCGGGGCGAGTGGATTTCCAGCGTGTTGTCTCGTTGCCATTTTTGTCGATGATTTTTACTGCTGTCGTGGCGTCAAGATCACCGATTATTAATGTTGCAATGCCGAGTGAGTCAACTAAATCGCGAAAGCTATGTACGTGGCTTCCGCCGATCTCAAGCAAAGTTACATATCGTCGCGCTAACTCCGGAAAATGATGTCGGATGAAGTGGGGTACGAGTATGCGCTCTGCCTGTCCTTCGACGAATATGATTCCGTCTGCGAAAAATAGGTCGCAATGCGTAGCCTTTAGGTATCGCTTAACAAAGCGCTTTGTATCATCACCGTCACCAAAAACATGAGAAAGATTAGCGACCGTTGTTGTCGGTGTTTCTCCTTTATGCGGGGCAGATCGACGCCGGAAATACCGCAGGCTAGAGAAATCAGCTTCATGTGCGACATGGCTAGAATGGGTGCTGACGATCAATTGGGTGCAATAGTTATCGCTGTTGCCAAGATCGCCGTGCTTCCTGAGGAGATCATACGCTTTGTTAATAAAGACTTGCTGGACTTGCGCATGAAGGTGGGCCTCAGGTTCTTCGACGAGTACGAGGTGTAAAGGCTGTATCTCATGTGATACGTCCGAACCTTCGTGGATTCCTGCTTTTTCGACACGCATCCAGTCATCGCGGAAACCCATGAGCATGAATACCATGGCGATCAAGTTTTGATAACCGAGGCCGGAATAGTCTTCCGGAAGCTTGAGTGTCTTAGTGCCATCACCTGATGGGTCTGCAACCTGATATTGGACGGAGGATCCATGCTTTAAACCATCAGTTGCTCGCAGTAGTGTTGATATTTTGAGCTTAGGGTTGTTCATGCCGGGATAGCCTAGATCTTCGAGTTCTTCGAAAGCAGCGGAAAATCCGGCTTCAAGACGAGCGTCAAAACTTTGTTCGGCCGCTTGAATTGCTCCAAGAGCTTCATAATCTTTCTCTGAAGGCGTTTTCGACGGATCCAGATGGCGGTCGTAGTAAGAGCGAAGTTGGTCAGAGAGACGACGCTTAAAACGCCGAGTAGTTCTGTCTCCTCTTTCTTCGTGATCTTCATTGCTCCCAGCGTCTGTGAAATCACGTTGAGCGGCGATCTCATCAATTTTAATGAGATTCTTGAACGGCGGGTGGTCGAACGCGAGTGCACTGGTGGGCAGTATCTGTGGTGTGGCAAGGCCATTCTTCCCCGGTAGTGTGACGGCGGCTGGGTCGAGAGGATAAGCTACGAGTTCCAGATGTGCTTGGAATCTGCGTTCAAGGAAATCGGTCAGGCTACTTGGCCACAATGCGATCTTGATGTTTTCACCATTCTCTCCGGTGATTGATGCGTCCCGCGCTGCGGTGCGTTGCGCAAGATATTCAACTTTCAGCTTGTCAAAATCTTTGACCTGATACGAGAGCCGAACGCCAAGCATGCCGCCGGCCCAATCCAATGTTGGGAGAATGTGAACAACGTGTTGGATTTCACTGAGCGGAACGTCGAGCCATACATCGAGCGAAGGAAGAAGATTATTTAGATCGACGGTTGGGTCACCATCCGCCTCCCACTCCTCACCCAGGAGATCAATTTTTGTCCAATTGGCAATTGTTATATCGCGTAGGGCGAGACGGTTTGGTGAGAGTAGGAAGATTCGGAGAGCCAACATCGCTGATGTCTTGCCGCTATTATTGGCACCAACAAAAATCGTTGTTTTTTTGTCGAAGTCAATATGCGTAGACTTCAGTTTTCGAAAATTTGTAATTTCGACAAATTTAATTCGCACCTTATCTTCCCTCAGTGTGCGCACGCTGACTTTGGCAAGTCCAAATATTCAGTCTCGTGCGTTTGTCGTCCGTAGATGAAAGTAGTCAATACATACAAATAGATAATAAACGAAGTGTTTTCTTGCGTCTCTGCTCCGCAGACCGCGCTGCTTCAGGTTCGCTTTTCGTTCATCCCTGACGGGACTGGTCACGGCCAGCCTTGCGCATCCCTGACGCCTCCGGCCCGGCTTCGCAGCTTCGGGCCTGCACGCTGGCGCTTGCGTGCAATCTGCACACAAAGACCTGGCCGTTGCCTGCCCAGCCATCTTTCCTGACCTCATCACCTTGTCCGCGACTGTAGCCCGTGGCCGCGTGCCGTCAAGGCGCGCCAGGCCGTGTCCTCGGCTACGCCTGCGGGCCGCACCAACCTGACGCTTTTCTCCTTGACGGCCCACGTTCGTGGGCTCCTGACCGTCGCGGGCGATGAACTCAGGAAAGACGGTGGCAACGAGGCCAACCGGGTTCTTCGTGCCGACCGCACATCAACAGCTCAAACCCTTGGGCTTCCGAATCTTGGAATCCGGTGTGCGGTGAACAGCAAACCCTTTCTTTGTCAGGAGAAATCCCATGCTTGCATCCCGCTTCGGTTCCCTTTCCCCGGTGCTTCGCAGCGACCGGCCGCTGTCGGACGATCAGATCAGGGCCGTGGTTCCGTCCATCTATGCCGATGCCCCACACGAAAGCCGTTCAGAACGCTATAGCTACATCCCCACGGCGGCGGTGCTGACGGAACTACGGAAAGAAGGGTTTCAGCCCTTCATGGTGACGCAGACCCGAGTACGCAACCAAGACCGGCGCGAACACACCAAACACATGATTCGGCTTCGCCATGCCAATCAGGTGAATGACAGCATCGCCAATGAAATCATCCTCTTGAACTCGCACGATGGTACGAGCAGTTATCAGATGCTCGGTGGAGCCTTCCGATTTGTCTGCGCAAATGGCCTTGTATGCGGCGATACCGTGGCCGATGTTCGTATTCCGCATAAGGGCGACATTACCGGGCAGGTGATTGAAGGCGCGTTCGAGGTATTGGACGGTTTCGAGAGAGTGCAGGAATCCCGCGAAGCCATGCAGGCCATCACGCTGGACGAAGGCGAAGCCCACATTCTCGCCCGCGCCGCGCTGGCCCTGAAATACGACGACTCGGACAAGCCCGCACCCATCACGGAAAGCCAGATTCTGATGCCGCGCCGATATGACGACCGCCGCCCCGATCTGTGGATGACCTTCAACCGCCTGCAAGAAAACCTCACCAAAGGCGGTTTGCGTGGCCGCAGCGCCAACGGTCGCCGCCAAAGCACCCGAGCGGTGCAAGGCATTGATTCCGATATTCGCCTGAACCGCGCCCTGTGGCTGCTGGCCGAGGGCATGCGTCAGTTGAAAGCCTGATTCCCCTTGCGCGGCAGGGTCAGGCAGCCATCCTTGCCGCGTCTTTTATGGCTGCAATTCACAAACTCATAGGAGTGTTCACCATGAACGCGATTAAGCACACCGAAACCCAAGCCATCGACACGATCAACGCCGTCACCGACGCCATTACCCCGGAACAGAACCTGATAAGGGTGCCGCTGTCGCGGTTGCGGCCGTCCAAGCGTAACGTGCGCAAGACGGCGGGCCAGTCCATTGATGCGCTGGCCGAGAGCATCGCCCGCGTGGGGCTGCTGCAAAACCTCACCGTTATTCTGGCCCGCGACGGCGAGCATTACGACGTCGTGGCCGGTGGCCGCAGGCTGGCCGCATTGAAGTTGCTGTCCAAGACCCGACGTATCCCGAAGGATTGGGAAGTGCCGTGCCTGCTGGTGGCAGACGCCAACGCCCGCACCGTGAGCTTGACCGAAAACGTGCAGCGCGAAGCCATGCACCCGGCAGACCAGTTTGAAGCGTTCGCGGCGCTGGTGGCCGAAGGCCGACCCATCGAGGATATCGCAGCGGATTTTTCCGTCACGCCGCTGGTGGTGCAGCGCCGCTTGAAGCTGGCGAATGTCTCGCCGCGCCTGCTGGCCGATTATCGGGCCGATGCCGTGAACCTTGATCAGTTGATGGCCCTTGCCATCACAGACGATCATGCGGCGCAGGACGCAGCTTTTTACGATGCACCCGAATGGCAGCGCAGCCCCCATGCCTTGCGTGATCGCCTGACGGAAAGGGAAATTGACGCATCCCACGCGCTGGTGCGTTTCGTGGGGCTGGATGCCTACGAAGCCGCGGGCGGCGGCATTCGCCGTGATCTGTTCGCGCAGGACGATAGCGGCGTGTATGTGACGGATGCCGCGCTGCTGGAAACCTTGGTGCGCGAAAAGCTGGACGGCCACGCCGCCGAAGTGAAGGCGGAAGGTTGGGCATGGGTGGATGCCGCGACCGCCGTCACCTACGCCGATCTGCAAGTCTTCCAGCGCGCCCCGCGAGAGCGGCGCAGTCCTACCAAGCGGGAGGCCGACCGCATGGAAAAGCTGGAAGCCAAGATGCAGACCATTGGTGAAGCACTCGATATGGTGCTGGACGAAAATGATGAGGAAAAAGCCGACGCCTTGCAAGAGGAAGGTGACCGCGTGGGCCAGCAGTTACAGGCGCTGGAAGATCGTTTGCTGGATTACGCCACGAACGTCAAAGCCGCCGCTGGAGCTATCGTGACCCTTGACCGGCAAGGGGAAATTGTCGTGCATCGCGGCCTGATGCGGGAAGCCGAAGCCAAGGCGCTACGCACCTTGGAACGGTTGAGGCAGGGATTCAGCGGCGAGGATGACGCGAACGGCGACGGCGAGGATGACGACCAGCCCAAGGTCGCGTCCATGTCCGACCGGCTGGCGCAGCGCTTGAGCGCCCACCGCACCGCCGCGCTGCAAATCGAACTGGCCCGCCATCCGCAAGCGGCGCTGGCCGCTGTGGTGCATGGCATGGTGCAGACGGTCTTGCTGCATGATCGTTATCATCGTGATGGCTTACCGCTGGAAATATGCTTGACCGTGCAAGACCGGCTGGAAAGCCTGGCCCCGGACTGGCCCGAATCGCCCGCCGCCGTGGCTCTGGCAGAACTGCAAAAGACCGTGAGCGAGGACTTGCCGGAGGACAGCGCCGACCTGTTCGCCGTCTTGCTGGCAAAGCCGCAAGATGAACTGCTGCGGCTGTTGGCAATATGCGCGGCGGCAAGCGTGGACGTCATCACTCCCCGCGCCAGCCAGCATCAGCCGGGAGCGGAGCTGGCGCAGGCCGTGGGGCTGAACATGGCGGCATGGTGGCAGCCCACCGCCGAGGGCTACTTCAAGCATGTCTCCAAGGCCGTGATTCTTGATGCCGTGGACGAGTTCGCGCCTGACCACGTTTCCCGGCTGGCGAAGCTGAAGAAAGCCGATATTGCCAGCGAAGCCGAACGGTTGATGCAAGGGTCGGGGTGGATGCCCGCTATTTTCCGCATGGAAGATCCGCAGGATGAAGCCGTAGAAACTGACGAAACGGTTGATGCGGTAGCCGCGTAAGCGTTGCCTCCCTATATGCCCCGGCCTGTCGTCGGGGCATGTCCTCACCGGCTGCAAGTATTCCGATAGCTGTTTTTTGCGAACGCCGGACGGCTTGCCGGCCCATCGAAGGCCGCACAAGCTGGCCCGCTGCGCCCCGATGTGACCGGAGCGCGGCGGGATTCAATCAGCATCGGCTCCAAGGCGACGACACCTTGGAACCGATGATATAAAAATCCGGGCGCTGCATTGTCGCGCCCGGTGCCAACCCCCAAAGGCACATCGGCCGGACACAGCCATCCGGCTGGCCCGGTGTATCACGCTCAAAGCCAGGAATGGCAAGCCGCCGCTGCACCATCTCCGACTGGATGGCGCAGCGGCGGCTTGTACGCTGTGTTTCCTCGGCTCGTTTGAGCGGCCTGGGCGTGTGTCCGATCGCTGACGCTGGCTGATCGACCTTCACGCTGGACAGCATCGGTGTCATGGCCAAGTGCCGCTCATGTGATCGTAAGTTGTGGCAAACAAAGGCGTGTCACGAAAACTTCACGGATTATACACAGGCTTGCACACAGAATCTGTGGATAAAGCCGTGCGTGTCGGCGCAAGCGCCGCCGGGCTGTCGGGCAGCGCCCCGTGCCGACCTTGCCGTCACGGCCATTCGGCTTCCATTCCGAGCCTGCCGCGTGCCTGTCGGCATTTGCCTTCAAGTATAGGAAGGGGGGCCGGTTTCGACCTATTGTGTTGAAAAACTCGATTCTTGACGTTTGAACTCGAACTGAGAAAAAGGCGACCTTCCAGAATCGTGCGTATGCCACGATCGGACCTCAGGCAAGGGGTCAAGCACCCCTTCCGATGGTTCAAAAACGGTTGGTTTGGAGTTTTTCAACACAATAGACCCATAGCTGACAATCGAAGAGCAAGGAAAGCCGTCATTAAACGTTTGAGCTGAACCGCCTGCGGCGCCTGCCGTAGCGGGTCAGCTCAAGCGAAGGCTTAGATTCAGGCGCGCGACCTCTTCGGGAGCTGTAAGACCGCTCCAACCAAGGTATCCAGCGATGCCTCCCCTCGAAGGATGGAGTTCAGCAACTCGTCCCTTTGTCGATCGAATCTGTTGTTGTTGATGGGGCTGTCATGTGGCGCGATCAACAAGTTGTAAGGAGTCACGTACCTCACACGAAGCTCTGCCTCGCGGTCCATATCGACTACCTTGCCATCGATAACTGTTGACCCGTCGTCATACTCTGCCCTGGTCACTGGGCGTCCGCGAAACAGACCAAACTCCTCGCGTGCGTACCCCCAGTGTTCAACCTGCGACGGCACAGACGCAGGATCGTAGAGACCTGTCGGCTCAGACGGCTTGGCCTTGATGTAAACGAATGATTGGTAGTACGCACCAGCGTTGACGGCTGCCAGTTCATCAATGACGAGCTCCTGGTGATCGAGTAGGACGGTATCGGCAGCAAGAACATCGAAGCTGTTGATGTGCATGTCGCCGGTTCGCCACCACCAGATCGGGGTTGATTCATGAAACACGAATGGATTCCGAAAGAGAATCCGCAGCCGTTCGATGGCATCGGCTGGCTGCCGGAACCATTGAATGCCACGAACTCCAGGAAATGCGTCGCTAAATCGATTGCTGAAGAACACGGTACTACTCTCGCCGCGAATCGACGGTAAGGCGTCTTCGTCCATAGGAGCGAACGGACTCTTCCCGAGTACAGGTTTCGGCTTCAACGGTATTCCATAGAGCTCATGCAGCAGCTGCTTCAGGTTGGAATCAAAGTTCCCGTCATCAGTGAAGTCAATGTATGTGCGCCCACCTAAGCAGACGGGAGTCTTGAGTTTGGTGGACACGCCTCGTATACAAGGGATGAACTTGTTGGTATCTTGGGAAGAGAAGAGTTCTGCGGTCAGGATGTTCTTCTCGTACCCGACACCGCCCAGTCCTTCGTTGGACTTCTGGTTGTAGTTGTCCGTGCAAACAACCAACACCCGGTCCGAATTGGTCAGACCCTTCTCCATGAACTTAAGGATATTCGAGCCAAGTTGTATGTCCCACTGATCGAGAACTACCTCAACGCCGTTCTCGACGAGCCGACAAGCAAGCTGATATACCCAGTCTCTATGTCCATCGCTGTCGTGAGAGTACGAGATGAAGACGGTGGGTGTCTGCATGCGGGATTCCTGAATGTAACGAATGAAGTAAGCGGATGCCGAAGGCAATCCGCAATTGACTGAGTTGTTAGGCCGATTCTGGGAGGGTCACTTGCTTTGGCATATCCCACAATGGGGTCATAAACGACAGCTTTCGGCGCCGCGCGCCGAACGTACGCTTCTGGCAGATTCTCGTCCTTGATTCCCGTGGATTATCGCCATTAAATGTATCAAAAACAAACAGCGCGGTTTTTTTGAAGATCATTGAACACTCATGGCGTCTCTGCTTGCGCAGACCGCGCTGCTCCAGGTTCGCTATTCGCTCATCCCTGATGGGACTGGTCTTGGCCAGCCTTACGCATCCCTTACGCCTTCGCACCTGCGGCGCTGCGCACTCTCGTTTGCGGATTGCGCGGGGCGCACCCATGAAAGCCTAGCCGCGCTTCACGCGGAGTTTCCAACGAAAAACCAAGTGGCACTGTGGGGCTGTCTTGCTCCCGGTCATTGTGTCATGCCGTTCTTGGTTTCAAGGGCGGCTCGCCGCCGTGGGCGCCGCTTGCGGCCGCTGGCCGTCTTCGACCCTTGATACCTGCGCTGCGCCATGCCCTTCGGGTTCCGGGCAATCCCGCCCTGAACACTGGAGAGCATCATGGACAACAACATCGCCGCGCTGAGCTATGACAACATGGACGAGACATGCACCCTGTATGTACGCAGTCCCAGCGGCCGCTACAAGCTGGCCAGCGACGAACAGATTCTGGCGGCGGGCCGCACGGCAGCGGAAAGCCTGGTTTCCCAATTGTCGCCAGTCGATCAGCCGACCAAGGTGAAGCAGTTTTTTCAGGCCAAGCTGGCCGGGCTGGGGCACGAATGCGCGGCCTTCCTTTATCTGGACTCGCGTTTCAAGCCGATTCGCTACATCGAGCAGGGATCAGGCACATTGAGCCAGGCCAGCGTCTATCCGCGCGAGATCGTGAAAACCGCACTTCGCTTGAACGCCGCCGCGCTGATAATGGCGCATAACCATCCATCCGGTATAACCGAGCCCAGCATGGCCGACCTGAACCTGACCAAACACCTGAAGCATGCGCTGGCATTGATCGATGTACGGCTGCTCGATCATGTCATCGTGACGGCGGCCAGCACGACCTCACTGGCAGAGCGGGGGCAAGTGTAAAGCCCTAAAACATTGCAGGGCATCGCGCCCTGCATTCTTTCTTATTAGATGGGCAGCATCAAGCGTTTTGGGCTTCTATATGGCGTCCCGCCAAAGGCGGCACGGACAAGGCTACGCCTGGGCTTGCTGGCGCAGGTTGCACGCAAGCGTGCCGTCCTCGATGCTGACGGTTGCTTGTCCGGACATCACGAGGAGCGGTTCACCGACACGCCGCCCGGCCTGGCTTATGGAGCTTGCACACCGCGCTTTCAATGATGGCGCCGCAGCGTGCGGCGGGGACGTTTTCGCCCAAGATCGGCAGCTTGGTTCTTGCTCGCATCAGGGCGCTTGCCGGTCGAGCCTGTATGCGGAGAAACCGAGTGCACCATTTTTCCTTGCAGGACGGTCGGCCTGTACGTCCTTGTCTTGTCGTGAATCCTGGCGGGGGACGGCAAGCCTTCGGGCTTTGGCCGCAACCGTCCAGCACAAACAATTTCCCCGCCGCCGCGATCGGCTTCCTCGCGAGACAAATTGTATGTGCTTCCCGGCCCTTCACGCTGTTACGGCCGCTGGCGCGGTGCGGCCCGCCCACCCCCGCCGACCGGATCACAACAAGGACGCACTGGCGCGACCTTGAATTCCTGAAAGGAGTATTACCATGGCTAACATCGGAACCTTCACCGCAGACAACAACGGCTACACCGGCACCCTGCGCACCCTGACGCTTAACGCCAAGGTCAAGCTGGTCGCCAACGACAAGGGCGACAACGACAAAGCCCCCGACTTTCGCTTGCAGGCCGCCGGTAATGACATCGGCGCGGCGTGGAAGAAAACCAGCGAGGCCGGGCGGGAATACCTGTCCGTCACCCTGGACGACCCCACGTTCCCGGCCACCGTCTACGCTCGCCTGATCGAAGGCGAGGATGGCACGCATGATCTGCTGTGGACGCGCAGCAAGCCGCAGGCGGCCTAAACCACAGCGCCCCGCCTTTTGGCGGGGCGCCTGTCCACCCGACGGCCCATAGCTGCGCGGCCGCCCCAGACCTTATTCTGAGACCTTGCCTTGGGTAAGCTGGGCTTCTGTCCNTCATGAGCACGGCCGTACTGCATTCCAGCGCGCCGGCGATCTTGAAGATAATCGCCAGGGTGGGCGTGTGTTCGCCGCGCTCGATCTTACCCAGGTGGGAGCGTTCAACATTGGCGAGATTCGCCAGCATTTCCTGTGCGATGCCGCGCTCGGTGCGCAGCGCGCGCACCGCTGCACCGAAGGCTTGCGCCAGTTCGGCGTCGAAAGTGGTGGCGCCGGTGGGTCGGCCGCGCTGGATGGGACGCTTTTGCATAGACAGAAGCGTCGTTCTTCGGCACAATTAAAACCACGTTATCTTTAACTCATTAATCCAAATTTCAGCTTTTTCTTGTTTAATTACGGAAATCCGTATGGGCGAATTTCTTCAAAAGCGGAGGTTTACTATTGTGCTTTTGATGGTTTGCGCACAACCGGCATTGCGATTGCCCGCTTTGACGGATTCGAGACAAACTGCTTGCGGGTCTTTGCAGGAAAGCACAAAGACAGATCGACGGCTTTACGCTTTGGCGGAGCATACGTGAACCAGCCACTCATTACCGACGACGAACGCGCACAACTGCTCGCCCACGGGCAGGCTCGCGCTGCGGGCCAGCGCATCGACCCGCCGCCTGTTGTGCGGATATTCACGCCGGACGCGCATGCGACCTGGCTGCTGGCCAGCCTTGATCCGCAAGACGGCGACACGGCCTATGGGCTGATCGATCTGGGAATAGGTATGCCGGAGCTGGGCACCGTGCGGCTTTCCGCCTTGGCCTCCATCGTCGGCCCGTGCAAGCAGCCTGTGATGCGCGACCGCTATTTCCAGGCGGTGCGCCCGCTCTTGGAATACGTGCGCCTGGCACAAGAAAATGGTTCGATCACGGATTGAATGGACTATTGCAATACACGCAAGCAACCCATTCAATCAAGGTGCATTGAGACTATTTCGGTCATATTCAAGACCGGTACGGTCTGAATCATGAGCGTTGCAGGAAAACGCAGCGGTTCAGACTTAAATAGTCATGATCTTTTGCGCGTAATGCGGCAGGGTGATAGGTGCTGCACGTTGATTATTTAGCGGCGTTGGCGACGCATTCAGATCAACAGCGCAATGGTTAAGACGCAATCGGACTTGATGTTTTTAGTTTCATATTATGCGATTAGTTATTAAATCCTAACGCATTGAAACGGCGTTGTGTTTGTTTTTCTATGAGGTCGCCTCCGCTGAGTCAAAGGAGGTTGCGTCATGGCCGATTCGTTCACCGCCCATCACTGTTGGTATCCGACAGCGGCGTATCTCTATACGCTGCATCTGGATGATGCTTCACTGGCTTGGGAATATCTGCGCAGAAACCCGGATTACCGACTCGACTGGCTGAGCCGCCATCGCCACCCTGATGCGGCGCGTCGCTGGGGCTTGCGCCTGCTGGAAAATCCAGCGCTGGATGCCCGCGATGCTCACGCCGCCTGGCTTTCCGATCACGACATCGCAGTGCAGCTCCACCCGGATGCCGACCCGCCACCGAATGCGGCTGCCTTTGCGTTCTGGCATATCCCAGGGCGCAAACACCTGATTCATGATGGCAAGCGCCTGGTGCTGGTGGCGTATTGGCCTGGCGGCAGTCTGCGATTCGTACTGGCTCCCGATCTGCAAGACGGCATGGCCTATCTTTACGCCGTTCGAGCCTGTGCCACGCCGAGCGCGCGGTATCGCTTGTTCGCCGCCAGGCTGGACGCACTGACCGCCGCCACGAAGATCACGCCTGTGGCCATAACCCGTTCCCGTCCCACACCGACCGCCCTGCTGGAGCTGCACACCTTGCAGACGCTTGATGCGGCGCTGGCGGGCGCGTCCTTGCGCGAGGTGGCCCAAGGCCTGTTTGGTGTGGATGCCGTCGTGGCCGACTGGCACGCTGACAGCGCCTTGCGCGCCCGCGTGCGGCGGTTGGTGCGTCGGGGCGATGCGCTCATGCGCGGCGGCTACCGCCGCTTGGTGCAGCTTCCATTGCTGCCGTTGGATGATTAGGGGGACGTTTCGCACTTCTTGTAAAACGTCCCTGAGCAAGCGCCTCATCTTTGTTGAGACTGTCTGCATCCGGCCGCGTTGTGTGGCCGGGCGTTCTCAACCGATGGAGGTTCTCCTTATGCGACCCGCACCCTTACGACCTGCCGCCGCTCCCGCCTCGGCGCGTGTGCAGCCCCAACCTTATCTCACCAACGACGAAGCCGCGGACTACCTGCGTCTGTCGCCGCGCACGCTGGAAAAGCAGCGCGTGATCGGCGGCGGACCGCGCTTTCGCAAATTTGGCCGGCGCGTCATGTACGCCGTGGCCGATCTGGATGCCTGGGCTGATGCACGCAGCTATGAGGCCACGTCCGACCCGGAATATGCCGAGCGTCACGCGGGTGATTATCGTGATGGCCGCTGATCGTCGGCGCGACGGTACTCACCGCCATGCCGAGTCCTTCGCCGCCACCACGGCCGCGACCCGTGCAGCAGCGCGAACAACTGGAGTTGTTTCGGGCACTGCCAGGCGAAGACTTGGCACCGCGCGATGCCCAGGACTTGATGGCCTATCCCTTTTTCTCGCTGGCGAAGTCGCGGCGCACCGCACCGATCGACTTTCGCAGCGGCAACGTCACCATCCGCGTGGAGGGTACGCAAGAGTATGGCATCGCCACCATCTGGGATGCCGACATTCTGATCTGGGCCGCCAGCCAGATCGTGCAAGCCCGCGATGCGGGCATTCGCAGTTCACGACTGATGCAGGTACGTCCCTACGAGATCTTGCGCTTCATCGGGCGCGGCACGGGTGTGCGCGACTATCAGCGTTTGAAAGCGGCGCTGGACCGTCTGCAATCGACCACGGTGGCGACCTCCATCCGCGAAACCACGGGGCGGCGGCTGCACCGTTTTTCGTGGATCAACGAATGGAAGGAGTTGGCCGATACCAACGGCAAGCCGCTGGGTATCGAACTCATCCTGCCGGGCTGGTTCTATGCCGGCGTGCTCGATGCCGCCCTGGTGCTGACCATCGACCCAGCGTACTTCCGGCTCACGGGCGGTATCGAACGCTGGCTGTACCGGCTGGTGCGCAAGCACGGCGGTCGCCAGGAACATGGCTGGCAGTTCGACTTTCGGCACCTGTACCGCAAATCCGGCAGTGCGGCGCGCTTCTACGACTTCGCCGCCGACTTGCGCACCCTGGTGGCCCGGCAATCATTACCGGGCTACGTCCTGGGCATCGTACTCATACCGAGGGAAAAGAAGGAGTTGCTCACCTTCCGGCCCGTGCTGCCTACGGCACGGGGATAAGTCTGTGGGTAAGCTGTGAGTATCCTGTGGATAGTGTCGTGCTATCAGGCAACAGAACACTCGTGCTATCAGGCAACAAACCCTCGTGCTATCAGGCAACAAAAACGGCCGCAACCCCTCGCCATTACTGGGTTTGCGTGCCCCTTAACTTACCTAACTTAACTACTCTAACTTTTAATACAGATGCGCCATTTCCATGGGTAATTTCCAAAAATTCAAAATCAGGACAGTCTGAACAGCGAAACCAGCCGAAGCACTGTGCCCGTTTGGCAAGACAAGAACAGACAGGTTCTCCAGATGGGAGGGCTGCGCAATGATCGTCGCCTTGCTTAATCAGAAAGGCGGTGTGGGCAAGACCACTCTAGCCACACACATCGCGGGAGAACTCGCGCTACGTGGTCAGCATGTCATTTTGCTGGACGCTGACCCGCAGGGTTCATCCCTGGACTGGACGCAGCGTAGAAGTCAGCAAGGTTTGCCAAGGCTGTTCAGCGCCGTGGGTCTGGCCCGCGAAACACTGCATCAGGAAGCGCCGGAACTGGCCAGACGGGCCGATTATGTCGTGATCGATGGCCCGCCGCGCATCGCCGCCCTGGCGCGCTCCGCGCTGCTGGCAGCCGAACGTGTGTTGATTCCCGTGCAGCCCAGCCCCTACGATCTGTGGGCCAGTGCCGAGATGGTGGCGCTTATCCGTGAAGCCCAGGTCTTCCGGCCCGCTTTGCGAGCGGCCTTTGTCATTAATCGACGGGTCAGTACCACCGTCATTGGACGCGAAGCGCGCCAGGCGCTGGCCGATCAGCCGCTGCCGGCGCTGCGCGCCGAGGTTCGGCAAAGAATCGTCTTTGCCGACAGTGTGGCCGCCGGGCGACTTGCACGCGAGACAGCGCCCGACAGCGCGGCGGCGCGTGAAATCACCGCGCTGGTCGATGAACTGCTGCGGTGGCCGACATGACAGCGAAGCCGCCACTGAACAGCAAACGTCCGGCTAAGCGCGTCGGAATCGGCGCGCGTCCGCCTGCGAATCCGCACGCCGAGGCCTGGATTCGCCAGGGCGAGGCCAGCGCACTGAACAAGGGCGACTGCTACACCGCCCGCCTGACGCTGGACATCACCCCCGCCATGCGGGCGCGCATCAAGGTATCGGCCTTCACGCAAGGCCTGACCGTGGCCGACCTGCTGCGCGGTCTGCTGGAGCGCGAGTTTCCAGCACATCGCAAAGAGGACACGCCATGAATACCTCCGCCTCGTCCGCCACGGGCGCGGCGACGGCGGCATCGCTGCCGCTATCCGCCACGCTTGCCAACCAAACCAACAGCGTGCCGCTGACGCGCGTGGCGCTGGCCACGATCGAACCGCATTTTAATCTCTATCTGCGTTTTGGCGAACCGGCACACATGATCCGGCTGGATCGCTGGCGGCGCTGGGCGGTGTTTATGCCGGGCGTAATATTCTGCCGCGTCCGCTGGCAGGCCAGCGATTACGGCACGGTACGCTGGCAGCTCATGGTAATGCAGGCTTGCACACCGTTGGACGCGGCGCTGCGCATTCCCGGCGTACAGCCCGGTGCGCGTTTGCTGCTGAACGTCGAAGGCAATCATCTAGTTCGTTCTGTGCTGGAGCGCATTGACGCCATCGAGGCGCTGGGCATCGTGCCCGCCGCCACATCGCCAGCGTACTGGCGCACGCTGGGCAACCGTTTGGCGGCCCGCCTGGCGCTGCCCGAATACACCATTGAGCGGCACACTGCCTGGCTGGCTGGGAGAGTGCTGTCATGACCGCCGATTCCACCACCGCCCGCACACCCGAAGTCGCGCCGTTTCCTAGCTCACGCTGGCGCGCTCGCATCGTCCTGGCGGGCTTCGCCGCCGTCGGCCTCGCTGCGCTGGCCTGGACGGTGCTCGTGCAGCCGCTGCCGCGCCTGATCTACAACCCGTCCGACAGCGTGCCGGTCGGCTGGTATCGCGTCAAACCGTTCCCACATCCTGAACTGACCCCAAAAAGTTGGACACCCATTCAACTTTTAGGGGTCTTTTCAATGACAAAATATGATTTGCCGTTCAAAATCAAATTAGTCCAAGCGTATCTATCCGGCCAGAGTGGCTATCGCCT
>NZ_BMYS01000010.1 GCF_014652395.1 Advenella faeciporci
TTTAATCTCTGTATAATTGCCATCTACTGTTTTATGGTAAATGGTCGCTGCTTCACTCAAAAGAAAATAACGTTTATATGTATAAACCTTACTTCTTCATTTCAAGTGAGCGCTTAAAGTATAAATTCAGCATCACCAGCATTGCTGGTGTGGCCTCTTACATTCCAAGCGCCCACACTTATCGGCTGTTATATTGTTAAAGAGCATACAACACGACCCAACGGTCATGAGGCTGACATAAACCCGCGATAAACTTCATTCAGGTCTTGTCGCATTCAGCTCAACCCGACCCAAACCCGAAGGTTTATTACATCAGACTGACTTGACTGCGTTGCTGTGTCAGCAGCAGAGAAACGAGATTATGAAGCATGTAGTTTTGTTTGTCAAGAACTTTTTTAAAGAATTTTTAAAACCGTTCTTTTTAAACCACCCAGCGAATCGTTAAAACCAATCTGCCAGACCACCTTCTTCACGTTGCCCAGATTAAACTAAATTGCTCATATCTGAACTTCGTTTCACTTTTCACCGCCTGGCGTTTTGGGGTAAACCCTAGCGCTGTTGCTGCGAAAGAATGTAACTATAGCGAACCCAAGCCCACCTTGGCAAGTACTTTCTTCAAATACTTGTAGGTATTTTACACCAAAATCCACAAGCCATTGTTTTATTTGGGAATTGTTGCATATTCATGATTTGTGTTTTTATTGCAACAATGCAACATGGCCTGATTTTTACCCGTTTATCCGGCTGGCAGCGAACATTGTATTAATTATTTATATAAGCCAACAGAAACCTGTCCCCCCCAGCATCAACCAAGTTTGGCAAGCCATTGAAGTTATCGCCACTATATCCCGTTCTTTTTTTACTACAGGGCTGTCCTCAGATTATTTAAGTCAATTACCCAAGCAAATATTTCTTTATTCATACCCCAGCGTCCTTATCCGGGAATTATCCTGAAATGCTTTTTTCCTTACCAGAACGTTTATCACTTGCTTAACACCGTATGAACTGCATATAGTGTGGCAGTCTGTTTTTTTTCTTTTACTATATATATGCCAGCAACTTCCTTTTCAGGCTTAAACCAGGCATTCAGTCGGGGCTTTGTTTCACAGTTACGCCCCAAGATGCTTTTTGCCATTATCCTGCCTTTTTTTGTCGCGCTCATTTCCGCTATTATTTTATTGTCTTTTGCCTGGTCACCACTGGACAACTGGTTTTATGAAAGCGCCTCTTCCTGGAGCTGGTTTCAAACAGCCGCCAGCAATTTATCTGGTTGGGGCTTTCACACAATGAGTGACTGGCTTGCCGGACTGTTTTCTTTTATTGCCTTATGCGCCATTAGCGGCATTATCGGCCTTGCCTTTGCATCTATTGTCATTATGCCTATGGTACTTAAACAGCTTAGCCAGTTTAATTATCCTGACCTGGAGCGCAAAGGCGTCAACGCAACCACTACCAGCATTACCAATGCCATTAAAGTATCCTCTATTTTTATTATTGGCTGGTTGCTTACCCTGCCGTTGTGGTTTATTCCCTTTATGCCTGTCGTACTTTCATTATTCTGGGGCGCATATGCCTTTTCACATATGAGCCGACTTGACGCCATTGTTGAACACGCGACTCCTCAGGAACGTAGCTTCATCCTGAAAAAACACAATAAAGGCTTCTGGCTAATTGGCCTGATTTGTGCCGCCATTGCGCTTATCCCGCCGCTTTCCCTGATAATGCCCGTTTACTCCATTCTGGTTTGTACCCATTACGGCCTTAACGCCTTGCAGGAAACTCGCAAGCAACAATTAATCGGTAACGCCCAGACGGCACCCCGCAAAAGCTGACCTCATTAATAACCATTATGCCTAAGGATTGATTTACAGGCATACCGGTCCAACACCAGTTCAGTCAATAAAAACAGCCCATGAAATTGAACACGGCATTCAATTTCATAGGCTGTTTTTATTAGACAAGGTTTTTACTAACAAAGCATTGCGTGACGGCTGATCAGGTTCCTTCCCATTCGGGACCACCCACATCAATATCAAACAATGCCAGCAAACGCGCGACCGTATGATCCACCATTTCTTCAATGGTTTTGGGATGATGATAAAACGCAGGCAAGGGTGGAAAAACAATACCGCCCATTTCCGTTACCTGAGTCATATTACGTAAATGCGCCAAATTGAAAGGAGTTTCGCGAACCGCCAGCACCAGACGTCTTCGTTCTTTAAGATGAACATCTGCCGCACGGGTAATCAGGTTATCCGAGAAACCGTGCGCAACCGCTGCCAGCGTTCGCATTGAACAGGGCAAAATCAACATACCTGCCGTTGCAAAAGCACCGCTCGCCAACACCGACCCGACATCCCTGAAGTTATAAACATGATCGGCCAGATCGAAAACAGCTTGTCGATCCAAGTCCAGCTCATATTTAATATTCAGCACGCCCGGTGGCGAAATAACCAGATGCGTTTCAACATCCGGGACCTCGCGGACGCGCTCTAGCAAACGAGTTGCGTAAATCGAGCCGGTTGCGCCAGATATACCAACAACAAGCCGACGTTTAGTCATCCAGGGCGCCTGATTCTTGCAGGACCGTTTTCAGCTCGCCACTGGCATGCATTTCTGACATGATGTCAGATCCGCCAATAAACTCACCCTTCACATACAACTGGGGGATAGTAGGCCAGCTGGAATATTCTTTAATACCATCACGAACCTCGGCATCTTCCAGTACATTGACGGTTACCAGTTTTTTGACACCCAGTTCACGCAAAATCTGAATCGCCTTGCCAGAGAATCCGCACTGGGGAAACTGTGCCGTTCCTTTCATGAAAAGAACAACGGGGTGCTCGGTTACGGTTTCGCGAATAAAATCCTGTACTTCACTCATTATATTTTCACCTAATCAACGTTTAAACAACTGTTCCAGCAGAACAGATTAATACCCGAGTATTTTACTCTGAAATTACCCATTGGCCACCAGAAATTCGTTCTATGCCCGATAAGTCTCTGCGACTTTCGACATTAGCGAACCCGGCTTCCATTAACAGTGACCGGACACTTTCCGCCTGATCCCAACCATGCTCAAGCCAAAGCCAGCCACCACCCTGCAAAAAATCTCCTGCTCCGGCAATAATTTTCCGGATGGCGGCCAGGCCATCGCTAAAATCGGTCAGGGCCTGAGGTGGCTCAAACCGAAGATCACCCTGCTCCAGGTGACTGTCTGCATGATGAATATAAGGGGGATTGGAAACAATAAGATCAAACTTGCCAACGGGCAGTTGCTCATACCAGTCACTTTCAACAAAAACCACCCGCGCACCAAGATTTTGGGCATTTTCTCGCGCTACGGCCAGCGCCTCGGCACTCGTGTCAGAAGCCATGACTGCTGCCTGTGGACAATAGTGAGCAACAGAAACCGCAATAGCGCCACTGCCCGTTCCCATATCAAGCATCGTTGCACCGGGCCGGTTTTGCAGTAAATCAATGGCGGTTTCAACCAGCAACTCGGTATCGGGGCGCGGTATCAGAACCGAAGGGTTAGTTTTGAAAACCAGCCCCATAAACTCGCGCTGCCCAAGTATATAGGCCATTGGCTCACCGGAAAGACGGCGCCTGAACATTTCCTGAATTGACACCAAACTTCCGGCTGCGATGGAATCGCTATCATGCGCGATCATCCAGGCTCGGGATACATTTAATACATGCCCCACAATCATTCTTGCTTCAAGCAATGGCAAACCTGATTGGGCAATAACCGAGCGAACCGTATTCATTGATGCCTGCATTCAAACATTAATGATCGCCAAGCTGGGCCAGCAGTTCTGCCTGACGCTCGGCGATCAGCGCTCCGGTCAGCTCATCCAGAGAGCCCTCCATAATTTGCTGTAATTTATATAAGGTTAAATTAATACGATGATCGGTGACCCGGCCCTGCGGATAATTATAAGTACGGATACGTTCTGAACGGTCTCCGGTTCCCACCAGGCTCTTGCGCTCGGCCGATTCTTTGGCCTGCTGCTCCTGACGCTGAATATCATTAATGCGGGCCGCAAGCACACTGAGGGCGCGGGCCTTGTTCTTGTGTTGAGAACGATCATCCTGGCATTCTGCCACGATACCGGTTGGAATATGGGTGACCCGAACGGCGGAATCGGTCTTGTTAATGTGCTGACCACCCGCACCACTGGCCCGGAAAGTATCAATACGCAAGTCAGCCGGATTCAAGGTCACTTCGGCCAGTTCATCAGCCTCGGGAAGAATCGCTACCGTGCAGGCAGATGTATGAACCCTGCCCTGGGACTCGGTCTCGGGAACGCGCTGCACACGATGCGCCCCCGATTCATATTTCAGGCGTCCATAAACCCCATCACCATCAATCCGGGCAATAATCTCACGGTACCCACCCATTTCCGAAGGGTTCTCGGACATGACTTCCACTTTCCAGCCTTTTTCTTCGGCATAGCGACTGTACATCCGGAACAGGTCTCCTGTGAAAATGGCGCTTTCATCACCACCGGTTCCTGCCCGAATCTCAAGAAACACTCCACGCCCGTCATCAGGATCTTTGGGCAACAATTCCAGCTGCAAGGCTTCTTCAAGCTCTGCGATCCTGTCTTTTGCCGCCTTCATTTCCTCTTCGCCCATCTCCTTCAATTCCGGGTCTGACATCATTTCCATGGCTGTTTCAAGATCAGCTTCAGTTGATTCATAGCTTTTGAACAGCTCAACAACCGGATCAATTTCAGCACGCTCGCGCGACAGCTTACGGAACCGGTCCATATCATTAGCGATTTCCGGTTCAGCCAACAGGGCATCTACTTCTATTAAACGTTGGGACAGCTGTTCCAGACGGGAACGCATGGACTGTTTCATAAATAACTCGAAATGGGAAAGAAAGGAAAAGTGGACGGAACAAGAGCGCGATGGCAAAAAATGCAACGGCGCTAATGTTCGTTTTTCTGATAAGGGAACAATTTGGGCAAACAGCCAATAAGCTGTTCACGCTCTGCACCCTGAGAACGGTTTAAGGCAACCATGGGTGCATGAAGAAATTTCTGGGTAAGGCTGCGGGCAAACTGCTCAAGGACTGCCTCGGGGTCTTCACCTTTGGCCAGCATTTTACGGGCACGATCAAGCTCAGCTGCACTGATTTGATTGGCACCCTCGTTAAGGTCGCGAATAACCGGCACAACAGCGCGGGATTGCATCCAATGCATGAAATTTTGCACACGGCCATCAATAATCGCTTCTGCCTGGACCACTGCGGCCTGACGGGAATCATTGCCCTGCTGCACATAACGACCAAGATCATCTACTGTATAAAGATAGATATCGTTAAGCTGCCCCACTTCGGATTCAATATCCCGGGGCACGGCAAGATCCACCATGACCATGGGTTGATGACGACGGGCCTTTGAGGCTTTTTGCACCATTCCCAGACCCAGTATAGGCAGGGAACTGGCCGTACAGGAAACCACAATGTCGAATTCAGCCAAGCGATTGGGCAAATCAGCCAGTTTCATGGTGCTGCCATCAAACTTGCAGGCCAGGCTTTCTGCCCGTTCAAGGGTACGGTTGGCCACCACCATTGATTTTGGTTTTTGTGCCGCGAAGTGCGCAGAGCAAAGCTCTATCATTTCACCGGCACCAATAAACAATACTTTGGTAGCTGAAATATCACCAAATACGCGTTGCGCCAGACGGACCGCCGCGGCAGCCATGGAAACGGACTCTGAACCAATCGCGGTTTGAGTACGCACTTCTTTGGCAACCGAAAAGGTTTTCTGAAACAACTGGTTTAGCAAGGTTCCCATGGCACCGGCATCGCTGGCGGCACGCACGGCGGTTTTCATTTGCCCCAGGATTTGGGTTTCACCCAATACCATGGAATCTAACCCACTTGCCACACGAAACGCATGACGAACCGCCTGATCTTTATTGTATTGATACAAGTGCGGCTTCAGGATACCTGTTTCAAGGGTGTTGAAATCTGCCAGCCAGCGTGGCACATGCTCGGCAATTTCAGGCGATGCGGCACAATAGATTTCCGTACGATTACAGGTGGAAAGAATGGTGGCTTCTTTCAATGAGCCACCAAAAGCCGAACGCAGGCCGTCAAGTGCCGGGCGAATGAGTTCGCCAGACATGGACACGCGTTCACGCACCGACACCGGAGCGGAATGATGATTCAGGCCAAAAGTGAGGACATCAAGTGACATATGTATATAAGTCAATTAAGAAAGAATTGTGTCTATTATAATGCCGAGCCAGCGATTTTGTTATACCCGCATGATTTCTGACAACTTTTTAAGCACTATCATGCCAGTCCTTGATAAAAATCATGATGAAAACACCCTTTTGTATGATCCGGGCACAAAACCGGGACTTAATTCCTGAAAATGGTGCACAAAGGACAACACACAACCAAAATGATGCACACTCACAACAAAAAACTTTATAAAATCATTTTTTAGTTATTATTTTGACATAGGGCTTTACAAGAATCGAAACCATGGTGTAATATTTAAATCTTTCACGGCCAGGTAGCTCAGTCGGTAGAGCAGAGGATTGAAAATCCTTGTGTCGGCAGTTCGATTCTGCCCCAGGCCACCAGAAATTCCTGAAAAGAAAACGCCAACTTGCATAAGTTGGCGTTTTTTTTTCGTCAGTCTTTTTGATTAACGAGTATAGTTAGTTGGGATTTCATCAACTGGTTTTTGTTACTGCCTTGACCTTTCATTGGTTTCACATATGGCAGTTCATGTCATGCTACTTTGCGTATCTCTTCCATCCAATCTTACTTCTGCTAACTCGCCCCGCCATAACCAGAATTTCAGACCAGCGGCTTAGGAATCATAAGGGCGGTACTGCGTCAGTTTTTATCATGACTCTTGCCACCCTGCCGCCAATTGGCATTATTGCCATCAAGACCATACCCTGTTCTCAATTATCCGCACCAAACCGTTAAACTGTTACAAGACATTTAACCCGATTTGGTTTTTTCTTTTTCATCAACCCTATTTTAAAAACGGTCTTACCGCATGTTTGACACAGAACGTATAGAACAGCTGGCTCGTGAACTGAACCAGTCAAAAAACACCCGTACCCCACTTCAGCAATTCACACAACGCTTTCCCGATATGACGATTCAGGACGGCTATAAAATCAGCCGGGCCTGGGTAGCCATGCAATTGGCACAAGGCAAGTCAATCATTGGTCATAAAATAGGACTAACCTCACGGGCGATGCAAATTGCCATGCAAATTTCAGAGCCCGACTATGGCACTTTGCTGGATGACATGCAGTACACCTGCACACCGGGGCAAACACTGGATATCCCGCTTGACCGCTTCATTACCCCCAGAGTTGAAGTTGAACTGGCTTTTGTACTGAAATCCCCCCTGCAAGGCCCGGATGTTTCTATTGAACAAGTACTGGCCGCCACAGACTATGTCACACCGGCGGTTGAAATTATTGATTTCAGGATTGCGCCTGTTGATCCGCTTACCGGCTCTATCAGCAAAGTCTTCGACACCATCAGCGACAATGCCGCCAACGCCGGCATTATTATCGGTGCAGAAAAAATCGCCCCTGATAAACTGGATTTACCCTGGTGCGGTGCCATCCTGAGTCAAAATGGCATTATCGAAGAAACCGGACTGGCCGCTGGCGTACAAGGCCATCCTGCGATTGGTGTGGCCTGGCTGGCCAACAAACTGGCCCCATGGAATGAAACCATGCTACCTGGACAAATTATTCTGGCCGGCTCATTCACCCGACCCGTTGTCGCAAAAGCCGGAGACACTTTCAAGGCCGATTATGGTCCACTGGGCACATTATCATTTCGTTTTTTCTAAGGATGTTTCATGCAACTCCCTATTAATAGCTTTAAACAGGCCCTGCGTCAGGGCAAGCCTCAAATCGGACTCTGGCTTGGCCTGGCCGACCCCTATGCCGCCGAAGCCGTGGCGGGCACCGGATTTGACTGGCTGCTGATAGATGGTGAACATGCTCCCAACGATTTACGGCAAACCTTGGCCCAATTACAGGCTGTCGCCCCCTATCCGGTTCATCCGGTTGCCCGACCGGTAAGTGGCGATACCGCTTTAATCAAGCAATTGCTGGATATCGGCGCACAAACCTTGCTTGTACCTATGGTGGAAACCGCTGAGCAGGCAAAGCAGATAGTTCAGGCTACCCGCTACCCGCCTGTCGGCATCCGTGGTGTAGGCAGCTCACTGGCCCGCTCATCGCGCTGGAGCCAGATTGACAATTACCTTCATCAGGCCGATGCGCAAATTTGTGTGTTAGTTCAGGTCGAAACAAAAAAAGGACTGGAGAATCTTCAGGCAATTACCAACGTTGAAGGCGTTGACGGTGTGTTTTTCGGGCCCGCCGATCTTTCCGCCTCTATGGGCCACTTGGGTGACCCATTACACCCGGCTGTTCAGCAAGCCATTATCGATGGCATTAAAACGGTTTGCCAATCGGGCAAAGCCCCGGGCATATTAATGTCCAACCAAACACTGGCCCGCCAGTATCTTGAACTGGGCGCCCGTTTTGTCGCGGTCGGTGTGGATACAAGTTTATTGGTAAGCGCAGCCACTACACTGGCCAAGGCATTCAAGCCTGAAGCAGCCACCACCACCAAACAAGGGAACGTATATTGATTTCCAACAAGGCATTTGCTGCCAGACAACGTACACTCCCCTGTCAAGGGGCTTGTCAATATCCGTTAGCAGCAAAATCCGGCCTTTTTTTTTCAAGCGGGATTTGCGTTATATTCATACAAAACCCGCTTGCTCTTGACTGCCCATGACCGCAACAAAAATCAATAAATAGCCGGCACAATTATTTCTTTGGGCGTCGGATTACGAATATAGTCAGGATGATGCTCACGCGCCGGCAGCTCGATAGGCTCCCTATGTACGTCACCATAAGGAATCTGCGACAGCAAATGCGAAATACAATTCAAACGGGCCCGTTTCTTGTCTACGCCTTCAACCACCCACCACGGTGCCTCGGGAATGTGCGTCCGTTCTATCATTTCCTCTTTGGCCTTGGTATAAGCCTCCCAGCGACGGCGTGACTCCAGATCCATAGAGGACAACTTCCATTGTTTCAGGGGATCATGCATACGCAGCAGAAAGCGACGATGCTGCTCATCATCACTAATCGAGAACCAATACTTGATCAAGACAATACCGCTACGCGCCAGCATTTTTTCAAATTCAGTTACATCACGGAAAAACTGCTCCAGTTCTTCATCAGTGCAGAAACCCATGACCCGTTCCACACCTGCGCGGTTATACCAGCTACGGTCAAACAGGACAATTTCACCACCCGCGGGCAAGTGAGACACATAACGCTGGAAATACCACTGGGTCTGCTCACGATCACTGGGAGCCGGCAAAGCCGCAACCCGGCAGACACGCGGGTTCAGCCGTTGAGTAATGCGTTTAATCGCTCCTCCTTTACCCGCCGCATCCCGTCCTTCAAAAATAACCACCACCTTAAGCTTTTGGTCAACCACCCAATCCTGCAACTTGATCAACTCTCCCTGCAAACGCAGCAGTTCACGGAAATAAACCCGACGGTCCATGCCATCGCCAGTCGATATTTCACCCAAAACATCATCCAGGCGATTATCATCAATTTCCATTTCCAGCTCTTCATCAAAACTGTCGATCATGTCGGCATAAAGACGCTGAGTGTGTTCAGATAAATTTTCCGTCATAAGAAAACAACTCCTTAAATAATTAATGAAATTTATAGCTTTTATATGACGCGTATATGACTGGGAAATCATCCGCGCGGGTAAGCCGGCGCCGCTCATCACAGATCATCAGATCAATGTGTGATTCACTCATTCTACCGCTTCCAGGATTTAATGAAAGAGGTGCCGATACCAACTGCACGGGCACCAGCCATGCGCATAAAAGAGAATTTGCCCTGCTCACTCTTATATAAGAGCACTGAAGATGAGAATGGTTTCAAAACTGCGGAGTTCTCAACAGGGACGGGCATCCAATAGCTGAAAAAACACAAAACATAATAATAAAAATAATTCTCATTTACAAATAAATAGTTTTTAGAGATAATGATTCCCATTATTTTTTATATGATTGAAGGAAGCTTACTCCAGCCTGCAGGTGGCATTTTTTGCCACTCATGCACTAATGTTTACCCCTTATTTACCCTATACAAACAAAGGATACTTAAATGAAGCCCAAGTTACAAAAAACGAAATGGCTCACCTTGCTGCAGGCAGCGATAGCCATCACTTTTGCCACGACTACCGGGCCTGCTTTGGCACAGGATACGCAAGTCAAAGTGCAACATGCCAAAGGCGTGGCCAGCATCAAGGCCCAGCCCGCCAAAACCGCCGTTTTTGATTTGCCAACCCTGGATAACATGCAAGCATTGGACATTCAGGCAAGCGCAGTGGCCAACTCGCGCTTTCCTGAGTTTCTCGCGGCTTATAACGAAGAAAACATACCCAGGGTAGGCACCCTGTTTGAACCCGATCACCTGGCGCTTGCCAACGTTGCCCCGGACTTGATTTTTGTGGGTGGCCGCTCCAGTGACAAATTTGATGACGTGCTTAAAATTGCCCCAACCTTGGACATGAATATTGATACAAAAGCCCCCCTGGAAAGCATCAAGCGCAACGTGAACACCCTGGGCAAGATTTTTGACAAGGAAGCACAGGCAGCCGAAGCCCTGGATAAACTGAATGCATCCATAAACACCTTGAAAGCCAAATCCGCCAAGGCCGGCAATGCCATGATGATTCTGTCCATCGGTGACAAAGCCAGCGCTTTTGGACCCGGTTCCCGCTTTGGCATGATTTATGACGTATTTGGCTTTACACCCAATGCCGCGGTCAAAGACCTTTCCACCACAGACCGCCACCCCTTCAAACTGGAAGATATTGCCAAGGCCGACCCCGACTGGCTATTTGTGATTGATCGCCACGCAGCCACGGGCAGCAACACCGACAAACCTTCCAGCAAGGAAGTACTGGAAAAATCCATCATCGGACAGACCCGTGCTGCCAAAAACAACCAGATTGTTTATGTCGACCCATACAACTGGTACATCCTGGGTAGCGCGGGTTTGACTTCTATGCAACAGAATATTGACCAGATTTCTGCCGCACTGGATGCAAAAAAATAAAACCGGATTTTGAAATTTGAATTGCCCCCAAAACCCTGTGACCTACAGACGTTATGAGGGCAATTTCCCGGGTGCCGCCAAGCAGCACAAAAAACAGTAAAGTAAATAATCCTCAGGCACACCCCTTCACAGCTTCACGGATATCCTCCTCGCTCACATCCCGCATATGCGTTGCTATAGACCAGTTATGCCCAAACGGGTCTTTAAGGACACCATAACGATCTCCCCAAAAAGTATCATCCATTGGCATAACGGGGGTTGCACCGGCTGCAATGGCCTGCTCATAAATCGCATCGGCGTTGTCCACATATAAATGCACCGTAACCGGTGATCCATTAAGTGCAACAGGCCCCAGCGCACCCCATTGTTTGTTCTCATCCATAAGCATGACAACCGAATCACCGATACGGATTTCAGCATGCATCAACTTACCATCCGGATCGGCCAGACGGGATATTTTTTTTGCATTAAAGGCTTTTGTATAAAACTCGATTGCCTTGCTGGCACCAGCACACACCAAATGTGGCGTCACCGTATTCATGCCCGACGGCACTGACCTGACTTTATGTTCATTATCAGGGTCAAGATCAAACAAAGCCTTAAAAGACATCATATCGAACGGCACAGAAAAATGCTCATGTTCGATCAGCCATTGCCCGTCCACTTTTTTATAGCCGGATGTAATCCTCATCCAAGAGACATGCTGCTGACCGCTTTCATCCTTTTCTCCGCAACGAACCAGACAATAAACCAGCGCCAGCCCCCCGCTAACGGAAATATGCATCTCGGCAGGTTCAAATACCATGTCATTGGCACACATTTCAAGGCAGAACTGCCAATGTTTGCCATAAGCCTCTTTACCCTTGAAACGCAACTGCAAAACGGCATCGTAGGCAACCACATCGGGTGTATAGCTTGACATTATCTGATTGATATCCCGCGTCTGTATTGCACCCTGCCAGCGTTGTATTGCCTGCCTGACTTCTGACTGTGCTGCCGAGTTTCCATTTGAAGCATTCATCACACTGCTCCCATTGCAAAAAATGGCAAGGCTACTTAAACAATAAACAACACTGAGATAACTGCTTCAATAGCCCTGCCAAAATAACACTACTGTTTAATCACATGCCAGACATTCTGGACATCATCCCCAACCATGTCTCCCTGCTTCATGTCTCTTTTATACAGGTACAAAGGCTGTCCCTTATAAGCCCATTGCCTGCTTGCATCATCGCGCATGATAATACTGTAATCCCCTTCGGCATTGCCATCTGCAGCAGCCAAAAGCGGTGGCCAATTCTGGGCACACCGGTCATTACAGACACTTTTACCTGGCATATCGCGGTCTTTATCATAGGTATATAAAGTCATGCCTTCGACATTAACCAATATACCGTTCATTGCTTTTACCGGCGGGCCTGCCGCACGGGCACTTTCACTGGCGAATCCACAACCCAAACTGGCCAAGGCCAGCATAAGTAATAGCTTCCTCATTTTCATCTCCCTTATGGCTAAAAAAGACAAGAGAAACTGGCTTGTATTGCTATTGGCCAGCCTATACAGGATAAACCTAAATCATTGAAAACAAATAACTTTTTTTAAAATCACAAATTATTTTTTATTTCCGGTTTGTAACCTTGTGGGCAGGCATGGGGTCGTTCCCACTCAGGAGCATCGGAACGAGATAGAAAAAAGAAACTCCCACGCAGGAGCGTGGGAGCCAGAGACGGATATTGCCCGCCAGGGACCCTATGGCTGCACCAACCTGCAGCCAGCTTGTTAAGCTTTATTTCACATATTTGCGGAATTCGGGTTTGCGTTTCTCACGGAAAGCGTTACCACCCTCTTTGGACTCATCAGTGTCGTAATACATTTTCAGGGCGTGCATGGACAGTGAAGACATGGCACGGATCATTTCGCTATCCACGTTGAATGAACGTTTTGCCAAGGCAATGGCGGTTGGACTTTTCTCGTTGATTTCATCGCACCATTTCTGTACTTCTTCGTCTAACTGGTCATGTGGCACCACGGCATTGACCAGCCCCATTGCCAATGCTTCCTGGGCCGTATAACGGCGGCACAAATACCAGATTTCACGGGCTCTTTTCTCTCCGACCACACGTGCCAGGTAAGCCGTACCAAAACCGGGATCAACCGAACCCACTTTAGGGCCCACCTGACCCAACTGGGCCTTGTCAGAAGCAATAGCCAGGTCACATACCGTTACCAATACGTTACCGCCACCTACTGCAAAACCGTTAACACGGGCAATCACGGGTTTATTGATATCGCGGATAACGCTTTGCAGTTCCTCTACCGGCAGGCCAATCACACCTCGACCGCCGTAATCACCATCTTTACCGGATTGGTCACCACCGGTACAAAATGCCTTGTCTCCGGCCCCTGTCAATACAACCACGCCTACGCTTTTATCTACTTCAGCGCGCTTGAAAGCGTCAATCAGTTCTTCGCAGGTTTGTGCATCAAAAGCATTATAAACTTCAGGTCGGTTAATGGTAATACGTGCTGTGCCATTGTTAACCTCGTACAGAATTTTTTCGTATGACATGATGAATCCCTCTTCCAGAATAATTTGTTTTAACTTGAAGCAAATAACAATTTAACCAACCATGGTAAGACCACCAGACACACTAATCACCTGTCCGGTAATGAAAGCAGCCTCGTCACTGGCCAGGAAAGCCACTGCACCCGCCAAGTCTTCGGGCTGACCAAGACGACCGAAAGGAATTGCACGGGTCAAGCCGTTGCGCAGTTTTTCACCGTACTCGCCTTCACCGCAGAAATCGCGGAACAACAGCGTATCGGTTGGGCCAGGACACACCACGTTAACGTTGATCTGTTTTCTTGCCAGCTCACGGGCAATGGTTTTGGAGAAGGCGATTAAACCGCCTTTGCACATGGCGTACACGGATTCGCCACTGGAGCCAACGCGGGCTGCATCAGAGGCAATATTTACCACACGACCCTTGCCGCGCTCTGACATGCCTTTGAGTACCGCATGGTGCATGTACAACACACCAAAGAAGTTGATGTCGACAATTTTTTCCCACAATTCCTTATTGGTATCCAGGAAATTGCCGGCCCGGTCCCAGCCTGCGTTATTAACCAATACATCAATCGGCCCCAGTGTGCTTTCAATGTTGTTCACACACTCAATGACTGACTCCTGATTGGTCAGGTTTACCAGGAAAGTTTGCGCGAAGCCACCCGCTGCCTTGATTTTTTCTACGGTTTTATCGCCGGCTTCCTGGTTGATATCAACCACTGCCACTTTGGCACCCGCCTGACCAAACCGCTCGCAAATGGCGCTGCCAATACCACCACCACCACCGGTCACCAATACAACTTTATCTTTTAATCCAAACATTATGTTTCTCCACTAAAATAAGTCTATATGCTTAATGAACCCATTCTTCACTTAAATAATCATGACTACTTCCGATCAAGACAAAGAAGCAGCAATTTATGAAATCAATAACCGGCTTTTTTTCCGTTTTTTCCAGGCTGCCAACACCCTTCATACCAAAGGCACTCAGGCTCTGGAAGAGTTTGGCGTAACCACCCAGCAATGGTCTGTGCTGGGTGCCTTGTCCAGACCCAAGGCGGAAAACGGCATGAGCGTGAATGAGCTGTCCCGCTATCTGCTGATTACCCGCCAGAACCTGACCGGCCTGCTTGGCCGTCTTGAGCGTGATGGCTATATCGTCCGCACACCCAGTACCGAAGACCGCCGATCCATCAGGGTTTCCTTAAGCCCCAAAGGAAAAGAACTCTGGAAGAACCTGGCTGAGCCTATTCATCAGTTTTATGACCTTGCACTGAAGAACATTTCCTTTGATGACCGCCTGGCCCTTATCCATTACATCAATACCTTGCAGCAAAATATGTCAAAAATTTAAGTTTCAACTTAATTTAAGGCCTGTTTTTGTACGGGCAATAATCATTTTCATGATTTGTGCGGTACCATCGCCAATTTGCAGGCCAAGCACATCCCTTAGACGCTGCTCATAAGGGTAATCTTTGGCATAACCACCATGCCCATGAAACAGCAGACACTGGTAAATAATGTCATAAGACAGTTTTGGCCCCCACCATTTGCACATGGCCGCCTGTGAGGTATGGGGCAAATCCTTGTCTTTAAGCCAAAGCGTTTCCAGGCAAACCAAGCGGGCAGCCTGGTAATAGGTTTCATATTCGGCCAGCGGAAAACTGACCCCCTGGTTTTCCACGATGGGCTTGCCAAAAGTTTCACGCTCTTTGGCATACTCCCAGGTTTCATCCAAAGAGGCACGCGCCACGGCCAGGCATTGCAACCCGATTAACGCCCGGCTATAGTCAAAACCCTGCATGACCTGGGTAAAACCTTTACCCTCTTCGCCCAGCATATGACTGGCAGGCACTTTGACCCCATCAAAAAATATTGAACCCCGCCCCACACAACGCGTACCCAGGTCATCAAAAGCGGTACGGGTAATACCTGGAAAATCCATGGGTACCAAAAATGCGCTAATCCCTTTGGCACCCTTGATATCGCTGTTGGTTCGGGCAAAAACCACGGCCACATCGGCCTGATCAGCCAGTGAAATTGAGGTTTTTTCACCCGTCAGGACATAATGATCACCTTCTTTAACCGCCTTTAATTGCAAAGCAGCGGCGTCAGAACCGGCTGAAGGCTCGGTCAATGCAATCGCAATCAGTTTTTCTCCGGCAATGATTTTTGGCAACCATTCCTGCTTGATGGATTCGCTGGCAAAACGGTTCACGATTTGACCGCATAATGACACCAGCAAGCTGACATAAGCCATGTTGAAATCCGAAGCGGACAGCTGCTCAAGCAGCAGACCGCTGGTTACGCAGTCCATACCCATACCGCCATAAGCCTCGGGCATTTCCACACCCAGCAAGCCCAAATCACCCATCTGGCGCACAATCTCCAGTTCAAGGCGTCCTGTTTTATCTCGGTGCTGATAGCCGGGTGCCAGTACCTCTCGTGCAAACCTGCCTGCACTTTCCACCAATACCCGCTGATCTTCTGTAATTGAAAATTCCATATTGCCTCTTCAACCTAATTGGAATATATGTAAATATATTTACCTATTTGCCTATAATTACATAATCCTTGACCAAGTTCAACAAAATTTACCCCTGATTTAATAAAAAAAGCAAAATGAAGGGAAAACACTAGTATTTTAATTACGGTCAATGGTGAAGAATAATAAAAATATTATGCAAATATATTTACGTAAATACGTAAGGAACATATTCACCAATCCATAAGAATTTTTCATCCACTACTACCCACGAGACAGATCATGAAATTTGACACATCCCTGATTGATGCACGCAAAGAAAAAATGACAACAAACGGCTTCTGGAAAAACAGGACTATCGAACACTTCTTCAGACAGGCACTGGAAACGCATCCGGATAAAACTGCCGTTGTTGCCTATAAGGTCGATGGTAAAAACAGTGCTCCCGTGCGTCTTTCCTATCACCAGCTTAATGCGCATATTGACACTATTGCCAAATCCCTTATCCGCCTGGGCATTCAACGCTCCGATGTAGTTAGTTTCCAGATTCCGAATAGCTGGGAGTTTATTGCCATATCCCTGGCATGCGCCCGGATTGGCGCGGTGGCAAACCCCTTGATGCCCATTTTTCGCGATCGTGAATTAAGTTATATGCTAAAGTTTCTTGAATCCAAGGTCTTTATTGTCCCGTCCGTATTCAAAAATTTCAATTATGAAGAAATGGCCAACGGCCTGCTACACAAAATAGACACCCTCCAGCATATTGTGGTCGTTGGCGGTGAAAGCGAAAACAGCTTTGACAAACTCCTGCTGACAGACACCTCTTCCGCCCCCCTTGTTGCCGGTCCGGTTGAACCAGACGACATTCTTATCCTGATGTTCACATCCGGCACCACCGGCGAGCCGAAAGCGGTCATGCATACTTCCAATACGCTGTTTGCCGCCCTTGACGGTTTCGTTGACGCCCTTGAACTGAAAGACAGCGAAATTATCCTGGGCGCCTCTCCCATGGCACACCTTACTGGTTACGGTTATCTGGCCATGTTGCCCATCATGCTTAATTCAACCACCGTAGTCATGGACAGTTGGGACCCCAATTTTGCATTGCAAATCATCAATAAAGAAGCTGTTACCTTCAGCATGGCCTCCAGCCCCTTTGTTTTGGACATGTGCAATGCGACTGAAAAGGGAGCACCGCGATCCCCGCAATTTACCAAGTTCTGCTGCGCTGGCGCCCCCATTCCACCCGTTGTGATAGAACGGGCCCATCAAATCATGAACCTGACCGTATGCTCAGCCTGGGGCATGACCGAAAACGGCGCCATCACCATTACGACCCCCTCGAAGGCGCTGGAAAAATCCAGTATCAGCGACGGCAGGGCCATTCCCGGCATTGAGCTGAAGATCGTTGATGGCAATGACAATGAGTTGCCACGCGGTGAAACAGGACGCCTGCTGGTAAGAGGCGCTTCCCAATGTGTTGGCTATTACAAAAAACCCGAACTTAACGCACTGACCGAAGACGATTGGTTTGATTCGGGTGACCTTGCCTTCATGGACCAAGAGGGGTATATCCGCATCAATGGCCGCAGCAAGGATATCGTTATTCGCGGTGCGGAAAACATCCCCGTGGTTGAAATTGAAAACCTGCTTTACCAGCACCCCTCCATTGCCACGGTTGCCATTGTAGGCTTTCCTGATGAACGGCTTGGCGAAAGGGCATGTGCCTTTGTAACGCTTAAAGAAGGTGCCAGCTTCTCTTTTGAGGAAATGATTCAATATCTGAAAGAGAAAAAAGTGGCTAACCAGTACTTCCCCGAGAAACTGGAAATAAGGAGTGATTTACCCAGAACACCTAGCGGCAAACTGCAAAAATTCATGCTGCGCGAGGAAGCCAAATCCTTCCAAATCAACTAATCCGTCATGCGGGGACACTCCGGTCCTGTATAAAACCAGGGTCATTGAATGAAGGGCTCGCCTTTGAGCGAAAAATGCTTTATGCTACTTTTGCACTGGAGGATCGCAAGGAAGGCATGAATGCCTTTATTGAAAAACGACCGGCCAATTTCAATAATCGTTAATAAAAAAACGGACCAGGTCCGTTTTTGACCTATCAGGCATTTTATATACATGGACACGATTGAACACTCCCCCCAAAACACTGCATTAGCGGCCATTACCAGCCGCAAAAGCATCCGAGGCTTTCTGCCAGACGCCATTCCAGCACCAGTGTTACACACCCTGCTGCAAACTGCATCACGCGCCCCCAGTGGCAGCAATATCCAGCCCTGGAAAGTGCATGTTGTTTCGGGCCAGGCCCGCGATGCCTTATCTGCCGCCCTGCTTGATGCCTTCCATGCCAACACACCCAACCAATGCGAATACCAGTATTACCCCAAAGAATGGCGTGAACCCTATCTGGCCCGGCGTCGTGAAAACGGCTGGTCGCTTTACAATATTCTGGGTATCCAAAAAGGCGATAAAGCAGCCATGCAACGGCAGCATGCCCGCAATTTTGAATTTTTTGACGCACCCGTTGTCTTATTCGTGACGCTTGACAACAACATGGAACAAGGCAGCTGGCTGGATACCGGCATGTTCATACAAAACATCATGATTGCAGCCCGTGCCCTGGGCCTGCACACCTGTCCGCAGGTCGCGCTGGTCAATTACCCGGCCATTGTCAAACAGCATCTGTCTATTCCTGCAGAACAAACCCTGGTCTGTGGCATTTCACTTGGCTATGAAGATACGTCCAACCCTGCCAACAAATTGCAGACTACCCGGGTGCCTCTGGAGGAATTCGTGACTTTTCACGAGTAATCTTCAGGCAGAAATAATAAAGCTTCCAGGTCTATCGCCTGTTAATGGAAGTCGGTTGAAGACTTAAGGTACACTTTCATACTGTTTTTACAGATCTCCTTTTAATAACATGCAAACCACATGGAGACCCTTTGCCTGGGTCGGTGCCGCACTGTGTGCCGGCACCATGGGAACTGCACTTGCAAGCCCCCTCTATCCTTTTTACCAGCTACTGTGGGACCTGAAACCCAGCGAAATCACCTATATTTTCATTGCCTATATGGCAGGCGTCCTGGTTACCCTGCTTTTTCTGGGTAAAGTCACCGCCCACTACGGTTTTTTACCCGTCCTTAAAGGGGGATTGGTTTTTTCCATTATTGGCTTAGGCATTTCCTCCCTGGCCATTTCTCCGTTCCTGCTTGGTCTGGGGCGAGTAACCATAGGCATTGCCTCTGGCATGATCAGCACTTCTGCCATGCTTGGCATGAGTCAGGTTCTCCCGGCAAGCCATAAATCCAAGGCAGGACAGATTGCCTCCATGGTCAGTGTGGCGGGTTTTGGTTCGGGGCCGTTCATTAGTGGCTGGATAGCCCAGTTTCTACCCTATCCGCTGGTCACTCCCTATGTAACCGTCCTGATACCCAGTATTTTTATTCTTTATGGCTTGCGATCTGTCAGGCAGGAAATAAAAAGCAAGCCTGGGCGCCCTTCTTTCATGCCCAAACTTGAAGTACCGGCAGAGCCGACCCTTAAACCGCTCTTCCTGATTATTTCCATGACTGCCTTTGCCGCTTTTGGCCTGTTCAGCCTTTATGGCTCATTGGCGCCGTCTTTCCTTAAGGAAATGATCCCATGGAACGGTCCGGCTATTAGCGGTACGGCCATCGCTTCGGTCCTGTTCATCTCTGGCTGTACCCAGTTCATGCTCAGGTCCCTGCCCCTGCACAGGACTTTATACCTTGGCATGCTGTTTCTGTTACTGGCCTGCCTGGCACTGGGACTCACAATGAGCACCCATTCCACCCTGTTGTTTATTGTTGCCGATATCCTGGCCGGACTGGCCCACGGAGCCACCTTGCTGGCCACTTTTGGCCTTGTGGGACAACTCAGCACCGCTGAAAACCGTGGCCCCATTTTTTCCACTTACTTGTTTATTGGCTATCTGGGCACCATTTTACCCATTGTGTCGGTTGGACTACTGGCCGATGCTTTTGGCCTGTTATCGGCTGTTATTATATTTTGCGTCAGCATAAGCCTGCTCGCTCTGGGGCTGATCATCGGTAAACGCAGACTGGATCAATCGGTTCAATAATGCTCACTAAAAAGCAAAACCTGTGCGCCGGCCAGGCTGGCAGGCAGGTTTATGCTTTCTTGGTGGTACGAAAACCAAGCGCCCGGCCAGCGCCAGAAAAACTTATTGCGCGCTGTCAACTGTCTCATTGACAATGCTTTCGTGACTGACGCTAACGGATTGATTGTCAATACTGGACGAACTCACCACCTCTGTTGTTCCTGTAACCAGAGGAAGATTGGCAATGGTTTGATGCTGCAGGAAGAAGAGGGTTTTATTACGGTCCTCGCAAGGACCCACACAGCTTACCCGGGAATTTCTTTCTTCCAGTTTATCCTGCTCGAAGCCGCGGAATTTCAACTCATGATTATTATTGTTGTTGAACCCTACTTCCAGGGGCGGTGAATACTCGAAACTGGCTGCACCCGCAGGAATGGAGAGAAAGCCTGTTCCCAGAACAGCAAAGGCAGAAACAAATATTAAAGATTTTTTCATGCTGCACCTCCGAAAGGTAAAAACAGAAAAGCCTATTTATTAACCCCAATGGCCATTTCGTATAGAATACACTTAAACAATTGAAAAATATACTCTATTTTTGTTACCGGCTTACAATGAGAATGCGATGAACATGATCCCGATTTATACAATGCAGTCAGAACCGGAAGCGGCCGTTATTTCTTCACTCATGACAGCCTATAATATTCATTTTATTATTTCAGGTCGAGGATTCAGTTCCATGTATCCTGGTGCGATATCCAATAGCCTGAATGAACAGATTCTGATGGTTCGGGCCGACCAGGTTGAGCTGGCCAAAACCCTGCTTGAACCTTTTTTCAGCAGTTAGGAAATCCCATTGCACTGGCCACAGGCATGCCATGCCAACAAAGGCTCAACGTCAATCAAGATCACTTTTGTCAATTTCCTTCGGAATACCAATCGCCCGCTTTATAAGCTTCCAGGCAATCAAGCCAATACCCAAGAACAATACGCCCAATACAATGGCAAGTAGAAAATAGCTGAAATTACTCATGTTTTTCCTGGTGTTAGTGGCTTGTACCCCATTGTCCAAGCAGTTCTTTTATTTGTTCTCTTTCACAATTATTCCATAGTGCTGCAGCAAGTAACAGCCGGGCCTTGCGTGGACACAACCACTGCCCCATTAGAATACCATTTTTCTGCAGGTCTATTTCTGCACCTTTATAACCATACACGGCTTGGGTGGTACTACCCGCACCGGTTCTGGAGCAGACAATCACCGGTATCCGTTTGGCAGCCGCCACCAGCACATCCCGCAAGGACTCAGAGACATGGCCGGATCCGAAGCCGGCAATCACGACCCCTTGGCAAGCCTCATGCGCCAGAGCCAAAGAAAGTATGCCAGGGTCATCACTAAGCGTATGTTCCAGCAGCAACACTTTAGCCTTGAAGCTGGTTGGGATCGCCAATTGTGGCTTACGCACGGTTGGCCTGAAATACTGTACCTGCTTTTCAAGTACTACTCCTGCAGCACCAAATACCGGAGATGCAAAAGCATTAACCCGGCTTGAGTGGACTTTACGAACATGCCTTGCCTCGTGAATTTCATCATTCATGACAAGCAATACACCCCTGTTGGCAGATACCTGGCTGCTGGCAACAACTACCGAAGCCAGCAGATTGGCAGCACCATCGGCACCGGGTTCTTCGGGCGAACGCATTGCCCCCATTAATACCAGGGGTTCGGCATGACGCCAGAAAAGATCCATAAAAAAGGCGGATTCTTCAAGCGTATCGGTGCCCTGGGTAATAATGACGCCGTCAGCACCTTTTTCCACCTCTTTTTCGGCCCATGCCAGGCAACTGAAAAGATGGTCAAAACGAATGGAACCGCTAGGCAGTTTTTGCAAGGTCTGCAGGCTAAGGTCAGCCAGCCCGGCAAGGCCCGGCACACTTTCTGCCAATTCCCTGGCACCCAGCGTTGCGGTTACGCCCCCGGACTGGCTGGCCGTCATGCTAATGGTGCCACCCAAGGCGCCTATGGATATTCGTTTCTTGCTCATGCGGCTTCCTTGTTTGCCAAGGCTTAAATAAGACTGGCAATCGCCATGCCCACTTCAGTGGTATTGGCAGAGCCACCCAGGTCACGGAATTTGGGTCCCTGCACCAACACGGTTTCAATGGCAGCCATAATGGCGTCATGGGCCCGGGCGAAGGCCTCGTTCTGTTCACTGAAAAAATCAAGCATCATGGCACCTGACCAGATCATGGCAATCGGGTTGGCTATGTTTTGCCCGTAAATATCAGGGGCAGACCCGTGCACCGGCTCAAACAGCGACGGAAAGGTACGGTCTGGGTTCAGGTTGGCAGAAGGTGCCAGTCCAATCGTACCGGTACATGCCGGTCCAAGGTCGGACAGGATATCGCCAAACAGGTTGGACGCCACCACCACATCAAAGCGGTCGGGCTGTAGCACGAAACGGGCCGACAGGATGTCAATATGCTGCTTGTCCCACTGTACCTGCGGGTAGTCTTGCGCCATTAAGGCTACCCGCTCGTCCCAGTAAGGCATACTGATTGAAATGCCATTGGACTTGGTGGCTGCCGTTAATTTTTTACGCTCACGCCTGGTGGCCAGTTCAAACGCATATTTCAGAATGCGGTCAACGCCCTTACGGGTAAAAACCGATTCCTGCAAGACCAGTTCACGATCAGTGCCCTCAAACATTTTGCCACCCACCGACGAATATTCGCCTTCGGTATTTTCGCGCACAACCAGGAAATCAATATCTCCGGGCTGGCGATTGGCCAGCGGGCATGGCACACCGGGTAACAGCTTAACGGGACGCAAGTTGACATACTGGTCAAAATCACGCCGGAATTTCAGTAAAGAGCCCCACAGGGAAATGTGATCAGGCACGGTATCGGGCCAGCCTACGGCACCAAAATAAATGGCATCAAACTGCCGCAGGGTTTCAAACCAGTCGTCGGGCATCATTTTGCCGTGACGGGCATAATAATCGCAACTGGCCCATTCAAATTCTTCTATGTGCAAATCCAGCCCGAACTTTTCCTGTACCGCTTTCAATACGCGCAAGCCCTCGGGCATGACCTCCTTGCCAATACCATCTCCGGGAATGGCTGCAATCCTGATTTGTTTTGTCATTTTCATCCAGCAAAAAATAAATATTGTTATTTGTTTAAACTACATTAATTCATCCAACATATTACCCAGATAACAAGATCAATGGTATATGGCGTCTGACTTTCACATAAAAAACCTCCCGACCACCGGCTTGTGACAGACCGATCCCGGGAGATTTTTCATGGGTGAAAGAGGTATAAAATCGATTTTTACAATTTTTCGGTTTCACCCGATGTCGGTTTCCAGGTCAGGAAATATTTTTCAGTCAGGCTCACCAACAGATCAAGCAGCAAGGCAAATACCGTCAGTACGATGATGCCGGCGACCACCGTATTGATATCAAAGGTGCCCTCTGCCTGCAAAATAAGATAACCCACACCACTGGCAGACCCAAGATACTCACCTACCACGGCGCCGACAAACGCCAGGCCAACCGAGGCATGCAAACTTGAAAACACCCAACTGGTTGCCGATGGCAGATAAACATGGCGCAGCAATTGCTTGCGATTGGCACCCAGCATTTTTGCGTTATCAAGCAATGTGGGGCTAACTTCCTTGATGCCCTGGTACACGTTGAAAAACACGATAAAAAACACCAGGGTCACCGCCAGAGCCACCTTGGACCAGATACCCAGACCAAACCACATGGCAAAAATGGGAGCAAGAATGACCCTTGGCATGGAGTTGAGTGCTGTCAGGTAAGGATCAAGCACCAGGCTGGCTGTTTTGGAAAGCCCCAGCCATAAGCCAAAAAGCATCCCGAACACAGTACCGATGACAAATGCCAGCAATGTTTCTGAAAGCGTTATACCCAAGTGACGGTAAATATCACCGTCAACGACAAACCAGTTCCAGATGGACTCTGCCACACCAAGAGGCTGCCCAAAGAAAAATGCGACATTGTCGTTAAGTGAAGCGAAATACCAGGTACCCAGTATTACCGCCAGAATAATAATTTGCCACAAGCGGAAGTTGCGTGTGTTTGGTTTAATTGAATTCCACATGTCAAACCCGTTTCTGTTGATCATACCCTTTCAGGACTTCTTCGCGCAGGACATCCCAGATTGCCTTGTGCAATTCGGTAAAACGCGGATGAGAACGTACCTCAGCAACGTCTCTGGGGCGTGGCAGGTCAATCTTGAACTCACCAATGATATGCGTTCCCGGCCCAGCCGAAAGAATAACAACCCGGTCACTCATGGCAATGGCCTCATCCAGGTCATGGGTAATGAACAAAACGGCTTTGCGTTGGCTCATCCAGATTTCCAGCACTTCGTTTTCCATGAGTTGGCGGGTCTGGATATCAAGGGCTGAAAAGGGCTCATCCATCAGGATGATATCGGGATCACGAATCATGGTTTGGGCCAGCATGGCGCGTTTACGCATACCACCCGACATTTGATGGGGGTACTTGTTAACGGCATGTGACAAACCGACCCGTTGCAGCCAGTCCATGGCCTGTGCCCGCGCCTGTTCTTTGGGGACATTGGCAAATTCAAGGCCGGCCATCACATTTTCAATCGCACTGCGCCAAGGCATGAGTGCCTCACCCTGAAACATATACCCGGCCCGGTGATTGATGCCCTTCAAGGGTTGACCAAACACCCGGACCGAGCCTGCCGAAGGTTCAAGCAAGCCCGCCCCCACGTTAAGCAGGGTTGATTTGCCACAACCGGTAGGGCCCACTACGGATACAAATTCACCCGGTGCAATATGCAGGGTGGCGTCACGTAATGCGGTATATTTTTCGTTTTTGTTATCACGTGATACAAAAGTACACGTGATTTTATCCAATGATAATGCAGGTTCTGACATATTGAATTAAGTTGTTTGAGCTTTTGCAGCAAAATCGTTAGTCCAGCATTTGGACAAGTCAATTGCCTCAGCGTTAAAGTTTTTAATGTAACTGGCCAATGCTTTCAGGGCCGTTTCAGGACCTTTCTCATTTATCAGGCCATCGGGCGACAAGCCCTCGAAACTTTTGGTCAGGGCCAGCTTATACACGTCGGGATTACCCAAAAGATAATTTTCGGGCACAACCTTGATCACCTCATCGACGCCTGCCTGCTGGATCCATTTGTCGGCTTTTACAATGGCATTGGCCAAAGCCTGGACCGTATTGGGATTTTCATCAATAAAGCGTTGTGACGCATACAGGCAGCCTGAAGGCATGGGGCCGCCAAAAATATCTTCGGTAACCTGCAGGCTGCGGGTATCGGCAATAATCTGGATATCCCCCGCGTGATCAAGAATACTTAGTACCGGGTCTACGTTACTGATGGCATCAATTTGGCCTGAACGCAAGGCAGTAACGGCACCCGAGCCGGCTCCCACACCAATAATGGAAACATCGGAGTCTTTCAGGCCATGTTGTTTCAAGAAAAAACTAACCAGCATATTAGTGGATGAACCCGGTGCAGTGACACCGATTTTTTTACCTTTCAGGTCGGCCGGCGATTGGTAATCGGGCATGTTCTTTTTGGACACCGCCAGGCCAATCATGGGCGCACGCCCCTGCAGCACAAATGAACGGTAAAACTGCTTCTTGGTCTGCAGGTTGATAGTGTGTTCAAACGCACCTGAACAAACATCGGCACTGCCTCCGACCACGGCCTGTAAGGCTTTTGAACCACCGGCAAAGTCGGCGATTTTCACATTCAGGCCTTCTTCCTTGAAGTAGCCATTGATTTCGGCAATTGACAATGGCAGATAATACACCAGGGCCTGGCCACCTACCGCTATTGAGACGTCTGTTTTCTCGAGTTTTTTATTTTGGGCACGCGCCAAAGCAGGTACCATGGCAGCCAAACCGGAAACACTGGCAACTTTCATTAAATCACGACGGGAAATAGCCATTTTCAATCTCCTAGATGGTATTTTTATATAAAAACAAAAAAAAGAATTTACTGGTTTAGGGTAAAAACAATCACGGACTATTGTAGCAGAGCACTTTCCTGATCAAGTCGCGACATTCACGTCGTGGTTGAATCGGGTCATTTCTTGTCTGTACTTATAGTTAAATGCCCGATCCTCACGATTGCAAGTGGCCCTGTTTTCAGGCCGACAGGCTTTGCTTTTCTGCCACCCTGGAGAGGTGCCGGGAAATTGATGCAAAGTCATGCCCGCTGGGCGACTGGTGCAGGCGCAGTCCAAACTCGGGCACCACGGCAAAAATATGATCAAAAATATCAGACTGAATGCTTTCGTATTCAACCCAGACCACCGTATTGGTAAAGCAATAAATTTCAATCGGCAGCCCATCTTCGGTGGGTGCCAGCTGCCGGACCATAATCGTCATGTCTTTGCGAATATTGGCATGGTTGCGCAAAAACATTTCCAGATAGGCCCTGAAAGTGCCTATATTGGTCAAACGCCGTCCATTCAGGGCCGTACTCAGATCCCAGTTATGTTCCTGGTTGTATTGCTCTACCTCCCGGTTCTTTTCCAGAATATAATTGGCCAGCAAACGGCTTTTGGCCAGCTTTTTCATTTCAGTCTCACTGATGAAATTGATGCTGGTCACGTCAATATTAATAGACCGCTTGATACGACGCCCACCCGACTCCGACATCGCCCGCCAATTCTTGAACGAATCCGAAATAAGCGCATAAGTGGGAACTGTGGTGATCGTATTGTCCCAGTTCCTGACCTTGACGGTAGTCAGCCCAACATCTATCACCGCGCCATCGGCATTATATTTAGGCATCTCAAGCCAATCACCCAGCTTGAGCATATTATTGGCCGATAACTGTATGCCGGCCACCAACCCCAGAATAGGATCTTTGAAGACCAGCATCAAGACAGCCGTCATGGCACCCAGACCGCTAAGCAAAATAACCGGTGAACGGCCAATGAGCAGGGAAACAATGAAAATACCCACCGCAATGGATGCAACCAGCTTGATCGTCTGGAAAATTCCGTTTAAGGGAAGCTGTGTGGCCACCTGCTTTTTATAACACCAGTCCAGCAAAATATTCAGAATTGAAAACAGGGCGGCCAAGGCATAAATGTATATCCATATTTGCACGACTGCCAACATGCCATTCAGAAGCTTTCCCTGCAATAGCCATAAATTGGCCTGCAACCCCACCAGAATCCCCTGGATAAAATAAACAACCCGACTAAGCAGGCGGGACTGGCTTAACAACTGTAAAAACAAATAGGGCGATTTTTGCATTTGATTTCGCAAAAATCTAACCACTCCGTAATGCAGTATGAAGTGAATGATAACTGTTGTGAGAAGTATCAAACCCAGTGCGATCCAGGTGGCCTCGTTTTCCGTCACGTCATATTCCCAGGCCTTGAGCCAATAGGACAATGGTTCCAGCATGTCTTGTTCCTGTTTGTTTACGATAAATATTAAAAAAAATACCCCGATTAACGGGGCATGAACCTGAATATTAAACCATCTGGCCCAACAATATCAAACCGTCAGGATTTGTCCATCCCTGGCCACCTTCACATTCTCAGGCAAAGAGTCTGGATGATTCATGAGCCAATTATCCATTTCATGGCCAATATGGGTCAGCAGCAAAGTACCTATTGCCAGGCCATCACACATTTTCAGGGCCGTATTAAGGTCATTGTGATTACGCGGGGGAGTCTCACGGGGAGGATGGGAACAATCCACAATACAATAATCCAGCGACTGTTTTTGCAACCAGGCATATGTATCGTCCCCCAGACCAACCGTATCGGTCAGGTAGGCGATTTTTCCGTCTTCTTCCTCGAACAAATAGCCAAAACAGGGTTTTGAATGCACCAATGGCAAAGCCGTCACTTGCAATTTCTCACCCAGCTGGCGGGTTTCAAAGGCGCTAAAGGGCTGAGAAAAATCAAGAATACCTGGATGCCTGTATAAATCGGCAAAACCGGCCTCATCAAACGGGCCGTGCACGGAAATACGCATATCGACGCCCCAGCGCAAGTGCAACAAACCCTGGGCATGGTCGGCATGGTAATGTGTTTGCAAAATCCCGCTTAGGGTGCCCGGCGCAAAACGCTGGCATAAATCCATATGACCGCCATCCACCAGCCATTGGTCTGTCCCGCTTTGTACAAGCACACTGCTTGGTTTGCGCATAAACAGTTTATCCTGGCCTGCCCGCTGGCAAGCCGGACACTGGCAGTTATATACGGGAACCTGGGCAGTATCCCCAGTGCCCAGAAATGTCAATTTCATCAAATGCTCCAGAAAAAAATCTCGGCCTGCATGCCGGGTGAGAACGTCAAGATACCGGACCTCTCAGGATAAAAACGTACTCTTTTCAGATTGGATCCTGGCATTGCACCACGTTTCCAGTTTATCGCGCAACTGCTCAACCGCCAGCGACAAATCACCAGAGTTGTCCAAGAGAAAGAAACTGATTTGCCGCAAGGCAAGCTTGTTGTGCAATACCTGTTCCAGGCATCGGTTACGCTCTAAACGCAGGGTGATTTCCTGCAAAGACTCCCGTCCACGATTGATCAGACGCTGCCTGAGCAGCTCGGGCCTGACCGCAACCAGAACGATGATCACATCGGGGTATAACTGGCTTACATGGGTACAATAAGAACGTGAACCGTTAACCAGTACCGTTTTCCCTTCTCCCAGATGACGATCCAGGTCCTTTGGAATACCATAGGCCAATCCGTTGGCTCGCCAGCTCATGGCAAAACCGCCCTGGGCCTCGATTTGTTCAAATGATTGCATTGAAACCGAATCGGCCACCTCACCCGGCGAGTTTTCAGGGCGTGTGATGACCCGTTTCATAATGACGCAATCATGAGGCAAATCGTTGGCCAATGCCTGCAACAGACTATCTTTGCCACTACCTGAAGGCCCTACCATATAAACCAGTTTTCCCGCCATCAGAACACCCTGTTCCCTTCTCGCCAGACCTGCCGCACCACAAACTGGGAACCGGCCTGTGCCACATGAACAAGATCAGCCCGCAAGCCAAGCCTGATTTCACCACGATCATTCAAATTGGCCGCACGTGCGGGCAACAGGCTGATGGTGGCAACCGCCTTGGGCAAGTCATAGCCATTTTCCTGCTCACTAAGCTTTTTAACCGCCTGCAACAGGCTGGCCGGATAATAATCGCTGGAAAGAATATCCAGCACGCCATGACCGGCAAGATCTGATGCGGCAATATTGCCGGAATGGGAACCGCCACGCACAATATTCGGTGCCCCCATCAGCACTTTCATGCCCAACTGGTGGCTAAGCGCCGCGGCTTCATGCGTGGTGGGGAATTCGGCAATTTTCATGCCGAAACCGGCCGATTCCGTCACGTGTTCATGGGTGGCATCGTCATGGCTTGCCATCGAAAGGTTTTTTTCCTGGCAAATACCCGCAATCCTGCGACGATAGTCATCACTGTACTTTTCGGCATTAATGCGCTGACGAACAATGAAAGCTTCCATCTCGGTATCACTCAGGTGATACTTGCCCTGGTAATACTCGCGGTATTTCTCGTATTTCACGAACTGGCGCTGTCCGGGTGTATGGTCCATGAGAGAAACCAATTTGACCAGCTCATGATCAACCAGATTCTCGAATACCTCAAGAGTTTTTTCATGACTGACTTCACAACGCAAATGCAGCATGTGCTCTGCACGCGTATGACCATCCTGGTCAGCCTTGCCAATGGCCTCTACCATGCGAGGCAATTGCTGAAGACGGTTCCCTTTGGGGTTAACATCTCCAATCGACAGCGCATCAAACACGGTGGTGATACCGGATCCGATGATTTGGGCATCATGGGCCAGTACGGCGGAGTCTGATGGCCAATCCACGCCCGGACGGGGATTCATGTATTTTTCCAGGTTATCGGTATGCAACTCGATAAACCCCGGCATCAAATAGTCACCGTTCAAATCCTGGGCGGCGCAAAGGTTGCTGTGTGCTTCATCAATCTCGCAAATCAGGCCATCCCGAACCACTACCGTACCGGTAAAAATCTCATCGGCCATAACGACCTTTGCATTGGTGTAAATCTGCTCATGCGGCATGACTGGACTCCTGGGCATTCATGTCAATATAACGGTCGGCCACCACCTCGCGGGCAGCCTTGTCATGGAAAATACCAATGAGCGCTGAACCCGCCTGTTTGGCTTCGCCAATCAAGTCCAGCACTACCTGGCGGTTGACTTCATCCAGTGAAGCCGTGGGCTCATCCAGCAGCATAACCGGCCAGGTAACCATAAATCCCCTGGCAATATTGACCCGCTGTTGCTCACCCCCCGAGAAAGTGCCCGGTGCCAATGACCACAAGCGCTCGGGTATATTCAGGCGGCTTAGCAATTGGCGTGCTCTTTGTGCCGCTTTGTCTGCCGCCCAGCCCCTGGCCAGGGCCGGCTCCATGACCACATCCAGGCAAGTCACACGTGGAATCACCCGCAAAAATTGGCTGACATAGCCCATGGTTTCGCGGCGCACTGCCATAATCTGGCGCGGTTCAGCACCCACCATTTCAAACATCCGGTCCTGATGCAGGACACGAATGCTGCCACTGGCGGGCAAATAATTACCATATAGCGTGCGCATCAGGGTTGATTTACCTGCACCGGAATGACCGTTCAACACCACACACTCACCTGCACCCACATTAAAACTGATGTTCTTGAGCACATTCAACACAACGCCCTGCTGTTGATGCAAGGTAAACGTTTTATGTAAATTTTCAACTTCAATAATTGTTTGCATTGCATTCACCTTAAGGCTGTAAAACAGATGAAACCAGCAACTGGGTATAAGGATGCTGCGGATCATCAAGGATCTGGTCGGTCAGACCGCTTTCCACCACGCGGGAACGGCGCATCACCATCAGCCGGTCCGCCAGCAAACGGGCCACCGCCAAATCGTGCGTCACGATCACCACGGCAAGATCCAGTTCCCGCACCAGGCGACGCAGCAAATCAAGCAAACGGGCCTGCACCGAAACGTCCAGACCGCCAGTAGGCTCATCCATGAATACCAGTCGTGGGCTGGACACCAGATTGCGGGCAATCTGCAAACGTTGCTGCATGCCTCCTGAAAAGGTCCGTGGCAGGTCATCAATACGATTGGCATCAATTTCCACGTGCTGCAGCCAGTCCAGCGCTTCCTGGCGCAAGACCCCATAATTGCGCACACCCTGGGCCATCAGTCGCTCGCCAATATTGGCACCGGCCGAGACCCCCATGCGCAATCCGTCACGGGGATTCTGTTCAACAAATCCCCATTCGGTACGCAGCAGGGTACGGCGCTCGGCTTCACTGCTGCTGTATAAATCAATAATCTCGCCCTGCTGGCCCCGATACGTAATGACCCCATCCTGAGGCTGGCTACGTCCGGACAGAACACTTAACAGAGTGGATTTGCCCGAACCGGACTCACCAACGATGCCCAATACCTCGCCAGGATACAGGTCAAATGAAACGCCCTGGCAACCCTTTTCAGGTCCAAACAGGCGACTGATATTTTCAACTGACAGCAAAGGCTGATCCGGCACTGTCGCCGTCGTTTCCATGATTGAAGGCAAAGCAGCCATTATTGTTTCTCCTGCTGGGCAACCCGCTGGTTGCAGTAATCGGTATCCGAACAAACGAACTCACGGGTTCCGCTGTCATCGACAATAATCTCATCCAGATAGGAATGATCACTGCCACAAATGGCGCAGCTATGATCCCATTTTTGTATTTCAAAAGGATGATCATCAAAATCCAGACTGCTGACACGGGTGTAAGGCGGTACGGCATACAGTCGTTTTTCACGCCCTGCGCCAAACAGCATCAAGGCAGGACTCATGTCCAGTTTAGGGTTGTCAAACTTAGGAATCGGTGAAGGATCCATCACATAACGGTCATCCACCAAAACCGGATAGGCGTAAGCGGTGGCAATGTGACCATATTTGGCAATGTCTTCATATAGTTTTACATGCATGACACCGTAATCATTCAACGCGTGCATGGTTTTGGTTTCACTGTCAGAAGGCTCGATAAAGCGCAACGGCTCTGGAATGGGTACCTGATACACCATGATCTGGTCTTTCTTCAGTTCAGCCTCGGGGATACGATGGCGTGTCTGGATAATGGTTGCCGCTTCAGTCCTTTCGGTTGTCTGCACACCCGCCGTACGGGAAAAGAAGCGCCTGATCGACACTGCATTGGTCGTATCGTCGGCACCCTGGTCAATGACCTTGAGCACATCCTGTTCTCCAAGAACAGCGGCTGTAACCTGCATGCCGCCGGTACCCCAACCATAAGGCAACGGCATCTCACGTCCGCCAAAGGGAACCTGATAGCCAGGAATGGCAACCGCCTTGAGCAGGCCGCGACGAATCATGCGTTTGGTTTGCTCATCCAGATAGGCAAAGTTATAACCTTCTGTCAGCCCCTGCTGAACCTGTTTTTCCGATCCGGTCATCATGCCCGTTTCTCCTGTATGGAATACTCTTCATCTTCTGCCTGATCCTGCGCATGCATTTTTCGGATCAATTCCAGTTCTGACTGGAAGTCGACATAGTGTGGAAGCTTTAAGTGTGAAACAAATCCGGCAGCTTCAACATTATCACAATGCATCAGCACGAACTCTTCCTGCTGGGCCGGTGAAGTGATTTCCTCGCCCAGTTCTTCGGCACACAGGGCCCGGTCTACCAGGGCCATGCTCATGGCTTTGCGTTCGTTATAGCCAAACGCCAATCCGTAGCCACGGGTAAACTGGGCAGGTTCGGTTTTTGATCCAACAAACTGGTTCACCATTTCACATTCGGTTATTTCAATATCACCCAGCGGCACGGCAAAATCCAGCTCTTCGGGCTCTATCCAGACTTCGGTAAAACCAATGCGAATCTCTCCGGCAAAAGGGTGATTACGGCCATAACCACGCTGGGTGGAGTACGCCAGTGCCATCATGAATCCCTCGTCACCCCGGGCAAGCGCCTGCAAGCGCTGCATGCGATTGGTAGGAAAGTCCAGCGGTTCACGGGTAATGTCAGGCACCTCGGCACGGGTATTTTTTTCAACCCGCATCAGGCCTTCCTTCTCAAGCATTTCCAGCACACGCGGGCAAGGCTCTGCCTGCAGATCTTCCTGCGCCGGGGCTGGCAGCTCATTGCCCTCTGCCATGAGGGCGAAGTCCAGTAAACGGTGGGTATAGTCAAAGGTAGGGCCTAACAATTGGCCACCCGGCAAGTCCTTGTAGGTCGCGGAAATACGGCGTTCCATTTGCATTTCACCGGTTTGCAGCGGCACAGAAGCGGCAAAACGGGGCAAAGTGGTACGGTAAGCGCGCAACAGGAAAATGGCTTCCAGCAAATCACCGGCTGATTGTTTGATCGACAGTGCAGCCAGCTCCTCGTCGTAGAGCGAACCTTCGGTCATGACCCGCGCAACAGCCATGGACATTTGCCCCCGGATCTGTTCAACACCCAGTTCAGGAATATCAGTTGAACCACGCCGCTTTTTGGCCAGCAGGTGGTGGGCATGGTCGATGGCTTTTTCGCCACCTTTTACGGCAACATACATGATTAATTCTCCTGCTGAAAGTTGACTTGCGTGCTGCGGGGCAAGGCCATGATCCGCTCACCGGCAATAAAATACATATCAATACCGCAGGGAAATTTCGTGACGGCCTGGCGGTTTTGCCAGAAAACCGTTTCTACCGGCAAGGCAACCTCTCTCTGGGTTTCAATACCCGGACCTTGCCAGATCGTGGTCTGGCCACCGTCCAATGAGCACAGCTGAATCAGGGCCGTACATGAAAGCTCGGGATCCCGGTCAGTACCGTTATTGAACAGCGTGATATATTCCGCCTCGGATGCCTGCAACAGGGCAAAGTCGGCTTCCTGCGCTTGCCCGGTAATAGGGCAGGCACAATGAAAAGCCAGGTTCGCCCTGACGGCGGGCGTATCCAGTGAAGGACTCAACCAGACCGTGGTGTCACTGTCAAGCAAAGTCAGTGCCAGTGCATAAGTGGCTGGCGCCAGGCTATCCAGTTCTGCCACCAGTCCCAGGTCATGACTCAGGCCAGGCTCGGAAATAGCCTTGAGCGCGATACGGAAACCCTGCTGGGCACTATCAACCGGATTCTCAAAAGCCGGTCTCAAATACTGTGAATTCATTGCTTAATCTCCGCGAACCATCGTAAAGAAATTAACCTTGGAAGCTGCAATGTCAGCCTCCCTTTGCAGGCGTTTGTGTTGTTGCTGCCGTTGCAACGGGCGCACCAGCGTTTCCATCCAGCGCTCCTGCTCCTGCCCTTGCAAGTGGGCATCCGCCAACGCGGCCAGTTCGGCATGCTGCTTGTTGCGTCCGGCAATGTAGCTATAACCGGTACTGCCATCATCCAGGCGCACCACACAACGGGTAACCGTCATTTCGCCCACATTGAATGCTTGCCCGGTACCACCGGCCCGGCCACGCACCATCACCATGCCGGTTTCCGGTGCGCGGATACGACGGTAAGTGGCGGCAGTCAGTTCTGCCTCAAAAGACATCAATGCATCACCGGCCCTGGCCAGTACCTGCATCCATTGCTGACGCAAGGTTGTGTTTGCTTGAGCTGTCATGCTCGTTAACTCCATTAATAAACACTTGATATTGAAAGTGATCGGCACGGCTGACGGAAAAAGACAATTCCATTGGCCTGCCATGCTGATCCCTGGATAAGGTCTGGACGGTCAGCACCGGCTGCTGATGGGATATCAGCAAGCGACTGGCTTCATCCACGGTAGGCATGCGTGCACCAATCAGGCTGAAAACCCTGACCAGTTCACACCCCCTTTGCTGCAAATAGGCGCGCATTGACCCCTTGGCATAATCCTTCAGCAAAAAGGCATACTGTTGCGAAAAAAAATGACTGATCAGGCTGACCGGTTGATCCTCGATCAGCCTGAGGGTTTTATATTCAAGAACATTCTCATCTTCCTTCAACTGAAGGTGTTTGACTTCATCGGCATTGGCAATACGCTGGTAAACCTTCAACAAACGGGCTTCGGAACTGTATCCCATGGCACTGAAAGATTCGCTGTAAGCACTGTCGGCACGAACCGGATACAGCATGGGCCGGTTCAGGACCTGGGTACCTTTACCCTTGATGCGAATCACGCTACCTTCCTGGGCCAGGATATCCAGTGCCCTGCGAATCGTATGCCGGTTAACCCCAAAACGTCTGGCCAGCGGCAACTCGCCAGGCAGCAGATCTCCTGCCTGATAAATAGACAGTTCCGCCCTGAGCGTGGCTGCCAATGTCAAATAAACCGGACCTTCTTGTCTAGACAAGTTCATAATTGAAAAAGGGCAGCTCACTGCCCATTACCCTTTAGATGAAAAAACGGCGTAATCGCTGTGAAATCATGTCAATAAGGCTGACGGCAACAATAATGATTAACAAAATAGCTGCACTTTGCCCAAACTGAAAGCCACGGATAGCTTCCCACAGCAGTACTCCGATACCACCCGCACCCACCATACCCACCACCGTTGCAGAACGCACATTTGATTCAAAACGGTACAGGATGTAGGAAATCCACAAGGGCAATACCTGAGGTATGACCCCAAAAATCACTTCTTGCAAGGCACTCGCACCTGTCGCACGCACTCCTTCAACCGGACCGGGATCAATTGACTCCACGGCTTCGGCGAACAGCTTGGCCAGTACCCCTGTGGTTCCCAGAAATAAAGCAAGGGTCCCCGCAAAAGGACCTAAGCCAACCGCCACCACAAACAACATGGCAAAAACCATATCATTAATAGAGCGCAAGGCGTCCATCAAACGACGTACCGGCTGATAGACCCACCAGGGCACAATATTGGCCGAAGAAAGAATACCCAGCGGAATGCCACAAATAACGGCCAGGACAGTCCCCCAAACGGCAATTTGGATCGTTACCAGCATTTCACTCAGGAACAGACGCCAATCGGAAAAATCCGGTGGAAAAAAATCGGCAGCAAATTCTGCCATATTCCCGGAATCTTCCCATAACAGGCGGGGATTCATTTCAGCACCTTCCCAGGCCCAGGCAAGGAAAGCCAGAAACAAGCCCCATCCCAGCAACTGCATCAGGGAATTACGTTGAGGTTTTTGCAAACTGATTTGTGAAGTAAGTGTTGTCATATCTTTTCTGTATCTATGGTGCACAGCACCTGGCCATGCACCTTTTCAATTCCTGAACAAGACTCAGGATTTTTTGGCTTCCAGCTCTTTCATGCGTGCAACCAACTTGTCCAGATCGGCATCCAGTGCTTGCAACTGAGCCTGTTTGTCTGCATCGGACAATTTGGCATCATTGACCACTTGATTACGTTTTTTGAACAATTCAAGCTGACGAATGGGCAGCAACTGGTCATTGCTGGATACTTTAAACTTACCCCAATCCAGATTGTTCAACACAGCCAATTCTTCTGGTTTGTCGCCATAAGTGGTAAAAAATTCGTTAAATTTGACCTTGACATCTTCAGGCAGGTTTTTACGCCATACGATCGGATCGGCCGGAATCAAAGGGGAACGCCAGATTTCCTTGATCAAGGCCGCTTTTTCAGGATTGGTTTTTTTCAGGCGATCAACGCTTTCTGTATTATTGGTCGCCACATCAAGCTGTTTATTCGCGACAGACAAGGCATTGACTTCGTGGCTGCCATTGACAGCACGTTTGAAGATTTTATTGGGGTCAACATTATTCTGGGCAAAAACGTAGTAACCAGGAACCAGGTAACCCGAAGTTGAATTAGGATCACCATTACCAAAGTTAAGGTTTTTGGCCTGTGCCAGCATATCATCAAGATTATTGATTGGACTGTCTTTATGGGCAATCAACAAACTCCAGTAACCTGGTTTACCGTCTTTATCCACTGACTGGAAAATAACTTCGCCGTTGGCACGATCAACGGCTTCCATGGCTGATTTGTTACCGTACCAGGCAATATCAACCTTATCGAAACGCATGCCTTGAATAATGCCGGCATAGTCAGGGGCAAAAAACGCCTTTACTTTGTAACCGGTTTTTTTGGACATATCATCCAGGAACGGTTCCCAGACCTGTCTCAGGTTTTGTGACGATTCAGTGGAAATAATCCCGAAATTAATTTCCTTTTTTTCTTGGGCATAGGCGGCACCTGCTGTCAAGGCGGCGGCCAAAAGGGAAACTCCCACACGCTGGTAAATAGATTTAAGCATTGTTTATCTCTGGTTTCAGGTTATCAGTAACAAATAATTAATTGGGTTAATAAAGAAATACAACGGTTTCAGGACTGGTTTTTTTTCCAGCGCCTGCATACGTAAAGAGATTTTTTCCAGTTCAGCATCCAAAAGAGCGGTCTTTTCCTGTTTTTGTTGCTGGCTCAGTCTTGCATCAGTGGCAATTGCTGATCGTTGCTGGAACAGATCCAGTTGACGGATTGGCAGCAACTGGTCATTGCTTGATGCTTTGAATTTGGACAAATTCATTCCATTAAGCAGTTGCAATTCGGCAGCCTCATCACCATAAGTGTCAAAGAATGTCTTGATGACCAGCTTGGTTTCATCGGGCAGATCAGCACGCCAAACAATCGGGTTGTCCGGAATAAGCGGAGACTGCCAGATCACTTTCAGTTTTTCCGCCTTCTCTGGATGACTCCTGCTCAGTCGATCCATGGCACCGGTATTGAAAGTGGCCACGTCTAGCTGTTTATTGGCAACAGACAGCGCATTAACTTCATGATTGCCATTCAGCGAGCGCTTGAAAATTTTGTTCGGTTCAACATTGTTTTTGGCAAAAACGTAATAGCCAGGAACCAGATAACCGGAAGTGGAATTAGGGTCACCATTGCCAAAATTCAGGTTTTCCGCCTGGGCCAGCATCTGTTCAACGCTGTTGACCGGACTGTCTTTATGCGTAATTAGCAAACTCCAGTAACCCGGCTGCCCTTCCTTGTTCACCAGCTGATAAATAACCTCGCCATTGGCACGGTCAACGGCTTCCATGGCAGAATTATTGCCAAACAAAGCCAGATCCACTTTATTGAAACGCATGCCCTGGATAATGCCGGCATAATCAGGGGCAAAAAAGCTTTTCACCTTGTAACCGGTTTTGCGTGACATATCGGCTAATAAAGGTTCCCATTTGTTTTTCAGGTTCTGGGATGACTCGGTTGAAATGATGCCGAAATTCAGTTCTTTAACTTCTTGTGCTTGTGACGCACCCACCACCAGACAGCCGGCAAACGGTAAAGCAAGCAGGGTTTTATATAATTTTTTCATTGCCATCATATTTACTTTATATTTAAATCAAGCAACCTTGCGTTCCACTTGCTTAAGCATTGGTTCGTGCAGTTCTTCTTTGGCTTCCTGATGATCGGAAAACAACAAATTCGTACCCAGCTCAGACCCATACAGATCATTCAGGAAATGATTGGTTAAACCACTGATTGGGCCATCAAAGTGCTTCTTGCCATTTTTCAGGGCAACCGCATGTTTGCAATACTTGACGGCATAATCCACCTGATGCAGTGTGACAATGACGGTTTTCCCATCTTTTTTATTGATATCTGCCAGGGCATCCATCACATTACGTGCAGATTCCGGATCAAGCGAGGCGATGGGCTCATCAGCCAGAATAATTTCGGCCTGCTGACAAAGCGTACGGGCAATCGCGACACGTTGCTGTTGCCCACCCGACAGGGTTGAGGCACGGCGATAAGCATGTTCAAGCAGGCCCACGCGTTCAAGCGCATGCAAGGCACGCTCTTTTTCTTCAGCATTGAACAGACCCAACGTACCACGCAACCGAGACATGCGCCCCAGACAACCCAGCAAGACATTTTGCAGCACGTTTAAGCGACCAACCAGATTGAATTGCTGAAAAATATAGCCAATATCAGAACGGATACGGCGCACATCATGACTTAAATGACCATTCCCCTGAATCTGTTGACCCAGTGCATGAATGGTTCCACCATTGGTGCGGTCGGCACTGGCCAAACCTGACAAATGGCGTAATAATGTTGATTTGCCTGAACCCGATGCGCCAATCAGTGCCACCATGGCGCCTTTGGGAACATCCAGTTCCATGTTGAATAAAACCTGTTTGGAGCCAAACGTTTTATTCAGGTTTTGTACTTGAATAGCTGAAGCCATTTTTTCGCCTTTTTACAAAGGATTAATTCGAAAGATGGCTGCATGGTAAAGCGGTGATATGACAGGATAGTTAATGATTTATGACGGAATTGCAATATTTTTCTTTTAAACCCCTCCCGATAACTAGACAGGTTGATTCCCGTTGACTTTGATTCTATCTATGTAAAAAAAAAGGAATTACCGGTTTCAGGCAATTCCTTTTGGACAAAAAAACTAGACAGGTTAAATAAAAGATAAATTTGTAACAGCCTCAGCCATTAGCAAAAAATCAACCTTCTGCTACATTTTTTAACTAACCCCGCATGGTAACGAACTCTTCGGCTGCGGTAGGGTGAATGCCAATCGTACTGTCAAACCCGGCCTTGGTCACACCCGCCTTAACCGCAACGGCAAAGCCCTGGATAATTTCTCCGGCATCGTCACCTGCCATATGCATCCCCACTACTTTATCGCTAGCCACATCAACAATCAGCTTCATGAAAACGCGCGCGGCACTGCCGCTTAACGTATGCTTGAGCGGCCGGAACTCGGAACGGAATACCCGGATATCGCCAAATTTGTCCCTTGCTTCTTCTTCCGAATAACCGACTGTTCCAATATTGGGATGGGTAAACACTGCAGTGGGAATATATTCATAACTCATTTTTTTCTGTTTTTTACCGAACAGGTCATCTACCAGCACCATGGCTTCGGCAAGGGCCACCGGTGTGAGCTGGACCCGGTCTGTCACATCACCCAGGGCAAAAATGGAAGGAATTGAAGTTTGATAACGTTCATTGACCTTTATTGCACCGTTTTTGGCGGTTTGCCCACCCAGCGCTTCGAACCCCAATCCCTTGATATTGGGAGCCCGTCCCGTTGCATAAAGAATCTGGTCTGCCACCAGCACTGAGCCGTCTTCAAGGGTTGCTTTCAGGCCTTCTGGTGTTTTTTCAACTGAGGCAATATTTGTGTTGGTCCTTATATCAACACCTGCCTTGCGCATTTCACCGGCCACAAAATCACGGATTTCACGATCAAAACCACGCAAGATTTGTTCAGAGCGATAAAGCTGAACAACCCGTGAACCCAAGCCGTTAAAAATAGAGGCGAATTCACTGGCAATATACCCTCCGCCCACCACCAGCAAGCGTTGTGGAAACTCGGGCAGGTCAAAGATTTCATTAGACGTGATCACATATTCTTTACCCGGCACATCAGGAACAACGGGCTTGCCACCGGTCGCAATCAGGATATGCCTGGCGGTGTATGCTTTGCCATTATCAAGCAGCACGGTGTTTGGATCTTGCAATTTTGCCCAACCACGAATGAGCTCCACGCCGGCTCCCTTGAACAGGTTTTCATACACCCCGTTAAGACGACTGATTTCTGTTGCCCTTTGACGCTTCAGGGTTTCCCAGTTAAGCACCGGTTTCTCTCCTTCCCAGCCATATCCGTGCGACTCTTCAAATGCCTCGGCATAATGCGCGGCATAACTGTACAGTTTCTTGGGAATACACCCCAGGTTCACGCAGGTCCCCCCCAAGGGAGCCCCTTCGGCTGCGGCAACCCTTGCCCCTGTTTGAGCCGCCATACGCGCAGCCCGGACACCGCCACTTCCGGCACCAATTACAAACAAATCAAAATCAAATTTATTCTGTTCACTCATTGCTGTTTCCTACGTTAATCATCCGGTTCATTATACGTGCTTTGCGCTGATTTCATGTTTGAAGGGAAATGCCTGGCCGGCACTCCCGGCAAAACCAGCATCCCCCACCCTTGCATTGCTTAGCTGATTGACTGACTCATTGATTAATTACATTAAAAAAACACAGTAATGAGTTGTTTTAAAACAATATATTTTAAATAAAATGCTTATTGGCAAGCCAAAGCCTTTATCAAGACCTTATTGCCTGCGATACTGTTAAGACACTTTCTTGCCAAAGGTGAGCTTATGTCCTTCCGCTTTTTGCTTTGCGCGTTCATCTGCGCCCTGTTACTGGCCGGCTGCTCCAGCAGCCCCAAACTGTCAGATTCGTCCAAATACGCCAGGGTTGATCCGGCCAAACGACAACCCGTGATGAAAAACGCCCTGTCTTATATTGGCACGCCCTATCGCTATGGCGGCAACCATCCCGAAGAGGGTTTTGATTGCAGCGGTTTTGTCAATTATGTTTTCAACAAAACCGCCAAGGTCCAACTCCCCCGCAAGACCTCAATGATTGCCAGCGTTTCCAGGCCAGTCTCCAAATCGGCCCTGAAAAATGGCGACCTGGTTTTCTTCAACACCTCGGGTCCCTACACCCACATGGGCATTTACATTGGCAATAACCAATTCGTCCATGCACCGTCAAGCCGCAATAATGGCAAGGTCAGGGTTGACTCTTTAGACAGCCGTTACTTTGCGCAACGTTTTACCGATGCACGCACACTGTTTATCCAATAGAAAAAGCCCGCCAATATGAAGCATCCAATGTTGGAATTCACCTCAATAAGGCGGGCTTGTAACACAAGAGGTTACTCATGGTGGCACTTTATGATGTCGCCATGAGACCAGGCACTATTGCTTGAATTCGGGCTCGTGCAACCAGGCTGCGTGTTTGGGCGCTCTTTTGGTTTTCGACCACTCTTCCAGCATTTCCCATTTCACTTCATCCAGTTTACGATCCATTTCAGGCGTGGCGGTTTTAGCTGCCAGCTCCAGACGGTGGCCATTAGGATCACGAAAATAAATGGATTTGAAAATCACGTGATCGGTCACGCCAATCACTTCTATGCCCTTGGCCTGCAATCTTGCCTTGGTTTCTTCCAGCTCCTGGACGCTACCAACCTGGAAAGCGATATGCTGAACCCAATCGGGGGTATTGGTATCACGACCCATTGGAGGGGAATTAGGCACCTCAAAAAAAGCCAGGATATTCCCGTTACCGGCATCCATGAAAATATGCATGTAAGGATCCGGGGCCTTGGTTGAAGGAACTTTGTCTTCTGCTATAGCCAAAACGAAATCCATACCCAGGTTTTCTTTATACCAAAGTACGGTTTCTTTTGCGTCTTTGCAGCGATAAGCAACGTGATGAATTTGTTGGATAGCCATGATATTTGCCTCTGAAAGTTTTATAGGTGTGTATCATTTTAATTAGTAACGATGGTTACCATTAAACTATTAATCTATTTATATGTCAACATTAATTAATGAAAATCAATTATTTATTAAAAAAACCGTTATTTTTTAGGTATCATTTAATTAATAATTACGGTTACTATATAAAATTATCCCATTATTCCAACATGAACTTGAACCTGGACGACTTCCTTCCCTACCAGATCAGTGTCCTGGCTGAGCTTGTCAGTCAATCCATTGCACCTGTTTATCAGGCACGCCATGGTTTAATGCGCGATGACTGGCGTGTGCTGGTTGCCCTCAATCAGGGAAAACACATGCGTGCCACCGATATCTCCCTTCACGCAAGCCTTGATAAAATGCAGGTTAGCCGTGCCATCGCGCGGCTGGAAGAAAAAAACCTGCTGGCAAGAACCGTTGATGAACATGACAAGCGCAACCTGATCATTTCAGTGACCCCAAAAGGGCGCGCGATTTACCAGGAAATTGCGCCCGGCATGCTGGCGCGCAACCAATTTCTGCTGGACTGCCTGCCCCAAAACGAACAGGAACAGCTGAAAACCATCCTGCAATCCATCCAGCAGCGGGCCGAACAGCTTATCAGGCAAGGCTGACAAAACAATCCATCCCGAAATTTAAGTTATTATTGCTGGCATTCTTCATCAATGTAAATACGGACTGGACTTGATTAACAATACACTTACCATTGCCGGAATGGACCCATCCGGCGGCGCTGGCATACTCGCCGATATCAAAGCCATGAGTGCGCTGGGCAGCTATGGCTGTGCAGTTGTTGCGGCCCTTACCGCACAAAACACACAAGGCGTGACCGGGGTGCAGGCCATCACTCCAGAGTTTGTCGCCCTGCAACTGGACACTCTTTTTCAGGATGTCCGCATTGACGCGGTCAAGATAGGCATGCTGGGGCATGAAAAAGTCACCCTGGCAGTTGCCGAAAAACTGGCCCGATTCAAGCCTGAATATGTTGTGCTTGATCCGGTTATGGTGGCAAAAAGCGGTGATGTGCTGCTTGAAAAAAATGCCATTCATGTATTGAAAGAAACGTTAATTCCACTGTCTACCATAATCACCCCCAACCTGCCCGAAGCTGGCGTCCTGCTCAATGCCCGCCCGGCCGAGGCGCTGAAAGAGATGTACCGCGTTGCTGAAAAACTGCGCAAACTCATGTCTGACCAGGAGAACAAATGGGTACTGCTCAAAGGTGGGCACCTTCCCGGCAACGATACCGTTGATTTACTCTATAACGGTGACAAAATGATAGAGCTGCCCGGACAACGCATTGCCACCAAAAACACACACGGTACCGGCTGCACGCTATCAGCGGCCATTTGCGCCCTGTTGCCGCAACGAAAAAATGTCCCTGAAGCCACGCAAGAGGCCAAAGAATACCTGATTGCCGCCATTGCCAAAGCAGATCTTCTTACGGTTGGCAGCGGTCATGGCCCCGTGCAACATTTTCATGCATGGTGGTAAGGAATACGACAAAACCCTAATGATCTTAGTACAATAGGTCTAACTTTCATTTGAATGATTACAAGTAGCCAATATGAATGCCCCAACATCTTTAATTGAACAAAGCCGCTTTAATATGGTGGAACAGCAAATCCGCCCGGCCAATGTGTTTGACAGCGCGGTGCTTGACACCATGCTTTCATTGCCACGCGAGAACTTCGTTCCCGAACGCTACAAGAATCTGGCTTTTTCCGACATTGAAATCCCCCTGGAAGTCAATGGGATTGATACCCACGAAACCATGCTGGCACCCAAACTTGAAGCCCGCCTGACACAAGAGCTTCAATTAAAGCCCAGTGACGCAACACTGGAAATTGGTACTGGCTCAGGTTTTCAGGCTGCCCTGCTCAGCCGCTTGTGCACCCAGGTTCTCAGCATCGAAATCGACACACATATTGCCGCTTTCGCCAAAGAAAACCTGCAGCGTGAAAAAATCAGCAATGTCAATGTTGAAATAGGTGATGGTCGCACGGGCTGGGGCTCTGCCGAGTTCAATGCCATTCTGGTTACCGGTTCTTTACCCAATATCCCCGATTCCCTGAAATACCAGCTCGCCATCGGTGGCCGTCTGGTTGCTGTAGTGGGTCAGGCTCCTGCCATGACTGCAGTACGCATCACCCGTACCACGGCTGCCTCTTTCGAAACCGAGACCCTGTTTGAAACCTGCATCAAACCACTTAGCGGCACAACGGTTTCACATTTCAAATTCTAGCTATCCGCGTCTGGCACCTGCCCTGCTTCCCTGATTTTTTTAACCAGGGAAGTGGTGGAACGCTCAAATTCAAAGGGAATGGCAATTGCCTTGCCGCCCCAGCTTTTCACCCTTGCCGTTTCAGGCAGCTTTTCCATTTCATAATCACCTCCCTTGACAATAATGTCAGGTTTGAGCTGCTCTATCAGTTCCAGTGGCGTGTCTTCAGAAAAACTGGTAACCGCGGTTACGCAAGACAGTGCCGCCAGCAAAGCCGCACGATCCTCTTGCCTGTTTAACGGGCGATCAGGTGCCTTGCCCAGGCGTCGCACCGATTCATCGGTGTTAACGGCGACAATTAGCGTGGCTCCCAGTTGTGCCGCCTGATCAAGATAACTGACATGACCTCGATGCAAAATATCAAACACCCCATTGGTAAACACCAGGGGCCGTTTGAATTGACCTTTTTCAACTGCCTGCAGGCATTGCTCGCGGCTAAGTATTTTTTTTTCAAAACGAATCGCCATTCTTGCTCATACCCTTATTTATTGAACAGGCCGGCATTGACCGCCAACCACAGGAAAAGAAATGCATTCAGCGCCAGCACCATACCGACCACCATTAACACCCGCTTGGTTTTGGCCTGTGTCTGGTTGAGCTTTTCCAGCTCGCCCCTGAGCTGGGGGTTGCTATGATCCCGGGCCAGACTGGCATGCACCAGACGGGGCAGCTCTGGAATAATATGCGACCATTGAGGGGCCTCATGCTTGATACGCTCAATAAACCCTTTAGGACCAATACGATTCCACATCCATTTCTCAAGGAAAGGCTTGGCGGTTTTCCATAAATCCAGTTCGGGATCCAATTCACGACCCATACCCTCAACATTGAGCAGGGTTTTTTGCAGCAGTACAAGCTGGGGCTGAATTTCAACATTAAAACGGCGTGAAGTCTGAAACAACCTCATTAACACCTGACCCAATGAAATTTCAGCCAGGGGTCGGTCAAAATGCGGTTCACATACTGCCCGGACAGCAGCCTCAAGCTCTTCCTCACGGGTGTTTGGAGGAACCCAGCCCGATTCAATATGCAACTGTGCCACGCGGCGGTAATCCCGCTGGAAAAAGGCCAGAAAATTCTGTGCCAGATAGTTTTTATCAAATTCCGACAGCGACCCTACGATTCCGAAGTCAAGCGCAATGTATTTACCCAGGGAGGCAGGATGGTCAGACACCAGGATATTGCCCGGATGCATGTCCGCATGGAAAAATCCATCCTCAAACACCTGAGTGAAGAAAATTTCCACACCCATGCGTGCCAGTTTTTTAATATCCACACCGGCATTGCGCAAGCGCTCAACCTGACTGACCGGAATGCCATCCATCCACTCCATGGTAAAAACCGTTTTGGTGGTCAGGTTCCAGATCACCTCAGGCACCATGATCAGCTGACTTCGCTCGGGATCGGCAGAAAAATTACGCCTTAACTGACTGCAATTGGCCGCTTCCACCTGCAAATCCAGCTCATCGTGCAGATATTTATCAAATTCAGCGACCACTTCCTTGGGTTTAAGGCGTTTCCCGTCTGCCAGCAGTTTTTGTATCAGGTTGGCAAATACCCGCATAATGGCCAGGTCTTTTTCAATCACCTCAAGCATGCCGGGTCGCAGCACCTTGACCGCCACCTGCCGTCCATCATGCAAAACTGCCCGGTGCACCTGGGCAACCGAGGCTGAAGCAACCGGAACAGGATCAAACCGGGCAAACAGTTGATCGGGGGACTTGCCAAAAGCCTTGGTAATACTTGCTATGGCCAGCTCAGAGGAAAAGGGTGGCACCCGATCCTGCAGGGCTGACAATTCATCGGCGATATCATGGGGAACCAGGTCGCGCCGGGTAGACATGACCTGTCCGAATTTAACGAATATCGGCCCCAATGATTCCAGTGCCAGACGCAATCGTTCGCCACGTGGTTTTTTATATTTACGCCCAAAGCGAACGACCTTCAATAAATTGGTCGCAATGGGATGTTTGATACCACTTAAAACCAGTTCATCCAGACCATAACGAAATGAAATTAAAATAATCCTGAGCAGGCGAAAAAAAGTCATGATCATGAAATACCCCGGTCACTTCGTTTGTTTTGCAGTGCCCGGATTCTTTGTTGCAAATCATCCAACTGTTGATTTGTTTCCTTCACCTTTTCCTGAAGACTTTCAAAAGCGGAACGAGACAATATGAGGCGCGCTTCTTCAGAAAAATATTCGCTCATGTTTTCCGTTCCACGACGCGCCAATTCCTGGGCATTTTCCCGGATAAAACCAAAACCTTTCAGCAGCCGTTTTGCCAGAATGGGGCCAACCATACGCGTTAAATCATGCTCAATATCCCAACGTAAATCACGGGCAAGATCAGACACCAGTTGCGCAAGGCCTGCATCACCCTCCAGGTGCAGCAAGGAAGACAAAAGCTGCGGATTATCACGATTGCGAATCGCGTCTGGCAACTCGCTGAATTTATCTTCGGGCAAAGAAAGACTGACATTGGGAACAACCGCGGCATCAGCCACACTTAATGAGCCGTCATAATGCAGGGTATATAGAAATGAAAAACGGGCGATATTGATCCGCACGGTTTTACCTGCATGAGCGGCAACCTTATCCTTGGCCCACGGCTCTCGGTTAAGTAAAGCATTCAGCAGATTTACGGAAACCTGATTAGGATGAAGAAAAGAGGGGAACATTTGATGCGTCCGGCAGAAAAAACAGTTTGGCAAACAAACTTCAAGTTTACCTTTTTTTGTCATCGCCCTGCCATAAACCTTAGCCGAACAGACAATACAACCGTGCAAGGCACTGACAAAAAACAGTAAAGGCGCCAGGTGTAAAGGCGCCTTTATGAATCTCAGCCTGCTGATTTAATGGAAAAAGCAGGCAACCTGATCAGATGGCATCAAGAGGCATATTCAACCGGAATTTGCTGGATACCCGCTAACAGCCAACCACCCTGCTCGGGTTTGTACAGGTTCCATACTTCCTCAAAACGGAATGCCGCAGTATTAACTTCTTCACGCAACATACCTGAGAAACGTACACTGGCCAAATAGCCGTCACTGACCTGTTCGATACCCAGCAGCTCTGCATTGAGCAGCACCACTTCAGTGACAGTTTGACCGGCACGGGCCGTAATTTGAGGACTAAGTTCGGCAATCAGGTCATCGGTCAGGTATTCTTTAAGGGCGGCAATATCACCTTTATCCCAAATACCCTGGATAGCCTTGAATTGTTGCTTGGCATTTTGCAGAAAGGCAGGCGTATCAAAGTCGGCCGGCACAAACCAGGACTTATCCACATTGGGATTTTCGCCAGCAACCACCTCAGGAGCGGCTGCAGAGACCGGAGCCGCTGCTGGTGCCGGCGTAGCAGGCATTGCCGGTTTTTGGCCAAACATGGGCTGCTGCTCGCTTTGACGATACATATTATTGTTGCCACCAGCCCCTTGCATTGCAGGCTTTGCTGCACCACCACGCAAGCGACGCACAATAAACATAATGGCAAAAATAACAATACCAATCAGGATGGCACTGGATAGAAACTCAAGAAAAGCCCCCCCCAACCCCATGCTGGATAACAAAGCAGCGATACCCAAACCAGCGGCTATACCTGCGATAGGACCCAGAAAGCGGGAAAAACCGCTTTTTTGTGCAGCAGCACCTGTTGCAGCCGCTGAACTGCTGGCAGCGGCAGAGCGCTGAGTAGTATTGGCGGCAGCCGGAGGAGTCGTTGCCGCACGATTTTGAGTAACATTACTGGACTGACGGCCAAAGCTGCTGCCACCACCCATGCGACGCGCTTCCGCATCGAAAGAAACCGTGAGCATGGCTGAGGTTGAAACCACCACCAATGCCGCGGCTAAAAATCTAGACCATTTCTTAGTCATTAAAACGAGCTCCTTGTATGAATCAAGCCTGCCTATACAGGCGTACCGGCTAATCTTACAAAAAGCTGAACGTTTTAACAAGTAAAAAAAACCAAAACGGCCAGGCTATTGTTTCAAAACACTACATTTCAAACATGCCTGCCCTGTTTCATGATACCGCCAGTACTGACTTCAGCCCAGCTTGATTCCCTCGTGCACGGCAGCAATGCCGGCAGTCAGGTTGAAATACTGCACACGCTCAAAACCCACCCCACGCATCATGCCGGCCAGTGTTTCCTGATCGGGGTGCATGCGAATGGATTCAGCCAGATAACGATAGCTGTCTTCATCACTGGCAATTTTCTTGCCCAACCAGGGCAATATATTGAACGAATACCAGTCATAGGCGGGCTCGAGAGGTTTGTAAACCCTGGAAAACTCAAGTACCAGCAGTTTACCGCCTGGCTTGAGCACCCTGAACATTTCAGCCAGCGCCTGGTCTTTATGCGTCATATTGCGCAGGCCAAATGCGACGGTCACGCAATCAAAATAATTATCGGGAAATGGCAAATATTCAGCATCGCAAACCGCAGTAGGCAAAACCACGCCTTTGTCGATAAGACGGTCTCGGCCCACACTTAACATGGAGCTGTTGATATCGGTATGCCAGACTTCTCCGGTTTCACCCACTTTTTTACCAAACGCCAAGGCAAGGTCTCCGGTGCCACCGGCAATATCAAGCACTTTCATGCCACAGCGTACATTGGCCCGACCAATGGTGAATACTTTCCAGACACGATGCAATCCTGCCGACATAAGATCATTCATGACATCATAACGGGAAGCCACCGAATGAAAGACTTCTGCCACCTTGCCGGCCTTTTCAGATTCACTGACGGTTTTAAAGCCGAAATGGGTGGTTGAATTTTCGCTGCTTTCTTGGTTCGTATCAGGTTTCATACAATAATCTTATTTAAACGGAGAGTTGTCACAAACATGACATAATTAGGCAATACCATAAGTATCATACATAAATATTGCATTTTAACATTGGTACTACCTTAAATTTTACTTCATTATGGCAAGCACGATCCTCGTAGTAGAAGATGAACCCGCAATTCAGGAACTCATTTCCGTCAATTTATCCTTTGCGGGTCATAAAGTTTTACGCGCACTTGACGCTGAACAGGCAAAAATCCTGATTAACGCCGAGCTCCCGGACCTGATCCTGCTGGATTGGATGCTTCCCGGCGCATCGGGCCTAAGCATGGCAAGAAGCCTGCGGGCCGATGAGCGGACCAAAGACATTCCCATTATCATGCTAACCGCCAAAAGTGCCGAGGAAGATAAAGTTGAAGGTCTTGAGAGCGGTGCCGATGACTATATTACCAAACCCTTCTCGCCAAAAGAGCTGATGGCGCGCATCAAGGCGGTTTTACGTCGACGGGCACCACAACTCACCGATGACGAAATTGAAATCGCCGGCCTGAAATTGGATCCGGTTTCTCACCGTATTACCGGAAATGGCAGCAATCTGCCTCTGGGCCCCACCGAATTCCGTCTTTTGCATTTTTTCATGACACATCCAGAACGTGTCTTTACCCGCAGCCAATTGCTTGACCAGGTTTGGGGCGATCATGTGTTTCTTGAAGAAAGAACGGTTGATGTCCATATCCGCCGTTTGCGCAAGGCGCTTGAACCATCCGAGCATCACGGCCTGATTGAGACCGTGCGTGGCAGCGGCTACCGGTTTACGACCCGCCTTCCACAATAAATAACCGCATAATGCGATAAAATCCTTTTGGCAGTCCAAAGGGCCTGTTCTTTACCCTTCATTTACGTTATTTTGGGCACACAGGCCCGGTGGTTGATTATCATGAGATGGATAAAACCCTTGCTATGGCTTTGTTTCACAGTATTGTTGTGCATTGGCATTCAATATCTGGCACAGGGTTATTGGGGTATTGTTGCCCTTGGACTCATCTTTGCGGTTTACTATTTCCTCGAAGACAGGCATTTTCAACTTACCGTTAAATGGGCTCGGGATGTTGAAAGCCCGCCATCTCCCGATCTTGGCAAGTATGACGACATTGTCAGCCCGATTTACAAGCTGCTGCGTTTTCGTGGCAATGAGCTGAAAGCACTTAAACACCTGTCCCACAGTGTTTTATCCGCTGCCCAGGCCTTGCCAGCCGCTGCCATCACGCTTGACCGCAGTTTCCATATCGAATGGTGTAACGGTCTGGCAGAAAAGATGCTGGGCCTGAGTTACGAACAGGACAAAGGCTATAACATTTTCAACCTGGTCCGTTTACCCGAATTTTTTGAATATGCGCAAAACGGTGACTGGAGCCATTCTTTTGTCACCCACATGGAATCTGACGGCCAGTTCCGTTGTCTTAAATTTGACCTGAACCAATATTCGGAAGAAGGCATCCTGATGCTCTGCCAGGATATCACACAGCTCGAAAAGCTACGCACCACGCAACAAGACTTCGTGGCCAATGTCTCGCACGAAATCCGCACTCCACTGACCGTTCTGATCGGTTTTCTGGAAACCTTGCAAGATTTGCCTCCGGAAGCGGTTTCTCCCGAGCAGCGCAAGCAATATGAAACGCTCATGCATGAGCAGGCCCAACGCATGCTGGCGATTGTTGCCGATTTGCTCACCCTGTCCACCCTGGAATCCACACAGGCAAGTGGCGGGCAAAAGCTGGTGCTTGCCCAACTTATTGAATCTGCCGGCCAACTGGCCCATTCGTTATCAAAAGGCAAGCATAAATTCATTTTTGAGATAGACGAGAAACTGGCTATTCATGGCCAGCAAACTGAAATATCTTCGGCCATCAGCAACCTGATGACCAATGCCGTTCGCTATACACCCACCGATGGAACCATTACTGTCAGCTGGTACAAAGACAACAAGGGCAATGCCGTTTTCAGTGTCAACGATACCGGACTGGGCATTGCCAAACAGGATATCCCACGCATCACCGAGCGTTTCTACAGGGTCGACAAAAGCCGTTCACGGGCATCGGGCGGCACCGGTCTGGGCTTGGCTATTACAAAACACATCGTAATACGGCATAATGCCAAATTGGTCATAGACAGCGAAATCAACAAGGGAAGTACGTTCAGCATCATTTTCCCTCCCGATAGCATTATTAATGAGCCCAACATCCGTTCCTCAAAAAAACTGGCGGTTCACGCCTGAAGGTGATGCCTGCATTATTATCCGCTTCAGTCATGAAGGCCTTGACACCCAGGTAAGCCAGCTTTGCCTGCAAGCGGCCCAAAGCATTGGCAACGCCGGCCTGCCCGGCATTAACGACATTGTTCCCGCCTTCAACTGCGTGGGGGTACATTACCGGGCTTCCTGCTGGGGTAAGGCACCTTTTCAAAACCTTTGCCAAACCCTTGATTTACTGCTGGCCCAACCACACTTCCCGCCCAATGCCGCACCGGAACAAACCGTTGACATCCCGGTTTGTTATGATCCTGAATTTGGCATTGATCTTGAGCCGCTGGCCAGAACACTCGAATGCAGCACTGAACAGCTCATTGCCATGCATACATCACGGGCCGTGCGGGTTTTCATGCTGGGTTTTGCGCCAGGAATGCCCTATATGGGCTTACTGGATAGAAAAATGGATGTACCCCGCCTTGCCACCCCACGCCTGGCGATCCCAGCCGGTTCAGTGGCCATCGCCAACCGGCAAACCATCATTTATCCCCAGACGTCTCCGGGTGGCTGGCACATTATTGGCAGAACACCCATTGCGCTTTTCAATCCGGAAAGCGCCCCCCATACATTGCTGGCACCGGGCGATACGGTCCGTTTCAAGGCCATCAGCAAGGAAATGTTTACTCATTTAAAGAACAGTCGCCATGAGCATCCAGGTTATTAGTCCAGGCCTGCTGTCCACCTTTCAGGATGAAGGCAGGCACCGGTTTCAATCACTTGGGGTGCCGGTTGGCGGTGCCATGAACCCAAGCAACCTGCGGCTGGCCAATTTACTGGTGGGTAACCCGCCTTCAGAACCCGTGCTGGAAATTACCCTGACCGGTCCTGGATTATTGTTTGAAGAAGATACCTGCATCGCTTTAAGCGGCGCCCCCATTCATGCCTTTGCCGACGACGTACCCATACCGGCAAATCGGCCCTTTCTGATACAAGCCGGACAAACCCTGCATTTCAGGCAGGGCCAATTCCCGCCAATGACCCGATGCTGCCTGGCCGTGCATGGCGGATTTGAACTGCCCGCTGTAATGGGCAGTTGCAGCACCGACCTCAAAAACCGGCTGGGCGGCCAACACGGGCGGGCGCTGCAAAAGCAAGACCACATTCCAGTCAGAAAACCCCTTGACTCACGCCACCGGCAAATTCTGCAGGATTTTTTCAACCAGCTTGAAATTTATCTTCCCGCCAATCTGGGATTGCAGAAAAAAAACAGCATCAGGGTAATCAAAGGCCATCACTGGAATCACTTTACCCAGGAGTCCCATGAACGGTTTCTTGGCACACCATTCAGGATCACCCCCCAATCCGAGCGCATGGGATACCGTCTGCAAGGATCTGCCCTCGCCTTGCACTCGCCGTCGCAAATCCTGTCTGAGCCCACGGCGTTCGGCACCATTCAGGTACCCCCTGACGGCAATCCCATTATCCTGATGGCTGACCGGCAAACCACCGGCGGTTATCCCAAAATTGCCAATGTTATTTCAGCCGATCTGCCAGTGCTGGCACAATTGCTGCCCGGCGAGCACATATCATTTTCCCTGACGGAACTGGAGAAAGCGCAAGCATTAATGCTTGATCGGGAAGAAAAATTCATGACTTTGCAAAACCGGCTGGCAATGATTGCACTGAGACTGTCAGAATATTACCTTTAACCATCCATCTGCGCCTGATGCACGTTTATAGATGGAGAATTTCACACTATTAGCCAAACCCCCAAATGAAGGAGCCATAACGGTGAAAAAACTGGATTTCAATTGTGATATGGGTGAAAGTTATGGCGCCTGGACGATGGGCAACGATGAAGCCGTCATGCCCTATGTCACTTCCGTCAATATTGCCTGCGGATTTCATGGCGGCGATGCACACATCATGCGCAAGACGGTAGCCAATGCCATCAAGCACCATGTGCATATTGGGGCACACCCCGGCCTGGACGACCTGCCCGGCTTCGGGCGCCGGCCTTTGCCCGTTTCTGCCGACCAGGCCTATGACCTGGTAGTGGTGCAGGTTGGGGCGCTGGCGGCGGTGGCCAAAACCCAGGGCGTCTGCCTGCATCACGTCAAGACCCATGGCGCCCTTTACAACATGGCCGCCAATAACGACGCCCTTTCACATGCGATTGCACAAGCCGTGCTGGATGTGGATGATTCGTTGGTGTTATATGCCCTGGCCAACAGCCGGCAGGCGCACATTGCCCAGGAAATGGGCCTGCAGGTTGCGCACGAGGTATTTGCCGACCGCAGCTACCAGGATGACGGCACACTTACCCCCCGTGGCACGCCCGGCGCCATTATTAGCGACCCCCGGCAAGCCATAGGGCAGCTTGTCACCATGCTGGAACAAGGCCATGTTATTGCGCTTTCGGGGAAACAGGTGCCCATACAGGCAGATACCTTGTGCATTCACGGTGACCAGCCCGGTGCTGCAGCTTTTGCACTGGAAATTCACGAGACATTAAAAAGGCAAGGGTTGCTTTAAAACCCTTGCCTGAGATCATGCCTGAAGATTTACCCGCGCTTACACCAGTACGCGCTCAATGCCACCTGTATTGGCGTTTTTCACATAATCGGCCATCCAGTTTTCACCCAGCATGTGACGGGCCATTTCCACCACGATATAATCGGCATCAATAGCAATATCGCCCTGATAACGCGTCAGGCCCTGCAGGCAGGAAGGACATGAGGTTAACAGTTTGACCTCTCCGGCAAAGCCGTCGGCACGCATGGCAGCCGAATTCTTGCGCAATTCCTCTTCCTTGCGATAACGGATCTGGGTGGAAATATCAGGACGGCTGACCGCCAGCGTACCAGACTCGCCGCAGCAGCGATCAGCCTTGATGGTAGTGTCCCCAACCAGGGACTTCACCGTTTTCATGGGGTCTTGCTGTTTAAGTGGGGTATGGCAAGGATCATGATACATGTACCGCTTGCCAGTGGCGCCGTCCAGTTTCAGGCCTTTTTCAAGCAGGTATTCATGGATATCAATCAGACGGCAGCCAGGGAATATCTTATCAAACTCATAACCTTCAAGCTGGTCATAACAGGTGCCACAGCTGACGACAACGGTTTTGATATCCAGATAGTTCAGGGTGGTGGCCATCCGGTGGAACAGCACCCGGTTATCGGTAATGATCTGCTCGGCCTTGTCCAGCTGGCCGTTTCCGCGTTGTGGATAGCCGCAACACAGATAACCCGGTGGCAGTACGGTTTGCACCCCGGCATGCCACAGCATGGCCTGGGTTGCCAGCCCAACCTGCGAAAACAGGCGTTCTGAGCCACAGCCCGGGAAGTAAAACACCGCTTCGGTATCGGCACTCGTTTTATGGGGATCACGGATAATTGGTACAAAATTCTTGTCTTCGATATCCAGCAACTTACGGGCGCTTTGCTTGGGCAGGCCACCCGGCATTTTCTTGTTCACGAAGTGAATGATCTCTTCTCGCAAAGAAGCGCGTCCAACGGTCGCCGGGGGATGGGCGGTTTGTTTTTTGGCAACCGAATTCAGGACCTCATTACCCAGGCGCTGGGCCTTGTAACCAATATCCATGACCTTGCGGGTCACATTAATGGTGGTGGGATCAGTCGCATTCAGGAAAAACATGGCGGCCGTTTTACCGGGACGCACCGATTGCTTGCCCATGCGATTAAGGACCGCACGCATATTCATGCTGACATCGCCAAAGTCAATATCCACCGGACAGGGGTTATAACACTTGTGGCATAAGGTGCAGTGCTCGGCCACGTCTTCAAACTCGGACCAATGCTTTAAACTAATACCACGACGGGTCTGTTCTTCGTACAGGAAAGCCTCGACCAGCAATGAAGTAGCCAGAATCTTGTTACGGGGCGAGTACAGCAGGTTGGCCCGTGGCACATGGGTGGCACAGACCGGCTTGCATTTGCCACAACGCAGGCAATCCTTGATAGAGCTTGAGATGGCGCCAATATCACTTTGCTTCATGATAAGGGACTCATGGCCCAACAGGTTGAAACTGGGCGTCCAGGCATTGCGCAGGTCGGAACCCGCAAACAGCTTGCCCGCATTGAATCGACCTTCAGGGTCAATTTCCTGCTTGTATTGGCGAAACGGAGCCAGTTCGGCTTCAGTCAGGAATTCCAGTTTGGTAAGGCCAATACCATGCTCGCCGGAAATCACACCATTCAGGTCGCGGGCAATTTGCATGATACGCACAACGGTTTCATTGGCCTCACGCAGCATTTCGTAGTTGTCCGAGTTAACCGGAATATTGGTATGCACGTTACCGTCGCCGGCATGCATATGCAACGCAACAAACACCCGTCCTTTCAGGACGCGATCATGAATCGCCTGCATTTCGGTAAGAACCGCGGCCCTGTCGGCACCTGAAAAAATCACTTCCATTTTGGCCAGGATCTCTTTTTTCCAGGAAATGCGGATTGTGCGATCCTGCAATACCTCAAAGATACGGCAGTCAGGTTGGTCCTGCAAACGCTGCTTCAGGACCCCCATGAGCTCATCCAGGCCCAGCTGGGACAATTTATCAAGGCTGCCAGCCAGTGAATCATCCATATTGTTCAGCAACCAGGACCAGCGCGAAGCAGTCAGGCCCAGCACCTCACGGGCCTCTTCAATGCGACTGCCAATCACTTCTTCCCGGGTCAGTTCTTCATCAAGAAAATCTTCCGACTTGTGTACCGGCAATTCGGTTTCAAGAAAAGCCTCAAGCGCTTCGACCAGCTTGAGTTTGTTACGGGTGGATAACTCTATATTGATGCGTTCAATTTCTTCGGTGTATTCACCCATGCGATCAAGGGGAATCACAACGTCTTCATTAATTTTAAACGCATTGGTATGACGTGCGATCGCGGCGGTCCGGGCACGGTCGGCCCAGAATTTCTTGCGCGCTTCGGCGCTGACGGCAACAAAGCCCTCGCCGCTGCGACCATTGGCCAGGCGCACCACCTGGCTGGTAGCGGCAGCCACCGCATTTTCATCATCACCGACAATATCGCCAATCAGCACCATTTTCGGGAAAGCCTCGCGCTTGCTTTTGGTGGCATAGCCAACCGCCCGCAGATAACGCTCGTCCAGGTGTTCAAGGCCGGCAAGAATGGCGCCTGTTTTACGGCCTTCGGTATCCAGGTAATCCTTGATTTCAACAATGGAAGGCACGGCATCTCGGGCCTGTCCAAAAAATTCCAGACAAACCGTACGGGTATGCTTGGGCATGCGGTGCAACACCCAGCGTGCCGAGGTGATCAGGCCATCACAGCCCTCTTTCTGGACACCGGGCAAACCAGCCAGGAACTTGTCGGTAACGTCTTTGCCCAGACCCACCTTACGGAACACGCTACCCTCGATATCGATAATTTTTGTGCGCAGTTCTTTTTTGCCCGGTTCGTAACGGCCATCAAACCATTTCACTTCAAAACGTACTTGCCCGGCATCATGGATTTTACCCATATTGTGTTCAAGACGGGTCACTTCAAGCCAGTTGCCATCGGGGTCAACCATGCGCCACCAGGCCAGGTTGTCAAGAGCCGTTCCCCACAGGACCGCTTTCTTGCCCCCGGCATTCACGGCCACGTTACCGCCAATACAGGAAGCCTCTGCCGAGGTTGGGTCTACCGCAAATACAAACCCGGCCGCTTCAGCCGCCTCGGCCACCCGTTTGGTGACTACCCCGGCGCCAGACAGGATCGTGGCAACCGGCTCTTGCAACCCCGGCAGAACCAGGGACTCTACCGCCGACAGCGCGTCGAGCTTTTCGGTATTGATGACGGCAGAGCGCCATGACAGGGGAATGGCGCCACCGGTGTAACCCGTACCACCCCCACGAGGAATGATGGTTAGCTTAAGCTCGAAACAGGCACGCACCAGGGCGGCCATTTCGAGCTCGGAATCGGGTGTCAGGACGACGAACGGGTATTCTACGCGCCAGTCGGTGGCATCGGTAACATGGGAAACCCGTGACAGGCCGTCAAACTTGATATTGTCCTTATGGGTGATACGCCCCATTTCCTGCATGATTTCCGCACGCAGGGTTTCGGTATATTCAAACTCGGCTTCAAATTCGATCACCGCTTTGTGGGCCCGCCTGAGCAGTTCCTGTACCTTGCTGTCACTTTCCTTGTTTGAAGGCTCCCGGCGACGGTTGATTTCGTTCAGCCGGTGATTAAGCGCCTCTATCAGCAAGCCGCGCCGTTTCGGGTTGGATAACAGGTCATCCTGAAGATAAGGATTACGCCTGACGACCCAGATATCACCCAGAACTTCGTACAGCATGCGTGCGGAACGACCCGTTTTGCGAACGCCCCTGAGGTCGGACAACAGATCCCAGGCATCGCTGCCCAACAAACGGGCAACGACTTCCTTGTCTGAAAAGGACGTGTAATTATAAGGTATCTCACGCAAACGCCGGACAGGGCCGGTTTGCTCTGCTTCTGACAAAATCTGGGTATCAATAGGTGCGTTCATACTAATAAATGGCTGGATGAATTTGAAATTTATATGAGGATAACCATCATTTTACGCGGAGAACCCGAAATTTATTACGCTAAACCGGCTTTATCCTAAAACAGACGCAATAAAACCGCAGTCATGACTACATATCGGACAAATTTGCCAATAGCCATATAAAAAATACACGGCAACAGACGCAGTTTCATCCAGCCGGCGACACTGCATAAAGGGTCCCCCACAATAGGCAGCCAGGAAAAAAGCAAAGCCCAGGGCCCCATTTTCCTTAAATACACCGCCAGTTTCCTGAAATGGGTTCCCCCCAGTTTTTGTTGCTTGCGACGCCTTTCCTGCACGCCCGCCGTTGCATTCTGCCCATCGGCAGCCTGATGCGTTTTTTTCCAGTGATCCACCCCTTTTTTGGCCCAATATCCCATGTAATAGGACACCACACCACCTATCGTATTGCCTGCCGTTGCCACTAAAACGGCTGCCCAGAACATATCTGGCGACAACTTGAGGTAAGCGAAAACCGCCGGCTCGGAGCCCAGCGGCAACAAGGTCGCCGACACCAGGGCTATCAAAAAAATAGCCGGCAAACCTACTGCTGGCAAAGCCAATGTAAGCAGCAGCCATTGCACGGCCCCCATCATTTCATTTTCCATACTACCTGTAACCCGCGTAAATTTTTTATGCTCCAGCCCGGATGCAAATCGGGGCAAATCAGAATGTGCTATGTTAATCTGTAATATATTGTTTGAATCCTATCTCCCCCAACATGTCCACAGATTATCTAAAACGTATTTTGACATCAAAAGTTTATGATGTCGCCACCGAGACCCCACTGGAACCTGCAAAACTGCTTTCTGCCCGTATCCAGAATACTATTTTGCTTAAACGTGAGGACACGCAATCCGTTTTCAGCTTCAAGATCCGGGGGGCCTACAACAAAATGGCCAATATATCAGCCGAAGCACGCGCTCATGGCGTAATATGTGCCTCTGCCGGCAACCATGCCCAGGGCGTTGCCCTCTCGGCCAAAAAACTGGGATGCCGTGCCGTCATTGCCATGCCCACTTCAACACCCAAGGTAAAAATAGATGCGGTAAAACGTTTGGGTGGAGAAGTCGTCTTGCATGGCGACAGTTTTACCGATGCCTACGAGCACGCACTGATCCTTGAAAAAGAACAAAACCTCACCTTCGTGCACCCCTTTGATGACCCGTTTGTAATTGCCGGACAAGGCACTATTGCCATGGAAATACTGCGCCAGAATCCCGGTTCCCTGGACGCCATTTTCGTCAGCATTGGCGGTGGCGGCCTCATTGCCGGCATTGCCGCATACATCAAGCAGCTGCGTCCCGAAATCAAAATCATCGGTGTCCAAACTGAAGATTCTGATGCCATGATTCGCAGCGTCCGGGCCGGTCGACGTATTTCCCTGCCCGATGTCGGGCTGTTTTCCGATGGTACGGCGGTCAAACAGGTTGGCATTGAAACATTCCGGCTGGTCAAGGAATATGTTGATGACTTCATTGCCGTTGATACCGATGCCATTTGCGCGGCACTGAAAGATGTGTTCCAGGACACCCGCAACGTACTGGAACCGGCCGGCGCCCTGGCCCTGGCGGGCGCCAAACGTTATATTGCCGAACACAAATGGAAAAACAAAACCGTAGCGGTCATTACGTCCGGTGCCAACATGAACTTCGACCGCCTGCGTTTTGTGGCCGAACGTGCCGATGTCGGCGAGGCCAAGGAAGCCATTTTTGCCGTCACCATGCCCGAAATCAAGGGCAGTTTCAGGCAGTTATGCACCGCGCTGGGCGCACGCAACGTGACCGAATTCAATTACCGGATTTCAGACTCCAATAAGGCCCACGTATTTGTTGGGGTTCAGATCAATTCACTGGAAGAAGCAGAAAAAGTGGCCGACCGGCTACGCCGCAAGAAATTCGATGTCCTAGACCTGACCGCCGATGATCTGGCCAAGTCACACCTGCGTTACATGGTAGGCGGGCATTCACCCCTTGCTGAAAACGAAGTGCTGTATCGCTTTGAATTCCCCGAGCGTCCCGGAGCCTTGATGAAATTTCTCAATACCATGAATCCGGAATGGAATATCAGCCTGTTCCATTACCGCAATCAGGGCGCCGATTACGGTCGTGTCCTGGTCGGTATCCAGGTGCCGCCCTCCGACAAAAAAGCCTTCAAGGACTTCCTTTCAACCATCGGTTATCCGTTCATAAAGGAAACCGACAACCCCGCCTACAAACTGTTTTTATAAACCGTTGCGGCAACAAAAAACGGGGCAATTGAAGTTACCCCGTTTTTTTGTTGCACCAGTTAAAATTTACAAACCGTAAAAACCGGTAAACCGCTTTCCCGTATCAACCGGGAGCCCCCCAGGTCGGGCAGGTCGATAATCGCAGCGGCCTCGACCACATTGGCACCCAAACGCTGCAACAAACGACTGGCGGCAACCATAGTGCCGCCTGTGGCAATCAGATCGTCTACCAATAAAACACGTTGCCCTGGCAGGACAGCGTCAGTGTGCATCTCGACACTGGCATTGCCATACTCCAGCTTGTATTCTTCAGCAACGGTATTAAAGGGCAACTTGCCACTTTTACGCACCGGTACAAAACCCAGGTTCAGCTCATAAGCCAGCACGCTGCCAATGATGAATCCACGAGCATCCACGCCCGCCACCAGATCCATTCGCTGGCGCATGTAACGGTAAACAAAAATATCAATCAAGGCACGAAAGCTTCGCGGATCCTGAAGCACGGGCGTAATATCACGAAATGTAACGCCTTCCTTGGGCCAGTCAGGCACACTTCGTATCGCATTACGAACAAGCTCATTGGGATCGGTCATCATGGTCTCTCAAGGTAAATGGATGAAAATAACGAAAAAAACATAGGCGGTGGCCGTACCAGACCTTAGCTTGCCGCTGAAATGGCGACAGTCGAAGAAACGCGCCTGGCTTTTTCAAGCGCCTGCTGCACGTCTGCCGCCGATGCCAGAGCCACGCCCATGCGTCGTTTCACAAAAGACTCGGGTTTGCCAAACAGGCGGATATCGGTTCCCTCTTCCGCCAGTGCCTGGGCCACATTGGCAATTTTGACGGCTTGGGCCTGAACGCCCCCATAAATCACACTGCTCGCTCCCGGTTGACGCAATTGCGTATTGACTGGCAAGCCCAACATGGCACGGGCATGCAATTCAAACTCGCTTTGTTCCTGGCTGATCATGGTTACCATCCCGGTGTCATGAGGTCGCGGACTGACTTCAGAAAACCAGACCTGTTCACCCGCCACAAACAATTCCACGCCAAACACGCCCATGCCACCCAAACTGCCAGTCACGGTTTTGGCAATATCCCGGGCCTTTTCAAGGGCGTGCGGATTCATGGGGTGCGGCTGCCAGCTTTCAATATAGTCACCATCAAGCTGATGATGGCCAATCGGCTCACAAAAAGCGGTCTCGACCTGCCCGCTGTGGGGATCACGATAACGAACGGTCAACAGGGTTATCTCATAATCGAAATTGATAAATCCTTCAACAATCACCCTGCCCTTACCTGTCCGTCCCCCTTCCTGGGCATACGTCCAGGCTTTTTCCAGATCGGCGGCAGACTTGAGCACCGACTGCCCCTTGCCGGAAGAGGACATGACCGGCTTGATCACACAAGGGTAACCAATTTCATTATTGATGGCCTGCCTGAGCGCATCAAGAGAATCGACAAACTGATAAGGTGACACCGGCAAGCCCAGGGTTTCAGCCGCCAGCCTGCGGATGCCTTCACGGTTCATGGTAAGCTGAGCGGCCCGCGCGGTGGGGATGACTCTTGCCACACCGGCATCTTCCAGCTCTACCAGCAGATCGGTGGCAATGGCCTCAATTTCGGGAACGATGACATCCGGCTTTTCAGCCAGTATGATTCGCCTTAACGCTTCCTTGTCAGTCATGGAGACCACATGCGAGCGATGGGCCACCTGATGGGCGGGTGCGTTTTCATAGCGATCAACGGCAATCACTTCCACACCAAGCCGTTGCAAGGCAATAGTCACTTCTTTACCCAACTCTCCGGAACCCAATAACATCACCTTGAGTGCCGCTTCTGACAAGGGTGTCCCCAAAAGAGGGACTGACGAGTCTTTCATAATCAACTACACTTCCAAAAAATTGATACATAAGCTACTGATTTTCACCACATTATAGGGCCATGCCTGAATGGAAGACGGTTTTTTCAGTGAAATTGGCAAATCCATGTTTTAGTATTCCCGATATGATTAAAATCACGTGATGATGAAGAATATTGAATACGCTCCCGAAAAGGCCCTTAACTCAGGACGCCGCACCATTCAGGCCGAAGCACAGGCACTGATGGATCTTCACGACCGTCTTGACAAAAACTTCAGTAACGCCATAGCCCTGCTCCTTGATTGCCAGGGACGTGTGGTTGTCATGGGTCTGGGTAAATCAGGGCATATCGGCCGCAAGATTTCCGCCACCCTGGCCTCCACCGGCACACCCAGTTTTTTTGTTCACTCCGGTGAAGCCGTGCACGGTGACCTGGGTATGGTCACTGGCAGGGATATTGTGATTGCCATTTCCTATTCCGGCAACTCCAACGAACTGTCAACCGTCTTGCCCGTTGTACGCAGGCTGGGCACCAAGGTGATTGCCATTTGCGGTCACCCCCATTCTGACCTGGCCAAATTATGTGATGTGTTTCTGGATGCCAGTATCCAGAAAGAGGCGTGCCCCCTGAACCTTGCCCCCACCACCAGCACCACGGTTGCCCTGGCCTTGGGAGATGCCCTGGCGGTTACCTGCCTTGAGGCACGCAATTTTGGCGAATCCGATTTTGCCCGCTCCCACCCGGGGGGGGCACTGGGACGCCGTCTGCTGACTTATGTCAGGGACGTCATGCGACAGGGTGATGACCTGCCTCTGGTCTCTCCGGACATCCCCTTGCCACAGGCCCTGAAAGAAATGTCTCTCAAACGCATGGGCATGACCGCGGTTGTCAATGACAACAATGAGCCCGTTGGTATTTTTACCGATGGCGACCTGCGCCGTCTTATTGTCCGCCACGGCGATATCCGTCACTTCACCATGCATGAGGTCATGTCCTCCCACCCAAAAAGCATTGCGCCCGATGAGCTTGCCGTCGAAGCCGCATCACTGATGGAAAAAAACAAACTCAGCCATATGCTGGTCGTTGACAAACAGGGTACCCTGGTGGGTGCCATGCACATGCACGACCTGATGGTTGCAAAGGTTATTTAAAGACTTATGAAACCCACCTTATCCATTCCCCATCCCGCCGAGTCCCTGGTACTTTCCAAAGTGCCTGCCCATATTCGTGAAATAGCGGCCACCATCAAACTGGTCGCCTTTGATGTTGACGGCGTGCTGACCGATGGCAGCCTGTGGTACGGCGAAAACGGTGAACAGCTTAAACGCTTTCATTCACTTGATGGCCACGGCCTTAAAATGTTGCAGCAAAGCGGGATTATGGTTGCCCTGGTTACCGGACGTGAAGGCCCGGTCGTGCCACGTCGCGCGGCAGAACTGGGCATAGGCGAAGTGTATCAGAATGTCAGGGATAAAAGTCAGCTGATTGAAGAACTGGCCAACCGTCATGGCATAGGGCTGGAACAAATTGCCTTTATGGGCGATGACATCATAGACTTGACTGCCATGCACAAATCAGGCTTGTCCATTAGTGTTCCCAACGCCCCTTCGTATATTATCCAGGCTGCACAATGGGTTACCTCATTGCCAGGCGGTTCCGGCGCAGCAAGGGAGTGCTGTGACATGATCCTGGCGTCACAGGGCGCGTTAAGCCAGTACTTCCACTCAACCCGCCTGACCGGACCTGTCATTCAATAAAACATGAAAGAACGCCTGCCAGCCCTGATTGCCCTGTTCATGCTACTTTGCCTGGTTATTACCACCTGGTGGGCGGCCGATTATGCGCAGCGATCCATTCCACTGGATCCGCCTGCCCGCATCTCACATGAGCCAGACGCCTGGTCAGACCATTTCATCATGCTAAGCTCCGACCCGGACGGGGTTCCCAAAAACCGTCTCGAAGGAGACTCCATGCAGCATTTCCCCCATAATGACTCGTATGAAATTGTCAATGCCATTTCTACCGGACAGCGCCCCGGTTCCGCGATCACTACCGGACGGGCAGACCATGCCACCATGTTCAATAACGATAAAACCATCTTGATGCGGGGTAACGCCCATTTACACCGTTTTCCATCTGAAGACACTTCAGCGCTGGACATCACCAGCAGTGAACTGATTATCTACCCCGAGAAAGATATTATCGAGACAGACAAGCCTGCTACGGTCATCCAGGGAAATTCCCGCATGAATGGCAAGGGAATGACCTACAATAACAAAACCCGCGAACTGGAGGTTTATTCCAACACCGATGTTTCCATCTCGAATAAAGACCTGCCCTCCAAATCGTCAAATACCGACCAAGCCCCTGAAGAGAATACCCGGCCATGAAACCGTTATTGATAAAACTGATCTTCCCCTTGCTGATTGTAAATGCGCCAGCAGTGGCACAAGTCACCACGCCTGCCGCCAACGCACAAGCCGAGCCGGAAACCCTGGTACTGTCGGACACGCTGAATTACGATGACAAAACCAAAACCAGCATTTTCAATGGCAATGTCATTCTTACCCGTGGCCAAATGAGGCTGACTTCAGACACCCTGAAAATCCAGGAAGATGCCCAGGGTTTTCAGCATGGAACTGCCACTGTCAACAGTGGCAAAGTACATATCTTTGAAGAGCGTCCGGAAACCTATGAAACCATCCGCTCGGAAGGTGACCGTGCTGAATACAACGGCAAGGACGACACTGTCAAAATGATTGGTCATGCCATTGTCAACCGTTATATTTGCGGCAAATTAATTGACACGGTCAGAGGCGAGGTGGTGATCTATAACAACAGGAACAATACCTATTCCGCACAGGGTGGCCCGCAGGCCGTCGAACCTGGCAGGGTGCGCTCCATTGTGAAGCCTCAATCGGCAGCCGACGAAGCCACCGAGGCCTGCCGCAAACAATACAATAACAAACCCATGCCCAGCACACTTAACTAAATCATTTTTCCCTGCATGAACACGTCCGCCAGCTCCAGCCTGAATACCCTTTCCTCCAGCTCCAAAGGCCTGCTCCAGGCAATCGGCCTGCGTAAAACCTACAGCGGCAGAACGGTTGTCCAAGATGTTTCCCTGTCGGTTTCAAGCGGAGAGGTTGTAGGCTTGCTGGGCCCTAACGGCGCAGGCAAAACCACCAGTTTCTACATGATTGTCGGCCTGGTACCCGCCGATTTCGGACGTATCGAAATTGACGGAAAAAACATTACCGGCCTGCCTATCCATCAACGGGCCCGAATCGGACTGTCCTATCTGCCCCAGGATGCCTCGGTTTTCCGTCGTTTGACGGTAGAGGAAAACATCAAGGCCGTTCTTGAATTGCAATATGATCCGGAAACCGGCAAACCCCTGGACCGGACACAGGTTAAAGAACAGCTGGAAAACCTTCTGGTTGAATTACAAATTACCCATATCCGCAATAATGCCGCCCTTTCCCTGTCTGGCGGTGAACGTCGCCGGGTGGAAATTGCCAGGGCCCTGGCCACCCACCCACGTTTCATTTTGCTTGATGAACCCTTTGCCGGTGTGGATCCCATCGCCGTCATTGAAATCCAGCGCATTATCCGCTTCCTTAAAAACCGCAATATTGGTGTCCTGATTACCGATCATAACGTACGTGAAACGCTGGGTATCTGTGATCGTGCCTACATTATCAGCGAAGGCAAAGTGCTTACCGATGGCGCCCCGGCATCTATCATCCAGGACCCGGAAGTACGCAAGGTTTATCTGGGCGAACACTTCAAAATGTAAATGCGAAATGTTTGATTTAAGGCACTTGCTTTAAAAAAAATAATCTATAAACTAGAGCTGTGACTAACTTAAAGTGAGAGGGATCTTCTAAAAACTCAGGTACCTTAAGTTTTTCTGCGCATGCACAATGCGATTTAAATTATTCAATGGAGCAATTATATGAATATAAATATCAGCGGCCATCATTTAGAAATCACGCCAGCCATCAAAGAATATGTCGAGAACAAAATCGGACGTGTACTCAAGCATTTTGACCACGTTATTGATGCCCAGGTTATCCTGTCGCTTGAGCCTCTTAAGCATATCGCCGAGATTACCCTGCGTGTTCCTGGCAAAGATATTCACTGCGCAGCCGAAGAAGAAAACCTTTATGCTGCCATTGACCTGCTGAGTGACAAAGCAGACCGACTGGTCATCAAACACAAATCCAAACTGCAAGATCATTCAAATGACTCAACAAAACGCATGACTGTCGCATAAACCTAATGCAATATCAATATCTTGCAGCCACCCAGCCATCAGGCTGGGTTTTTAGTGCACAAAACATATTAAAGAAATTGCTACTTTCTGCAAGATAATCATATAATCCGGTGTATGAATCAATTAACGCAAATTTTAACTCCCGAAAACACGCTTCTTGACGTCAACGCAACCAGTAAAAAGCGCGCATTTGAACAAGCCGCCCTGTTGTTTGAAAACAATCAGGGCATTGCACGCTCGGTTGTATTCGACAGCCTGTTTTCAAGAGAAAGATTAGGGTCTACCGCGCTTGGGCATGGCGTTGCCGTCCCACACGGACGCATTTCAAAACTGAAACAGGCAACCGCTGCATTCATGCGTCTGGCAAACCCCATTCCTTTCGATTCCCCCGACGGGCAGAATGTGCAGTTGCTGATTATTTTGCTTGTTCCCGAAAGTGCAACCCAGCAGCATCTGGAAATTCTGGCAGAAGTCGCCCGGATCCTGTCCAATGACACGATTCGTCATCAGTTACTGTCCGAGAACGATCCTGCAAAAATTTACGATCTGCTGACACAATCTTCCTGAGTATGACCATGTTAAGCATCCAAGAACTTGTTGATGAAAACAGCGAAGCGCTGGGCCTGGCCTGGATTGCGGGCATGGATGCCGGCAAACGGCATTTGCCCGCCTCCAACACGGCTGCCGCTGATCTGCTTGGACACCTTAATGTTGTTCATCCTTCACGCATACAGGTTTTTGGCAAGGAAGAACTGGTTTTCTACAAAAAACTCAAAGAAACCGCACGGGAAAAACTGCTCATTGAACTGGCCGAAGGAGGCGTTCCCGCTGTCATTATTGCAGAAGGCCTTGAAACGCCCGTTGAGCTGACCTCCTTTTGCTCAAAGAATAAAATCCCGCTGCTTTCCAGCCAGCATGATGCCGCCCATCTTATCGATGTACTGCGCATTTATCTTGGCAAGCGTTTTGCACCCACCACGACCGTTCATGGCGTCTTCATGGATGTCCTGGGAATGGGGGTCCTCATTACCGGGGAATCCGGTCTGGGTAAAAGCGAGCTGGCGCTCGAACTCATTTCCCGCGGCCATGGCCTGGTCGCCGATGATGCCGTGGAGTTTTCACGCACCAATCCAACCATGATAGAAGGGCAATGCCCCGATCTGTTACGCAACCTGCTTGAAGTCAGGGGGCTTGGCCTGCTGGATATCCGCACCATTTTTGGCGAAACGGCAGTGCGACGCAAAATGCGGCTCAAGCTGATTGTGCATCTGGTGCGTGCCAACAGTGAAAAATTTGAACGTCTGCCCATTCAGGATCAAACCCAGGAACTGCTGGGCCTGCCCATCCGCCGCGTCATGCTGCAAGTGGCTGCCGGCCGCAATCTGGCTGTTCTGGTCGAGGCAGCCGCACGCAATACCATCCTCAAACTAAGAGGGATAGATACCCTGGGCGAGTTCATGGAAAGACAGGCACAGGCCATTATGGAAAATAGCAACCTCCAGTAACAGAAAACGGGTAAATGTTATCAATTCATACATTTTTCAATCCTGATTGTAAATGTAATAAATTTTGATTATCCTGTATGAAGTTCAACTAATTGATTTCATACAAAAAACATGTTTCATGTCGTTCTCATTACCGGCATTTCCGGCTCGGGCAAATCAGTGGCCATTCGCCAGCTTGAAGACCAAGGCTATACCTGCATTGACAATCTTCCCGTTAAATTCCTGCATGACTTTATTGCCAGCGCACGTGAAGACGGCCTTGAAAAAGTGGCTGTTGCGATTGATGTGCGCTCGCCCGGCGAATTGGCCAATTTGCCAGATGTCATTAGCGCAATACGTGCCATGGGCACTCCCCTGCAGGTCATATTTCTTGAAGCCGATGACCGGACATTGAAACAACGCTACTCTGAATCCCGTCGCAGACATCCACTGGCCTATCGGCTACAGCTTAAAAATGGCATCGCCCCTTCACTGGGAGAATGCATTGCCCATGAACGCGAGCTGCTGGCCCCGCTGCGCGATCATGAACATGTTATTGACACTTCCGACTTGCCCCCCATCCAATTACGCTCATGGATCAAGGATTTGGTGGTACCGGATAACAACAATGTGTTACTGACTTTTGAATCTTTTGCATTTAAAAAGGGAGTTCCTAGTGACGCGGACCTGGTTTTTGATGTAAGATTCTTGCCTAATCCTCATTACGACAAGGACTTACGTCCCCTTACCGGTCGTGATGAGCCCGTAGCAACATGGCTATCGCAGTTTGATAGCGTGTCTGAAATCATTAACGATATCACTGCATACATCCAAAAATGGTTGCCGTATTACATGCAGGATACGCGTAGTTACCTTACCGTCGCCATAGGTTGTACCGGCGGACAGCATCGATCTGTATACGTAGCAGAAGAACTGGCGAAGCGCTTCAGTTCACATCGACCCATACGCGTTCGACATCGTTCACAAGTACCAAAGAACCTTACATGAAGACTCAAAAGCATCAACAATTTTTTCTGGCCTTATGTGTGACATTTTTATCATACACCACGCATGCCAGCGAAAAAGAACCATCCAAACCTATTATTGAAGCAACAACACCAGTCCAGGTTACCCCTGCCAAAGACCTGAAAACCAATAATTTCAGGATTACGGCCAATGGAATTTTCCCCGAAAGCAGCTATGACAGGGCTTACGGGGAAAACCTGCGCAGCCTGGATATTGCCGAAACCGATGTCATCACGGAAAGCGAACCAACGGCCATCACACCGGCATCAGGCACCGGCTTCAAGGCCCAGCCTTCACACCGCAGCCATGCCCGTGCCTATACCATCAAGGGCAAACGCTATGTGCCGTTTGCCAATACCATTACCGATTTTTCCCAGGTGGGCACTGCCTCATGGTACGGCCCCGGCTTTCATGGCAAGCGTACGGCCAATGGCGAAAAATACAATCAGCATTTAATGACTGCCGCCCATAAAGAATTACCCCTGAACAGTGTCGTCAAGGTGACCCGGGTTTCCACTGGTGAGAGCATTACCGTCAGAATCAATGATCGTGGCCCCTTCCATGACGACCGTATCATTGACCTGTCTTATGGGGCGGCCAAAAAACTGGGCATTGTGAATAAAGGCAGTGACAAGGTCAAGGTTGAACTTATCAAGAATAATATCAAAGGCAGAAAAACCGGCAAAACCATGCTTTAAGCATTTTTCAGCTCAAGGGCACGTGAATAGACAACATCACGTGCCAGTCCGGTCAATTGTGACGCGATTTTCACACTGTCTTTAACCGACACCGTTTGCAGCAAAACTTTCAACAGTTCGGTTGCCTTAACCATCTGCTCATCTTCATCTGCCTCTGGCGCCGCCTCAAGAATCAACACGAACTCACCCAACTGCCGATGAACGTCTTGCCCAAACCAATCCGCCAGCTCACCGATCGGCAAGGTCACGATCTGTTCAAAACGTTTGGTTAATTCCCGGGCTACCGTTAACTGGCGATCAGCGCCACATACCCGCAACAAATCATGGCAAAAAGCCTGAATCCTGTGTGGTGACTCAAACATGATCACCGGTGCGTCCATCGCACCCCATTTACGTAACCAATGCTGTCTGGCCGCCGATTTCTGCGGGACAAATCCGGCAAAAGCAAAAGTGGGATTTTCATCACTGCTTACCCCGCTACCCATTAGCGCAGTAATCACCGCAGATGCGCCCGGAATTGGCCTGACCAACAGGCCCTGTTGCCGGACCTCGCGAACAATGCGCCCGCCAGGATCGCTGACTGCCGGTGCACCGGCATCCGATATCAAAGCAACCCGTTTACCTTCCTGCAAAAGACGAATAATTTCCTGCGCCGCCCTGGCTTCGTTGTGACGATGCGCCGGCATCATGGGCGTATTGATTCCCCATGCATTGAGCAACACACGGGACAAACGGGTATCTTCAGCGGCAATCACATCAACCTGATTCAGGGTAAAAACAGCCCGCAGACTGATATCGGCCAGATTGCCAATTGGCGTTGCCACCACATACAGGCAAGCCTGGGGCCAGCTTTGCTGTTCAAGATCAGCCATTACCTTTTTCCATGCTGCATGAAAAAGTCCCTCTTCTATCGCCATTGTTCCCTCTTTTTGTCAAAATAACTGCCAGGTAATCCCACCCGACATTATCGCTGATCACTTCCTTTGACTGCATAAAAATACGCCTCCCATAAAAAATGACCAATTCCCATGACAACACCGTTTTTGAACTTGCACTGGCTGCACAGCAAAAACGGGCAAAGGCGGCCAGAAAACGCAAGCCCGCCACCCGTAAACCTTTTTATGACCATAAATTGTCGCCCAGGCAAACGATGGGCCTGCAGGCAGAACAACAAGCCATTGAATATCTTGAGAAGCAGGGTCTGAAAAAAGTGGCGCAAAACCTGAACTGCCGATTTGGTGAAATTGATGGCATTATGATTGATGGCGATACACTGGTGTTTATTGAGATCCGGTTACGCAACAGCAGGCGGTTCGGGGGTGCCGCTGCCAGTATTACCGTAGCCAAACAAAGACGCCTGCAAGCCAGTGCCGCGATTTATCTGCCCCTGCTCAGCCGTAAATATTTCGGGGGAAAAACCCCTTTATGCCGGTTTGACGCCGTTTGCATGGAGCATGAACAGATAGAATGGATCAGGCATGCATTTTGAACCATAACACGATCAACCTGATAAAATCACCTTACACTTCTGGCAAACAGCAGCATTGCCTCTTACGTTTTAATGCATTAATAACAGGTATTTTTGCGCACTCGTGCGATAATCAGGGTCATGGATATTTCAACCAGAATCAATTTACACTTTCAAGACGCCATCCAGACAATGGAAAACAGCGCGTCCACGCTCATATCACCGATTGCGCAAAGTATCGATATATTGGTCCAGGCAATCAGCAACAATGCCAAGGTACTGGCCTGCGGCAACGGAGGCTCCGCCGCTGATGCCCAGCACTTCATTGCCGAGCTGGTCGGACGATTCGAGCGCGACCGGATTCCATTCGCAGGCATTTCCCTCAATACAGACACTTCCATCCTGACTGCAGTGGGTAACGATTATGGCTTTGATGTCATTTTCGAGCGCCAGGTACAGGCACTGGGGCAACCCGGTGATGTCCTGGTTGCCATGTCTACCAGTGGCAACTCAAGCAATGTCATCAAGGCAATCCAGGCCGCCCACGAACGGAACATGGCAGTCATCGCCCTGACCGGAAAAAATGGCGGCACAATTGCCGGCATGCTGACCGATTTCGATGTTCATCTTTGTGTTCCCCACGATCGCACCATGCGCATACAGGAAGTGCATGGTTTGTTGCTGCATGTGTTGTGTGATGGTATTGATGCATTCTTATTAGGAGATATTTCATGAAATTAAAGCGTGCAGCACGAATTATTCACCCTACCGCTTTACTTGCTCTTGTACTGGGCTCCAGCACACTGCTGTCCGCATGCGTCCCCTTGCTGGTGGGCGGTGCGGCAACCACAACGGCGGTGGTCGTCTCTGACCGCCGCACCTCGGGCATGCAGCTGACCGACAAAAACATCGGCATCCGCACCGAAAGCCGCATTAGTGAAGAGCTTAAAGATGCGGTTCGCATTAATGCCATGGCCTACAACCAGCGGGTCCTGTTAACCGGTGAAGCCTCCACCCTTGCCGCCAAAGAACGGGCCATTGCCATTGCCCGGGGCGTTCCCGATGTAAAAACCGTGCTTAATGAAGTGGTGGTTGCCCCGCCAGCTGCATTCAGTACCCGTGCCAATGACAGCTGGATAACCTCCAAGGTCAGAACGGAACTTCTCACCACCAAAAATGTCCCATCAAGTACCATTGATATCACCACCAGCCGGGGTGTTGTCTACCTGATGGGTCAGGTCACCCCCATCGAGGGAGACCGTGCCGCCTCGGCAGCAGCGGGTGTCAGTGGCGTTAACAGGGTTGTCAAAGTATTTGACCTGGTTTCAGATACGGGTACTGCCAGCCATTCATCCGTTACATCATCAAGCGGCAGCATGACAGTCCCTGGAACAGAAGTTAATCCGTCCACGACTCAAACCTATCCTTTGAACTGATGAAAAAATTTATTGTTTCCCTTCTTGTTGCATTGGCCGGAATAGGTGCCTGGTTTACCCTGAGCTCAACCGAAGCCGCCCCCAATGTCACCTTTACGAGCCTCGAGGGCAAGCAGTTCCAGACCAGCGACCTGCAAGGCAAGGTGGTATTGGTAAAATTCTGGGCAACCAATTGTGTTACCTGCATCCAGCAAATGCCCGACACCATTGCCTATCACAACAAATACAAAGAACAGGGCTACGACACCATCGCTGTTGCCATGGCTTACGACCCCGAGCCTTTCGTCAAGAACTATACCCGTGACAACAAGCTGCCCTTTACGGTTACACTTGACAAAGATGGCAGCGTTGCCAAAGCCTTTGATGATATTAAATTCACGCCCGTCTCATTCCTGCTCGACCGGCAAGGCAATATTGTGAAGCGCTACATTGGCAATTATGATAAAGCCATATTTGAAAAAACCTTGCAGGATACGCTTGCCAAAACCTGATTCCGTTTAACTTTTTTAAATTGTGACCAAAAAATGACCGACATTTTGCCACAGGATATCAATGTTGTTCCGCCATCTGTAAAAGCGGATATCATTTCAGAATCCCTGCCTTATATTCGCCGTTTTCATGGCAAAACCGTTGTTATCAAATATGGTGGCAACGCAATGATAGAGGAAAGCCTGCAACGCAGTTTTGCGCGCGATGTAGTCCTGCTCAAGCTCATTGGCCTGAACCCCATTGTCATCCACGGTGGTGGTCCGCAAATCGACAGCGCCCTCAAGCGCCTGGGTAAAGATGGCAACTTCATCCAGGGCATGCGTGTGACTGATGCCGATACCATGGAAGTGGTTGAATGGGTTCTGGGCGGTCAGGTCCAGCAGGACATCGTCATGATGATCAACGAAGCCGGTGGCAAGGCTGTTGGCCTGACCGGCAAGGATGGCGGCCTCATTCAGGCACGCAAAAAATTAATGCCCAACCGGGAAAATCCCGACGAGCCTTTGGATATCGGTTTTGTGGGTGATATCACCAGTATTGACCCATCCGTTGTCAAGGCCCTGCAAGATGACCAGTTTATTCCCGTGATCTCGCCCATCGGTTACGATCCAGAAGACGGCAATGTTTACAACATCAATGCCGACGTTGTGGCGGGCAAAATGGCCGAAGTCCTGCTGGCTGAAAAGCTCCTGATGATGACCAATACACCAGGCGTGCTTGATAAATCAGGTAATCTGCTGCGTCGTCTTTCCGCCAAAGTTATTGATGAGCTTTTCGCTGATGGCACCATTTCCGGTGGCATGTTACCCAAAATTTCATCCGCCCTTGACGCTGCCAGAAACGGTGTAAACTCCGTCCACATCCTTGATGGCCGCGTTCCGCACTGTCTGCTGCTTGAAATCCTGACCGATAAAGGCGTAGGCACCATGATTACCGCCTAGGCATGCGCTGTTCCAACCTGATCAAGCCGTTAAGCGCAAAAGCCATACACAAAAAAACCAATCGTGTATGGCTTTTTGACCTGGACAACACCCTGCACGACGCCTCTCATGCCGTGTTTGCCCAAATTGATGTCAGCATGACCAAGGCCATCATGAAAGCACTGGGTATTGGTTTTGTACCGGCCACCGCGCTGCGGCAAAAATACTGGGAACGCTACGGCGCCACCATGATTGGCATGGAACGTCATCACGGCGTCAATGCCTCACGATTTCTGCATATGAGTCATGACTTTCATGCGCCCGATTTTGTCAAACCGGAACGAAATCTGGCAGGATTATTGCAAAATGTCCCCGGCATCAAATACATACTCACCAATGCCCCGCACAGTTATGCCTGCTCGGTCCTGGACACCCTGGGCATCCGCCATTGCTTTGCCGGCATTTGTTCCATTGACCAAATGCGCCTGCAAGGCACCTTTCGGCCCAAACCATCACCCACGTTAATGCATCAGCTGCTTTGCCAGCTAAAGTGCAAACCCACCGAAACCATCCTGGTTGAAGACACCCTGAAAAACCTGAAGATTGCCAAACAGCTGCATATGAAAACCGTACACATCTTCAATGCCGGCACTCCCTTCAGCTCCAAGCATATAATCCGTCCGGCTTATGTTGATCTGCGGGTAAAGTCGGTACACGAGCTTTTGCGCCACCCTTTTTCACATTCATGAAAAAGCCGGCATCCAAAGCCGGCCTTTTCATTTGCGGATTTCAGATTAATCGTGTTAGTGCTTAATTCTGGCTAACCGTCCGGTTTTGACGATCCAATACCTCATTGATGTTTTTGGCGGGCATATAACCATTGATGCGGCTGCCATCTTCAAAAAACATGGCGGGGGTTCCCTGAACGCCCAGCTCTCTGCCCAAGGCAAGAATATTGCTGATGGGCGTTTCCTCACATTCTACCGCTGGCGGAGTTTCATTCCTGGCCATCCAGTTACTCCATACTTGCGCCTGGTCTTTTGAACACCAGATATTTTTGGCTTTCACCATGGAATCCGGGGCCAGGATAGGCATCAGGAAAGTATAAACCGTGACGTTATCAACCTCCTCGAACTCTTTATACAGCTTTTTGCAATAACCACAATTGGGGTCTTCAAAAATGGCCACTTTTCTTTCGCCATTGCCAATAACACGTTTTACGGCTTGTTCAACCGGCAAGGTTTCAAAAGGCACTTCAGATAATTTGGCCACCCGCTCACTGGTCACATCGTTTTTGGTTTTGGCATCAATCAGGTTGCCGGCAATCACAAAATCGGCTTTTTCAGTGGTGTACACAATATTGGTGCCCATCTGAACCTCATAGATACCCGCATAAGGAGTTTGCTCTACAGCGGTCACTTCAACTTCGAAGGCCGAGGCAATGGCAGCTTTAATACTGTCTGTGGTATTTGTTGCCTCTTGTGCAAGCAGGGGTGAGGAAGCCAGTCCCAGCAGACAACAAACCGTCAACGCCTTGTGTCTTGCCCATTTATTCAAATCCAATTTCATTCCAACAATTTCCTGTAAGGGGCGAGGACTGACCCGCCTTTGATAAATTAAAGTCCCGAGGCCGCCGCGATCAAACGCTGTTTAACAAACGGCAAGCGCTGCACTACGTCCATACCGGCATTGCGCAAGAAGGCCAAAGGCCCGGATGACGGTGAGGCAAACAGCTTGTGCAGGCCATCGGTGGCCAACCGCATAGCCAGAATAGCTTCCGCGCGCTCGGTTTGATAGCGCTCAAGTACCCTAAGATCGCCAAACGACCGGAAAGGTTCCTTTTGTGCCAGAATGTGACATAAAACCCGTGCATCAACAAGACCAAGATTAAGGCCCTGCCCCGCCAGAGGATGCACGCGATGAGCGGCATCCCCCACCAGGGCAATGCCCGGTGCGGTCATTTTGGCTTTTTCAAGAGTAAGGGGAAAACCATACAAGGGGCTGCGTACACTGACCTTGCCCAACCTGCCTTGCGTAATTTCATCAAGTTTACGGGGCAACTCGATGGCCAGCTGTTCAGGATCCATAGCCTGTAGCACCTTAGCCTGCTCATCCCGCAATGACCACACCATGGAAACCTGGTGACCATCACGGGTATCGGGTAATGGCAGGAATGCCAGGATACCATTGGGCCTGAACCACTGAATGGCCGTATTCAAATGCGGTTTTTCGGTGGTGAGCTGCAAGACCAGACCGGTATCACCATAAGGCTTGGCTTCATGCGCCAGCGCTGCCGCCTTGCGCAACGGAGAACGGGCGCCATCGGCACCGATGAACAGGTCGGCCTGAACCGTCTTGCCTTTTTCGGTTACCACCTGCCCTGGTGAATAGCTTTGCATTTTGTCGTCAATCCAGGGCACGCCAAAGATTTGCACCGCCTGGAACAGGGCCTGCTCTATTTCACCGGACTCCATGATCCAGGCCAGCTCTGCCTGTGCCGCTTGCCAGGCATCCAGTACAACCATACCGTCCCGGTCGCCATGGATCTCCATGCTTTCAACCGGCACAATACGTTCGGCAGGGATAGAGCTCCAGACACCCAGTTCTTGCAGAAACAGCTGACTGGCTGAAGAAATGGCATAAACTCTTGGATGGTACTGTTCTCCGAGGTTAGCCATAGGCTTTTTCCGGGGGCCCAGCAAACACACATTTACTCTTTGCCTGGCCAAGGCCAGCGCGCAGGACAGCCCAACAATACCGCCCCCACAAACCACTACATCATATTTACTCATCTTGCACTCGGTGCTCCAGCCTGTTTAGGCCATAAAATCCAAACTTCTCCCTGCTGCTTCATTTTACCAGCCATATTGCCGGCCTCGGGGCCACTACCCCAGAAAAAATCAGTCCGTGCAGCGCCCTTGATGGCAGCCCCCGTATCCTGGGCAAAAACCACCGTTTTCAATGGTGCAGCTGAACCCGGCCGGGTGGTGGATAAAAACAGGGGAGAACCCAGTGGCACAAACGTTGGATCGACAGCCACCGATCGTTGGGCAATTAAAGGAATACCATAGGCTCCTTTAGGTCCAACCGCTTCATCGGTCACTTTTTCAGGCCGGAAAAACACCATGGCCTGATTGGCATTCAACATTTCATGGACACGATCGGGATTGGCCTTGGCCCAAGCCTTGATATTTTGCATGGATGCCTGGCTGATGGGCAGCTCACCCTTATCGGCCAGCCATTTTCCAATTGAGGTATAAGGACGCCCGTTATGATCGGCGTAAGCCAGGCGCAGGGTTTCACCATTATCAAGCAGGACACGTCCTGAACCCTGGATTTGCAGGAAAAATGCTTCGACGGGGTCATCGAGCCAGGCAATAACCGGGGGTTTGTTGGCGCTGGCATTGATTTGCTCACGGGTATCGTAAGGCACCACTTTATTGTCTACCAGTTTACCCCGGATGCGTTTGCCGGCCAATTCAGGATAGACACTACCCAGATCGATGGTTAGCAAATCGGCGGGCGGTGCGTACATGGGCCATTGATAGACACCCCCTTGTGACAGGGAGCCCCTGACCACCGGTTCGTAATAACCGGTCACGGTATTGCTGCTGCCATTTGCCCCGGAAACCTTCCAGGGCTGCAAATGGGTTTCAAGGAAATTTTTCACAAAAACGGTATCATTGCTGCGGGCCGGTTGTCCCGATTCGGCAACGGCCTTGCAAACGGGCTGCCACGCCTGTGGTGTGGCGCGTGCGGGTATCGTGAGGGAACCGGAAATGGGTCGCATCAGGCCCCGGCAGTTATTCAGCAAAGTCAGCCAGAGATTATCAACCTGCGCCTGTTCCCAGCCGGGCAGATCGGACCAGGATGCCCGGGTATACTGACCTGACAATTTGCGTGGTGCGGTTTGCGCAAAGGAAGATAACGGGGGCACTGTCAAAGGCGCATCAATGGCTGGCACTTCGGGCGCTTCGCCAGAGACAAAAGGGGTGCCGCCCGAACAGGCAGCCAGCAAAACAGCCGAACTGACTGAAAGGGCCAGAAGACGAAGTTTCATCATTATTCTTTTCCGTTCTTAATGTAAGGTGCGGGGTACGGTCAGCACGAATTCGGGAATATCAACATCGAAAGGAATACCGTTTTCACCCACACAGTGATAACTGCCCTTCATAGTGCCGTAAGGCGTACTAAGCGGACAACCACTGGTGTATTCAAAGGTATCGCCCACGGCAATCAGGGGCTGTTGTCCAATCACTCCAAGCCCCCTGACTTCCTGGACCTGCTCGTTACCATCCTTGATAATCCAGTGCCGGCTAATGACTTGTGCCGCAAACAAACCGTTATTCCTGATACGTACTGTATAAATAAAAAAATACTGCCTTTTTTCAGGATCCGATTGCTCCGGCAGATATTGCGCAATGACCTCAACCTCGATGCTATCAGATTTCAAAAGAATTCTCCTGAATGAATTATCACACTATTTTATGTGAAATAATAACCTCTTATTGTACTTCCACCATCTCAAATTACGAAAAATCATCATGTCATTACAGCATGTTACCCGAATTGCGCCCAGCATCCTGTCCGCCGATTTCGCCCGTCTGGGTGAAGAAGTCCGCGATGTCGTTCAAGCCGGTGCCGACTGGATCCATTTTGATGTCATGGACAACCATTATGTCCCCAACCTGACCATCGGCCCAATGGTTTGCGAAGCCATTCGTCCTCATACCACCGCCCCCATTGATGTCCACCTGATGTGTGAACCGGTTGACAGCCTGATTCCCATGTTTGCCAAGGCAGGTGCCAACATTATCACCTTCCACCCTGAAGCCTCCCGTCACCTGGACCGCAGCCTGGGTCTTATCCGTGATCATGGCTGCAAGGCAGGCCTGGTTTTCAATCCCGGCACCCCGCTTGGTTTCATGGACCATGTCATGGACAAGCTGGACGTGATTCTGCTTATGTCAGTAAACCCGGGTTTTGGCGGACAAAAATTCATTCCCAACACCCTGGACAAGCTGCGCCAGGCCAGGGCTCGCATAGACCAGTGGCAAAACACAGGTGGCCAAACCATTCTACTCGAAGTTGACGGTGGCGTAAAAACCGATAACATTGCACAGATCCGTGCCGCCGGTGCGGATACCTTTGTGGCCGGCTCAGCCATTTTCGGCCAGAAAGATTATGCCTCCATCATCGCTGAAATGCGTCGTGAAATCGCCAAAGGCGAAGCAGCGGCTGCCGCTTCAATATAAAGGCAGGACATGACCATTCACGCCGTTCTTATCGACCTTGACGGAACCCTGGTGGACAGCATCCCCGACCTTGCGCATGCCGCCAATGCCATGCGCCTGGAACTGGGTATGCATACCCTGGGACAAGATGTGATTGCCAGCTTTGTTGGCAAAGGCATTGACAACCTGATTATCCGCACCATCAATGCCAGTCTTGACAACAAAGAACTTCGTCCTGAAGTGTTCAATCAGGCCAGGGAAATTTTCGTCCGGCATTACCATCTGGTTAACGGTGATGGCAGTACGGTTTACCCCGGTGTCATCGATGGCCTGAAAGCCATGACGGCGCAAGGCCTTAAACTGGCCGTGGTCACCAATAAGGCCGAAGCCTTCACCCTGCCCCTGTTAACCCAGACCGGTCTGATCGGTTTTTTTGACACGGTTGTGTCGGGTGATACCTGCGCAAGAAAAAAACCACATCCCGAACCGTTATTGTATGCCTGTGAAAAACTGGGCCATCCGCCTGAACACAGTGTATTTATTGGCGATTCCATTAACGATGTGCAGGCCGCACAGGCTGCAGGCATGCCTGTTTTAATCCTGCCTTATGGATATAACGAAGGAAATAGTGTACAAACCCTTAAAGTAGATGCTATTATTGATTCCATGACTGGCGCGGCCCAATGGCTTGCCAATCAATGACAGATTCAGGAAGATTCAGGAAATCAGTTACGCCCATGAAAATCCCTTTCAATGCATTCGCTTCTTCTTATTGCGCCAACTATTGGCGCTGGTGGCGTTTGTGTTCCGGGATTTTCAAGTAAAAGGCGCGTCCACGCATCCTTAACGTCAATCAAGCAGTAAATAAAATTCCCGGTAACCTGTAAGGCTAGACCGGGTTTTTTTATTTCTACCCGGTCTAATTGAAAAAAAATGAGACCACTATGATGACTGAAATAGAATTTAACGCATTAGCAGCGCAAGGCTACAACCGCATTCCAATTGTCAAGGAAACCTACGCAGACCTGGATACCACACTGGGCATTTACCTCAAGCTGGCCCATACAGGCAAAGAATCAGGCCGCATGACTTGTCTGCTGGAGTCGGTGGTGGGTGGTGAACAGTTTGGCCGTTACTCATTTATTGGCCTGCCTGCCAAAACCGTCATCAAGGCAAGCGGACAGCTCACCGAAGTCATTACCGATGGCCAGGTGGTTGAATCCCATGAAGGGGATCCGCTTGAATTCATCAAGGCTTTCCAGCAGCGTTTCAAGGTGGCCACCCGCCCTGGCATTCCCCGTTTTGCCGGTGGTCTGGCAGGTTATTTCGGTTACGATACCGTACGCAATATAGAACCCAGCCTGGGGCCTGCCGTCAAGCCTTTCCCGCATGGTCAGGAAGATGGCATTCCCGACATCATGCTGATGCAGGTTGATGAACTGGTCATTGTCGACAATGTCATCGGCCGCACTTACCTGATGATTTATGCCGATCCTTCCGTCCCGGAAAGCTACAGCAAAGCCCAAAAACGGCTTCTGAAACTGCGTACCATGCTGCGCAAACCGGTTGAGATTCCCTACAGCCTGCCCAGCATGGTTACCGAGGAAATCCGGGACTTCAAGAAACAGGACTACATCAATGCCGTCCTGAAAGCCAAAGAACATATTGCGGCCGGTGATTTGATGCAGGTTCAGGTAGGCCAGGTCATTGCCAAGCCATTTCGTGATTCTCCCCTGTCCCTGTACCGTGCCCTGCGCTCACTGAATCCCTCCCCGTACATGTACTTCTGGAACTTCGGTGATTTCCATGTTGTGGGGTCTTCACCCGAGACCCTGGTGCGCCAGGAAGTTTTCCTTGATGAAAACAGGCAGGAACAGTCGTCTATTACCATCCGTCCGCTGGCTGGCACCCGCAAGCGTGGTGAAACCCCCTCTGAAGACGCCGCGCTGGCCGAAGATCTGAAGGCCGATCCCAAGGAAATTGCCGAACATGTCATGCTGATTGACCTGGCCCGCAACGATGTGGGCCGCGTGGCACAAACCGGCACCGTTGAAGTGTCCGACCAGATGAATATTGAGCGCTATTCACACGTGATGCACCTGGTTTCCAATGTCAAGGGCACACTTAAGCCGGGCATGGGTGCCATTGATGTCTTGCGCGCCTCTTTTCCTGCCGGCACCCTGACCGGCGCACCCAAAGTCAAGGCCATGGAAATCATCGATGAGCTCGAACCGGTACGCCGTGGCGTGTACGGTGGCGCGGCCGGTTACTTAAGCTACAACGGCACCATGGATGTGGCCATTGCGATTCGTACCGGCGTGATTAAAAACGGCATGCTTTACGTGCAGGCCGCCGCCGGCATTGTGGCCGACTCCGACCCCGAAAAAGAATGGCTCGAAACCGAAGCCAAGGCACGTGCCGTGCTGCGTGCGGCCGAACAGGTCCAGTATGGCCTTGACCAACCCGTTTAACAGTACATAAAAAGGATAACAACATGTTGCTGATGCTTGATAACTATGATTCATTCACCTATAACCTGGTGCAGTATTTTGGCGAACTGGGCGAAGACGTTAAGGTCGTGCGCAATGACCAGATGACGGTTGAGGAAATTGCCGACCTGGACCCGGACCTGATTTGCGTTTCACCCGGCCCCTGCTCTCCCGCCGAAGCAGGCATATCCGTGGAGCTGATCAAACACTTTGCCGGCAAGAAACCCATCCTGGGCGTTTGTCTTGGACACCAGTCCATTGGCGCCGCCTTTGGCGGGAAAATCATCCGTGCCAAACAAATCATGCACGGCAAAACCTCCCCCATCACCCATACCGGCACCGATGTTTTCAAGGGCCTGCCATCCCCCTTCACGGTGACCCGCTATCACTCGCTGGCCATCGAGCGCGAAACCCTGCCCGATTGCCTGAGCGTCACTGCCGAAACCGAAGATGGTGAAATCATGGGAGTCGCCCATAAAACCTTGCCTATTTACGGCGTGCAATTTCATCCCGAATCGGTACTTAGCGAGCATGGACATGCTCTGTTGAAAAACTTTCTGGATATGAACAAAAAATGAAAATCACCTATACCGAAGCGCTCACCCGCTGTATTGAACACCGCGAAATTTTCCATGACGAAATGCTGCACCTGATGCGTCAGCTGATGAATGGCGAAGTACCCGAAACCATTGCCAGTGCCCTGCTGATGGGCCTGCGGGTTAAAAAGGAAACCGTTGGCGAACTGACCGCAGCGGCAACCGTCATGCGCGAATTTGCCACCCCGGTCAACCTTGACAACACCGATGACCTGCTGGACATGTGCGGTACGGGCGGCGATGGCAGCAACACCTTCAACATTTCAACCACCGCCATGTTTGTTGCTGCGGCCGCTGGCGTGAAAATTGCCAAGCACGGCAACCGCAGTGCCTCATCCTCGTCTGGCAGTGCCGATGCGCTGGAGGCTATGGGTGCCAATATCGAACTGCAGCCCGACCAGGTCCGTGAATGTATCGAAAACATCGGCATCGGCTTTATGTACGCACCTCATCACCATGCCAGCATGAAAAATGTAGCTGCGGTACGCAAGGCGCTGGGCGTTCGGACCATGTTCAATATCCTGGGTCCCCTAACCAACCCGGCCAAGGCAGGCAACCAGCTCATGGGCGTCTTCCATCCCGACCTGGTAGGTATTCAGGTTCGCGTTCTGCAACAGCTGGGCGCCAAACATGTGCTCATCATCCACGGCCTTGATGGCATGGACGAAGCCTCTTTGGGCGCTGCAACCCTGGTTGGCGAACTGAAAAATGGCGAAGTCAGTGAATACAAAATCCACCCCGAAGACTTTGGCATGCAAATGGTTTCCAACCGCAGCCTGAAAGTGGCCAACCGGGAAGAGTCCCTGGAAAAAATACGCGAAGCCCTGGATAACCGTGAAGGAGCGGCAAGAGATATTGTTATCCTTAACGCAGGTCTGGCCATTTACACTGGTAACAAAGCGGATTCAATCAAGGATGGAATCAACCAGGCACGTGAATTGATTGCATCCGGCTCGGCACGGGATAAAATGGAAGAATTCTGTGCATTCACAAGGAAATTCAACTCATGAGCGATATTTTAGCCAATATTCTGGCCGTTAAAAAAGAAGAGGTTTCTTCCCAGAAACAGATCCGCAGTGAAGCGGACTTGCTGCGTGAAGCCCAGGCCCGTCAGGACGTCCGTGGGTTTGCCAATGCCCTGCGTGAAAAAATTGATGCCGGCAAGGCTGCGGTTATTGCGGAAATCAAAAAAGCCTCACCCTCCAAAGGCGTTATCAGGGAAAATTTCAACCCGCCAGAGATCGCTCGCAGCTATGCCGCCAATGGCGCTACCTGCCTGTCCGTCTTAACCGATGTCCAGTTTTTCCAGGGTTCCAACGATTACCTGCGCCAGGCCCGTGCTGCCTGTCCGTTGCCTGTATTGCGCAAGGATTTCATTATCGACCCCTACCAGATCATCAATGCACGCGCCATGGGTGCCGACTGCATTTTGCTGATTGTATCCGCACTCACCAAAGAGCAACTCAGGGAATTTGAAAAACTGGCGTTTGAACTGGGCATGGATGTGCTGGTCGAAGTCCATGACCGCAACGAACTGGAAATGGCGCTGGAGCTTAAAACCCCGCTCATTGGCATCAACAACCGTAACCTGCGTACCTTTGAAACCTCATTGCAGAACACGCTGGATCTTTTGCCACTCATTCCCGACAACCGCACTGTCATTACTGAAAGCGGCATTCACTCGCATGAAGACATTCAAAAAATGAAAGACCACCACGTGTATGGCTTTTTGATTGGCGAAGCCTTCATGCGTGAGCCCGACCCGGGTCTGGCCCTGGCCGGTTTCATCAGGGAATAACTCAATGACTGACTCATGCGTACTATGCAGGGCCAGCGATGAGCCGCTTATTTGGCAAAACGGGCAGGTTCGCGTCATTGATGCCGGTGACGTGGACTACCCCTGCTATACCCGTGTCATCTGGCAGCAGCACGTCAAGGAAATGACTGACCTGTCCCCCGCCGGACAAATACGCTTCATGCGCTTTGTGTTTTGCGTTGAGTCGGTTCAGCGACAGGTACTCAACCCTGACAAAATCAATCTGGCGCAATTCGGCACCATGGTACCGCATTTGCACTGGCATATTATCCCCCGTTTCAGGCAAGACCGGCACTTTCCCGGTTCCACCTGGGGCAGCCCCCGCTTTACCCGTAGCGAGGCACCGGCCGAATGGCAAGAGCATTTAAGCCAACTGAACCACCTGAAACCGGACTATCACCAAGCGCTTGCCCTTGCCTTGGCAGAAATCTGAATGTCTGCATCAAACAGCTTCAACGGTTCATTGCCCGATCAGCTCATGCGTTGCCATCCCCAATGGCAGGCCCTGTTCAACCAGCCATCGCTTAGGCCGGTCCTTGATAATATCAACCATTTTCTGGGCGAACGGCTGCAGGCAGGGGCAACTATCTATCCCGCAGTACCGTTAAAAATATTCGAGCAGCTTGGGCCTGAAGACACCCGGGTCGTCATCCTGGGCCAGGACCCTTACCATGGCCCGGGCCAGGCGCAAGGACTGGCTTTTTCCGTACCGGACCATATCCGGACACCACCCAGCCTGCGTAATATTTTCAAGGAACTGGCCAGGGAATACAACAATATCAAACTTGAAGGAAATGACCTGAATGCCTGGGTCAGCCAGGGTGTCATGCTGCTCAATACGGTACTTACCGTTGAAAACGCGCAACCGGCCTCTCATGCAAGGTTGGGCTGGCACAGCATTACCGATGCGGTCATCAGCCATCTTGCCAACCAGGCACATTGTGTTTTCCTGTTATGGGGCGCCCATGCCCAAAGCAAAATTCCTCTGATCATGGCAGGCCAGGGCAAGCACCTTATCCTGAAAAGCAACCATCCCTCTCCATTATCAGCCAGCCGCCCCCCCGAGCCTTTTCTTGGCAATGGCCACTTCAAGGCCTGCAATGAATGGCTTTCAGCCCATGCACTACCCCCTGTCAACTGGTCACTGACACATAATGATACAAAACAAAAACAACAACTTGACTTAAATATCTGATTTAATGTCTTTTAATCTTTACAAGTTAGTAAAAACCCTTTATGATTCATTTCTTACTGCAAATTGATTGGCATTTTTTACTTCAGCAGTGAATTCAGTAGTTAATGTAGTTAATTAATGTAGTTAATGGCTTATTATTTAGCCCACATGCCAACCATCATCGCTCCTACCTCCTGACCTGCGCTGTTTAAATACATCCATTGGTTGATCCGGTCGGCACGATGCTCCGATCAACAACTCGTCTGGCCTTACCCCTTACGTTTTCTGTTTGCTCACACATTCATACTTAGCATGAATCGCGTTTTATCGTGTTCGTTCATGCCTGTGGTATTTGATGTTTCTGCGCAAAACAGACACATCCCCAGGCTTGTTACCTAACACTTTAAGGACACTTATGTCATTTGACACTCTTGGTTTATCGCCCATTCTTTTGTCTGCACTGAAAAAATCCGGTTATACCGAACCGACATCCGTGCAGTCCGCCTCTATTCCACAGGCACTGGAAGGGCATGACCTGATTGTTTCTGCCCAAACCGGCAGTGGCAAAACAGCGGCTTTCATGCTGCCTTCACTGAATCGCATCGCCAACATGCCCGCCAACAAAGGCGCAGGCGTACAGGTTTTGGTACTGACCCCAACGCGTGAATTGGCCCAGCAAGTAGCTGAAGCAACCAAAACCTATGGCCAAGGCATTCAGGACTTGCGTATTGCCACCGTTGTAGGCGGCATGCCCTATGGCGCGCAAATCAAAATGCTTTCCCGTCGCGTAGACGTGCTGGTTGCAACACCTGGCCGCTTAATTGATCATTTGAATGCCAAACGTGTGAACCTGTCACAGGTACACACCCTGATTCTTGACGAAGCCGATCGCATGCTGGACATGGGTTTCATTGAGGATATTGAAAGCATTGTGGCCAAAACACCGGCCAGCCGCCAAACCCTGATGTTCTCTGCGACATTCGAAGGCTCTGTTGCCCGCCTGGCCGCAGACATGCTGAACGAACCCAAACGCATTGATATTTCAAACCAGAAGCAAAAACACACCAATATCACGCAAACCCTGCTGTACGCAGATGACGCTGCACATAAAATGCGTCTGCTTGACCACCTGCTGCGTGACGCTTCCGTTGACCAGGCTATTGTTTTCACCGCAACCAAACGCGGTGCGGACGCCCTGGCCGATCGCCTTGACGAAGAGGGCTTCTCGGCATCAGCCCTGCATGGCGACATGAACCAGCGCCAGCGTACCCGCACACTGACACAGTTGCAACGTGGCCGTCTGCGCGTTCTGGTCGCCACCGACGTGGCTGCACGCGGTATTGACGTGCAAGGCATTAGTCACGCGATCAACTATGACCTGCCCATGCAGGCTGAAGACTACGTTCACCGCATTGGCCGTACCGGTCGTGCCGGCAGAAGCGGTCTGGCCTTTACACTGGCAACCCATAGCGAAAAACACAAAATCCGTCGCATCGAACACTTCATCGGCCAAACGCTTAATGCAGAAACCATTGAAGGCCTGGAGCCCACCAAAACCGCAGAAAGCTCGCGCGGTCGCAAAGGTGGCAAAGGTGGTGGCCGTAATGGTGGCGGTGAGCGCAGGTTCAATAAAGGTAAAGACCAGTCCCGTTCGGGCTTTGCCATGAGAAAAGGCGATCAGGAAAGATCTTTTGACAAACCCCGCGCTGAATTTGGTGACCGTCCCGCCCGCACAGAACGTCCTGCTTTTGGTGACCGCCCCGCCCGCACAGAGCGCCCTTCATTTGGTGACCGCCCTGCACGCGCCGCTAACGGTGACCGTCCTTCTTATGGCGACCGTCCTGCCCGTGCTGGCTTCAGCGGTGATCGCCCCTCTTTTGGTGATCGTCCTGCCAAGGCCGGTTTTGGTGACCGCCCGGCACGCGGTGGTTTCGGTGGTGATCGCCCTGCCAGGGAAGGCCGTCCGGCATCACGCGGCAGCGACCGTCCTTTTGGCAAAGGCAACAAAGAATCTTTCTCTCGCGGCAAGAAAAAACCGGCACCTCGTGCCTGGGCATAATCAAACCGCTTGATTAAGGCTTAAACAAAAATGGAATCGTTAATAACGATTCCATTTTTTTATTCAGGCACTTGTTTAAATAATCAATTTAACCCTGAACCACCACCCCATCATCCAGCAATTTCTGAATGCGCTCGCCACTGACCCCCCATTCCTGCAACACTTCTACCGTATGCTGGCCAGCTGTTGGCGATGGGTTGCGGATGGCAAACTCAAACCCGCTCATTTTAAACGGACTGCCCAATTGCCTTACCGTTTCACCCTGTTCATTGATTGACTCGAGAACCATGCCCCGTTCTTTAAAGTGGGCATCATTGGCGGTTTCACCCATGTTTAATACAGGTGTGACACAACAATCACTGCCAGCCAGCTTTTCACTCCACCAGGCAAAATCGTGGGCAGCAATTAACTGGCCAAGTTCATGTTTCGCGTAATTAACCTGTGCCGGATCAGATGCACCATGAAATGGCTTCAGGTCTTCACGCCCTATCAGCTTACAAAACTCATCCCAGAATTTTTTCTCAAAAGCACCAACGGCAATATAGCGCCCGTCCGCGGTTTCATAAAAGCCATAATAGACTGCCGCCCCCGTTAACTTCGTGACACCTGCAGGAGTAGCCTGCCCAAATTCATTCAAGGCCGCCATTGGCAAACCGGCATACGCCAGAATACCGTCAGAAAAGGAAATATCCACCAACCGTCCCTTGCCGGTGCGCTGGGCATCAAACAGGGCGGCCAGGATCCCGATAGATGCCGTAGAGGCACCGCCCAGCAGATCAGCCAAAGGCAGATTGGACAACGCCGGCTTGCCAGCACCATTACCCACCTGGTCGGCAACACCGGCCCTGGCAATATAGTTAATATCATGTCCGGCAGCCTGACTGTAAGGGCCGGTTTGTCCATAGCCGCTCATGCTGCAATACACAATGGCCGGATTACGCTGTTTGACCACTTCATAACCAACCCCCAGGCGATCCATGACACCAGGCCTGAATCCTTCGATCACCACATCGGCTTTTTCACACAGATCCAGAAACAGGGCCTTGCCTTCCTCTTTTTTCAAATCCAGCTGCAAGCCCCGTTTATTCCGGTTTACCTGGGAGCGCAAGGCAGCCCAGGCGTAGTCACCGGCACCGGTATCTTCCAGCTTGACCACCTCGGCCCCCATATCGGCCAGATGCATGGCACAAGCCGGTCCCGGCAGCAAACGGGTTAAATCCAGCACCCTTACCCCTTGCAGTGGCGCGCCTGAAACCTGAGTCATACTTTTTCTCCTGTTATATTATTTTGATCTGCCTGCAGTTTACGCCACATGATTTTACCGGTATTGGATTTTGGCAATTTCTCAACAAACTCAAGCAGTCTGGGGGCCTTGTATACCGCCATGTTTTCCCTGGCCCAGGCAATCAAATCCCGCTCCGACAATTGACCCTTGTATTCCGGCTTCAGAACCACCAGCGCCTTCACGACCTCACCCTTCACGCTATCCTGGATACCTACAATACATACCTCATGAACGGCCGGGTGATCATAGAAGGTATTTTCCACCTCGCTGGGCCAGACTTTATACCCGGATACGTTGATCATCCGCTTAAGACGGTCACACATGAAGAAATAACCCTCTTCATCAATCCTTGCCAAATCGCCGGTGCGGAAGAAAACACGGCCGTCACGCTCCAGAAAAGACTCCTGATTGGCCTGTTCATTTTGCCAATACCCTTTCATGACCTGCGGACCGCTGGTGATAAGCTCACCAACCTCACCCTGCGACAACTCCTGCAAGGTACCAGGATCAACAATACGCGAATCAACCCCTTGGGTAGGTATGCCCAGGCACTGGCGTTTGCTGTGCTCAAGCGGATTACAATGCAGGAAAGAAGCGGTTTCGGTCATGCCGTAACCTTCATTGTAAACAATGCCAAAACGCGTTTTAAGCATGGCGGCAATCGCTTCCGGCATGGCTGCACCCCCCCCCGAAAGCAAGGCCAGACTGGATAAATCACGTTGATCGGCCGAAGGCTGCGAAAAGCAGTCCAGCACCATGGCAGGCGGTGCCGTCCACACGGAAACCCGATGTTTTTCCATTAGTTTCAGGGCCAAGTCGGCATTCCAGCGCGGCATCATGACAACCGTGCCACCCAGCATGATGGGCATGTTCATGCCATTTTGCATACCCAGCATGTGGAACATGGGTGCCACCGACAACATAACCGATTCGGCATGCAAATTACGCCAGATAGCTGAATTCACCAATGAGGCCAGTAAGGTTGCATGCGTATGAATGCAGCCTTTGGGTTTCCCGGTGGTGCCCGATGTGTAAGGCAGCACACAAAAATCATCCGGGTAGGTCTGTACCGCCCCGGCCGACAAACCGGCCTGTAACGCCTCGGAAAACGCCACCATCCCGTCAGATAAGGCAAGATCACTGTGCTGCCTGACAAAGTCAGGCAAATCGGGATCGGCCAGGTCCTCTACAAAATCATGGTAAGAATGCACCATGACATGCCGCAACCCGTCTTCCCTGTTGCTTTGCATGCAAGGAACAACCTGCTTTAACAGCTCCTGCGCCACAAAAGCGAACCGGGCACCACTATCATCCATATAGTGCTGAATTTCAGAAGTGGTACACATCGCATTAACCGGCACCACCACTGCCCCCAGCTGCAGGACGGCATAAAATGCAATCACAAACTGCGGGCAGTTCTGACTCATCAGCAACACGCGATCCCCCCGGGCCAGCTGCATTTTCTGTTGCAAAAAGCCAGCCATGGCATGGACATGCTGCCTCAGCTCCCGGTAACTGATATGCCTGCCGCAATAGATAATGGCGGCTTTATCCGGATAGCGCAACGCAGCGGTTTCAAGATAATGGGGAAGTGTCACCTGCGGCACACTCCCGTTGGCAGGCACACCTTTAGGCCAGAATTTACGCTTGATTGGGCTCATTACCTGATTGTCTCCTGATGAATCTTTCATACCTTGAAGCCTTTCGGATTAATCCATCCGGATACCGGTTTCCTTGGCAACTTTGCCATATTCAGCCAAATCCTCTTTGACGATTTTGGCATACTCGGCAGCAGAGTTACCCACTGGAATCAAACCCATATCCGTTAAACGGTCATGAATTTTAGGCATTTTCATGACTTTCTGGATTTTCCCGCTGAGCAGATCCACCACTGGCTCCGGGGTACCGGCGGGTACAAAGAAACCAAACCAGCCGTTGGCATTGAAGCCTTCCATACCCATTTCATTGAATGTTCTGGCCTCGGGCAATGACGTCAGCCGTTTGGATCCGGTCACGCCCAGCACCTTGAATTTGTCTGACTTAAGATGTGGACTGATGGCGGTAATATCAATAAATGCCGATGTCAGCTCACCGCTTAACATGGCGGTCACTTCAGGGCCTGAACCCCTGTAAGGAATATGCATCAGGTCAATGCCGTTGATCACCTTGAACTGTTCACCATGCAAATGGGATGACGTACCGTTACCGTAAGACCCGTATGAATACTTGCCCGGATTTTTCTTCACGTGCTCAATAAACGCTTCCATCGTATCAACCGGAAGATCACTTTTCACCACAAAGACATCAGAGGACAGCGCCACCTGAGAAACAGGCGTCAAATCAGTAACGTTATAGGGCAGGTTTTTATACAGCCAGGGCGCCTGCACCAACGCCGTAATGCCCAGCAATACGGTATAACCATCTGGTGCCGACTTGGCCACAAACTGATTGCCGATGGTTCCGCTTGCTCCCGGCTTGTTTTCCACCCATACCGTTGTACCAAGCTCATTGGCCAGTTCATGTGAAATCATGCGGGCAATGGTGTCGGTCCCACCACCCGGCGGGTATGGAACCACGATCCGTATGGGTTTGTCGGGATAATTGGCTGTGCTGGCCTGCACATTGGCTGTCAGCAGGGCACTCATGCCTACAACTGCTGCACACATCATGGATACTGCCGTACGTCTTGTCACCTTCTTCATTTTTGTCTCCTGGAAATTCAGAATGCTGCTACGGTTTTCTAAACTGCACCGTTACTGCTTATTGATTTAATGGTTGGTGCAGGTTTTACTGGTTAATACTTGCAATAATTAACGGGGCGTCATGCGAATGGCACCGTCAAGCCGGATGGTTTCACCATTGAGCATGGCATTTTCCAGCATCTGCACCGCCAATGATGCGTACTCTGACGGAAAGCCCAAACGCGCCGGATGCGGCACCGATGCCCCCAAGGCCGATTTCACATGTTCTGGCAATTTTGATAACAGCGGCGTGTCAAACAAACCGGGGGCAATCGTATTGACGCGGATCTGGCGTTGCGCCAAATCACGCGCCGCCACCAGCGTCATACCCACAATACCGGCTTTGGCCGAAGAGTACGGAATTTGACCGATTTGCCCCTCATAGGCCGCCACCGAAGCGGTCAACACGCAAGCGCCACGTTCACCGTCCAGCGGCTCATTTTTGGCCATGGCTGCCGCGGCAAGACGCAAGGAATTGAAGGTCCCAATCACATTGACACGGATAATGGCTTCAAATTTTTCCAGATTTCCGGGTTCTCCATCTTTTTCAACCACCCGGATGGGTGCACCATATCCGGCACAATGCACCAGGGCACGCAAGGGCGCCAGTGAAACCGCTTTTTCAATGACAGCTTTCATTTGCACGGGCTCACAAACATCCGCCTTCACAAAATGCGCCTTACTTCCCAACTGATCAGCCACTTCCTGTCCTTTATCGTTCAGGTCGGCAATCACCACCTGAACCCCTTTGGCCAGCAGCTTTTCTACGGTCGCCAGGCCCAGGCCTGATGCGCCACCGGTTACCACTGCCGACATATTTTCCTGCAACTGCATAGGTATCTCCTGCCTTTAACTTTTAATCAATTAGTTTAATCTTTCAATAATAGTGGTATTTGCCATACCACCGGCCTCACACATGGTTTGCAAACCATAGCGTTGACCATTATCCTCAAGTGCATGCAACATGGTGGTCATCAGGCGTACTCCGGATGCTCCCAAAGGATGTCCCAGTGCAATGGCACCGCCCCTTGGATTTAATTTGGCATCCTCAACCTGGAATTCCCGCTGCCACGCCAAAGGCACACTGGCAAAGGCCTCATTCACCTCAATGTGGTCGATGTCTGCCAGTTCCAGGCCACTTTTATCAATGGCTTTGCGGCTTGAACTGATGGGTGCAGTCAACATCAGCAAGGGATCATCGCCACGCACGTCAAAAGCCACAAATCGGGCACGCGGTTTCAGGCCCAGCTTATCGGCCATGCGGCGACTCATGATTAACATGGCAGCCGCCCCGTCACTGATTTGCGAGGCATTGCCCGCTGTAACATGCCAGCCAATCTGCGGGAATCGTTGCGACATGGTTTCATTTTCAAAGGGTGATTTCAGCTCGGCCAATTTGCTGGCCTGCGTGCCTGGGCGAATGGTTTCATCCTGAGCCACCACGCCATTCACGGTATGAATGGGGAGAATTTCCCGCCTGAACAAACCGGTTTCGCGTGCCTGATGCGCGCGCTCATGGGAACGGGCACTGTATTCATCAAGCTCTTGCCGGGAAATACCCCATTTTGCAGCCACCAGTTCGGCCGACACGCCCTGCGAAACCAGGCCTGGCTCGTAACGCCTGAGGAAGGCTTCACCATAGGGATTCTGATCAAGCCTGGACACTCCCATGGGTACATGACTCATGGATTCAATACCGCAGGCAATCACAATATCATAAGCTCCCGCCATGATGCCCTGGGCGGCAAAATGCACCGCCTGCTGACTGGAACCGCATTTGCGGTCAATCGTGGTGGAAGGCACATGCTCGGGATAACCTGCTGCCAGCCATGCGACCCGCCCCGGTGTACCGGATTGCTCGCCCACCTGACTGACACAACCGGTAATCACGTCATCCACCAGGGCAGGATCCAGTTTGTTGCGTTCTACAATCCCTTGCAGCAACTGCGCCAATAAATCAGTGGGGTGCATTTGGGTAAAGGCACCGCCAGCCTTGGAACGACCAATCGGGCTTCTGATGGCATCAACAATAACCGCTTCTTCCATTTTATCTCCTTAAAATGAAACTTATGTCTCATTATTTATATTATTTAATTGATATTTTGATATTAATGTATCATAATTTTATTAAACCGCAAATAATTTAATAGATAAAGAGAACAAACCATGTCTACTTCAGAAATCCCGGATGAGAGCAAACTGGTTAGCGCGCTTGCCAGAGGCATTAATATCCTCAACTGTTTCTCGCCGGTTCAATATGAGTTAAGTGCCAAGGAAATTGGCGAAAAAACAGGTCTGCCCAAACCCACCCTGTCCCGCTTGCTCGAGACGCTTAGTGAATACGGCTTGATCCGTTACTCCGATCGCCTGTCCAAATATGTGCCAGGGGCCGGTTTATTGAACCTGTCAGCCCCTGTGCTGCAACGCATGACCATCCGCCAAATCGCACGGCCACTCATGCAGGAACTGGCCGACTATATTTCGGGACAGGTTCAACTGGTCATGGGCAGTAAAAGCAAGATGTGCTATGTCGAAATCGCGCAAGGTGCCAATAGCAAAATATATCGCCCGGAAGTAGGCGTGCGCATGTCCATTTCCCGAACCTCCACCGGTCGCGCTTATATCAATTCCATCCCCGCTGAATTCCGCGAACGCTATCTGATTGATCTGGAAAAAAAATACCCGGGCCAACGGGCCTGGTTTGAAGAACGCCTGCAAGACGCGGCCAATGACCTTGCAACCCTGGGTTTTTGCCGCGGGCACCGCGACTTCCATCGCGAAATTGATGCGATTGCCGTGCCCCTGAGAAAACCCATTGATAACGAGTACTGGATGTTTGCCGCTTCAGTACCGGTTTACAGTGAAGAAAGCAAACGTATCGATGAAGATATCGCCCCCAGGCTGATCACACTGGTGCGTACGGTTGAGTCGTCATTAGGCAATCCCAATTACAGCATCTAAATCCATTCCTTCCATATTCACAAAAGAGAGAGACAAATGAGAACCGTATTCAGAGATGACCATGAGCATTTTCGTACCCAGGTACAACGCTTCATAGAAAAAGAAATCACCCCTTTTCATGCCCAATGGGAAAAAGACGGCATTGTGCCCAAGTCGGTTTGGGCCAAAGCGGGCCAGGAAGGCCTGCTTAACTGCATGCTGCCCGAGCCCTACGGCGGCGGTGGTGATTTTGGCCACTCTGCCGTACTTATTGAAGAAATGGGCAAGGTCAATGCCAGTGGCCCGGGTTTTAATTTGCACTCGGAAATTGTCGCTCCCTATATTTTCCGCTATGGTACGCCAGAACAGAAAGACCGCTGGCTGCCTGCCATGGCCAGCGGCGAAGTGATTGGCGCCATTGCAATGACCGAACCCGGCACCGGCAGCGACCTGAAAGCGGTCAGGACCACAGCCAAACGTGAAGGCAACAGTTATATTATTAACGGGCAAAAAACCTTTATCACCAATGGCCAGAATGCCGATCTGATCATTGTAGTGTGCAAGACCGACCCGGACCTGGGTGCCAAAGGTATTTCCCTCATCTGCGTTGATGCCAACACACCAGGTTTCAGCAAAGGCAGAAAACTGGAAAAAATCGGCCTGCACGCCCAGGATACATCCGAGCTGTTTTTTGATAATGTCAAAGTGCCGGTCAGCAACCGCCTGGGTGAAGAAAATGCCGGCTTCAGCTACCTGATGCACGAACTGGCCCAGGAACGCCTGGTCATTGCCGTGCGGGCCGCCGCATCGATTGAATCTTTTCTGGAAAAAACCATTGCCTATACGCGTGATAGAAAAACCTTCGGACAAAGCGTGTTTGACTACCAGAATACCCGTTTCAGGCTGGCTGAAGCCAAGGCCCAAAGCACCATGCTGCGGGTGTTTGTAGACCAATGCATCGCGCTGCACCTGGACAAGGCCCTGTCTCCGGCCCAGGCGGCCATGGCCAAGCTTAATGCCACCGAAATGCAAGGACGCCTGCTGGACATGTTCCTGCAAATGCACGGCGGTTATGGCTATATGTCCGAATATGGTATTGGCCAGGCCTGGATTGATGCCCGTATCGGGCGAATTTACGGTGGCAGCGATGAAATCATGAAAGAAATTATTGCCAGGACGCTGTAGGCGTTATGCGTTACCACACAGGAGTGTGGGAACGAGCTTTCTGGTTTCCATGCTTTCTTTCTGGTTCCCATGCTCTGAACTGACCCCAAAAAGTTGGACACCCATTCAACTTTTAGGGGTCTTTTCAATGACAAAATATGATTTGCCGTTCAAAATCAAATTAGTCCAAGCGTATCTATCCGGCCAG
>NZ_BMYS01000011.1 GCF_014652395.1 Advenella faeciporci
GGAGTACATTCACTACTATAATCACAAGCGTATCAAGCTCAAATTAAATGGCCTGAGTCCAGTACAATACCGGACTCAGGTTTTAGCTGCCTAGTTTTTAACCGTCCAACATTTGGGGGTCACTTCATGGCAGGGGAACAATAAATTATTGTTGTTTTTTCTGGTTAATATCTTTATTCCACTATTAAAAACTAGAAAAAACCCAAGGCATTGGCACTGTAGCTTACCAATAAACACTTGGTTTGCTGATAGTTCCCCAAAGCCATTTTATGGGTTTCCCGCCCAATGCCCGATTGCTTGTAACCACCAAAGGCGGCATGTGCCGGGTATAAGTGATAGCAATTTGTCCATACCCTGCCGGCTTCTATGCCCCTTCCCATCCGGTAGGCTCTTGTTCCGTCACGCGACCAGACACCGGCACCCAAACCATAGTAGCTGGCATTGGCAATTTCAAGCGCCTCTTCCTCATCCTTAAAGGTCGTTACTGAAGCAACAGGCCCGAAAATTTCCTCCTGAAAAATGCGCATGTTATTTTTTCCCAGCAACATGGTTGGATTGATATAATAGCCATCCTCCAGATTTCCCGGCCGATGACGGTCACCACCTGTTAAGCAAACCGCCCCCTCTTCCCGTCCGATATCAATGTAAGACATGATTTTATCCATCTGCATCCGGGATGCCTGCGCCCCTACCATCGTGCTGGCCTCAAGCGGATTACCGGTCTTGATGGCCTGAACACGTTTGATGGCTTTTTCAATGAACGCCTCGTAAATGGACTCCTGGATCAGGATTCTGGATGGGCAAGTGCATACCTCACCCTGGTTCAACGAAAACATGGCCAGTCCTTCCAGCGCCTTGTCCAGGAAAGCATCAGACTGATCCATCACATCGGCAAAGAAAATATTCGGGCTTTTGCCACCCAGCTCAACCGTGGAAGGAATCAGGTTTTCTGCCGCAGCGTGCAAAATATGTTTGCCGGTTGCCGTTGAACCGGTAAACGCAATTTTTGCAATACGTTTATTGGTTGCCAGGGCGTTGCCGGCCTCTTTGCCAAAACCGTTAATCACATTGATCACACCGGGCGGGAAGATATCTGCCGTCAACTCCATTAAAACCAGAATGGAAGCAGGGGTCTGCTCGGCCGGCTTCAAGACAACGCAGCAACCTGCGGCAAGCGCCGGGGCCAGTTTCCAGATAGCCATCAGGATCGGAAAGTTCCAGGGGATAATTTGGCCAACAACGCCCAATGGCTCTTGAAAATGATAGGCGACCGTAGTTTCGTCAATTTCGGAAATAGCGCCTTCCTGGGCGCGAATACATCCGGCAAAATAACGCAGGTGGTCTATGGCCAATGGCAAGTCTGCCGCCATGGTTTCACGAATGGGTTTGCCATTATCAATGGTTTCAGCCACGGCCAGCAATTGCAGGTTTTTTTCCATACGGTCTGCCATGCGGAGCAGCAAATTCGAGCGGTCCATGACCGAGGTTTTCCCCCAGGCACGTCGGGCCGCATGCGCTTTATCCAACGCCAGTTCGACGTCTTGCGCACCCGAGCGGGCAACCTGACAAAATGGCTTGCCGGTAATGGGGGAAATATTCTCGAAATATTCGCCTGATACAGGGGCGACCCACTGCCCTCCTATGAAATTCTCATACTTTTTTTTATAGGGATAAGCCACATCCAAACCAAATTGCTTCAATTCTGAAAGATCCATGTCATCTCCTTGGTGATGTTAAGTATTGGCACTTTCCCTATCATGAAAACCTGAAAACAGGGATTTCTTCTACGAGACACTTAGGCCCAAGTGCAGGAATAATCAGCATGACATCAAGTATTGTCAACACCCTGTCACACACGCTGTCTTTCCTCTTATAACCGGTATCATACAAGATTTTTAAAGACATTCAAGAAGTGAAAACACCAAGATAAACAGCCGGCAAGCAGATTAACTTTCTGCTTGCCGGCTGTTCCTGGAGACAGGTAATTGTAATTTTTTTTTTACAAAAACCTTTTACGGAAAACGCTTATTCAGCACTGATGGTATTGCGCAATACACCCACCGCATCCACTTCGATTTCCACCACATCACCCTCTTTCATGAATACAGGCGGATTACGCTTGGCACCCACACCACCTGGCGTACCCGTCACAATCACATCACCGGCATTCAACGGCAAAAATGAAGAAATATAGGCAATCTGCCTTGGAATACTGTGGATCAGCAATTCCGTGGTGGTGCGCTGCATTTCCTGACCATTCAGTCTGGTAACCAGCGTTAATTCCTGACCGGGCTGGATTTCATCGGCAGTAACCAGCCATGGGCCGAAACCGCCGGTTTTCCAGAAGTTTTTGCCCGGACCCCATTGTGAAGTGGCTGTTTGCCAATCACGGATACTACCATCGTTGTAACAGGCATAACCGGCAATATGATCCCATGCCTTTTCTTCTGAAATGCGACGACCACCTTTGCCAATCACAATGGCGATTTCACCTTCGTAATCCAGTTTGACCGATTCGGGAGGCAATACAATACTGTCATTATGAGCGACCTGGGACTCAGCCACACGCAGGAAAATGGTGGGGGCCTCGGTCACTTCACGATTGGTTTCCTTAACGTGGTCTGCGTAATTCAGGCCAATACAGAAAATCTTGCCAGGCTCGGGAATTACGGGCAACAAATCCAGGTCCTCATAATCCAGCGTAGCAGGATTGTTTTCAAGTGCCTCTTGGACTGGTGAAAGATCGTTATTGCCCAGCAGGCTGGCCAGATCAGCAAAACGCCCTCCCAGCAATGGCCCCAGATCCAGCACTTTTTTCTCATCGGTAACCACACCGTAAGTATTTTTACCATTCAAAACAAAACTGATTAACTTCATCTCTCTTCCTTCTTCCTGTTTCTATATTGTTAAAAACCATTAAACCAAATTGTATGAAATACTCCGGGTGGCGCCTTCAAGCATCTCTTTCATTTTGAGAAAATCAACCACCTCAAATCGTGATAATTCAGCCACCAGTGACATGGCTCCCCACACACCCGGCTGCCCTTGCTTTTCAATGGGAACCGACAAAGCACCCAAATGAGATTCCAGCTCACCGGCAGAATAATAAAACCCCTGTTTTTTGATGCCTTGATAGTAAGCCCTGAAACCATTCCAATCTTCGGGCATACCCGATTTTTTCAGTTCTTCGGCGTGGCCATCATAAATTTTACGTAGCTTCCTGGTGGGCAGATGGGCCAGGATAACCTTTGGAGCCCCCCCCTGAAACAAGGGTCGTGGCATACCCCTGCCATAGCTGAGGAAAGTTTTCCCATTGCTTTTTTCATGATGCGAATCCAGCACCTGATCACCATAAAAGGCGGACAGCACGCACTCAAACCCGGTTTTGGCCACCAGCTCTTGCATAAGCGGAGCACTGGCGCACAAGACCGGATCAGACTGCCGTACATAATAATCCATGACCAGTATGCGAGGACCAAAGGTATAACAAGATTCTGACTGATGAGTAAGCCAACCCGATTCCACCAGCATTTTCATATAGCGATAACAGGTTGGAATGGAGACCTCAAGTTTCCGGGCAATATCTTCAACACTCCATATGGGCTTGGCTTCGGTAAAGAAGTCCAGCACCATTAACATACGAACCAGACTGGAAGGGGATTTTTCACTCATCATAAAACCTTTAACTTAAACCGTATCAGGACACTAGCGATAACAATGCCTTTAATTGTGCCTCATTTTTACCGGTTCCCAGTACATAACGGTCTGGACGCAGCACAACAAATTCCGCATCTTTTTCGGCCAGCCATTTACCCACTTCCTTGCAGTCCATTTGCACCGGAACAATATCGGCATTTTCCGGCAATACACCTGTCAAGCCGGTTAGCCTGGCCTGATCAGTATGCAATATCGCGAAGCGGTTACCCACCAAATCATCCAGCGCAATGCCTTCCGCATTTTTGGGCTGGAAAAACAGTTGCCCTCCTGCCTGCCTTTGCCCGTCCCAGAGTCCTTCTCCCAATTGTGAAACCGGCATAAAAAACTCACGACTGGCTTCTTCACGGAATGTCCTGTCCCGTTCTGCCGCTTTCTCAGGATCAGTCGTCTGGATAATACTGCCCAGATATACCGCCAGTCCAATCACTTCATGGACGTGAGCAGAACGCTCTGACTCGTAAGTATCCAGAATAGCGTCACTGGTATTGCCAGTAATGACGGCCTTGAGTTTCCAGTACAGGTTGGCGGCATCACGTATACCGGCACACAAACCCTGCCCCAGAAAAGGCGGTGTCTGATGTGCGGCATCACCGGCCAACATCAGGCGCCCCTTACGCCAGCCTTCGGCAATCAGGGAATTGAAGGTATAAATGACGGCCCGTTCCAGATCCGCCTGCTCAGGCCTGATCCAGCGTGCCAGCATCTTCCAGATATTTTCAGGTTTAACCAATTCCTCCTGGTTATCATCTGGCATGACCATGATTTCCCAGCGACGGCGGTTACCCACTACATTGCAATACGTCATGGGACGCTCAGGATCACAATGCTGAATGGTGTAAGGCGGCAACTGTACGTCTTCTTTGAGCAAGACATCAAATACCAGCCACTGCTGGCGCAGTCCAAGGTTTTCCATGGGGCTATTCATGGTGGTGCGCACTAATGAACGGGCACCATCACACCCCACCACATATTTGGCCTGATAATGTTCAATTGACCGGGTGTGATGGTTTTGTGCGGTCAGCATCACATGATCGTTTTGCTCCTCAATCCCCAACAGTTCGGTCTTCAGTTTTACCGTTACGTTTGCGTGACGAGCCACTTTTTCCCGCAACAGGACTTCCAGCTGGGGTTGATGAAAATAATAATTATTGGCGCACCCATTAGGGCCATTCTCGGCACTTCCCGCACGGATCAGCAGGGTTTCTCCTTCTGCATTGACAAAATGCATGCCATGAATACCGGGACGACTGATTTCAAGGACTTTGTCTTTAAGGCCAAGGCTTTGAAAAATCCGCATGACTTCACCATCAAAATGAATGGCTCGCGGCAAGGGATAAATAGCGGCTTCACGCTCCAGCACCAATACCTTCAGGCCCTCCTGGCCCAGCAAGCCGGCCAGTGTGGCGCCAACCGGTCCGTAACCAATTATGGCCACATCATAAAGCACTTTATCGGTCATCATCTTACACCCCCATCAACTGGCGCATTTCTTCATGCCATTCGGAACGCATCTTGAATTTTGGATATTTGCGGGCGATTGCTTCGGCCTTGGCCATGATGTCTTCATCGCTCAATTCAAGATCAATAGGCTCACGCAAGGGCTGGTCACAATACCAGGGAGTGTCCATGAAAATCTCAAGCCGGTTGCCTTCCGGGTCACGGCAATAAATGGAGACCGCATTACCATGGGTAACGCACTGGATATCATTGACATCATTGTGTTTTTTTACACGTGCATAAAAACGGCGCAGATTATCCAGATTGGGTACGCGAAAAGAAATCTGGTTAATGAGATTGAACTGTATGTTTTCCGGACGACCGGTTGCCAATACCAGTTGGTGATGCTCTGCAGGATCACGACTTAAAAACACCAGTTGGGTATGCCCCAGATCTCCCTTGTCGGTTTGGGTAAATTCAAATGTTTCCTTATAAAAAGTGCTCATTTTTTCCAGATCCTGCACATAAATACCCAAGTGGCTTAAGGAAAGCTGAATATTGTCTTTGGCTTGCGTCATTTTGTCTCCTAAACACAAATATCATTTAAAGATAATTTGATTAATATTAAGCAAATTTTATTTGATGTTTTTATTATATTATGATAATTTAACAAATATCAAGTTTTATTCGATTTATTCAAGACAATTACATCCCTGAGGAGACAACCATGCGCTTTACCATTAATAAACTTTCAAAAAAAATTACTGTCGGGCTAAGCCTGGGGCTTATCGCTTTCAGTGCACAAGCGGCTTACCCTGATCGTCCCATCCGCATCATTACACCGTTTGCACCCGGTACCGGCCCTGACACCAATGCCCGCGAAGTCGCTGCCGAGCTTCAGAAAAACCTGGGTGTCAGTGTTATTATTGACAACAAACCAGGCGCCTCGGGTGCCATTGGCAATGCGGCTGCCGCACAGGCCAAGCCTGATGGTTACACCTTATTGATTGGCTCAACCAGCACGCTGTCCATTCAGCCACATCTATATGCCACAAAAACTTATGATATTGAAAAAGATTTTGTCCCTGTCAGCCTGCTTGGCGTCATGAACACCGGCTTGATTGCCAGCCCGAAAGTGGCCGTTGATGATGTGAAGGATCTGATTGAAAAATTAAAGAAAAATCCGGGACAATTCAATATTGCCAGCATGGGAGTTGGCAGCTATTCCCATTTGTCAGGTGAATGGTTTGGTTTTGACAGCGAAACAAAACCCGTTTTCATCCCATACAGCACCACTAACCCGTTTAGCGATTTAATGGCAGGACAGGTGGATTTTTTATTTGATGCCCTGCCAGCGGCCGCCGGTGGCATTAAAACCGGAAAGCTGAAGTTGCTGGCGATTACCGGTAACGAACGTCACCCCAGCTTTCCCGATGTACCTACTTTCAAGGAAGCGGGCCTTGACGACTTTAGCCCCTTCGGCTGGCAAGGTTTGCTGGCACCCGCCGGAACACCGCCTGAAGCATTGAAAGTTCTGGGAGAGGCCATGCAAAAGGTAAACGATAACAAGGAACTGGCCGAGCGCTGGGAAAAAACCTATATTGGCAAACTGGTAGGCAGCACACCCGAAGAATTCAAAGCGTTCATTTCTGAAGATGGTGGTAAATGGCAAAAAGTGATTAAACGTGCCAATATCAAGCTGGATTGATTGGCAGTAGAAGGATCTTGTTCCCATGCTCCGCGTGGGAACAAACTGACGAATAAGTAAACTGAAAGCGTGGCTATTCACGCTTTCGGGAAAAAATCAGGATTTATTGAAATCCAGACTGCTTTGCGGCTCAAGCTCTTCACTTAATGCTGGCTGTTCGGGGCCATAAGACCGGGCAACGTCCAGATGCACGGTATCAACGGGCACACAGCAACATGGCAGCACTTCATTGCGCGAAACAAAAGCCAGCGGCTCGGATATATACCTGACCTCACCGGATATCAGGCGGGTACGGCAAGAGCCGCAGTACCCCGAGCGGCACTGATACTCCAGCTCGTGCCCGGTTCTTTCAAGACCTTCAAGAAGGGTCTCGCCCTCTAATAAATCAAAACTGGTGTCCAGGGTTGCAACAAGGGTCATAGTTCAAAATTTTGCAGTGCATCAGTATTGATTTCAGCATCAATCTGACCAATCAGGTAAGAACTGATTTCCACCTCTTGGGGTGCAACCTGTACATTATCGGATGACAGCCAGGCATTGATCCATGGGATCGGGTTCTGTTTATTACCTTCAAAAGCAGGTGCAAGACCCACCGCCTGCATGCGCAGATTGGTAATATATTCAACATACTGGCACAGGATATCCTTGTTCAGGCCAATCATGGAACCATCCCTGAACAGATACTCAGCCCATTCCTTTTCCTGCAAGGCCGCTTTTTTAAACAGGTCAAAGCATTGCTGCTCAAGCTCTTTGGCAATCTCGGCCATTTCAGGATCATCTTCACCACTGCGCATAATATTAAGGATATGCTGCGTACCGGTTAAATGCAGGGCCTCATCACGGGCAATCAGCTTGATGATTTTGGCATTTCCTTCCATGAGCTCACGTTCTGCAAAGGCAAACGAGCAGGCAAAACTGACATAAAAACGAATCGCCTCAAGTGCATTGACCGCCATCAGGCACAGGTAAAGCTTTTTCTTCAGTTCACGCAAACTGACCGTAACGCTTTCCCCATTGATGGTGTGGGTCCCCTCGCCAAAAAGATCGTAATACTGGGTTAGCTTGATCAGCTCATCGTAATAAATGGAAATATCACGGGCACGGGCAAGAATATGCTCGTTAACCACAATATCGTCAAAGACCGTGGAGGGATTGCTGACAATATTCCGGATAATGTGCGTATAGGATCGTGAATGAATCGTTTCTGAAAAGGACCAGGTTTCTATCCAGGTTTCCAGTTCAGGAATGGAAACCAGCGGCAGCAAAGCGACGTTGGGGCTGCGCCCCTGGATGGAATCCAGCAATGTCTGGTATTTCAGATTACTGATGAAAATATGTTTTTCATGATCGGGCAAGGCGGCGTAATCAATCCGGTCCTGGGAAACGTCCACCTCTTCAGGGCGCCAGAAAAAAGACAGTTGCTTTTCGATCAGTTTTTCGAAAATCTCGTATTTTTGCTGATCATAGCGAGCCACGTTAACAGGTTGACCAAAAAACATGGGCTCTTTTAACGGATCATTGGCTATCTGACAAAAAGTACTATAAGACATAATTTCTTTACTCTATTAAACAACAGCTTAAATTTTGCAAGCGCCACCGGCACAATCATCGGCACCCTGGTCAGCAGTTTGAGCATCTTCGGCACCATCACGGGTGTTTTGGTAATACAAGGTTTTAAGGCCGAATTTATAAGCGGTTAACAAATCTTTCAACAGCTGGTTCATGGGTACACGACCATTGGGGAAACGGGATGGATCATAGTTGGTATTGGCCGAAATAGACTGGTCGACAAACTTTTGCATAATGCCAACCAGTTGCAAATAACCGTCATTGCCGGGCATGTCCCACAGCAACTCATACTTGTCTTTCAGGCGATCATATTCGGGTACAACCTGTTTCAGGATACCGTCTTTGGAGGCTTTCACACTTACCAGGCCACGGGGTGGCTCAATACCATTGGTGGCATTGGAAATCTGGCTGGAAGTTTCCGAAGGCATCAGGGCTGTCAGGGTGGAGTTGCGCAAACCATAAGTCACAATATCCTTGCGCAAGGTTTCCCAATCCAGATGCAAGGGCTCATTGCAAATGGCATCCAGGTCTTTTTTGTAGGTATCAATGGGCAAAATGCCTTTTGAATACGTGGTTTCATTAAAGGCCGGGCAAGCCCCAAACTCTTTGGCCAGCTTGACCGATGCCTGCAACAGGTAATATTGAATGGCTTCGAAGGTACGGTGTGTAAGCGCCTTGCCACTGCCATCAGAGTACTTCGCGTTGTTTTTGGCCAGGTAATACGCATAGTTGATGACGCCAATACCCAAGGTACGACGGTTCATGGTGGCAATTTTAGCCGCCTTGATCGGGTAATCCTGGTAATCCAGCAAGGCATCAAGGGCGCGCACGGCCAGTTCAGACAAATCTTTCAATTCATCCAGGGACTCGATCGCCCCCAGATTGAAGGCCGACAGGGTGCACAGGGCTATCTCGCCGTTTTCATCGTTAATGTCGTTCAGGGGCTTGGTCGGCAAGGCAATTTCAAGACACAGGTTGCTTTGGCGAACCGGCGCCACGGCAGGATCAAAAGGACTGTGCGTGTTGCAATGGTCTACGTTCTGGATATAGATGCGGCCTGTACCCGCACGTTCCTGCATCATGAGCGAGAACAGGTCTACCGCTTTTACCTTGCGCTTGCGGATGGAGGGATCGTTTTCATATTGCTGGTATAAGGTCTCAAAACGGTTCTGGTCTTCGAAGAAAGCATCATACAGACCGGGCACGTCCGAGGGAGAAAACAGGGTGATATCACCGCCCTTGATTAAGCGCTGGTACATAAGGCGGTTGATTTGCACACCGTAATCCATGTGGCGCACCCGGTTTTCTTCCACTCCACGGTTGTTCTTGAGTACCAGCAAAGATTCAACTTCAAGGTGCCAGATGGGATAAAACAAGGTCGCCGCACCACCCCGCACTCCACCTTGCGAACAGCATTTAACCGCTGTCTGGAAGTGTTTGTAAAAAGGAATGCAGCCGGTGTGCTTGGCTTCACCGCCACGAATGGTACTGCCAACCGCACGAATGCGGCCTGCGTTAATACCAATGCCAGCCCGTTGCGATACATAACGCACAATTGAACTGGTAGTGGCATTGATGGAGTCAAGGCTGTCACCACATTCAATTAACACGCAGGAGCTGAACTGGCGTGTTGGCGTGCGGACACCCGACATAATGGGGGTTGGCAGGGAAATCTTGAAGGTGGAAATGGCATCATAGAAACCTTTCACATACTGCAAGCGGGTTTCTTTGGGGTATTTGGAAAACAGGCACAGCGCAACCAGAATATACAGGAACTGGGGGCTTTCATAGATTTCCTGGGTAACCCGGTTCTGCACCAGATATTTACCTTCAAGCTGCTTGACCGCGCCATAGGAAAATGACATGTCACGCCAGTGATCAATGTAGGAATCAGCTTCGTCCAGCTCTTCTTTGGTGTAATCCTGCAGGATATGGGCATCGTACTTACCCATATCCACCATTTTGCTTACGTGATCGAACAGCTTTGGGGGGTCGAACTGGCCAAATGCGATCTTGCGCAAATGAAAAATGGCCAGACGGGCAGCCAGATATTGGTAATCGGGCGATTCTTCGGAAATCAGGTCGGCGGCCGCCTTGATGATCGTTTCATGAATATCATCGGTACGGATGCCGTCATAAAACTGGATATGGGAGCGCAACTCTACCTGAGAGACAGAAACATGATCCAAGCCTTCAGCAGCCCATGCGACAACACGGTGAATTTTATCCAGATTCAGGGGTTCTTTTTCCCCGCTACGTTTGGTGACTAATAGGTTCTTGTTCATGTATTTACCCGAAAAAATATTAACAACATCTCCCGCTTGTTAACCTGCCTGCCACAGGAATGTAAACGGTTGCTTTGGAGTGGATTTATTAAAATAAAACAGCCATCTTCATTGTATTTTATTAAAAACAGTAAAGACAGCCATTAGAAAAAAATTCTACATTTAGTAAGGGCGCAAGGCCGAACCACAATATATAGTAACTTGATAACAATATCAAGCACGGAAAAACCGCCTGAAAACCTTATTGTTTTCTACAATCACTTGATAAAACAGCCAATTTTCCCCATGCCAGACAACAAAATTTATTATAAACAATTACAATTTTTTATTGTTCACGCCACAGTTTGACTGTTAGCCAACTGGGCAAAAGCCTGTTTAAGCAAAACGGGATCATTGTTGGACAACAGGCGATGATCGGACAAGGTGCGGCGCCACAGGCGCGATCCTTTCTGGCCATTGACCAGCCCCAGCATAGGCTTGACCAGCAAGCGCATGGGCACCCCGTTTTCCAGCTCTTTGCTGACATAAGCCATCATGATTTCAACAATGGCTTCATTGGAAGGAACCGCAATGTCAGGCCATAACAATTGGCTGGCCTCGCGCAGCAAATAAGGTTCGTGCCAGGCAGCCCGCCCTATCATCACACCATCAAACTCATTGGCCCTGGCCTGCATTTGCCGCACGTCCTTGAGCCCGCCGTTCAAAACGAACAGGGCATCGGGAAAATCCTGTTTGAGCCTGGCAACCACGTCATAACGCAAAGGCGGGATTTCCCGGTTATCTTTAGGTGATAAGCCTTTTAACACGGCATTACGGGCATGGGTAACAAAAACCCGGCAACCCGTATGGTAAATCTCCCCGACAAAATCACGCACAAAACCATAAGACTCGTCATAATCAAGACCCAGGCGGTGCTTGACTGTTACGGGCAGATCCACGGCGTCCTGCATGGCCTTTATACAATCAGCCACCAGTTTGGGCTCGGCCATTAAACAGGCGCCAAAAGAACCTTTTTGTACCCGCTCGGAAGGACAGCCGCAATTAAGATTTATTTCATCGTAGCCCCATTCCTGCCCCAGTCGGGCACAGTGCGCCAGTTCCTGTGGCTCGCTGCCGCCCAGTTGCAGGGCAACGGGATGCTCTTCTTCATTAAATTTCAGGTGCCTGGCAATATCCCCGTGAATCAGCGCACCAGTGGTGATCATTTCCGTATACAGCAAGGCCTTGGGGGCCAAAAGACGGTGAAAGAAGCGGCAATGACGGTCTGTGACATCTATCATGGGCGCTACCGACAGTCGCCATGGCGCATCGGCACGGGCATAAAGCCCGCCTGGAGCCCATTTTTCCAGCTCTTTATTTTCGACGATCGTCATACAATTTTCTCGCTCTTACATCCAAAATAGCTTCACTGCTGGCATCCAGCAATTTTTTCAATTCATTCAATTTCTTCAGCACATCCGATTTGTAAACCACCCCCAACAGCACCGGCCTCTCATCCAAACTCAATACCGGTAAACGTTCACCACTGAAGGTTTCAAAATAGTCCTGCACTTCATCCAGTGTCATGTCAGGCTTTAGCGTGGTCAAATAGGAACGGTTAATCAGCTCTCCTGACAAAGGTGCCTGCATGTCATTGCCTGACAACAGAAAACTGCTAATATCCTTGTGAGCAATCACCCCTTGGTATTCGTTCATTTCATTAACCACATAAATGAAACGAACACCATATTCAATAAACATGTTCAGGGCATCTTGTACCGTTTGATTATGTTTAATAACTGTACTTACCGGACTAACCAAACTGGCCAGCTTAAGCCGACGCAGACCGTGACGCAGCTGCAAGTCTTTGTCACGCGACTCGGTAACTGCATACATAACCGCACCCGCGATGGATCTGGAGGTGAAATAGGAAAACACACAAGCCAGCATCAGGGGCAGTATTATAGTATAACTGTGCGTCATTTCAAAAATCATGAGTATTGCCATCAAGGGCGCACTGGTAGCGGCGGCCAGAAAGGACCCCATGCCCAGCAACACAAACATCGCGGTATTGGCGGGCACCACCGGCAAGAGCAAACTGAAAACCTGCACACACAGCAAGCCCAAGGCGCCGCCTACAAACATCACCGGGGTAATCACCCCGCCAACCGCGCCTGAACCCACCGTAATGCCCGTAGACAGAACTTTGCTTAGCAAGATAAGCGTCACCGCCGTCCAGGCCCAGGGTTCATGCAAAAAAGAATTAAGGATACTGTAGCCATTGCCGGCCACACGCGGCTCTATCAACGTTAACAAACCCAGCACCAAGCCACCCAGCGTCAGCCGCAGTGGCAAACCCAGCCCGGTTTTTTTAAACAGGCGTTTGGCCAAATCAAGGAAACGCAAAAACTGTGGCGCCAGCAGGCCCGACAACAAACCCAGTAAAATGGCAAACACGAGGAAATGCGGAGAAACCGGCACCAGCTCTGGCAAATCGTACATAACATGGTAATAACCCAACAGTCGCATGGTTATGTTTGCCGTTGCCGCCGACAGCAGCAAGGGACCCAGAATCTGCATGGACATGCTGCCCAACACAATTTCCGCCACAAACAAGGCTCCTGCGATGGGCGCATTATAAGCAGCCGAGACCCCAGCCGCCGCACCGCAAGCCACCAGCAAGCGTAAGGGGATAGCCTCGAAACAGAAGAACCGGCCAGCGGCAGAGGCACCCATGGCAGCCAGGTGAATCATGGCCCCTTCGCGCCCTACCGACCCTCCGGTGGCAATCACGCTTAACGAAGACAAAACCCGTAAAACACCCTGCCGCAATGACAGACGCCCATCGCCAATAGCGACCGCCTCCATGTAGTCGGCGTTACTGTCTATCTTGAGTTTGCTTGCCCACCATAAAAGCAGCCCGGCCACAAGGCCACCAAGCGCCGGATACAGGATTCGCTCTGGCGCAGACCAGCTACGCGTAACCGAAACAATAGATCCTGACTGCCCCGAAAGGAGCAACTGGACCTGATGGATACCCCAATAAAACACGATGGTGGCCAGTGCGCCTACCACACCCATGAGCAAGGCCCATACCAGCAAGGCCGGCTGCCCTGAAAGCCACCGGGTTTGTTTGCATTGCTCCCTGAACATGTCAAGGCCATTACTGAAAATCATTGTTTATCCAAGAAATGCCAGGATTAAAAAAGTCATTATATCCAAACCTTATTATGGAATATCAATACACTGACCATGGTTTATTTTTATATGCCGCAAATGAATGTATCATTCCCCCTTCAACCTGGACTAAAATACAGGGCATCCGCGTTAACCTAATTATGTGATAAATACCTGATATGGCTGTTTTTACGAATCTGACTACCTCTGAAGCCGAAGCATTTCTTGCTGAATATGATCTGGGTGAGCTTGTTTCCTTAAGGGGCATTACAGCCGGCATCGAAAACACCAATTATTTCCTGAGCAGCACACATGGCGAATATGTCCTGACCATCTTTGAGGTGCTTACTCATGAGCAGCTGCCCTTCTATATTGAGTTAATGCACCACCTGGCCAGCAAGGGTGTCAAGGTACCCATGCCGCAAACCCGCAAAGACGGCAAGCGCATTGGCACACTCAAAAACAAACCTGCCTCTATCGTTACCCGTCTGGCTGGCGGCTACGAGGCCTCTCCCAGTGCCAATCATTGCATTATTGCTGCCCAAACCCAGGCCCAGGCACACCTTGCCGCACTGGATTTTCCAATCGGGCAACCCAATTTGCGCGGACTTGACTGGTGGCAGGCCACCTACCCCAGCATCCAGCCTTTCCTGAACCAGGAATTAACGCATCTGTATCAAACCTCACTGGACGAACAAATCCGCGTACAGGGTTCGACCCTGTGGCAAAACCTGCCGGCAGGCCCCTGTCACTGCGATATGTTCCGTGATAATGTACTGTTTGACGGCACATTTGAAAATCCAAGCATGGGTGGCATCATTGATTTCTACTTTGCCGGTTACGACAAATGGATTTTCGATGTGGCGGTTGCCGTTAATGACTGGTGCATAGAACGTGAAACCGGAGCTTTTCTTGAGGAACATGTAAAAGCCTGGCTTGAAGCCTACAACCGCATACGTCCCTTTACGGATGATGAAAGGCAGATCTGGCCGGTTGCACTCAGGGCTGCGGCCTTGCGCTTCTGGACATCCCGCCTGTATGATTTTTTCATCCCACGTCCGGCCCAAACCCTGAAACCGCACGATCCCACCCATTTCGAACGCATTCTCAAGCTGCGTAGCGAGTCAACCATACCACAACTGCCATAAACAATCATGCAAGCCGCTAAACTACCTTTCTCTGCAGGATTACAATGGGTCCAGGCCGCTTTTTCCTTGTTCAAAAAGCAGCCAATGGCGTTGCTGGCCATTACATTTATTATCAATTTCATTAGCCAGATTCTTATCATTCTTCCCCTTATCGGCTTGCCGCTTTTTATTGTCAGCATCCCCATCTCCAGTCTGGTCATGGTAAGTGCCTGCCGCTCCATAGACGGCAACAATAAAGTCATTCCGGCCGAATGGATCCTGCCCCTTAAAAAGCCCGGTGTTATCCAACGCCTGGCTATCATTGGTTTTTTATACGCCAGCATCTTCGTTCTGATTACATTCATTTCTTTTTATCCAACCATGAATGCCCTCAGCCATGAAGACATGCAAAAAATTTCCCGGTTGCTGTCCGACCCGGAATACAAACTTACGCTAAATGACATCCCCAGTTTTTCCATTAGCATTTTTCAATATGCGTTATGGGCCATACTTACATTTTTAACCGCCATTACTTTCTGGCATGTCCCCCAGTTAATCGGGTGGGAAAACATGAGTGTTAAAAAAGCCCTGTTCTATTCCCTGGTTGCTTCATGGCGTAATAAACTTGCCTTTATTGTTTATTTTTCCATTTGGGGTATATTGTTTTATGCCAGCCAGTTCCTGCTCACCGACTTGATGATGCTCATGGGACTTCCGCTTATGCTGGTTGCCTTTGTTGCCCAAATACTGGTCATGATTATTGCCGTTAGCATGTATTGTGGTTTTTATTCCAGTTATGTTGCCATTTTTGGCAAGCCCGACATTCGCACCATAAAACCCTGAATCAAATCCACCCTGTTTTTTACCGGGAGTTGTCATGATTAAGAAACTCATTATTTCCGGCCTTCTGCTTGGCTCATTAAGTGCCTGTGAAGGCATGAATACCGCAGGCATGGTTGACGCCGCCTCTTCACTGTTCCAGGCCGCCACCATTAACGATGCCGAAATCCAGGCCCTGGCGGTACAATCCCAGCAACAACTTGACCAGCAAAACACAGTTGCCGATGCCAATAGCAGTTATACCAAGCGACTGAACAATATTACCCGCAACCTGCGCAGTTACAATGGCAAAGCACTGGACTACAAGGTTTACCTTAATCCGGAGGTGAATGCTTTTGCCTTACCCAATGGCAGCATTCGCGTTTACTCAGGCTTAATGGATAAAATGACAGACCCTGAACTTCTGTTTGTGATTGGCCATGAAGTAGGCCACGTCATGAATGGTCATTCAAAATCACAGGCACGCACCAACCTGCTGACACTGGCAGCTCGCAAAGCCGGTGCCGCAAGCGGCAACTCTATTGTTGCTTCTCTGTCGGGCAATGAAATAGGCACGCTGGCCCATAACCTGGTTAATGCCCAGTATTCGCAATCTCACGAATTGGAATCTGACGCCTATGGCCTGAAAATCCTGCAGGAAAACAATTACGATAAATCCCATGCGGTGTCTGCTCTGCGTAAACTGGGCAGTGGCGGCGGTGGCTTCTTCTCCAGCCACCCCGACTCTGCCAAGCGGGCAGACCGGATAGAGAAAATGTAATAAATCCCGCCCATAAAAAAACGCTTCATAAGAAGCGTTTTTTTATGGCACTGACAAGGCAAAACAGCGGAATGTATTTTGCCTTGCTTTGTTATGCTTTACAGCGCACCAACCAGTTCAGGAACTGCCGTGAACAAGTCAGCAACCAGACCGTAATCAGCCACACCAAAAATAGGTGCTTCCGCATCTTTATTGATGGCAACAATCACTTTGGAATCTTTCATGCCGGCCAGGTGCTGAATCGCACCGGAAATACCGATTGCGACATAAAGTTGTGGCGCAACAATCTTACCGGTTTGACCAACCTGCCAGTCGTTAGGGGCGTAACCGGCATCAACCGCGGCACGTGAAGCACCCAGTGCGGCACCCAGTTTATCGGCCAGAGGATCAAGAATCTTGAAGTTCTCGGCACTACCCATACCACGACCACCAGAAACAATAATGGAGGCAGCCGTCAATTCAGGACGATCGCTTTTTTCAACATCACGACCAACAAATGAAGACAGGCCAGAATCGGCAACCGCCTCAACGTTTTGTACCGCGGCAGAACCACCTTCAGCAGCGACGGCATCAAAAGCAGTGGTACGTACGGTAATGACTTTTTTGGCATCAACGCATTCTACGGTTGCGATAGCATTACCAGCATAAATGGGGCGCTGGAACACATCGGCAGACTCTACGGCAATGATGTCGGAAATTTGGGCAACATCCAGTTTGGCAGCCACGCGGGGAGCCACGTTTTTACCCGATGCAGTCGCCGGGAACAAAATATGGCTGTAATTACCGGCAACAGCAATAACCTGTTCTGCCACGTTTTCAGCCAAAGAATCTGCCAATTGTGGCGCATCCGCAAGAATAACAGCGCTAACACCAGCCACTTTGGCAGCTTGATCGGCAACAGCCTGAGCACCACTGCCGGCAACCAAAACGTGAATATCACCACCAATTTTTGCTGCTGCGGCAACGGTATTTAATGTAGCTGCTTTTAATTCTGCATTATCATGTTCAGCAATAACCAAGATCGTCATATTAAATCACCTTTGCTTCATTCTTTAATTTATCTACCAGGGTAGCCACATCAGGAACGGTAATACCGGCTTTGCGTGCTGGCGGCTCTGATACTTTCAGTGTTTTGATGCGGGGAGTCACATCAACGCCCAGATCTTCTGGTGTAAAAGTATCCAGTTGTTTTTTCTTTGCTTTCATGATGTTGGGCAACGTTACATAACGTGGCTCATTCAGGCGCAAGTCTGTGGTGATAATGGCTGGCAATTTAACTGAAATGGTTTCCAGGCCACCGTCAACTTCCCGTGTAACCTTGGCGCTATCGCCTTCAATTTCGATTTTGCTGGCAAAGGTAGCCTGGGGCCAGCCCAGCAGCGCAGCCAGCATCTGACCGGTCTGGTTTGCATCGTCGTCGATAGCCTGTTTACCCAGAATCACCAGTTGGGCCTGTTCTTTTTCGGTAACGGCTTTAAGCAGTTTTGCCACGGCCAATGGCTGAAGTTCGGCATCTGTCTGAACCAAAGCGGCACGGTCGGCACCAATTGCCATTGCCGTACGCAGTGTTTCCTGGCACTGTGTAACACCGCATGAAACCGCCACTACTTCAGTCGCAACACCCTTTTCTTTCAATCGTGTTGCTTCCTCAACAGCGATTTCATCGAAAGGGTTCATTGACATTTTTACATTGGCAATATCTACCCCAGTTTGATCTGATTTGACGCGCACTTTGACGTTATAGTCAACGACACGTTTTACAGGTACTAATACCTTCATCCAAGTATCTCCTAATATTGGCAACTTTACTGCCATAAACCAAAACCTTTCAATTCTACAATGTAGTCATGTTAAAGGTAAGCTATTTTAATATAACTGACTATTTTTCTTTACTGAAGACCTGTTTCAGTTTTTATAAAGAAGCCAGCGCCTTGATATGCGCTGTTACACTTCTTCCTAATGCCGATAAACTATACCCTCCCTCCAAAAAGCTGATAATTCGGCCTTGTGAATGCCGCTTGGCGACCTCCATCAGCTGTTTGGTTATCCATTCATAATCTTTTTCCACCAGATCCATCTGCCCCATCTCATCCTCCCGATGGGCATCGAAACCTGCTGATATAAGCACCATCTCTGGTTTAAAATCCTCAAGGACAGGCAACCACTTATTCTGGACAATATTCCTGATAACGTCACTCTTGGTAAAGGCAGGAACCGGGGTATTGAACATGTTGGATGCAACATTGGCAATACCGCAATTAGGGTACAGTGGGTACTGAAAAAAACTGCACATGACAATATGAGGATCATTCTTGAAAATATCCTCGGTGCCATTGCCATGATGAACATCAAAATCAATCACGGCAATTCTTTTCAGTTTGAATTTTTCAATCGCATAACGGGCTGCAATGGCAAGATTATTGAAAAAACAAAAACCCATGGCCCGGCCACGTTCGGCATGATGCCCTGGTGGCCTGACCGCACAAAAAGCATTAAGCGCGTGACCAGCCATAATTTCATCAATTGCCAGAATACCCGCACCTGCCGCAGAATAAGCGGCCCGCAAGGTATGCGGATTCATACTGGTTTCTTCATTGTCTATACTAAAATAGCCTTCCCGGGGCACATGTTCTTTCAGGTAGGCAAGGTATTCTGGCGTATGAACCCTTAACACATCGACATCTGAAGCATTGGGTGCATCCAGATGCCTTAAGCATGGCGAAACACCGCTGGCCAGCAAACGATCATTGATTTCATCCAGGCGTGCAGGCGCTTCCGGATGCCACTTTTGCATCATGTGCAAACGACAGTTTGGATGTGTAATATATAAAGTCTCCACGCTCGACTCTCTGATTGAATATCCTTATGGCTAAAAAAATGCCATTTATTTTAATGCTTCATTACAATCTAACATACTTCGTTCAAATAATTGGCCTATCAATTACATTTTTCATCAAATCACCCCTATACACCCTAAAACCCAATAACCGCGCCCAACGCTAAACAACCACAGCAAATTATGATATTAAAAACCAGAAACACGCTCTTGCCAGCCCTATGCACTTTGCTTTTAACAGCCTGTGCCGGCGCACCTTTAGAGCAGACAAACAAAACAGCCGTCAACAACACAAACGCTTCGGCCATTTCAGCCAAAACCGGCTGGGAAGTTGAAAACTCCCCGTTGTCAGCCGATCGTGCCCGGTTTATAAAACAAGTGTCACAACGCTATGGCATTCCCGAGTCATATATACAAAACCTGCTTGACAATGCCCAATACAATGAACGGGTTGCCAACCTTATTATGCCGCAGGGCCCCAAAGGCCGCATCAAGCGCGTGTGGCCCAGCTACCGCGCCCGCTTTGTAGACCCGGTTCGCTTACGGCACGGTACTGAATTCTGGAATGCCAACCGCAGTGCACTTAACCAGGCAGAACGCCAATATGGCGTACCTGCAGCCATTATTGCCAGCATCATTGGTGTTGAAACGGTTTATGGCCGTTACATGGGCTCATTCCGCATGCTTGATACCCTGTATACACTGGGTTTCAAGCACCCTGATGCTTCACGCCCTGAAAAAAGCCAAATGTTCCGAAATCAACTGGCGGCCCTGATTAATCTTGACTACCAGGGAAAGCTTAATGCTTTGCAAGAAGAAGGTTCTTTTGCCGGTGCAACCGGTCTGCCTCAATTCATGCCAATCAGTATTTTGCACTACGCTATTGATGGTGACAAAAATGGCAAAATTGATTTACGCAACAGCAAAGAAGACGCCATTATGTCCGTAGCCAATTTCCTGCTTAAACACGGCTGGCAAAACAACACGCCGGTATTTGCTCCTGTCCGCCTGCCTGCCAATCCTGCCTCACTGGTTGACGGTGGCCTTGAGCCTTACCTGAGCTGGACACAATTACAATCTTCCGGGGCAACGCTTGCAGGCAACAGCACCAACAGCAACTGGAAATCGGGTAAACAGCTTGGCATTATCAACTTGCCTGATGAAATTCGGGGGCAAACCGAATACCGCACCGCCACACCCAATTTCTTTGCAATAACCAAATACAACCGTAGCTACTTCTACGCCACCGCTGTTGCCGATCTGGCCCAGGCTTTGGCCCAGAAACAACGCGACAACGGTTACAACGTTATTTTTCCTTAGCCTCTTCCTGGCGTTTAAAGGGTGATGTTTATGGATAACTCCTGAACACCACCCGATTAGGGCCAATGAGCACCTCGTGAAAACAGCTTGCCGGGTAAAGAAACGGGGGCCTCGCATCCTATCTTGCGAAGCCCCCAACGGAGCCTTTACAAGCTGTTTTTCAACCCTGTTGCTTAGTGTGCGGCGAACTGGGCTTCTTCGGTAGAACCGGTTAGGGCTGTCGTAGAAGAACGGCCACCTTCAATGGTTTGTGTAACAGCATCAAAGTAACCGGTTCCAACTTCACGCTGGTGTTTAACAGCGGTAAAGCCCAAATCGGCAGCGGCAAATTCTTTTTGCTGCAACTCAACGAATGCGCTCATTTGACGACGGGCATAACCATGAGCCAATTCAAACATGCCATAGTTCAGTGCATGGAAACCTGCCAATGTAATGAACTGGAATTTATAACCCATGGCACCCAGCTCTTTCTGGAACTTGGCGATGGTAACGTCATCAAGGTTTTTCTTCCAGTTGAAAGACGGTGAACAGTTATAAGCCAGTAATTTGCCAGGAAATTGTTTATGAATGGCTTCTGCAAATTTTTTGGCGTCGTCCAGGTTAGGGGTTGAAGTTTCGCACCACAGCAGGTCTGCGTAAGGCGCATAAGCCAAACCACGTGAAATTGCCTGCTCCACACCGGCACGGGTACGGAAAAAGCCTTCAACAGTACGTTCGCCGGTAATGAACTCGCGATCGTTTTCATCAATATCGCTAGTGATAAGATCGGCGGCATCGGCATCGGTGCGGGCCAGTAACAAAGTGGGAACACCCATTACGTCGGCTGCCAAACGTGCTGAAACCAGTTTTGCAACAGCATCACGGGTTGGAACCAGAACCTTGCCACCCATGTGACCACATTTTTTGGCCGCAGCCAGTTGATCTTCAAAATGAACCCCGGCAGCACCGGCCTCGATCATGGATTTCATTAGTTCATATGCATTCAGAACACCACCAAAACCGGCTTCGGCATCGGCAACAATAGGAGCGAAGAAGTCGATAAAGCCTTCATCACCAGGCTCTTTGCCTTCCATCCATTGAATCTGGTCACAACGGGTCAAAGAGTTGTTGATGCGACGAACAACGTTTGGTACAGAGTTAACCGGATACAGGGATTGATCTGGATACATTTCACCGGCAATATTGGCATCACCGGCCACTTGCCAGCCAGACAGGTAAATGGCTTTAAGACCGGCCTTGACCTGCTGCATGGCCTGGTTACCGGTAAGTGCGCCCAAAGAGTTGACGAAAGGCTCGGTGTGCAATAAATTCCAGAGTTTTTCTGAACCACGACGTGCCAGGGTGTATTCCTGTTGCAGGGAACCTTGCAGCTTGACAACGTCTTCTGCGCTGTAATTGCGCTTGATACCCTGCCAGCGTGGGTTTTCGGCCCATTCTTTTTGCAAATTACGGATTGCTGTTTCACGGTTTGACATAGTCATCTCCTGGAAAAATTAAAATAAAGATAAAAAAAGTTGGATCAGTTGGATAAATTCTATCCTTTTGCGGCACTGCAAAACACACTTATGTCTTATATAAGACTATTTATTTTTTATTTTAATTTCAATAACTTATGTATTTTATTTTATAATGTGGAACATATTTTTTGTTTATGAAATATTTTTTTCAACACTGCAACATCGTATTTTCATATTATGAAATGTAACATTCACAATATAAAAAAAACGGTCTTATAAACAAGCGCTCTGGTAAAAATCTGGCAGACATAAAAAAACACCGCCATGGCGGTGTTGTAAAAATGAAAAACAATCAAAACTAAAAACAGGACCAAAACTGGTTGGACAAAGTAATAAACAGGCCAGGCTGTGTATACATGGCAAATACCAGCCCAAGCACCAGCAATAGCCCACCATAAACAAGCCATTTTTTTAACGTTGGATTCATGCCAATTTTACTCCTGTACTAAGTGGCTGCAGCCGTGCGGACAATCGCGTGCTCTTTAACCGGCAAATTCATGGCGGTGGCAAAAACGCTAAGTGCAATGGCCAAATACCATACGGGATCATAACTGCCATAGATATCGTACATGATACCACCCAGCCAGACCCCCAGGAAAGAACCTATTTGATGACTGAAAAACACAAACCCGCCCAGCATTGCAAAGTGCTGGATACCAAATATTTGCGCCACAATCGCATTCGTGGGTGGAACGGTGGATAGCCAAAGCAAACCCATGACAGCCGAAAACACATACACGCTGACAGGTGTCAAGGGGGCCAGCAGGAAAAGAATAATCGTAATCCCGCGTAGCGTATAAATGCCGGCCAGCAAATATCGCTTGGGATATTTTTGTCCCATCAAGCCAACCGCATAGGTCCCAAACACATTAAAAAGTCCGATTAATGCCAGGGCATAACTGGCGACTTCCGGCTTCATGCCTGCATCTTTAAGATAACTGGGCATATGCACACCAATAAACACCACCTGAAAGCCACATACAAAATACCCGGCCACCAGCAAACGGAAACTGGGGTATGCAAATGCTTCTTTAATAGCGGGAATAATTCCCTGCCGTGCGCCTTGGGAAACACCAGCTACTGGCGAAGGCTCACGCATGCCGATACCCAGCGGGATAATAACCAGGGCCAGGCCGCTTAAGACCACCAGGGCCATTTGCCAGTCAAAAACATCAATCAGGAAGTTTTCAACAGGCACCATTAAAAACTGACCAAAAGATCCGGCCGCCGCAACAACACCCATAGCCCATGAGCGACGATCTGCCGGTATATTACGGCCTATAACGCCAAAAATAATTGCATAGGTCGTACCAGACTGTGCCATGCCAATTAAAAACCCGCTGGACAGCATAAATCCCAGACCGGTGGTTGAATAGGCCATTCCCAGCAAACCTAGCGCATATAAAATCCCACCCAGGACAATCACCTTGACCGCACCAAAGCGGTCTGAGACCATTCCAGCAAAAATACCCGTAAAACCCCAAACCAGGTTTTGCATGGCCAGGGCAAATGAAAAGGTTTCCCTGTCCCATTCATTAGCCTGGGTAATAGGCTGCAACCACAGGCCAAAACCATGCCGTATACCCATTGACATGGTGACAATAAATGCACCACAAAACAATAGCTGTGCCATGGTGAGGACTTTTTGTTTTTCTGTTTGCATGACCATGATTACAACCCTTTTACCCTTGCACAATAAGCAACCCAAAATGCAGCCGCCACGGCCACAAAAGAAGCCAGTCCGGCGCCTATCCATGGCCCCGAAAACTGGCCATAATCAAGCATGACACCATAAGCAACCGGCCCTAGCGCCGAACCGACATCCATACCTGAATAAACCAGCCCGTAAACCGAGCCCATTGCCCCTTTGGGCGCCACCCGCCTGATAAGCATATCGCGCGAAGGTCCGGCCATGCCAAACAAAAAACCGGCCACACATAGACCAATAATAGCAAAAGAAGACGGAACAAGACCGCTGGCCAACAATAAATAGGCCAACCCTGAGCCAAACAGGGCAACGCCCACTATTTTTTCAGTCTGACGGGTGGTGCCAGCCAGGAAACCGCCAATGAGCAGCCCGATCCCTGCCGAAAGCATATAAAGCGACAAAGCCGTACTGGCCACCTCTTTGCTGGTGCCATAAAGCGCATCCATAATGGGTACGGTGAAATTCTGTACCGAAGACATGGCAATGGTGCCACAGGCAAAAAAGACAAATGCTCCCCATAAAGCCGGATTTTTCAGCAAAAACACCAGTTTTTCGGTAAACCCCATGGTTTGATGGGATTCGAGATGTACAGTCTGCCCGCTATCCTTGACGGGTGCAATCAATGCCCCTTTAAGATACGTTAGCAAAAGCAGCAACAGCAACAACACCCCGGCAGCCGCTGCCGCAATCCGCCATGAACCGGTAATGGCAATCATGAACGCCATAAAAACCGGCGCAAATGCCCAACCCAGGTTGCCAGACACACCATGCACACTGAATGCATGCCCAAGGCGTTTTGGCCCTACATGCTGATTAAGAAGAGAAAAATCCACCGGATGAAAGATGGCATTACCCATACCCCCGATAATAGCCGCCAATAGCAAAACCGGGTATCCTGGTGCCAGGGCAATAAGAAAAGCGGAAAGCGCCATAAACGCCAAACCAAAGCGCAAGACTGGCCGCCCCCCTTTTTTATCGACAATAAAACCGGAACTGGCCTGCCCCAGCATGGAAACCACAAAAAACACCGTGGTGATCAGGCCAAGCTCTACAAAACTGTAACCAAATTCCAGGTTAAGTGAAATATACAGGGATGGCAGCACCAGCTGAAAAAAATGGGAGCCCGCATGTACGACTCCAACCAGGGAAATGACTTGCCAGTCACGGCTTGCTGCTTTTTTTTCATCCAGAGTTGAATCAGGAGATAATACTTGCGTGTTCATGTCTCAGATCGGTTTTGTTTTTTTAAAAAATTAACCACCCTGATACGAGTGGTTAATCAATACTTTCAAGTGGCCATTTCAGGCCTGTTTCCGGATAACGGGCCATGCCTTGCGCATATAGTAAAACATGGACCAGACGGTTAACAAGGCAGCCACATAAATAAGTACCTGCCCCACTTGATAAAAAGGAATACCTTGCCAGGTTTGGGCAAACATTAAACAGGGAATTGCGACCATTTGTGCAGTGGTTTTGAGCTTGCCCAACCAGTGCACGGCCACGCTATCACGCGCACCAATGGTTGCCATCCATTCGCGCAGGGCGGAAATGGTTAATTCACGTCCTATAATGATAAGCGCAATAAAAGAATCCAGACGGCTTAGGTCCAGCAAAATAAGCAAGGCTGCACAAACCATGAGTTTATCGGCAACCGGGTCTAAAAAAGCCCCGAACGAAGAAGTCTGATTCCAGCGTCTGGCCAGCCACCCATCAAACCAGTCAGTAAGCGCGGCCACAATAAAAGCAATCGCACCAATTGTATCGCGCAGATGAATACCCATCCATTCAGTTGGCAGGTAGTACAAGGCAATGACCAGCGGAATCATGGCAACCCGCATCCAAGTCAAAATAATGGGTATGTTCATTGTTTTCATAAGGTGTAATCCTACCACTATCTTAGTGATTCGTAGATACGTTCTGCCAAAGCCTGCGAAATTCCTTCCACCGAGCGTAAATCATCAATACTGGCGGCCGCCACGCCCGAAAACCCGCCAAAGCGTGCCAGCAGCTTTTGCCTGCGTTTTGTGCCAACCCCCTCGATTTCCTCGAGTCTGGATACATTACGGGTTTTGGCCCGCTTGGCCCGCATGCCGGTAATGGCAAAGCGGTGCGCTTCATCACGCACCTGGGCGACCAGCATCAGTGCCGGAGAACCCAGACCCAGCGCCACCGGTTCCCGTTCATCGGTAAACACCAGTGTTTCAAGGCCCAGTTTACGTCCCTCACCCTTGGCCACGCCAACAATCGCACTGGTATCCAGACCCAATTCCTCGAATACCTGCCGGGCAATTTCAACCTGACCCTTGCCTCCATCAATTAACACCACGTTTGGCATGGGAGATTCTGCATCGGCCACCCTTGAAAACCGTCGTTCCAGGACCTGACGCATGGCGGCATAATCATCACCCGGAGTAATACCCGCTATATTGTAACGACGATACTGTGATGGCTGCATGTCATGATGAAGATAAACCACACATGAGGCCTGGGTAGCCTCTCCGGCCGTATGGCTAATATCGAAACATTCTATCCGCATATCGTCCAGTGCATTTTCATCAGTATCCAGCCCAAGCAACTCGGCCAACGCCAGCGTACGTGCCGCTTTTGCCGTAGACTCGGACAGCACCCGTGACAGCGCCAATTGGGCATTTTTAGTGGCCTGCTCAAGCCAGGCTTTTTTAACGCCCTGCACGCGAGTCTGCAAACGCACCTTCACATTGCCACCCGCATGCTCATTAAGCATTTCCAGCAGCTCTGGCTCAGCCAGGGGGTGCGAACAGATTAATAGCGCAGGCATCATATTATCAAGATAATGCTGTGCCACGAACGCATTCAAGACATCAGAGGGGGTATCGCCATCTGTTTGCGCAGGAAAAAAAGCTTTATCGCCCAAATGCCGCCCGCCTCTTACCATGGCCAAATTAACACATACCTTTCCGCCCAGCATTTCAACCGCAATAATATCCACATCACCGCCACCCGCTTCTTCCATGGATTGCTGGTGCAAAACCGTAGCCAAGGCATGCATCTGATCCCGCAAAATGGCTGCCTGCTCAAACTGAAGCGCATCGGAAGCCGCCATCATGCGTTTTTCAATATCATCAATCACATCACTGGCCTGACCATCCAGAAAACGCACCGCCCTTTCTACGTCTTGCCGATAAGCGTCTTGGGAAAGAGCCTGCACACAGGGCGCGGAACAGCGCCCGATCTGATGCAACAAACAGGGACGGGAGCGGTTGGCAAACACCGTATCCTCACAAGTGCGCAAACGAAACACTTTCTGCAGAATCTGAATGGTTTCGCGCACTGCCCAAGAGTTTGGATAAGGCCCGAAAAATCGCCCTTTCTTGCTGGTGCTTCCCCGATAATACACAATTCGCGGGAACGCATGATCGCTAACCATTAAATAGGGGTAGGATTTATCATCCCTGAACAGAATGTTATAGCGCGGGCGCAGTGATTTGATGAGATTATTCTCAAGAATCAGGGCCTCGGCCTCGGAGCGCGTAACGGTTACCTCAAGACGCACCACCCGGGCCACCATATGCGCAATACGCGGACTGGACGGTGTTTTCTGAAAATAGGAAGAAACCCTTTTTTTCAGGTCACGCGCCTTGCCCACATACAGCACCACATCATTCTCATCCAGGTGCCGGTAAACACCCGGCAAATGAGGCAGGTCACTCAGAAACGATTTTATGTCGAAAGGCTCGGGCATCTTGGTACCGCTTATTCAATTGCAGGGCTTCCCAATTCATGAAAGGCGTTGAAGGCATCAGGCGCTGAATCCGCTCGATGGACTGGCTTGTAATGGTAAACTCAAGCCGATCCAGCAACGTATCGGCCAGATCGGGGCGGTTGCATACCAGCACCATATCACAACCGGCCTTCAGGGCTGCCTGCGCGCGCGCTACAATATCACCGGCCACCGAGGCTCCTTCCATCGTAAGATCATCAGAGAACACTACACCATTATAAGCAAGTTGACGGCGCAGGATGTCCTGTATCCACTTACGGGAAAAACCCGCAGGTGAGTGATCAACCCTGGGATAAATAACATGAGCGGGCATAACCGCGGGCAACACCATATCACCCAGCCACTGGTAAGGCAGCGCATCTTCATTCATGATTTCATCCAGGGTGCGCTCATCCACCGGAATGGCCAAATGGGAATCGGCCTCTACAAAACCGTGTCCCGGAAAATGTTTGCCACAGGCGGCCATACCCGCCAAAGAAAGCCCCTGAATAATGGCTCGGGCCAGTGTGGCCACCACCTTGGGATCACGGTGAAAAGAACGGCTGCCAATCACCTGGCTGACCCCATAGTCAAGGTCAAGTACCGGTGCAAAGGTAAAGTCAACCCCACAGGCACGCAACTCGGCCGCCATGACATAAGCCAGCTCAGTGGCGGTACGAATGGCCTGCTGCGGATTTTGCTCCCAATACTGACCCAATTCCCGCATGCCGGGCAAGTGCGTAAAACCATTGGTTTTGAAACGCTGCACCCGACCACCCTCATGATCAACCGCAATCAACAAAGGTGCATTCCGGGCTTCGTGAATGTCCCGGGTAAGCGCACTTAACTGTTCGGGGCTTTCGTAATTGCGGGCAAACAAAATAACCGCTCCCACCAAAGGGTGACGCAAACGTTCTTTTTCGCCAAGGGTTAACTGCATGCCCTGCACATCAACCATAACCGGTCCGGGCGGTACTGCCAATGACTGCATTTTATTGTCCTTTTTTAGATTCAACCAGGACAAATGCCATGGCCAGATCAGATTCATCGGTAACCGACACATGTGCCGTACCAAACCGTTGTTCATACCAGGTTTTAAGCGGCTCAGCCAGCACCACCACGGGTTTGCCGCTGGCCGCATTCAGGGTTTGCATGCCAGACCAATACATGGGCATACGCATGCCTAATCCTATAGCCTTGGAAAAAGCCTCTTTGGCGGCAAAACGCGTAGCCAGAAAGCGGATGCCACGGGCTGCGTCGCGTGTATACCGCCCCTCAAACCTGATGATTTCCTCAGGCCCCAGGATCCGTTTTGCAAAACGCATGCCAAAACGGTCGTAAGATGCCTGTATCCGGTGAATATAGATCAAGTCTGTGCCAATGCCGGCAATTCCCTGTGGGCCCGCCTGCCCGATTAATGTATTCATGTCTTCACCAGCCCCCGATAGACTTACACTTTAATGAAGTGTTCCCGATAATACTTCATTTCGTCAATCGACTCATGAATATCGGCCAGCGCCTCGTGCTTGCTTTTCTTGGCAAAACCCTTGTAAACCTCGGGTTTCCAGCGGCGGGAAAGCTCTTTAAGCGTGCTGACGTCCAGATTGCGGTAATGAAAATACTGTTCGAAACGGGGCATGTACTTGAACATGAAACGACGATCCTGGCTGATGGTATTCCCGCACAGGGGTGACGCCCCTTTAGGCACATATTGAGACAGAAATTCAATCAAAATATCTTCGGCCTGCTCTTCTGTTAAAGTGGAATCTTTAACTTTTTGGATTAATCCACTTTTACCATGGGTGGACGTATTCCATTTATCCATGGCATCTAATACACTATCAGGTTGATGAATGACCAAAACAGGCCCTTCAGCAACAATAGTAAGATCCGGTTCGGTTACCACAACGGCAATTTCCAGAATTTTTTCTTTTTCAGGATCCAGACCGCTCATTTCCATATCCAGCCAAACCAGACGCAAATCATTTACTGCCATTTTCATTTATCCTTAATACTGAGTTTCGTTATTTTCGCACAGAGCAATCATTAACATATGACAACAACGCTGTTTACACTCTTATTTATCCTGTTTCTTGGCCTTGAAACCATCGTCAAGCTATGGCTTTCAAGCCGTCAAATACGTCATGTCAGCCAGCACCGCAACGCGGTTCCCGAAGAGTTTTCAGAAAAAATAAGCCTGCGCAGTCATCAGCGGGCAGCTGATTATACGGTTGAACGCATGAAACTGGGGATGACCGAGTGGATATATGACGCAATGATACTTGTTGGCTTTACCCTGCTGGGTGGTTTGCATCTGCTGGACATTTTCCTGCAACAGCAATTTTCAGGAGACATGTGGCGTCAGCTGGCCCTGCTTGCTTCAGTTAGCATTATTACCGGGCTGCTGCACCTGCCTTTCAGTTTATGGCGTCAGTTCAGGCTTGAAGCCAAATACGGCTTCAATCGCATGACCCTTAAACTGTTCATCAGCGATTCCATCAAAGGTATTGTGGTCAGTCTTATTCTTGGCTTGCCCTTAATGGCCGCCATTTTATGGCTAATGGCTGAAGCGGGCAACGGCTGGTGGCTCTGGGCATGGGCTCTTTGGGTTGGATTCAATGTACTTATCCTGTATTTGTACCCCACATTTATTGCACCGCTATTCAATAAATTTACTCCGCTTGATAACCCCGAACTGGCTGAACGCATTAATAAACTGGCTTCGCGCTGCGGGTTTACGCTAAATGGCTTGTTTGTCATGGATGGATCCAGGCGTTCTGCCCATGGTAACGCCTACTTTACCGGTTTTGGCAAATCACGACGCATTGTGTTTTTTGACACCTTGCTGAACAAGCTGAGTGGTGCAGAAATTGAAGCTGTCCTGGCCCATGAGCTGGGTCACTTCAAACACAAACACATTATCAAGAGAATGGCCATCAGCTTCTTTGTTGCCCTGATATTTTTTGCCTTGTTAGGCTATGCAAAAAACACCCTCTGGTTTTATGAAGGCCTGGGTGCCACCCCGGCACTCATGCGCAGCAATGATGCGCTGGCGCTCATTTTGTTTTTCATGGCCGTGCCGGTATTTACCTTCCTGCTCTCTCCGCTGGCAAGCTGGTTTTCCCGTAAAGACGAATTCCAGGCTGATCTATATGCCAGCCAGCAGGCCGAAGCCCAGTCACTGGTTTCAGCACTGGTCAAACTTTATGACGACAATGCCGCCACCCTTACCCCTGATCCGGTGCACTCGGCGTTTTATGACAGCCATCCACCGGCCTCTGTCCGTATTCAGCATTTATTAACCGGCTCAAGGGCATAAACACATGAAAGGACGCATTATTTCCGCCCATGGCCGCCATTACCAGGTGGAGCTTGAAGATGGGCACCTGCGGCAATGCTACACCCGTGGCAAAAAAACCGGTATTTGCGTAGGCGATTTTGTCCGAATCCAGCCTCAAGGAGAGGACGAAGGCAGCATTGAAGAAACCCTGGAACGGCAAAACCTGCTCTACCGCTCGGATGAAATGCGTTCCAAGCAATTTGCCGCCAATGTAGACCAATTGCTCATTGTGGTCGCCACTGAACCGGCTTTTTCTGATGATCTTACCGGACGCGCCCTGACCGGGGCCTGGAGCGCAAACATCAACCCGATTATCCTGCTGAACAAATGCGACCTTGCCAGCGGCCTGGCACGCGCCCAGGAATCCCTTGAAATTTACCGTGAACTGGGGGTACCGATTATTTCATGCAGCATTTATGAGCCTGAACAGTTAAAACAGGATCTGCTGCCCTTGCTGAAAGACAAAACCAGCCTGCTGCTTGGGCAAAGCGGCATGGGTAAATCAAGCATTTTAAATGTGCTTATTCCTGACGCCAAGGCGCATACCCAAGCGCATTCGGTGGCTTTGGGTACCGGCAAGCACACCACAACCAGTACACGGCTGTATCACTTGCCCAGCCAGACTGGCTGCCTTATTGACTCACCCGGCTTCCAGGCATTTGGTCTTTACCATTTGACGCAAACCGATATTGCCAATGGTTTCCCGGAGTTCAAGGAGCACATTGAATCATGTCGTTTTTATAATTGCACCCATTTGCACGAACCGGGATGTGGTGTACTGGCCGCCCTTGAAGAAGGCAAGATAGGCCGCAAACGCCATGAGCTTTATGAACGTATCCTGCTTGAAAGCCAGGCGGCCACACGCTATTGATGAATGGGGCAAAGGAAGGCCGGAAAGCGCCCAACCCGTTTTGCCCCGGCAACCGGGTGGCTTTCACGTCTGGCTTAAATAGCCGCCTGATGCAGGCGATGGTACAGGTTTCTGATGACCGATGCCGTTGCTCCCCAGATAAAATAAGAGTTCCAGGGCATTGAAAAATAATTTCGTACCGTGCCATCGGGCAATTTTGCATTGTGCAAACGGTGGTTTCGTGGGTCCATGAAGAAAGACAAGGGAACATAAAACACCTCTTCCACCTCGTTGCTGTCTGTGTGAATTGAAAACCCTTCATCAACCCAGCCAACATATGGCTTCATCAGAAAACCGGTGCCGGTAAACAGGTCTGGCAACTGGCCAACCACCTCTATGCTGGAAGCCGGAATGCCGATTTCCTCTTCCGTTTCACGCAACGCGGCTTCTTTGGCAGAGGGATCGCTTTCTTCAACCCGCCCGCCCGGAAAACTGATTTGCCCTGCATGATTTTTTAACTTGGAAGAACGCTTGGTTAAAATGACATGGATCTCTTTGTTGACATAAACCAGTGGCAACAGAACGGCCGCATCAATATACGTTTGATGCTGTATGAATTTGACATCATTCCAGTCATGCAGCAGTGACTCTGCCTGCCAGACAAAACGATGGTCAAAGGCCTTGTGGAATAAATCGGGGGTCAGCAATGACCCAGGCACCGCAGACAGGTTTTCACTGGCCGGTGACCAAGGCTGGATAACCGGATCAAATGGCAGGATTATTTTTTGCCGGGGCCTGATAATTTCTTTCGACAAATAAAAGTCCTTTGAAATAAAAAAAGCACCTATAAATATAGGTGCTTTTTTCATCAGGGACAACTGAATTTCATAAAAAATATGAAATTATGCTGCCACTGTTTTACGAACCAGTTTTTCTTTGATACGTGCAGCTTTACCGGAACGGTTGCGCAAGTAGTACAGTTTGGCACGACGCACATCACCACGACGCTTCACTTCGATGGAAGCAATGGTTGGAGAGTACAATTGGAATGTACGCTCTACGGCTTCACCGGAAGAAATTTTACGTACGATGAATGCCGAGTTCAGACCACGGTTACGCTTGGCAATAACAACACCTTCGTAAGCCTGTACACGTTTACGTGTGCCTTCAACTACGTTTACGTTAACGATAACTGTATCACCAGGTGCAAATTCAACAGCCGGTGTACCACCAGTCAGGCGATCAATCTCTTCTTTCTCGAGTTGTTCGATAAGGTTCATGAGAACTCCTTAAATCATCATTCACGGCTAAAAACTGATACAAAGCATTTATTTTTACGCCGTATTGCAGGTAACCCTTTACCCGCAAAGCCGCCAGAGGATGAATACAATAAAGCAGAAAATTATATACCCTTAAATGCATAAATGCCAGTATTTTCTTATGCTTAAGACATTCACAACCATTTTACAGGCAAAAAAAGTAATGTTTGCACAACACTAGGCAGGTATTTATACTAATAACCTGCCATCGTACCAATAAACAACACAAGGGGGATGGCCACCGCCCACACCAGCGCTGAACAAACGTCCATAAACATTTGACCTAAAGACAAATGGTTTTTACGTGAATGGCAACGAAGCCTGGAATTGTTTAACATGGCATAAGTTTGATCATACGGAGACCAGGAAATGTCGTTAGCCATATGACGATTGATTGAACCTGATGAAGAAAGTTTACCTGCTTGCATTTATAGCCTCCTGAAAGTTCGGAACTGCCGGATATGGCATAAACCACACCCGGCAGAAATACCAGGACCCTAACCTGGAATATCGCAACTATGCATGCGATAAACAGTACTGTATATTTATACAGTACTTTTGGCAAGTGATTAATTTTTCCTTGGTGAAAACACAACAAAAAAAACCGCCTGCCCCAAAAAGAGCAAGCGGCCTCATATCCGGACAGACAACAAGCTGCTACTTGCTACCGCGAGGATTCAGGCCAGACAAAAGCCGGCAAGACAAGAAACTTAAACAGTTTTCAAATAAGCAAGACTTTCCTGTGCCAGGTCGCCAGCCAGTACAGCTGCTGACAACGCAGAGACGCGAGGTAGCAAATGCGCGGCATAAAAAACGGCTGTGGACTGTTTTTGGGTATAAAAAGCTTCGTTGTGACCCTGGCATTTAAGCGCGGCACGTGCCAGCTGCCAGCCGGCATGCACATAACCGGATAACATCAGGAATGGCACGCTACCCATGAAAACAGCACGCATATTACCCGCTTTTGCGGTTTCAAGCACATAATCAATGCTGGCCTCGTAGGCCCGGGTGGCAATTTCCAGCTGGGCGGCAATAAAAGCCAATTGCCTGCTATTGGCATATTGCTTAAGCTCGGCCACGGTTTCATGCATGGATTTGACAAACCCTTTGGCAACGGCACCGCCATCACGCAAAGTTTTACGACCCACAAAATCATTGGCCTGGATAGCCGTAGTGCCTTCGTAGATAGATAAAATACGGGCATCACGATAATACTGGGCAGCACCCGTTTCTTCTATAAAACCCATGCCCCCATGCACCTGTACGCCCAATGAAGCGACCTCAATGGCATTTTCGGTAGAAAATCCTTTCACAATGGGCACCAGATACTCATAAACCGCCTTGTTACTGACCCGAATGGCCTCATCGGGATGGTTAACTGACAGGTCATTGGCCCGGGCCGCGTACATGGCAACCGCACGGGCACCCTCGGTAAGGCCGCGCATAGTGGTAAGCATGCGCTGCACATCGGGATGATTGACAATAGGCACCGGCCCGGCAGACCCTTCCAGGGCATTGCTCTGGACCCGGTCTTGGGCGTATTGCCGGGCCTGCTGCAAGGCCCGCTCGGAAACGGCAATCCCCTGGATACCCACGTTATAACGGGCCGCATTCATCATGACAAACATATACTGCAGCCCCTGGTTTTCCTGACCCACCAGATAACCAATCGCCCCCTCACCCACTTCTTCCGACTTGCCTGAACCAAACAGCAGGACTGCGGTGGGGCTGGCGTTAATACCCAGTTTTTCTTCCAGGGAAGCGCACCAGACATCATTGCGCTTGCCCAGGCTGCCATCTTCATTGACCAGGAATTTAGGCACAATAAAAAGCGAAATACCCTTGATACCCGCTGGTGAACCTGGTGTACGGGCCAGCACCAGATGCACGATATTTTCTGCCATGTCGTGCTCTCCGTAGGTAATGAAAATTTTCTGGCCAAAAATACGATAGCTGCCGTCGTCCTGGGGAACGGCTTTGGCATTCACCAATGCCAGATCCGAACCGGCCTGCGGCTCGGTCAGGTTCATGGTGCCTGTCCAGCGCCCTTCAAGCATGGGGGGAATATAGGTTTCTTTTTGTTCCCGGGAGCCTGCCTGGGTAATGGCTTCTATGGCGCCATCGGTGAGCAGGGGACACAAGGAAAAAGACAGATTGGCCGCGTTCAGGTTTTCAGAGGTGGCCGCCGCCACGACTTTGGGAAAGCCCTGGCCACCATGCTCAGCATCGTGCTGCAAACCTTGCCAGCCACCCGCGGCAAAAATTTCAAAAGCCTCTTTAAAGCCTTGCGGGGTTTTTACCTGCCCATCATTCCAGACTGAATGCTCGCGATCGCCAACCACATTAAGCGGGGCCACCACTTCTTCCACGAAACGGGCATTTTCCTCTAGCACCGCCTCTACCACATCTTCGGAAACCTCTTCAAACCCTGGCAATGGCAAAACATCACCCAATAAACCCATATCTTTCAGATTGAAGGTAATATCTTCAATTGGCGCTTTATAGCTCATCTTTGTCCCTGCTAAATAGTTATAAATTAAAAAAACCGGCCTGGCCTATTGCAATGACCATGAAAAAACCAATACACAACAGCTTGCATCTGACTACCGGACATAACAGCATGCCTGCCAAATATAAACGATTTATTCTACGACAAAGCTGTTAAAAGTTGTTTCAATCGCGGGTTTTAAATTTAATATAAAACAATATATTGGCGTTTTTATTTTTAAAACGAGTCTGATTGACCCGGTGCGCGACAGGCCCCACCGTTTAGGGCGGAGAGGATATCAATTCAGCGGTGTTGCTCTGGTGTACGCCAGCCATTGCATCAGTTGCCTGTCCGCTTTTCAGATATCTGCTGAAAAAAACCTTCAGCCAGACAACATGCCTGCTCCCAGGCAAGTGCCTTATCCTCAGACAAAACGCCTGTTGCCAGCTCAAGCACACAATATGCCTTGCGACAATAGGCAAGCCGCCATGGTTTCAGGAAAGAAATCACTTTAAGTACCCGATAATCACGGCCTAGAAAAATCACGCAGATGGGAAACCGCATACCCACGGTATGTACGCTGCTGCATGGCCGAATCAACAAGACCTGGTTGGCGGGCCAGGTTTTCTTGCCAAGCAGGCCTTTGAAGCGCTGCCAAAAGGTGTTTGCCTGATACAGCTGCATTAAGACAGGCCTGAATGAAGCAATTTCATGCCTATCGGAAAGGCAATCACAATAAAAGTACAGGGAAAAATACACAAAACCAGGGGTAACAGCATTTTGACGGGTGCTTCCATGGCCAGTTTTTCGGCCTGAAGAAAACGCTCCGAGCGCCGTTGATCGGATTGCGCCCGCAAAATGGGCCCCAACCCCATCCCCAATGCATCGGCCTGTGCCATGGCAGTAACCCACTGGCGCAAGGCCTGCACGCCGGTTCGGTCTGCCATGGTCCGCAAGGCGTCCAGCCGGGGCATGCCGGCACGCATATCGTTCAGCGCATGCCCAAGCGCCTGGCGCAAAGGACCTTCGGGACTGAGCCTGGCCGTCTGGATAAGTGCCCCCTGCAGGTTAAGCCCGGACTCTACACACAGGGTGGTCATATCAAGCATGAAAGGAAAAGCCTTCAATATCTGCCTTTGCCTTTGCCTGCCCTGCAAACGCACCCAATGCCGGGGTAACCAGGCGCAAAACAGGGCCGGCCCTATGGCCACCAGCAAAGACAGACCCAAAGGCCATGATAATACGCTGATACCCAACAACATCATCAGCAAAGCGCCTGCCAGTCCGGTCAGCAACTGCAGCGCGCTCATATTCATGCAAGTCAGTTTGCGCTCCAGACCCGCATAACGCAACTCCCTGTCAACCCGAAGCCGGTACTTCCAGGATAAAAACGGTTGCGCAAAACGACCCATACGGTCTACCCAGGGCCAAAGCAGCCTTAACAGCCAGGGATGTGTGGGTTCCAGGGGCAACGAAGCGCCTTGCATGCCGGGGCGAAGCAGCAGAAACACACACAGGTATAAGCAAACACCTGCCGCTCCTATACTTAACCAGAATTTCAATATCAGCTCCTAAATATCTATGGACACTATTTTTCTGATCATCCATGCACCGGCCACCTCAAGCACCACAATAACGGCCAGCACTGCCCAGCCCATGGGTGTTCTCCATAAAAACCGCATGGATTGCGGATCAATCAGGTTAAGCACCAGCATCAGGCCAACGGGCAGACTGGACATGACCCAGGCCTGCATTTTTCCCTGAGAGGTGAGCGCCCTGATGCGACCCTGAATTTGTATACGTGAGCGTAATGTAAGAGAAATCCTGTCCAAGGCTTCGGACAGGTTCCCCCCACTTTGCGTGGCGATCTTCAGGACGGACACCACCAGTCCGGTTGCCTCCGAAGGCATGCGTTGGGCAAGGTTGTCCAAGGCCTGTTCAAATGACAGCCCAAGGCGCTGTTCCCGCTGCATCAGCCCAATTTCCTGCCCCAAGGGAGACGGAGCTTCCTCAACCAGCAGTTTCAGGGCGTTTTGCACCCCCGTACCGGCCTGCAACGCGCCAGACAGGGACAACAACATATCCGGCAATTGCCGGTCAAACCGGTCAAGACGACGCTTTCTTAAGACAGACAGCACATGACGTGGCGCCATCAACACCACCAGCCCCATTACCACAGCAACCGGCAGGCTATTGGACAGCAACCAGATTAGAATAACGGTCAGTACACCCATTAACACGGCCAGCGTCCACAACTGCACCGGATCAAAAAACAGGAAAAAATCACTCATGCTTTTTTGGGTCTGGTGCTTGAAATCATGTTCATACTTCCTGAAAGCAGTCAACAGCCATTTCAAGGCAAACCAGAACAGGATCGCTGCAGCAACACTGCACAACACCAACACAAACCAGATCATGCTATTTTGCATACAAAGGATCCATCTTAATGAGAGGCGATCTCGTTGAATGAAGCCGCATGGGAGCTTGCTTCATTACGTTGGCTGAACAGCGCAGGATCAAAGTCAAATCCCTCCTGCCTCATGCGCTCGAAACAATTGGGTATAATGCCCGCCCCGGCAAAAACACCCCCACCTTTTCGCTCAAAGGCAAAAATCTCCTGTGTTTTGATCACGCCGTTTTCCATCCCGCCCACTTCAACAATTGAGGTCACCACCCTGCGTCCACTGGACAGGCGGGTTTGCTGAATGATGAATTCAATACTGGCAGCAATATGCTCACGCACCGCAATCAGTGGCAAATCCATTCCCGCCATTAAAATCATGGTTTCAAGCCGTGACAGGGCATCGCGTGGGGTATTGGCATGCAAAGTGGTTAACGACCCCTCGTGTCCGGTATTCATGGCCCCCAACATATCAAAGGCTTCCGCCCCGCGGCATTCGCCCACTACAATCCGGTCGGGACGCATGCGAAGGGCGTTACGCACCAAATCCCGAATCATGACTTGCCCCCTCCCCTCGAGGTTGGCCGGACGTGCCTCCAGTGCCACCAGATGCGCGTGATTAAGCCGCAATTCTGCCGCGTCTTCAATTGTGACTATCCTTTCATCTGCCGGAATGCAATTGGACAGAATGTTCAGCAAGGTGGTTTTGCCGGAACCCGTACCGCCCGAGACGATAATATTTTTACGCAGGCGTACGCACGATTCCAGAAAACGGCTCATGCAGGTATCCAGTGAACCCAGTTTTAACAAATCCTGCATGGCGGGACGATGCCGGGGGAACTTCCTGATGGTCAGGCTGGCACCCTTCAGGGCAATCGGTGGAATAATCGCATTGACCCGGGAACCATCGGCCAGCCGGGCGTCCACCATGGGTGAACTTTCATCAATGCGCCGGCCAATTGGCGCCACAATCCGGTCTATGACCCCCACCACCGCCTGCTCGGAACTGAACGCGGCATGATGCCGTTGGAGACGGCCATTTTCCTCGACATAGATCTCATCATGGCGGTTTACCATGATCTCGGTAATATTGGCGTCTTGCAGCAACGGTTCAAGTGGCCCAAGGCCCACCGCTTCGTCAAGCACTTCTTGCATCAATCGTTGCCTGTTTACAGCGGGGGGAATCTCCTCATCGGTTTGGATTATTTTGTCCAACAATCCGCCCGCTTCGCTCCTGAGCGCCTCGTCACTCATCATGGAGACATCCCGGCGACGCAAATCCAGCGCCTCAAGCAAGGCCCCGTGCAGGCGCCGGCGGATATACAGGTGCTGTGCCAGATCTTGCCGGGGCTTTTCCTGAGCAGCCCTGCATGATTGGGCCGCCTGCGGCATGAATGCCAAATCCGTTTCAAGCCGCTCCTCCTCTGAACCGGATTTCCCGGGGAACGGGGTTGCCATAGCACTGGCGATGTCCCCAGACCCGTCTTGTCGATCTTGACCGTCTTGCAAGCGACAGATTTGCCTTATTTTCATCATGCAGGGGCCAATAATAATTTCATCGCCTTCCTGCAAAGGCCCGTGACGGCTTATTCGCTGACCATTCAACATGGTACCGGTAATCGCACCCAGGTCTTCAATAAACACACCCGCATCCCTGGCCTCCAGCCGGGCATGCTTTTTGGCCACCCGCCAGCTGCGCAATCGCAGCCCGCACCCAGCCAAACGGCCAATCTCAAAAGGCAATGGCATTTCCCTGATTTCCTTTTTACCATCTTCAAACTGCATTTCAATTCTAAGCATGGTTCTATCCTTTTCCGCGCCTAATGGATTACCGGGATTTCCTGAACCGAATGCCGGTTACAGGAGCATCAAGAACCGGATTCCATACAGAGCCTTGCAGCTCATTGCCTTGCCATTTACGTTTTCCAGGCTTGTCTTCAATCCTGGTTTTTTTCTCAGACGGCCCTCCTTCATCTTTCTGCGGTTCGCCTTGCACAGGCACATTAAGCAAGGGCCCCGCCTCAAAAGTACTGTCCAGAATAAGCTTTGAACGCTTGACCCGTTTTTGCAAATCCTTGTTATCGGCAGACACCACCACAGGCCGTACAAAAATAGCCAGCTCTGATTCATTGTTCTGGAATTTACGGGACTTGAACAAGGCACCTAAAATGGGGGTATCGCCAAAACCCGGCACCTTATCGGTGTTTTGCATCTGGTCACGCGAGATGAACCCGGCCAGCACCAGCGTTTCTCCCGATTGGACATTAAACTCGGTGGAGGTGCGCCGGGTTTTAAGTGCCGGCCCGCCAGCCAGGTTCATGGAGGCATCCACCGAACTGACCTCGACATTGATTTTTGAGCGTACCGTGCCATTTTTTTCTATCCGGGGCGTAATGAACAAACTCACGCCATAGGGTTTGAAAATGGTCTGGGTATTGCCATTGCTGTCGGTCACTGAATAGGGAACCTCACCGCCGGCCAGGAACTCTGCAGTGGCCCCGCTGCGTGCCATCAGTTGCGGTTGCGCCAGAACAACCGCTTCACCCTGGGTTGCCATGGCCTGAATGGTGGATGAAAGCACGGCACTGACACCAAAATAACCGGCCGGATTATTCATGGGAAACGGCACGTTCATGACCTGCTCACCCACCCGTTCAAACAATTTTGAAGAAGCGGCATCCCAGGTCATGCCCGCATTCAACCCGCCTGTCGAAGCCGGATTCCAGCGCACGCCAAGTTCCTGCAGATAATTGCGTGGCAGCTCCAGTATTTGCACATCCAGCAACACCATCTGGTCCCATCCCACCTGGCTCGTCATATCAATGATTTGCGGATAGTGTTTGGCCAGAATACCAACCCGCTCACGATCGGCATCGGTCAGGCTGTCACCCTCGACAATCACTTTATCTCCGACGATACTGGCACGTACCTTGGGAATACGCACCAGGATACGCCGGATATCCTGCATCAACCTTTGTTCCTCCGCTGCCTGCACGACAATCTGAAAAATTTTTCGATCTCCGTGCACGTCCCAGATTTGCAGCGTGGTTTGCCCCTGATCTTTGGCAAACACGATCACCTCCCGGTCATCATCGCTGACCGCATTAACCACCTTGCTGTCCCCCACCGCGATACGGGCAATATCAGGCATGGGCAAAACCCGTATGTCACCAATATTCAATCGCAAATGAACCGGATCATCGGCCGCCCAAACCGGCCAGGCAGCCAAGACGCAGAGTCCTCCGAAGATCATCTTCAACATGATCGCTTTTGTTTTTCTTGCCAACATCAACTTCACTCCTCATTCTTCCTGTTTACTGCTCAACCATAAAATCCATTTGCGCACCGGTTGCCGTTTGCATTGACCCGGGCAATGAATTGATCCAGGCACTGACAATATCTTCCTGCGCGGGCAATTCAAACACGCCACGGTCATCCCGTTTACCTGAAGTTTCAGGGTTGGGCGGCAGGGCTAGCCCAGGCAGTTTTCTTAATGAATCATCGCCATAAATAACCGCCGGTTTTTTCCTGACGGGTGGCGGTGGCGTGGCAATGCCCAGAATACTGGCCAGATCCCCTCGCACCGCTTTTTGGGTTGCCTTGTTGTCCTCAGGGTTTCTTAACAAGGCCGTAATCATGCCAGCCTGACGGGCAGCCACCAGTTTGGCAGCCTCTTCTGGGGCCGTGTCCAGCGTGACGGTTGAATAACCCTGGTCAGCGCCACTGTCTTCAAGGCCTTCGGCATACCCGCTTTTGCTTTGCCGGCCGGTTGCCATCACCAATACCCCTTGCAGCAGTGGTGCGGTAATTTGCCGTTTGCGATACTCGAAGGACACGTAAAGATCGATCAGGTCACCAGGTACCAGCATGCCCGATACTGAATTGATGGCATCCACAGGCATGGTGACCGCCCTTCTTCCCGGGTTGATTTTGGCGGAAAACGGTGCATTTCCAGCCTTTGCCACATTGGCCCATAAAACCGGGTCACCGACTTTTAACGCCGTGGTAACAAGCTGTCCCTCTATCTGAATGAACTCTTCCGGTGCCAGGCTACCGCTTGCCACCCATGGCTCCGGGATTTCACGCACAGCCACGTGTACCGCCTCTATACGGGTACCTTCAGGCAAGTCGTAGGCCGCCACCACTCTTTGAATGGTCTTGACCTGTGCTTCCTGCTCGATCTGTCTGATTTTGTCCTGTATGTATTCCCTGGCAGCCCAGGCGGCAAACAAGCCCGCCAATATAGCCACCCCCGCCATCACGACTGTTTTATCCAGCCATTTACGTTTTTTCATTGTTCTGCCTGTTTGGTTTTTTTCATCAGATAAACGCCTGCACCTGTCTGGGTTTCATGAACAAAGACATAAAGCGATTCATTGTCTTTATGCCAAACATCCTGCCCCAGGAACACCTCGCTGTCTGGCACCCATTGCCTGGCCAGCAAACGGGTCTTTAATTCATGCCTCGTTTGCCCGGCGGATTGGCTGAGCAGATAAAGCTGTTGCAGCACTTTTTCCCTGCCAGGCAATTCGATATCCATCAATAATTGTGCGCCTGCCGGTATCCACGGTAAAAATCTGGCGGCGACCCGTTCATCCATCAAAGAAGACGGGTTTAAAGCGGCTGAGCGCTGATTTTCAATGACGCTTAATTCACCCCTGAAACTGTTTTCAGCGGTGGCGAACAGGCGCAACATGACCTGCGCCTGTTCCAGGCTGGCATGCAAAAAAACCTGGCCGTCAATCACGTCCGCGTAACTGAAAACCGTCTTCCCATCCTGAACCTGCTGCATAAAGCCATCCAGTGATTGGTTACGGGTAAACACAACGGTCATGGCCGGCTCTCCAAACACTTTCATTTCCTGGGCCAGGTCAAACTTTTCAACCTTTAATGAACGCAACAGGCGGCTGGACATTTGTGATAGCCCTTCTTTGGCAAAAACCGGCATGGCCAATGTCATGGCAGCCATTAAAACCAATATTCGTGTTAGTGGGCTGCTCATTCATTGCTCCAGGTGATGGGCGGGCAACATGCCCTGCCAGGGTTGCAGCCAGTCAAAAACGGGCTGTGGTCGATCCCAGGGGGCATCTACACTTTGTGAAAAAGATTGAATTTTGCGACCGCTTGCATATGACAGGCTTGCCGCGTTTTGCCAGCCTTCACGGCCAAGTGAAGTATGAGCATGCGCGGCCTGATCGCTGGCGGCGTGCCCGGCGCCTGTGAGGATGCTGGTATGCCGCTTGATGGAAAGTGAAAAATGATCAAAAAAATCAAGCCCCAAACCAAGCGCTGCTTTTGAGTCGGGCTGCTTGCGTGCCGCGGTAAACAGCGGGGTTAAGCTGAGTGACAGCCTGGCCATGCCCGGATCTTCAATTTGCCAGTCTTTACGCAGCAAAGAGGCCTGCGCATGGTTTGAGCCTGGCTGCATAAAGGCATTCAACTTTTCAGTACGGTCTACGGTGATGGCAATGGCATCACTGTTCAGCAATAAATTTCCTCTTCGGTCACGCCAGTTTTTTTCCTGGCCCAACAAAAACCGGGATGCCAGTTCAGCCTTGTTGATGTCAGGAATTTCCCGGCCCAGCTGAAAAGCGCCATAATGACTGGCATGTGAGGCCTGCAACCCCATATCCAGCAAGCGACCCAGCCATGCAATACCCACAAAGAACAGCAATAAAACCAGCATGACCACCAAACCTTCGGCCAAAGCCTGGCCGCTTTGCAGTGTCCGTTTCATTCAAGCACCTTTAGCCCTGTATCAACCAAACGTACCTGCCAGAATGGGTGCCAGAAATTGGCTTTTTCAACCCGCCTGTCTGCGCGTGCCTGCGGCCTTTCAAAGAAAGTTTGTGCGCGACTGTTAACCGTAAAGTCATGCCCCCAGGCGTTCTTGCGGGTTAAGGAAAGCGTGAATTCCACCGATGACTGCCGACCTGCATTGGCAATGTCCACATAATTGGCCAGGCCACCTCCTTGCCAGCGCTGGCGAGCCGCCACTGCACGGGAATTGGCCAGCGGATTCTGATTGCCACCATAAATGTTCCATTGAGTGGCTTGCCTTACCCAACGCCAAAAATCAATGCCGGAAAAATTATCGGGTGGTGTCTGTGTATGAGGCAAATCCATAGCCATGCTGTTTGCATTGCCAGGCACCCAGCCCCATCCCATGGGATACTCCCTGAAATAACAGCCAATCCAGCGATTCGAACGCAAGGCATGATAAGACTCGGTGTCGATAGACTGCCAATTTCCTTTTTCATCCAGGACGGTTTGCCCCCTGCGCCTTAATTCATGACGTTTCCAGGGGCATTTATCATTCACCATCCATGCATTTTTGCGAACATGATTGCGCTCATCCAGAAAGCGATACACGCCGGCCACCTGCCCGATTAATGAGCGATAATTTCCCGTGGGTTCAAAAACCGCAGAAAACCCTTGAAAATTGTCATGCTGCACTTCCCAGGACAGTTCCTTTCGAATATGCGGTTCAGGATAGTTGGCCAGAATCACTTTCTCGATAGCCCGGTTACGAGCGGATTCAAGTGTTTTATCGATAGCCAGGCTTGCTGCCTGCAGCACCTTGTGTACCGCCTTGTCGTGCGCCTCAAATGCCTGGAACAATTCATTGCCCGGATTGGCGATATTGGCTATGGCCCGCGCCTTGCGGGCAGACTGATAGGCCTGCATATGCCCGCTGCCAAACATCATGCCGATCAAATAGGCGGGCGGGTTTCCGGCACTGGCCTGCTGTCCCTGCGTGGCACTGAATTTTGCCCAGGACCCCAGGGTAACCAAATGCGCCATGGCCATTTGATGACCAATTTGGGCAATATTGATATAAGCCTGCATATTCAGGGCACGTGCCTGAATGAGCGCCCCCGAATACGCGCCAGCATCTACCGTATTAAGCTGACGCGCCTTGACACCAATGAGCCTGCCAGTGCTGAATAGCGCGTTCATGGCAATGGCAAGCATACCCAACAGCAGTATCCCCAGCACAAGCGCCTGACCGGACTGCACATGAATTTGCCTTGCTGCATGGCTGGGGAGCATTGCCATTATTGCCCGCCCGAACCTGCATTGCCGGTAAAGCTTTTAAGGGATTTTGCCGTGGTTTGCGCAGAGGCGGCCTGTGCGGCATTTTGTGCGGAAGCGGAATACTCGGTACCGTCTTCACCCGCCAATTCACTGGCCATGGCCGCGGTTTGCGAGCGAATGACCTGCCCAAACAATTGATACACGGCAATTGCGGAAATGGCCACCAGGGCAACGATAATAATGTACTCGGTCATGCCTTGTCCGCGCTGCCTGAAACGGGCTTTTTTCATGGGGTTCTCCTTATAAATAGCAACAGGCATAGTTTGCTACCACCCTCATGAATCAACAATTCGCAAAAACCGAAATAGTCAAAAGCATCATGGACAAACCGGACCATTTTGCAAATGACCCCACACACCCTATAATTTGCCTTCATCCATTTGAATTATTCCCCGCTTGCCATGACTGATAAACCCATTACACGCCAAGCGCCCAAAGAAACCAATGTCAAAACGGCGCTTCGGGTTATTGAAATTATTGAAATTTACGCCAAGGAATGCCGCCCCCTGGCCCTGTCTGAACTGGCAAAACTGCTGAATGCCCCCATGTCCAGTTGCCTTGCGCTTATCAGGACACTGGTCAGTTTGGGGTATTTGTATGAAACCAATCGCAGGGCCGGTTACTACCCTACCGGACGGCTGCTGGCCATGGCACAGAAAATATCCGCTGCCGACCCGATTCTGGAGCGCATTTACCCAAGCCTGGAAGAATTGCGCAACATCACTAATGAAACGGTTGTGATTGGCAAACTGCATAACAACCAAAAAGTACTTTATCTGGAAGTTTTGCCTTCCGCCAATCCGATTCATTATGTGGCAATGGCCGGTGAGCAAAAAGAAATTAATGCAAACTCATTGGGTAAGGCCCTGTTTTCAACCCTGGGTAACGATGAAAAGGAAGAAGTGCTAAGCCATCTTCCTTTTCACGCCTTCAATACCAAAACCATTGCTGGCAAAGTGGCTTTTCTGGCAGACATAGAACAATCATTGCAAAGGGGCTGGTTTGGAAATTTTGGTGAGTCCATTCCCGATGTGGGTGCCTTGGCCTGGCCAGTCAAGCTTTCTGGCAGCTACTATGCCATTTCGATTGCCGGACCCTTGTACCGGATTCAGGCGAATCTGGAAGACTTCGCCCAAAAACTAAGAGTCATCAGTACGTTTATTGAAAAATCCGCCTGAACAAGGTGAACCAGATAAGCAAATCTGGCATGCTTTCATGCCTGAAAAGCAGCCAGATCAGTTTAACCTTGATTCATTCAATACGATTTGGGCAGGCCCAGTACCTTTTCCGCTATAAAACACATAATCAGCTGTGGGCTGACAGGGGCAATGCGTGGAATAAAGCTCTCTCTTAAATAACGCTCTACATGATACTCTTTGGCATACCCCATGCCACCCAGGGTTTGGATCGCAGTTTGGCACGCATTGAATGCCGCTTCAGCAGCCAGATATTTGGCTGTATTGGCAAATTCGCCACACTGTTTATTGCTGTCATACAAACTGGCTGCTTTGCTGACCATCAGGTCTGCGGCCTCCAGATGCATCCAGGCCTGTGCCAACGGGTGTTGAATCCCCTGATTGGCACCAATAGCCCGGCCAAAAACCACCCGTTCTTTGGCATACTGGGTGGCCTTTTGCAGGGCAATCTGCCCCAGCCCCACCGCTTCGGAAGCAATCAGAATTCGCTCCGGGTTCAAGCCATGCAGAATATATTCAAAACCCCGCCCTTCTTCACCTACCCGGTCTTCTTCGGGAATTTCCAGTCCGTCAAAAAACAGCATATTTGAATCCACGGCCTTGCGTCCCATTTTTTCAATTTCACGCACTTCAACATAGTCACGATTAAGATCTGTGTAGAACAGGGACAGGCCCTGGGTAGGTTTGCTGACTTCTTCAAGCGGTGTGGTACGTGCCAGCAGCAGCATTTTGTCTGCCACCTGGGCGGTGGAAATCCAGATTTTGCGGCCATGGACTATATATTTATTACCCTGTTTGACGGCTCTGGTTTTAAGCTTGGTGGTGTCCAGCCCTGCATCGGGTTCAGTAACGGCAAAACAGGCTTTTTGCTTACCCTGAATAAGCGGGGGCAAAGCGCGCTGTTTTAAATCCTCGGAACCAAACACAACCACCGGGTTCAGGCCAAAAATATTCATATGCACAGCCGATGCACCGGTAAAACCGGCCCCGGAACGGGAGATGGTTTTCATCAGCAAAGCGGCCTCGGTCATGCCCAACCCTGCCCCACCGTAGGCCTCAGGCATGGCTATCCCCAACCAGCCTGCCTCTGCCAGTGCCTTGTAAAACGCTTCAGGGTATTGGCCGTCGGCATCCCTGGCATGCCAGTAATCATCATCAAAATCAGCACATAGGTTTTCAACCGCTTCCACCAGCACCTGCTGATCGTTACTCAATTCAACATTCATGATTTGCTTGTTTCCGTATTATTTGTCAAATAATCAATCACCGACTGATCCAGATCCGTTTCTTTTAAAACCTCTGTGGTATGTTCACCAAGATTGGGAGCATGACGATATATTTTTAAAGGCGTTGCCGAGTACTTTCCTAACGTGCCCGGCGTGCGAATCCGTCCCTCGGTAGGATGATCCATTTCCACAATCTGGGAAACCGCTTTGATATGCGGATCTTCCATCAAGTCTTCCATACTATATAAAGGCGCGGCCGGAATATCGGCTTGGGCAAAACAGCCCAGCCAGTATTCGCTGTTTTTTTCAGCAAGTACCTGCGCCACAAAACTGTAGACCTCGGCAATATTGTCGGCACGCACCGAATGACTGGAAAATATGGACCCCTCTAGCAAATCGTCCCGGCCAATCAGGCACAGGAAATTTTTCCAGTGTTTATCGTTATAAATCAATACACTAATATGACTATCAGCGGTTTTATAAGGTTTACGGTGCGTGGCCAGCAAACGGGCATAGCCCATTTCCCCTTTTTCGGGCACGAAAGTTTTTCCACCCAGATGATCACCCAGCACAAACTGAGTCATCCCCTCGAACATGGGAATTTCAATTGACTGGCCTTTACCCGAAGACCTGCTTTGTATGACACCGGCAAGGCAGGCAATGGCTGCCTGCAAGCCAATGGTTCGATCCGCCAGGGTAAGGGGCACATAGCGAGGCTCATCACCCGAGTTTTTCTCGTACAAGACAGGAATACCCGTCATGCCCTGGATTAAATCATCATACGCAGGTTTGCCCGCATAAGGGCCATCACCCCCAAAACCGTAGGCACCAGCATATACAATAGCGGGGTTAACAGCGGATACCTCCTCATAAGACAGCCCAAGCCGGGCCATGGCCTGCGGGCGCACATTGTACAAAAACACATCAGCCGTTTTTACCAGGGCCAGGCAGGCCTGTCTGCCTGGCTCGGTTTTCAGGTCCAGCACTATGGAGCGTTTGTTACGGTTCAGATGCAAATAAAGCGCGCCCATATCCTCATTGACCATGGGGCCCACCTTGCGCATATTGTCTCCGGAGGGCGGCTCCACCTTAATTACATCGGCCCCTAAGTCAGCCAGCATTTGGGTGGCAAACGGCCCCATCACTACCGTACTTAAATCAAGTACCCTGACACCACTTAACGGGCCCGGGTTTGCTTCATGATATTTGCTCATATTATTTCTGCTCAATACCAGCTGCTTTAATCAAGTCACCCCACAAAACATATTGCTGTTTCACGAAGTCGGCAAATTCCTGCTGTGTTCCACTAAAAGCATCAAAACCCAAATTAGCCAGCCTTTGCTTGACCTCTTTGTTATCCACAATTTCATTAATGGTTTTATTCAAGGTGCTAACAACTTCATCGGGCAATCCGGCCGGTCCAAGAAAGCCGTTCCAGGAATTAATATCAAAATTATTAATGCCTGCGGCCTCCATAGAGGGCAAGTCTGGCAATAAGGCACTGGGCTTGGCGGTTGATACTGCAAGCGCTTTAACCTTATTGGATTTAACAAAAGGAATGCCTGAAGCCAGATCGGTAAACATGAAATCAACCTGTCCGCCAATCAGATCGGTGATTGCCTGAGGGGTACCCTTATAAGGCACATGCAAAATATCAATATCCGCACTATTCCCCAATGTTGCCCCTGCCACAATGCCAGTACTGTTACCCGAGGCATAACTTAACTTGCCAGGATTGGCCTTGGCATAATTAACCAGGTCCTTGACTGTTTGATAGGGTTTGCTGGCATTGGCAATCAAAATAAAAGGCAAATTTCCACCGCGAGCAACAGGCGTAAAATCTTTCACAACATCATAAGATACATTTTTCATTAGCCAGGGTGCGGCCGATAAAGGTGTATTGGTGGAAATTAATATCGTATAGCCATCGGGTTTGGATTTGGCAACCTGCTGTGCTGCAATCGTTGCATTGGCACCGGGTTTATTTTCAACAATCACCGGCTGTCCCAAGCGGGATGACATTTCTGAGGCAAAAATACGGCCTACCGCATCGGTACCGGAACCAGCTGGAAAGGGAACCACCAGCGTAATAGGCTGTTCCGGGTATGCTGCCAATACGCAACTGCTGAAAAGGCTCAGGGCCAGAACAGCCATTTTATTCTTGATACCTGCTTTATACATTATGTCTCCTTTGACTTTTAATTTGGTTTTATCCAGCCCCCTTGCCTAACGAATGACTCTTTCCGGCTTTTCTTCATAGGGGGGTGAGTAAATAATAAGCACTCTGGCGGGCTCTTCGCTTGTGACGGTAAAAATGTGTTTTTTATAAGGAGGAAAATAACAACAATCACCCGGCTCCAGTTTGCCTTTCTCTCCATCCATTTCCACATCGGCGCTACCGGAAAGCAAATAACAGACCTGCTCAAGGTCTGGATGCGCATGTGGCAGAGCTCCCTGGTTTTTTTCTATCGTCCCGATCAGGACTTCCATATGTTTTGCCCCTACCGTTTCCTGACTGATCAATCTTTTATTAACGGTACCCGTATGATTGGCCGGACTATACCCTTCAATTACGTTTTCTTTAACAATCCATTTATGCATAAATACCCTCTTCTATTGAATTTCTGTATGTGAATTAATTTTCACACATATAAATTATTTTGTATTTAAGGGTAATTACTAAAATTGCCATCAAGTAACAAACGTAAACTCATCCACCTGACAAGGCATGGCACGGATCTTCATCAGACGCCTTTTAAAAACCGGTAAAGATCATGGCCTTGCAATAAAAAAACCTCCTGCCGCTACTTGAGCGAAGGAGGCTTTTTTACGGCTTTTTACAACTATTAATTATCCAAAACCACACACTCACAAGGATCAATACGCAGGTAGACCTTGCTGCCAATGTCCAGTTTGGGCAAAAACTGGTTGTTTAGGCTGTCTACGGTTAGCGCTGTGTTTTCTGCCATCACCTTGCACCGCACCACACTGCCCAGCAAATGTTTCTCGGTAATAATAGATGCAATCGGCTGGGAAACCTTCTTGCCAAAAGACAGGGAAGGATGATCCAGGATAATCGCTTCGGCCCTGATAGCCACACCATTGGGTGTTTGCAAGCCAAGCCAGCGCTGCGTATTGCCTGCATCCAGAAAATTGTAGGTGCCCATGAACTGCGCCACCATATTGCTATTGGGCCGTGCATACAACTGCTCTGGCGAACCCGATTGCTCGATACGGCCCTGGTTCATTAAAAAAATCCGGTCTGACATCGTCAAGGCTTCTTCCTGATCATGGGTGACAAAGATAGTGGTTAGTTGCAACTCTTGCTGCAATTGGCGGATTTGCTGTCGCAAATGGCGGCGAATACGGGCATCCAGTGCAGACAGGGGCTCATCCAGCAACAGAATACGAGGCTCCATCACCAGGGCCCGGGCCAGGGCCACCCGCTGACGCTGGCCGCCCGACAGCTCATGCGGCATGTTTTTTTCCTTGCCTTGCAATTCGACCCGCGCAATCGCCTGACGCACCTTCTCTTGCACCAAGGCCCTGTCCATTTTTCGCAAATTCAGGCCAAAGGAAATATTGGCTTCCACGGTCATGTTGGGAAACAAGGCATAACTTTGAAACACCATGCCAATACCCCGATGCCGGGCCGGAGTAAACGTGATGTTTTCATTGTCCACCTGAATATACCCGCTATCGGGCTGGGTCAAGCCGGCAATGCAACGCAACAAGGTAGATTTGCCACAACCGCTTGAACCCAACAAGGTCACAAACTCACCTTTTTCAATGGTAAAGCTCAACTCATCAAGAATAACGGAATCGCCAAATCGCTTGGCCAAATTGGAAACGGTTAAATAGGACATGATTTAAGCTTTATTGAAACGGTTGGCAAGCAAGGTAAACAGCAGAATGAACACAAAATAGCTGATCACAATAGCACTGGTGAAATGGCCGCTGGTCTGGCGCATATTGAACAGGTAAATCTGCAGGGTTTCAAAACGGGTTCCCACCAGCATATTGGCAAAAACGAATTCACCAAACAGCAGTGAAAAGGCAATGAACCATGCCGAGGCAATGCCCTTGCGGATATTGGGCAGCACCACCTGCATGAAGCCCTGAAAACTGCTGGCCCCCAACAGACTGGAAGCATCCATCAAATCATGCAGGCTCAGGGCCCGCAGATTATTAACCAGGGAACGATACATAAAGGGCAACACAATCGTGAAATAACAGCCCACCAGAATCCAGGGTGTACCCATCACGGGCGAGCCGGCATAAATTTGCAGCAAACCTGCCGTGGCAACAATGGGCGGCATGGCAAATGGAAGCAGAATCACCAGATCCATGATTTTCTGCCATTGCCGATAACGGTATTCCATCATAAAAGCCAATGGCACAATCACCAACAGGCTAACGATAATGGAAACCATGCAAAGGAAAACCGATCGGCCAAAGGCCATCAGGAAGCGAGGATCGCTCCAGAGTTGCACATACCACTTCAGGCTTAAGGCATCAGGCAAAATGGTTGCGCCCCAAGAGGTTGAAATGGAATACAAAAAAGTGGCCAGCAAGGGCACCAGCAAGATCAACATCACCACGCCAATCACAAGCAGATGCAAGCCCTGTCTGGAGTCCTGTTTATGCATAACGTCTCCTGCGCATCAGCCACTGGTTAATCATGGTAACCATGACCAACTGCACAACCAGAACAATGGAAAGCGCCGCGGCCAGGTTCGGGTTCAGGGAAATATCACCGGCAACCAGGGCCCCGATACGAATCGGGATCAGGTTAACATTACTGGCCGTGAGCGCAAATGCCGTGGCATATGCCCCCAGAGCATTGGCCAGCAGCAACACAAAAGTGCCCAGCAAGGAAGGCAAAAGAATAGGCAGCACCACTTTGCGCCAGTAATCAAAAGTACTGGCGCCCAGCAATCGGGAGGCTTCTTCCCAGTCATCCTTCAGGGCATCAAACGCCGGGTAAAGCAGCAAAACAGCCAAGGGAATCTGAAAATAGGTATACACCACCGTCAATCCGGCACGGGTGTACAAATCAAACCCGTTCAGAAACCCCGTTTTATTCAACAGTAGCGTAATGGCACCATTAGTTCCCAAAATAATAATGAAGGCAAACGCCAGGGGTACGCCGGCAAAGTTATTGCTCATATTCACAAAGGCAATCACCCATTGCCGAACCTTGCCTTGCACGAATCGTAATGACGAAGTTGCCAGCAGGCCAATCAGCAGCCCGAAAAAACTGGAGTACAGTGATAACCAGAAACTGTTTTCAATGGCAATCAGGTAAAACCTGCTGCTTAAAATTTTTTTATAATTGGTCAGCGTAAAACCACCATCGTCTGCCATAAAACTGTTAACCAGCACCCAATAGGTGGGAGCCAGGCAAAAAGCGCCCAGCATCAACACAAAAGGAACAAAGAGCCACAAATGGGCCCTGGAAGGCTTGGCGGGCATCATGAGAGGAAAGGTTTCAGTTCATCGTTCCGGTTGACGGCAAGACCCAAGGCCAAGGCACACAAATCCCGTATCTGTACCTGTTTGATTTCAGTGCCCGCAGCCTTGTGATTAAACCCCTGCCCCACCAGGAAAAGCGGCACTTCCCGTTCCTCGGGCAAATGCCCGCCATGGCTATGATCAACGTTCATTCCATGATCGGCAGTGACAATAATTTTATAACCCTGCTCTTGCCAGACAGGCAAATAGTGCGACAACAACACGTCCACTTTACGGGCCGCATTACGGTAATCGGCACTGTCCCCACCCGAACGATGCCCCATATCATCCACATTCATGGTATGAATGAAAAGAAAATCGGGATCATGGGTTGTGCGCAAATGTTCCGCATCAAGCAATAAATGGGAATCCGGATAGCTATCTTCATGATAGAAGATACCATGCTGAATAGCCAGTGACGGATCATGGGTAAAACGGTCGCGCACCGCATCATACGGTGCGCGGTTATAAAGTTCACTGATCCAGCTGTAAGCAGCGGCCGCTGTTTTCAGCCTTGCCTTGCGGGCAAGATGAAAAATGCTTTCCTGTTTGGAAAGTTGCACAATCTGGTTATGCCGGATACCTGACACCACCGGATTGCTGCCCGTTAAAATACATTCGTATAAAGGACGGGACAGCGATGGCAGCTCGCACTGCAGCTTGAACACCGAGGCCTGGCGGCTTTCACATAACGCATGCAAATAACCCATGGCGTGCCTGGCTACATGCCAACCCAAGCCGTCAATAAGAATCAGTATAACTTTATGTTGATGCATGGTTTTTGGACTTATTGATGAATCAGCACATGTTCCTGCATCAGTTCAGGCAGCTTCTTGGACAAGGCATCCCAGGCGGCCTGGTCTTTGATGGGCTGAACATTTTTGTACGCTTCGGCAGGCAACAACCTGGCTTTGGCTTCTTCAGTCAACACAACCTTGTCGCGAATGGGACGGGCATAACCCTTGGCCAGATTGTTTTGGCCTGCATCACTGAAGATGTATTCACGCGCCAGTTTGGCCGCATTGGGGTGCTTGGCATACTTGTTAATAATCGTGGCATAGCCCGCCATGATTGAACCGTCTTCAGGAATCACAACGGTAAAACGCTTGGGATCAATCTGGTCACGATAGTTAAGAGCATTGAAGTCCCACAGTACCCCTACTTCCACTTCACCTTTTTCAAGTGTGGCCAGTGTGGGATTGCTTAATGACAGACGTTTTTGCCTGGCCAGTTCACCAAACAGTTCCAGGGCCGGGGTCACGTTTTTTTCATTGCCACCCAAGGCAACCGCCGCAGCCAGCACTGCATTGTTGGCCTGTGCCGCTACGCCGACATCTCCCAACGTAACCTTATACTTGCCAGAGGTCAGGTCTTTCCAGCTTTTGGGTGCGTTTTTAACCGTGTCATTATTGATGATGAAAGCGATTGCGCCGGTATAAGCCACTGCCCAATGACCTTCCTTGTCTTTCGCCCATTCAGGAATTTCATTCCAGGTGGTGGGTTTGTAGGCCTGGGTCACTCCCTTGTCAACCGCGATAGGGCCAAAACTTTGGCCAACATCGCCAATATCAGCCGTTGCGTTTTCTTTTTCTGCCGCAAACTTGGCAATTTCCTGGGCGGAAGACATATCGGTATCCTGGTGTTCCAGCCCATAGTTGGTTTTCAGGTCAGCCCAGGTATCTTTCCAGTTAGCCCATGAGTCAGGCATACCCACACTATCCACACGACCTTCTTTTTTTGCCGCCTCAATAAGCGAAGTCAAATCAGCGGATTGTGCCTGTGCCACCATTGGTAACGATGCCAGACAGACTGCCAGCCATGCTTTTTTCAAACTCATTGTTCTTCCTTGGGAAAATAAACAAGGCACACAATATGCCTTTTGCATAAGAATAAGGAGGAACCGAGTATAAGGATGCTTTATTGCCAATTCATGACAGGCACAACAAATTGCAAGGCATTAAGCAAACACCCTTATTCGGCATACAGCCATGTCATGCAAAACAGATAACAGCCTATCATTACCAGTATCAGGTATAACCAATACCGGTATAAGAAATGGTCTTGTTCATCATTCCCATTTCCCATCATAATAAATCTGACTTTTATCAATTTAAAAATCCAATCACTTCATCAGTCAAAGGCACAGCAATGCAAACAATCCAAGAGGAAAGCCAGGAAGAACATTGGAAACGCAATCTGTACGTGTGCGTATTCGGCTCATTTACAACCATCATGGCCATGACATTGGTGCTGCCATTTCTGCCCATCTACATTGAGCAACTGGGAGAAACCGACCCCGAATCCATTATTCGCTGGTCAGGTTATGCTTTTAGCGCCACCTTCCTGACAGCGGGCCTGATGGCGCCCGTCTGGGGTAAGTTTGCCGACCATTTTGGCCGCAAGCCCATTCTGATCCGTGCCAGCCTGGGGATGGCCTTTTGTATTGCCTTAATGGGCATGGTGGGGAATGTGCAGGAGCTGTTTGGCCTGCGTCTGTTAATTGGCATTTTAGGTGGGTATGCCTCTGGGGCCACGATTCTGGTGGCCACCCAAACCCCCAAAGCACATACCGGCTGGGCCGTAGGCACCCATGCTGCCGGCATGTTGGCGGGTAACCTGCTGGGGCCGTTGGTGGGTGGATTGCTGCCCGGTTATATTGGCATTAGAAATACTTTTTTTCTGGCTGCCGGGGTTATCTTCATTGCTTTTCTGGCAACCGCCTTTTTAATTAAAGAAACCCGTTTCAAACGGAAGGCGGCTGCCAGCCAAATCGTGAACAAATCCGATGGTTTCTGGCAAAACGCCCCCAGCCGCAACCTGGTCCTGTTAATGCTTGGCTGTGCCGCCCTGTTAATGTTTGCCAATTACTCGGTTGAACCCATCATCACCCTGTACATGGCCAGCCTGCACACCCTCACGCAAAACATTCCATTGCTGGCTGGTATTGCCATTTCAGTCACTGCCTTTGGCAGCCTGCTGGGATCGGCCAGAATTGGCCGACTGGGTGATCAGAAAGGCCATCTTTGCGTGCTGGTTGCCTGTTTCCTGTTTACCGCCCTGACCCTGCTTTTACAGGTCTTTGCCTGGGCTGACTGGCAATTTATTGTATTAAGGTTTTTAATGGGGATTGGCTTAAGCGGCCTGATGCCAGCCATTACCGCCCTGATCCGGCATAATGTGTCGGGCCATATTGCCGGCACCGTACTGGGTTACTCAACGTCTGCCCAATATCTTGGCATGGTCCTGGGCCCGGTTGCCGGTGGCATGGTGGCAAACCTGTATGGAATGACGGCCGTATTCATCATGACTGCAGGCATCATGGCCACAGCCGCCTTGCTGATTGGCATATCAAGAAAGCGCCAGCACAAGGTGGCTTCCCACTTGATTAACCCAATCAACCGTTAAAACTTTATTTTTCTTCCTCATGCCGGGTCACCAGTACCTGGTCAATCCGGTAATTGTCAATATCCACCACTTCGAACTTGTAGCCCTCATACAAGACGAAGTCGGTGGGACGTGGCACTTTACGCAGCTTGTACATGATGAACCCGGCCATGGTTTCGTAATTGTTTTCAAAACCCTCAAATTCCTTAATGGTCAGGGCGGCCATCACCTCCTCGATAGGTGTCATGCCGTCCATCAGCCAGGAATGGTCATCGCGTTTTACAATCCACTCTTCCTGCAGGGAACCCACCAAATCCCCCATCACGGTACTCATGACATCTTGCAGGCTTAGCAGGCCCACCACCAGTGCGTACTCATTCACCACCAGACTGAAATCTTCCTTGGCTGCCCGGAACTGCTCAAGCGCCTCGAACAGGGTGAGTGTATCGGGCAGCACCAGCACCTTGCGGACGATGGGGGCGGTTCTAAGAGATAAATCCTTGCCCTGCAGGATACGGGGCAAAATATCCTTGGAATCCACATAACCAATCACGTGGTCCAGCGTATCCTGGCAAACCGGAAATTTGCCATGCGGAAATTCGGCGATTTTCTGGCGGATATTTTCTTCGGTTTCATTCAGGGAAAAATACACAATGCTTTCACGCGGTGTCATGGCAGAGGGCACAATGCGCGAATCCATCTCGAACACGTTGCGAATCATGTATTGTTCCTGCTGCAAGACTCCACCGCCCTGTGCGCCGGCTTCGGCCAGGGCCACAATATCATCACCGGTAATTTCCTCTTCGCGCACTTGCGGTACCCGCATAAGACGAAGAATGAGATTGGCCATACTGCTGAACAACCACACCAGGGGCGCAAACACCAGCATGCAAAACTTCATGGGCTTGACCACAGCCATGGCCTGTTTTTCAGGCCGGGCCATGGCAAGGCGCTTGGGAATCAGGTCTGAAAACATCACAAACGAGGCCGTGACCAGTAAAAAGGACAGCAAAAATGACCAGGTGCCCAGCATAGGCCCGTTGTAAATAACCGAAACAAGTGTGGCCACATAAGGTGACAAGGCGCTTTCACCGACGATACCGGCCATAATCGCTACCGCATTTTGCCCGATCTGGATCACGGTAAAAAAGTTGCCGGGGTTTTCCTGCAAGGCCAGCACCTCTTGTGCTTTGGCATTACCCTCATTGGCCAGCAGACGCAGCTTGATTTTGCGTGAAGCGGCCAGGGAAATTTCCGAAATGGAAAAGAAACCACTGATAATAATCAGCAGCAAAAGAAAAAACACGTGTGTGAGCAAATCACCAACCGACATAAACAACCACTAAGAGTCTGTAACCCTGTGATTTTGTACCATTTGACAGGAAATGGCAATGGAAACCGGCTTCTTAGAGGCATGGTTTCCCCTATCGCTGAACCATTATGCGTCCAGCCTGAACAACCCATTGAAAAGATAAAGAGCCGCTGGATACTGGCTGTTGATTTTCCATCCTTACTGGGCAACCCGGGCTAGCTCCATCGCCCGGGGGCGTAGGTAAACACCGGCAAAGACCAGCGCCAGCGAATGGCGGCAATACGTAAAGCCAGACCAAAACCGAATGAAACCAATAAATTAATGTCTTCACTGACCTGCCAGTACCGCAGACATAAATACAGAATGGCAACCAGCAATGAAACACTGGCATACAACTCTTTACGCAGCACCATGGGCGTGCGGTTACACAACAGGTCACGCAATATGCCACCAAAAATACCGGTAGTCATGCCTGCCATAATAACAACAGTAATACTATATTCCAGCTTCAGGGCCACATTGCAGCCAATAACGGTAAAAGCAATTAATCCCATGGCATCCAATACCAGAAAAGTGGAATGCAAACGATGCATGTAACGGGCAACCAAGACGGTAAACAAGCCCGCAACAATCGTTATGTGGATATACATGGGGTGCTGGGTCCAGGTAACCGGGTAATTGCCCAGCAACACATCACGTACCGTACCACCACCCAAAGCAGTAATGAAGGCCACAAAAGCCACACCAAACATGTCCATATTACGCCGGCCTGCGGCAAGCGCGCCCGACATGGCTTCAGCGGTAATGGCAATAATATAAATATAGAGAAGCAATTTCCAATCCTGATTGTTTTATGCTGCCTCTCCCCCTGTCCTTTTACCTGAGAGTTTATGCAGTTATATAAACTGCTTGCCCCTTCGGTGGGTTGCCAAACAACCTCTCTCCAGCTGGCGTTACGATTGTGCTGTTGTCCTTGTCAAGAAAACAGCCACCATTCGAATACGTTTCGCAGTTACGATGCCTGAGCGATTATGGGAGTTTGCGCCTTCGGCGGGAACCATACTTTAAGCCGGCCCCTCTCTCCTGCGAAGCGAGGGATTATACTGCAAGTAAATCGTAATTTGTGAAGTAATGGTAATTTAAATTGATATGAATTCCCACGCGGGAGCATGGGAACTAGAAATGCTCCGCGTGGGAGTGCGTGTTTTATTTTCTGGCTCCCATGCTCCTGCGTGGGAGCCAAAAAATGGGTACCCAACTTTTTAGGGTCAGTTGACGGAGCGTGGGAGCGAGCAAATGAAGATAATCAATAATCAAACAGAAAAAAATTACTTTTCAGCTGCCAGCAAATCCAGCGCAACATCAACAATCATGTCTTCCTGTCCCCCCACCATTCTACGACGACCCAGTTCAACCAGAATATCAACCGTTTTCAACCCATAGCGTTGTGCCGCTGCTTCAGCATGCCGTAAAAAGCTGGAATAGACCCCCGCATAACCCAAGGCCAGTGTTTCCCGGTCAACACGCACCGGGCGATCCTGCAAAGGACGAACCAAATCATCTGCAGCATCCATCAGCTTGTATAAATCACAACCATGATTCCACCCCAGACGATCGACAGCAGCAATAAAAACTTCCAGTGGTGCATTTCCCGCTCCCGCGCCCATACCGGCTAAACTGGCATCCACCCGGTCACACCCTTCTTCAACCGCGACAATGCTATTAGCAACACCCAAACCAAGATTATGATGGGCATGGATTCCCGTTTCAGTGTTTGGATCCAACGTATCCTTGAATGCACAAAACCGGTCCCTGACCCCATTCATGCTCAAAGCGCCTCCTGAATCCACAACGTAAATACAAGTGGCACCGTACGATTCCATCAATTTTGCCTGCCGGGCCAGTTCCCCAGGGCTGGTCAGATGACTCATCATTAAAAAGCCAACCGCATTCATGCCAAGTTCACGGGCATAGGCAATATGCTGTCTTGAAATATCGGCTTCGGTACAATGTGTCGCGACACGCACTACCCGCGCACCGGCATCGTAGGCGGCACGCAAATCATGTATGGTTCCTATACCAGGTAACAGCAAGGTGGCAATTTTTGCATGCTGTGCTGTTTCTGCTGCGGCAGCAATCCACTCAAGATCGGTATGTGCGCCAAAGCCATAATTGAATGATGACCCTTGCAAACCATCACCATGTGCAACCTCGATAGAATCCACTCTGGCATCATCAAGCGCCTTGACAATTTGCCTGACCTGCTCTATTGAATATTGGTGACGGATAGCGTGACTGCCATCACGCAAGGTCACGTCCGAAATATAAAGTTTTTTATTATCTTTCATTACTTAGTGTTCCTTTCAAACGCGTGCAGTCAAAGACTGACTTCTAATTGATGAATAATCCGTGCCGCCATATTTTCAGCGGTTACCAGAGCCGCACTGGTCATAATGTCAAGATTTCCAGCATAGGCGGGAAGATAATGGGCCGCCCCTTCAACTTCCAGAAAAATGGATGTTTTCAAACCGCTCACTCGACCAATGCCAGGTATACTCAACGGGCTTTGTTCAGAAACACGTTCAAACTGCACCTTCTGTTTTAAACGATAGCCGGGCACATATTGCTGTACATCCGCAACCATTCGGGCGATTGATTCCTCGATGGCATCCTCGTCTCCCGATTCGCTCAAACAATAAACGGTGTCTCTCATGATAAGCGGTGGTTCAGCCGGATTTAACACAATAATGGCCTTTCCCTGCAGCGCCCCACCAACCGTCTTGATAGCCGTTGAAGTGGTTTCGGTAAACTCATCAATATTGGCCCGTGTCCCCGGACCGGCACTTTTACTTGAAATACTGGCAACAATTTCAGCATAGATGACCGGAGCGACGCGGGAAACGGCTGCCACCATCGGAATCGTGGCCTGCCCGCCGCATGTCACCATATTCACATTCAAGGCATCAAGATGTGCTTCGCCGTTAACCACCGGCACACAATAGGGTCCGATAGCGGCCGGGGTCAAATCAATCATTCTTAAATCCGGCCGCAACTCACGTAAGAATTTGTCATTTTTCAGGTGTGCCCCGGCACTTGTGGCATCAAAAACAATATCAATACTGTCAAACACCGGAAGGCGGGACAGCCCCTCCACGCCCTCATGGGTTGTAGCCACACCTAAACGGCCCGCACGGGCAAGACCATCCGATGCGCTGTCAATACCCACCATGGCCCCCATTTCTATATGTTTACCATGACGCAAAATTTTAATCATCAAATCAGTACCGATATTACCCGAACCGATAATAGCGGCTTTCAGCTTTTTACTCATTGTGCTTCTCCTTTTACTGCTGGTCCATGAAATACCTTATTCAACTCTTGCGCCACTGGCCTTAACCAGTGGAATCCATTGTGTATTTTCACGTTCAAGATAATTACCAAACTGTTTGGATGTCATTGGGATCGGCTCCAACCCCTGCTCTGTAAAACGCTGACTCACTTTTGACGATTCCATGGCTTTGACAATTTCCTGATTCAAACGCTCAACAATAGGCTCAGGCGTTCCTTTTTTTACAACAGCACCAAACCACACGCCGGCATCCACACCATCAATACCCAACTCAGCCAATGTAGGCACATCGGGTAACAAGGCAGAACGCTTCTCGGATGCAATGGCCAATGGTTTTAGCTTGCCTCCTTTTATAAGCGGCGATGTCGTAATAATGGGATCAAACATCATAGCCACACGACCACTCATTACATCCTGCAAAGCAGGAGAAGACCCACGATAGGGAACATGCACTAATTTTGCGCCGGTTTTTTCTATGAATAATCCACCCAGCAAATGCCCTATTGAACCGATGCCCTGTGAGGCATAGTCAATCCCTTTTTCCTGGTTTTTTGAATGGGCAATCAGCTCATTGACAGAGTTAATCGGACTGTCCTGCGGAACCACCAAAACCAGAGGCGACGTTACCAGCGTTGTGACCGGCTGGAAATCTGCAATTGGGTCAAATGAAAAATCCTGGTAAAGCGTTGGATTAATGGCAAACATTTCTGTTGCAGCCACAAAAACCGTATGGCCATCGGCTTTGCCGTTTTTGACCCTATGCGCGGCTATTTGCCCCCCTGCACCCGGCCTGTTTTCAACAATAACAGGCTGTTTCATGCTTTCCTGCATTTCCTGTGCAACCAAACGGGCAACCACATCGGTCACACCACCGGCTGGAAATGGCAGAACCATGGTAATCGGTTGCTCAGGATAAGTTTGTGCTATTGAAGGTGTACTAACGGCCATACAGGCAATAAACAGCGCACCAAGTAAGGTATGTTTTTTAAAAAACATCGTTGTCTCCGTATTATTTATAAATAAAACTTAAAGTATTTTTATTTATCAGAAAAGCAGGCACACACAGTACCCACACCGCTAATTCTTGCCTCATACCGTTGCCCGGGTTCAACCGCAACCATCGGACCTAATGCACCGGTTAAGATCAGGTCACCCGCACGCAACGGTTCTCCCAGTGACACTAATTTACGGGCCAGCCACACCGCCGCATTGAGCGGATGCCCCAGACAATCCGATCCCTGCCCTGCCGAGACAGATGTACCATCCCGAAACATCTCCATTTTTACGGCTCCAAGATCCAGGCCCGTTAAGGAAACCGGTACGGCACCAATCACCACCAAGCCACTGGAAGCATTGTCAGCAACCGTATCCACGTAGGAAATATCCCAGTTTTTGATTCGACTGCCCACCACTTCAATGGCGGGCAGGGCATAATCAATCGCCCCCATCACATCAATCAAGGTCGCGTCTGCTGCCGTCAGGTCATGCTTAAGAACCAGGGCAATTTCCGCTTCAACTTTTGGCTGCATCGTCCTTTCATAGGCAATGGGCTCATTACTGCCAAATACCATATCAGCAAACAAGGTACCAAAATCAGGTTGACTCACCCCAAGCTGACGCTGTACGGCAAGCGAGGTCAAGCCTATTTTTCTACCCACCACACGGCGTCCCTGCGCACGCCCTGCCGCTACATTGATTTTCTGAATTTCGTAAGCATCGTCCTCATTTCCCGGCGTGAGCAAGTCCCTGACAGGACTCACCGCCACCCCTGTTTTTTCTGCGTTAAGCAGACAGTCCGCAATATTTTTTAATACTTTCAAATCAGTCATTTAATATCCTTCGTATTTGATTTATGCGGCGACACTTTCAACCAATCTCAAAGACTGTGCCTGCATGGTTGCAAAACCGGCAATCCACTCGGGAATAGGACGGTAATAATCAAGAGATGCTTTATAAGGGCCATGAGCATTTAAAGCGGCAAATGCAGCGACCCACGAACGAATTTCATGGGCAGACTTGCCACCCTGTTCGGTAATTGAGTCATTGCTCATGTCATCAATGGCCATCCAGTCTCCACGGGCAAGAATATCTAAAAAATTCCTGTCCCATTCAGGGTTAAGAGGCCGCAGGCTGCTGTCACCAGACGTAAACTGTCTGGCGGCGGAAATCGTGCGCTCCTGTCGCGCGGCACGGGCCTGGGGGGTGGGATTGCGTCCGGCTATCAGGCGCTCAGCAACCTCGGCGCAAGCATTGGCGATTTCAGGAACCGGGGGCTCATGAGAAATCCCGCCCGAACCGACAAGCAACACGCGTTTATTCAAACCGGAAAGGAAACGGCCAATCGCATCCCCCAATAAGCGCGAACGCCGACAACTCGCCATCGGAGGAGCCACAGAGTTAATGAATACGGGTATCACCGGGTAATTATCCAAACCACCCAAAAGGACCTCAAGTGCCTGGGCAAACCCATGATCAACCTGCATGCGGTATGACAACGCAACATCAATATCCGCCGCAAGTACCGCCTCGCTCATTGCCAGCGCAATATCTCTGGGGACATCAAGCGGCCCCGCCAGGCTTTTATAATCACCAATCGAGGTTGCCTCGACCCCAATACAAAACTGTGGCATGAGATCATAGAAAAAACCATTGTAATGATCCGGTGCAAACACAACGACCAACTCGGGATCGAAAGCCTGCACCCTTTTTTTCATGGCAGCCTGCAATGCTTCCACCTCGGCCAGAATCTCGGGTACAGGATCATGATAGCCCTGCAAAGGGGTGTGAGATAAACACTCCAAAATAATTGTCATATAAAACTCCTGCCGCAATCTATGCTGCATTCCTCTTGATATTGTTAATTTCCTGCGCCGAACAAACGATTTTGGTCAAGGCCAGTTTTTTACCTAAAGCCAGAATAGAAGCAGATACCTGCTGTGGTGAACACATACCGGCAATAAAACGGTCGGGGCGTAATAACAAAACAGAGTCAGACTGACTGCCAAACCACTCCTTGATTTTCACCGTTGCGTCACCAAGCACAATCAGGTCTTCAGTAACATCATCCGTAAAAGCCATTTGAGCCTCGGGCTTGACCACAACAAAACAGGCACCCAGTTTTTTCCATACTGCCCGAGCCTCATCGCTCAAACCAAACGTAGGATCGGTACCCCAGGAAACAATGGCAAAACGGTTTCCGATAGCATCATCAAACCGGACAAGCTGACCATCCCGAGTACGGACAAAAGGCTGGATAAACATGCGTCCCACCGGAGAATTACCCAGAGGATCCCGGCCATGCACCAGACGTCCCATTAGGGAGTCACGCTTCTCACTCATCAAACCCAGCATTCTTCCAAGCGCGGAGTTACCCCGGCGTTCAAGCCAGCGGGCCAATTTACCGTGGGGTTTGGGCTCAGGCAGCAAAACCACGCCTGATTCATAACGGGGCATCGGTTTAAATCGCATTTCAACCACGTAGCGTTTAACCGGCGGAATGGCATTTAACAAAAGCGTCAGACCATCACGCAAATTGGCCCCAAACTTACTTGAAGGTGCAAAAATATCACCTGCCACTTCAGACAGATGAATCATTGAACGTGCGTGATTGCGGCGCTCTGTGCCATAGGTATCCAGTAATGAATCTGCGGCGGTACCTTTAATCACCATCGCCAGTTTCCAGCCCAAATTGCTGGCATCACGAATACCGCTGTTATACCCCTGTCCCTGCCAGACAGGCATAATATGGGCGGCATCACCCGCCAGTAAAATACGGTTCACCCTGAAATGGGCGGCAAGACGCGCATTATGCGTATAAACACGTTTACGGATGTAATCCACGCCAGCCGGATCAGTAACCACTTTGCCAACCAGCTCGGCCAGTTTTACCGGGTCATTAAAGGACTCTTCGGTTTCACCCGGCATCACCATGAACTCGAAACGGCGCACACCATGCGGCAATGCGGCAGATACATAAGGCCGCTCGGGATCACAATACAGATAAATATTTGGCGTACCTACCGGATCATGACGAACATCAAGAACAATCCATTGATTGGCCTTTGTTCTGCCTTCGAAAGGCAGGTTCAGGGTACGGCGAACGAAACTGTTGCCGCCATCGGCGCCCACCATATAAAAAGCCCTGACCGTACTTTTTACGCCTTCATTACTTTCCAGATTAAGCGTAACGCCTTGTTCATCCTGGGTAAAACTGCAAACCGTTTGTCCAAACATGACCTTGACAGCAGGAAAACGGCTTAATCCCTGGTATAAAATGCGATCTGCCAAAGGCTGGTGAAAAGCATTTCGACGTGACCAGCCAAACTCTTCGGTACGAGGCTCAATAGAGGCAAAACAGCGCCCACGCGGTGTTATAAAACGCATCCAGTGAAAAGGGGTAATATGTGGCATGAGTTCATCTGCCAGCCCCACCGACTGGAACACACGCAAGGCCTCATCATCCAGACCGATAGCGCGTGGATAATCAATAATCGTATCGAGCTTTTCGATAAGGATGACGCTTACGCCCTGAGTGCCTAAAATATTGGCAATCATCAATCCTACAGGGCCTGCACCAATAATAGCAACGTCAGCCGATAATTGTTCAGGGCACACGGATCCCCCTGCCACGTCCATGACATTATTCATATCTCCTCCAGACTTTTTTGTATTTGGTTTTTTTGTTTAAATCAGACGGTAGATGCCTCGGGAACTTCTTTACCTAAAAGAAAATCCACATGAATACGGTTAAAGGTTTGCGCATCTTCAAACTGGGGCCAATGTCCACACCCATCCATCACGGTAAACAAAGCCCCTGGAATCATGGAGGCCATGCGACGACCTTCCGTCACGTCCGCGGTCGGGTCGTCTGATGTCCACAGCACCAATGTGGGTGCTTTGATACGGCCATAATCTTCGACCCGTAAAATATTGCGCTGGCGGATCTGCATTTCCTGAAGCGCCATATTGCCACGCTGGGCCTCAATCATGCCGGGCTGTGCGTAAATGGCCTGACGGGTGGCCACAAGATCATCGTTCACTTTGCTTTTATCGGCCATTAACCATTCAAGCCTGGCCTTAATAAATTCCCATGACGGGTCTTCAACCGCACGCATCGATAAAGACTTCAGGCGTTCCATCACCACCGGATCAGCCTGCGAACCACCCGCCGTATTTAACACCAGGCGCTCAACCCGCTCAGGATAATCAATGGCAAGACGTGCTGCGACCCAACCGCCCAGCGATTCACCCGTAAAAGACGCTTTTTCAAGACCCAGCTTATCCATGACTTTCAGGACATGATCCACATAATGTGAAATCTCACGGGCACCCTCCGGTTTATCGGTCCAGCCATGGCCAATCATATCGATGGCCCATACATTAAAATGCTCAGCATGCGCCTTCAGGTTGCGCACATAGGCTTCGGCATGCCCGCCCACACCATGCAACATGATGAGAGCGGGTTTATCCTCTTGTCCCGCATGCAAAAAACGGGTAGAAATACCGTTTGCATCCAACCAGCCCTGCGTAAATGAAACACCACACAAATCAGCCCAAACACTTTGATATCCAGCGGGTGATACATGATTGACCATTGTCATGACTTGCTCCTTATTTGTTTTAAGTTTGATATGGATCAAGTCTAAGGGAATTGGTGCTTTACAGAAAAAAAATATCCAATATGTGCAAGGAGTGCACACACGTATTTAAAAGAAGATTTAACAATGACTGACAAAACAACAAATTATGCCCATGTACGTGGACTTTCGCGCGGACTTGCCATCCTGAAGGCATTGAACCAGATGCAAAGTGGCCACGCCTCATCGCAACAGCTTAGCCAGATGGTCGGGCTGCATCGCACAACGGTAAGGCGTTTACTGGAAACCCTGATAACCGAGGGACTGGTCAGGCGCAGCGATTCGGATGACACTTACCGCTTAACGATAAAAGTACGTGAATTAAGTGAAGGTTTTACTGATGATGAATGGATTTCCTCTATGGCCGCACCGCTGATGGGCGAGCTGATGCAGCGCATCGTGTGGCCGTCAGACTTGACCACTTCGGACGGCAGTGAAATGATTATTCGAGAAACCACGCACCGCTACAGCCCTTTATCGTTTCATCGGGCCATGGTGGGCCGACGCCTTCCCATGCTGCTGACTTCTGCCGGGCGGGCGTATTTTGCCAATATTAATGATTCAGAACAAGAAAATATTTTAAGCCTATTACGTTCGGGAAGTGCCGGAGAAGAACAGGCTGCGCTAGCCAATGACAGCGCTTATATAAAAAATTTAATAAGAAGCGTAAGAAATGCCGGTTTTGCGTGGAATCGGGGAGACTGGTCCGATCAGCAAAAAATCAGTGCCATTGCGGTCCCCATTATTCACAGAACGCGCGTGTTGGGTTGTTTGAATGTGGTCTATCTGACCAAAGCCATGAGTAAAAAAGAAGCGGAAGTAAAGTTTATCCAGCCGCTTCAGGATATTTCCTCGAAAATTGAATCAATGATGGAAAAGCAGCAATTATTGATTGAATCTAAAAACAGTCGTGACGCATGCGAAAAGTGATTGAATCAATACATGTGACCAATGACTTACCACCTCACTCGCCCTCAGTGAATTCCTCGGCCCGTTTAACGAGCTTGTCGACCATCACCGCAAGTTGTTGCAATTCTTCTTCGGTAAAGGGCTCAAGCAAAAAGGCCGCCTGTTGCTCGGAATGAGGAGCGATCTCACGAAAAGTCTGTTGACCGGCCTCTGTCAGCCAAAGCAGCGATCGCCGATGATTGTCAGGATCACGTTCGTCACGGACACGGCCCGCATTGCGAAGCCCCGTCACGGCACGGCTGATATTCATGGGATGCAAACCAGTTAGCGCCGCGATATCTTGCGATGCAATACCTGGACGATTGGCCAGCACAACCATGGTTCGCCATTCGGTAAGCGTCAGGGCATGTTGCTTGGCAAACTTGCCAAAAAACGGCCGCGTCAGCAGATTGGTTAGTTTAAGCAAACGAAAGCCCACCATTTCAGGCGTTAGTGAAGGACGCCTGATTGTGGTGGTATGCGCCTTGGAAACAGCGTTATCCTCGTCTCGTGGCCTGGTTTGTGACGAAGCACGTGCTAATTGAATGGGTTGATTCATAATATTTTTATAGAAATTGGGGGATTGTTGTTTGTACTCCAGACATAGTAATCACCCTCAATCAAACTCCTTAATGTACATATACTACATGGTACCCGATCAAGATGAGAAAGCTAACGCCCGTAGCTGAAAAAACACTCTTTTCTCACATCTAGGGATTTTACTTATATCAATAACAAAAGATATCAATAATAATTGTTATTGAGAATAATTTAAATGATATATATCAAATAATTCGTTGTTTACCAGGAGACAAACCATGCTTCGTTCATTCTTTAAAAAGCGCCTGCTTGGGCAAGTGGCAGTGGCAGCATCCAGTTTGCTAACCGCAGGGTACGCACTGACTGCCCATGCCAATCCATCAGCCCCTTTGTATAACAAACTGCCTGATGCCGTCAAAAAAGCAGGCAAAATACACGTCGCTGGCGACCAGTTAGCCCCCTACCGCATTACCGCTGAAGACGGTCGCACGCTCAAAGGCCTGGAGGTGGAACTGATGCAGGCACTGCAAAAACAGCTGGGCGTACCCTTTGAAACCACCGTTGTTGCCAATGGACCCGCTATTTTCACCGGTGTTGATACCGGCCGCTACGATATTTCTTTTGGTCCTGCACTGGCGACTGCAGAACGTGAAAAACGCTATGACGTTATCCCCTGGCTCCTGAGCAAGCCTGCGTTCATTTTACCCGCTCAAAACGGTATAAAAACAGAGAAAATCCTGGATCTTTGTGGTCGTCGCATTTCTGTCATGTCCGGGTCTGCCGCCATTCGTGAAGTAGAAATTATGGATGGTATGTGCGAAAAAGCTGGTCTTAAAAAAACGCAACAAATCGTCATGCCAGACCAGAACTCCACCCTGCTTGCCGCCCAGTCCGGCCGTGCCGACGCCTTTTCCATGCAGTATGCAGCAGCACTCCACCTGCTCAAAACCCGTCCAGGCGAATATACGGCACAAACAGATGAAACCAATACGCTGACCATGCTGCGGCTGGGTATGATACTTAAAAACAACTCCCCACTATCACCCGTAATGGTCACTGCCATGCAAAATCTGGTCGATAACGGTGAATACCAAAAAATTCTTGATAACTGGGGTCTGGCGCCGGCCAGTATTGACGTGATCCAGTTGAATCCGAACTCAAATAAACGATGAGCCAGGCATAATCATGACTAACCTATCCATGACCTCTGGCGCAGTATCCACTGTGCCTCCTGCATCCTCCACACCACAAAATTGCGTGGATGATGTTTCCAAAGCCATTTACCCTGTCAGTCTGTCACGGCGGCTGGGCACAATCGCCTTAGTCCTCATTGCAGTCTGGTTAATCTGGTTTTTAATCAGTAACCCGCGCTTCGAATGGCCCGTCGTTTTGAACTACCTGTTTGCACCCGCCATTCTGGAAGGGCTGGGTGTTACGCTGGCATTAACGGTGATCAGTATGGTGGGGGGCGTGCTGGCAGGAACCATTGCCGCCTTACTGCTCATGAGCGATTACGGGCCTGGTCGACGAGCCGCCAACGTGTATCTTTGGGCTTTTCGTGCCACACCACTCATGATCCAATTACTGTTCTGGTACAACCTGGCCTATTTGATACCCACCATTTCAATCGGCCTGCCCTTTGGCGAACCCTGGGTGGAATGGCGCACCATTGACCTGATCAACCCCTTCACCGCAGCCGTCCTGGGCCTCAGTCTGGCAGAAGGTGCCTATATGGCGGAAATCATGCGTGCCGGCCTGCTCTCTGTGGATCAACGTCAGCACGATGCCGCCAAGGCCATCGGCATGACACCAACGCAATCATTTTTTCGCATCATCGTGCCTCAGGCCATGCGTTTTATCATTCCTCCCACCGGCAACCAGGTCATCAGCATGGCCAAGGCCACCGCGCTGGTATCCGTCATTGCCATGAACGACTTACTCTTTGCCGTACAGACCATTTATAACCGTACCTACGAAATCGTGCCGCTGCTCATGGTTGCCGTCTTCTGGTATCTGGTCGTGATTTCCTGCCTGTACCTCATCCAGTCCCGCCTGGAAAAGCATTACTCCAAGGGACACCAACGAACTGCAGTCATCACTGCCGAAACAACCACTGCCTGAGGAAACATTGAAAATGACTGTATCGTCTTCACACGGCCCAAAACGCAAAATACTCAGGGCTGAAAACGTCACGAAACACTACGGACGTTATGTCGCCCTTGATAATGTCAGCCTTGATGTACACGAAGGCGAAGTGGTGGCCATCATCGGACCGTCCGGCTCGGGAAAGTCCACCTTGATCCGGTGCATGCATCAGCTTGAGTCTCTTGAAGGCGGGGCCATTTATCTGGACGACGAGCTATTGGGTTTTCGTCGTCATAAAAACCAGCTGCTGGCGCTCAATGCAAAGGCGGTGGCACGCCAGCGTCGCGAGCTGGGCATGGTCTTCCAGCAATTCGTACTGTTTCCGCACATGACTGTTGCAGAGAACATCATGGAAGGCCCCACACGGGTGCTGGGCGACAGTGTTGCCGATGCGCGGAAACTGGCTGAACACCTGCTTGAGCGGGTGGGATTATCCCACAAAATGGATGCTTACCCACCCCAGCTATCAGGTGGCCAGCAACAGCGGGTTGCGATTGCCCGTGCGTTGGCCATGCGCCCCAAAGTATTGCTATTCGACGAACCCACCAGCGCCCTTGACCCTGAACTGGTTGGTGAGGTTCTGAAAGTGGTAACCGACCTGGCTAAAGCCGGGAAAACCATGGTGGTCGTAACCCATGAAATCGGTTTTGCCCGCGAAGCGGCTGACCGGGTGGTTTTCATGGAAAACGGCCGTATCGTCGAACAAGGCGAAGCGTGCAGCACCCTGGCCGACCCTAAAACAGACCGCTTGCGTACTTTTCTTTCTCGGGTGATGTAAGCACTTTTTTTTATTTTCTCATTAACAAAAGATATTGAATGGATACCTGATTCATGACTAAACAAATCAAATATCTATCTCCGACCGGTGTACTTGGCGTGGGATTTTCAGAAGACCATTTCATGGCAGCACTCAGCCCGGATCTGGCTTTTATTGGATGCGATGCCGGTTCGACAGACGGTGGCCCAGCCAATCTGGGGGGTAACAAGCCCTTCTTCTCACATGGCGCTATCAAACGCGATTTACGCATTCTGATCAAAGGCGCCCGCAAAGTGGATATCCCACTCATGATTGGCTCTTGCGGAGGAAGCGGGGGTGACTGGAACCTTAACTGGGTTTGGGAGATCGTGCAGGAAATCGCACGCGAAGAAAACCTGCATTTCAAAACAGCCGTTATTGAGTCAGAGCCAGATCGCGAACTGCTCCTGCAAAAATACCGGGAAGGAAAATTCCGTGCGCTGGATCCAGCGCCGGAAATTGACGAAGACACCCTGCGTGACACGGATCATATCGTGGCAATGATGGGTGCTGAAGCCTATCAGGAAGCCCTGGCCAATGGAGCGCAAGTGATCCTGGCCGGTCGCTCGACGGATGCCGCTATTTTCGCCGCCATTCCAGTCGCGCAAGGGTTCCCGCCCGGACTGTGCTGGCACGCGGCCAAGATCATGGAGTGCGGGGGTGCTGCCGTGGTCAGCATGGAGAAACCCGAAGGCATGATTTGCACGATCACCGACGATTACTTTGAGCTTGAACCGGTCAGCCCCACCCAAAGCTGCTCTCCACTAAGTGTTGCCGCACACGCCCTGTACGAAACTGGCGACCCCTACATGATGCGCGAACCCGGCGGCGTGATGGACCTGACTCATGCCCGTTACGAGTCCTCAAGCGAACGCACCGTCAGGGTTTCAGGCAGTGCTTTTCATCCTGAGCCGTATACCGTGAAACTGGAAGGCGCAAAAAAAACCGGTTATCGCGCCATGGTATTAGGTGGCGTACGCGACCCGATGATCCTGGGTCAATTCGACAGTTGGTTTGGTGGTTTGCAAGACTCCATCCGCAACAACATTGATGCGGTTTATGGCGAATCGATGGCGGGCAAATACCGCATTGATTTCAAACTATACGGCCACAGCGGTGTACTTGGCTCACGTGAACCCACCCTGGGCCAGACACCCACCGAGGTCGGCGTGTTGATGGTTAGCCAAGCCGAGACCCAGGAAGTTGCTTATGCCATCGCGGGTCAAGCGGCTCACATGGTACTGCACCACACTGTCCCAGAATGGCAGGGTCTGGTTTCAAACCTGGCCTTTCCGATTGCCCCGCATTTCTGGAGTTTAGACCCCGCTTACCAATTCGTACTCAATCATGTGGTGGAACTGGACCACCCGCTTGAGCTACACCGCATCCGCTACGAGGAGATCTGATCATGGCCCTATTACGCGATTTCGCCAAACTTATACGTACCAAAAACGCCGGCCCCTTCCTGTTGACCGTTGACATTATGTTTCCCGATGCCGAAACCTACCGTCATGTCGCCAATAGCGGCGTGCTTTCCGTTGAATTGATGGCAAGCACCTTTAAGGTGCCCGCTGAAGTCGTCAAGCTGTTTCATTACGACCCCGCCAATGCCATCAAAATTACCATTCCCCGTCCGGTAACTTCGGGGTCCCCTGAAGACACCGACCTGTTTGGCGGCCAACAATTTGCACCGCTGGTTGATGTCGTCGTTCCTGACATGTCTGCCCAACCTACCCCAATTATGGAGTTGAAAAATGAAGAAACTTATCCTGCGTGAACGTGTCACTGATGCCACTGCCTGGAAAGGCCCCGACCTGCAAAACGATACATCCTGGATCTACCACCTGGACGCCACCGATCTGGAAGACTTGCAGAACGCCTGCGAACACGTAAAACGTGAAGGTCTGCGCTGGGGTGAGTTCACCAAAGAACAATTCCCCCTGCCCCGCTTGTCGGCTAAACTGGCTGACATTGATCAACAGATCCGCCATGGTCGTGGCTTCGTGGTCATTCGCGGCTTGCCCTTGAATAAATACGATGACGAGCAGACCCGAACACTGTATTGGGGTTTGGGCGCCCATCTTGGCCAGATCATTTCGCATAACGTGAAGGGCGACACGATGGCACCGGTCACTGACCTGGGCCTGAAAAGCGACGATCCCAACCGACGCAACAACACCACCAATCAAATTCTGGACCCCCATACGGATCTGGCTGATGTAGTGATGTTGCTGTGCATTGAAAAAGCAAAGGAAGGCGGGATCAGCAGCCTGTCCAGTTCAGTCGCCATTCATAACGAAATCCTGGAAAATCATCCCGAGTATCTGGAAGTACTTTACGACGGTTTCTACCATGACTATCGTGGCTACGGCCCCAGCGGTGACCCCAATGAAGTCACTGAAACACGCATCCCCGTCTTTGAATACAACAACGGTCGCGTCAATTGTGCTTTTGCCAAGAAAATCATTGAAACGGGTGCCCGCAAACACGGTGTTCCCCTGACCGCGCTGCAACAGGCTGCCATTGAATATGTACACGAACTGGCAATACGCGAAGACATGCGGATCGACATGATGCTGGAACCCGGTGATATTCAAATCATCAACAACTACATGACCCTGCACGCCCGCACCAACTACATTGACCACGATGATGGTCGCAAACGCTACCTGTTGCGTATGTGGGTCAACCTGACTGACAGTATGCAATTGTCGCCGGATTTCGCGAAATTCGTGCGTCGTGGCATTCCTGCCCAGGAAAAAAACCCTGAAACATTAGCTGGAGCCGCCGTATGAATAAGCCTGAAACCACGCTGAGTCTGCCTGCCGTTACCGATACACTTGCTGCCTTCGCGGCCAACCTGAGGTTTCAGGATCTGCCCAGCGAAGTTGTCGAACGCACCAAAGTGCTGGTGCTGGACTTAAGCGGAATCATTATCCGTTCACAAGATTTTGATTCGACGCTCTGCATGAAAAAAGCCCTGCATTGCCTTGAGGGTGACCGCGGCTCGATCCATGTCATGGGCAGCAAGGGACAATGGTCGCCCCAGGCGGCAGCCCATCTGGCCGGTGCAGCCGCTCACAGTATGGACTTTGATGATACCCATGCGCGTGCCCAACTCCACCCTGGCGCACCTGTTATCGCCGCCGCTTTCGCAGCGGCACAAATGGCCGGCTGCTCCACGCAACAACTGCTAACCGGCATTGTTGCCGGCTACGAAGTCATGATCCGTGTCGCCCTGGGGGCCGTTTCGCAGGCTCACGCCGAACGCGGCTTTCATCCTTCCGCCACCGTTGGCGTGTTCGGTGCGGCAGCAGCCTGCGGCAACATTCTGGGGCTTGATGCCACCCAAATGGCCCATGCCTTCGGCACGGCACTAAGCCAGTCTGCGGGCACCGGGCAATTTTCCGTCAATGGCGCCTGGACCAAGCGCTTTCATGTGGGCTATGCCGCCGCCGGCGGCCTGACAAGTGCCGTATTCGCCAGTCAGGGTTACACCGGTGCCACACAAGCCTTTGAAGGCCGTGAAGGTTTCTTCAATGTCTACTCGCCTCGTCCCGAACCTGAACTGGCGGTGCAAGAATTGGGGCAGAAGTGGGAAATCATGGAGTCCGGTATCAAGCCCTACCCTTGCTGCCGTGGTATTCATGCACCACTGGATGCCCTGGCAGTCCTGCAGCAGCAACACACCTTCACGGCAGCCGATGTGGCCAGCGTGCGGGTGGGCATGGCACGCCGCAGTGTGTTTGTGGTTGGTGCTCCCCAGGAACGCCGTCGCAACCCCCGCAACGTGGTGGATTGCCAGTTTTCAACCCATCTTTGCATGGCGATTGCCCTTAAGCACCGCCGCATGGGTTGGGATGACTATGAACCGGCGCTGGCTGATCCAGAAATTTTCAAGCTGATGGAACGTATTGACGTGTTTGAAGATGCCGAATGTGAGGCCAACTTCCCCACCGCGTTCTCTGCCGTGGTTGAGATTAGGTTGAACTCGGGAGAAACACTGCGACACTTCCAATATGCGCCGCGTGGCGAACCCGATGATATGCCAACACAGGAAGCCGTCCAGCAAAAATTCATGAGCCTGGCAGACCCCATACTTGGCACATCAACCGCGCAAGCGCTTTACCAAACGCTGATGCAGCTTGATGCAGACTTGCCTATAGATGAGCTCTTTAAGCATTGCACTCATCTTGCCTGACCTTTAAGGAGCAGATTCACCATGAATAAGGCCACACAGCCACAAACCGAGCAGCAACTTCGTGTCCAGCTCGCTGCCTGCTACCGCATTTTTGACATGCTGGGTTGGACCGAGCTGATCTATAACCACATCACGCTGCGGATACCGGGGCCAGAACAGCACTTCCTGATCAATCCGTTTGGCCTGCATTTCAACGAGGTCACCGCGTCGAATCTGGTCAAGATCGACATTGATGGAAATGTCCTTCAGGATAGCGAATACCCCATCAATCCGGCAGGCTTCACCCTGCATTCGGCCATCCACAGGCAAATAGCGGATGCGCATTGCATCATGCATACCCACACAACGGCAGGCTGTGCGGTTGCCTGTGCCGATAGCGGTTTGTCGCCTGATAACTTTTACTCCGCACAGCTGTATGACCGTGTGGCTTATCATGAGTTTGAAGGCATCACGCTGCATGCCGAAGAAGCACCCCGCCTGCGCCAGTCTATTGGCAATAAACCTGCCGTCATTCTGCGCAACCATGGTTTGCTAAGTTGGGGTATCACCCTACCCATGGCCTTCGCCACACTCTGGACTTTGCAACGTGCCTGTGAAATTCAGGTCATGGGAGCGGCCCTTGGGCCCACCCGGGCCATTTCAAAGGAGATTCAGCAAAAATGCAGTGCAGAAGCCCTGCAGTTCGATCCGCGCCATGGCGCTGGCGAAGACATTTTTACCGCACTGATACGCCAGATTGACCGGCGCGATCCTTCTTACAAAAATTAAAGGCAGCTATGAAAGTATGTATTTATGGTCTGGGCGCCATCGGGGGCCTTCTGGCCGCCCGCCTGGCGGCACGCGGCGAAGTACAGCTGAGTGCCATCGCCCGGGGCACAACCCTGCAGACACTACGCGATCACGGTCTGAGCTTTATTGAAGGACCGCCTGATCAAGCCCAACAACAACGCTATGATCTGCGCGCCAGCGACAACCCCGCCGATCTTGGCGTGCAGGACGTTGTCATTCTTTCTGTCAAGACCACAGCGCTGCCAGATGTGGCCGCCCGCATCGCCCCGCTGCTGGGTCCTGACACCACCATACTCTCTGCCATGAATGGAGTCCCATGGTGGTTTTTCCATGGTTTACCCGGCACCCCGGAGCGCCTTCAGCTGAAAAGCCTGGACCCTGATGGCACACTGGCTGCGGCACTCCCGTATTCACAGGTGGTGGGTACCGTTACCCATTTGTCAGCAGCCAATATGGGCCCCGGCGTCGTAAGACATGTGGCTGGCAACCGGATCATTATTGGTGAACCGGGTGGTGGAACCTCTACCGCCCGCTGCCAGGCCATCATGCACATGTTGCAATCGGCGGGTTTTGACACCGAACCCTCGAAACAGATCCAGGCAGATATCTGGTACAAGCTTTGGGGCAACATGACGGTCAATCCCATTTCAGCCATTACCGGTGCGACAGGTGATCGTATTCTGGACGATGATTATGTACGTGATTTTATGTCACGCTGCATGCTAGAGGCCGCAGCAGTAGGCGCACGAATTGGCCTTCGTATTGACCAGGACCCCGAAGATCGCCACCAGGTCACCCGACAGCTTGGCGCTTTTCGCACATCCATGTTGCAGGACGTTCAGGCCGGAAAAAGCATTGAACTGGATGCCCTGGTGGGTGCCATGCTTGATATCGCCCATCAAGTGAATGTTTCAGTGCCAAACATTGAGACGCTGATGGGCATTAGCCGTCTGCATGCCCGCACGCTGGGGCTTTATCCGCTTGATTCTTAAGCGCGTAGTCTGTCGTTGTTTTTCCTATTAACCAACTAATATTAAATTAAAAAATTATTTCTGGAGACGTTTTAAATGAAAAAGACTTTGCTTGCTACTGCAGTTGTGGCCGGTTTTACCGGTGCAGCTCAAGCTAACAGCTCGGTAACCATTTATGGTTTGGTTGATGCTGGTCTTGCCTATGAAAAAAATAAAGTGACACAAGGCGATAACCGGATCGAAAACCGTACTTTCGGCATGCAAAAATTCACTGGCGCTCGCAATGGCAGCCGCTGGGGCTTCAAAGGCAGTGAAGACCTGGGGAATGGATCCAAGGCCATTTTCCAGCTGGAAAGCGGGTTTGACCCTGGCAATGGCAAATCGCTTCAGGGTAACCGCTTGTTTGGACGCCAGGCTTATTTGGGTTTGAGTAATGAAAGCTGGGGTGCGCTAACCCTGGGTCGCCAATACTCAATTGCCTCACAAACGATCGCACCAAAAGGTCCATTTAATTCCGGCTACTTTCAGGCAGGCCAACTTTTTGGTGCATTTGGCAGCTCTACTTATGGCCGTATGAATGATTCGGTTAAATACATGAGCCCGGATTTTTCCGGTTTCAAATTTGGTATTGCTTACGCTGGCAATCACAATAAAAGTGAATTTGAATGGGACGGAGTCGATAAGATCGAAACAAAACAGGCCTCCAACTGGATCAGTACTGGCGGCAGCTACGATAATGGCCCCCTCGCAATCGGTTTTTCTTATGACCGTTACCGTACCAATGCCAGGACTGCCCCCGACATCAGCAAAGGGACTCCTGCCAAGACTCATAAAGGCACGGTCCATACCTGGAACCTGTTTGGCAACTATGATTTTGATATTGTGAAACTGGATTTGGGTTATGGCCAAGTGCGTGGTGCCATTGGCAACAAGAACAGGGCAAACGTTGAGATGGAAGCAAGCAGTATTGGCTTGAACAATCTTTTCACTCCATTTACGCAAGGCATGCGTTCTGATGGTTTGTTGTATTCGCAAACCAACGGTTACCGGCAACAGGCATGGACAGTTGGTTTGACCATACCTGCTGGGGAAGCGGGTAAAGTCCTGGCATCGTACCAAGGCAGCCATACCAAAAACAATGATCGCGGGTTCGATGGTGTGAAAGGCAACCTGCATATTTTCAGTCTTGGTTATGAGTATAGGCTGTCAAAACGTTCCCTATTATTTGCAGTCGCCTCTATGGGTACGGGTCGACTGAAATTTAATGACAGTAATGCTCATCCGAAGGCCAAGCTAAGTACATCTTTAGTGGGGGTGGGTTTACAGACCCGGTTCTGATTTAAAACATGACATAAATAAGACGTGATTTTTCTCTCTCCCATGCTCCTGCGTGGGAGCGCCTGCCCCCCTGATTTATGCTATATTGCGGTAAATCATCCTGATTAACCAGATTATCCCTCACAATAAAGTATATTTTTTATAGCATCAGGATAAACAGCTCACATGGATTACCAGCAACTTGTCTCATTACGCCAGCATCATCCTGCCTGGCGGTTGCTGCGGGCCGACAACGCCCCCTTGGTTATCAGTTTTCTACAGCAGGCTTTCGTTGGCCCCAACCAGCGCAGCCTTGAGCAATCTGACCTGGCATCAAAGCTGGATGACCTGATTTATAGCCTGCACCAAAGTCTTGGCCAAACCCTGTTTCCGCGCGCCGCCAACGCTTATTTGGATGACTGGGCCGACAATAACAATGGCTGGTTGCGCAAGTTCTACCCGCCCGGTCGCGACGAGGCCCATTATGAGCTGACTGCTGCCGCAGAAAAAGCCATTGAATGGCTAGGCAGCCTGGGTAAGCGCCAGTTTGTCGGCACCGAATCCCGCCTGCTGACCATTTTTGATTTACTGCGCCAAGTGGTGGAAGGCAGCGAAACCGATCCTGACACCCGCATTGCCGAACTTGAAAAACGCAAGGCGGCACTTGATACCGAAATTGCCAGAATCAAGGCCGGCCAGATAGACCTGATGGATGCAACCCGGGTACGCGAGCGTTTTCTGGCGATCAACGACAGCGCAGATAGCCTGCTGGCCGATTTCCGTGAAATTGAACAAAACTTCCGCGACCTGGACCGTGAAGTGCGTGAACGCATAGCCACATGGGAAGGCGGCAAGGGTGCCCTTCTCGAGGATTTTTTTGGAGAACGCGATGCCATTGCGGACTCGGATCAGGGACGCAGTTTTCGCGCTTTCTGGGAATTCCTGATGTCGCCCTCACGCCAGGATGAGTTATCGGGCTTACTGCATAAAATTTTCAATATGCCACCCGTGCAAAGCCTGGAGCCGGATCGTCGCCTGCTGCGAATCCATTATGAATGGCTCAAAGCCGGCGAAGTAGCACAACGCACAGTCGCCCGCCTGTCCGAACAATTACGCCGTTACCTTGATGACCAGGCCTGGCTGGAAAACAAACGCATCATGCATCTGCTGCGTGACATAGAAACCAAGGCGCTGGGCCTGCGCCAGCACCCGCCAGAAAATGGCCTCATCAGCCTGGGCGATGTACGGGTAGCCCTGAACCTGCCCCTGGATCGCCCCTTGTACAGCCCACCGCTAAAACCACACATAGATACACAGATTCTGCTTGAAGGAACCAGCGACAACGATGTCAATGTGTTGTTTGGCCAGATCCATGTTGATAAATCCCGGCTGCTGGAAAATCTGCGCCTGGCGCTGCGCCAGCAACCGCAAATCAGCCTGGGTGAGCTGCTGCAGCGCTATCCGCTGGAGCAGGGCCTGGCCGAACTTGTGACCTGGCTTGAACTTGCCACCACCCATAGCCGCTGCGTCCTTGATGAACAGCACTCCCAATTAATCAGCTGGCACGATAAGCAAGGCATACAACGTCGTGCAAGTGTGCCTTTGATTGTTTTCAGCCATTGAACTGCCCATGACATCCATTTTTCCTGCCGACTTGTCAACCCTTTTAATCAACCTGCTCAAGGGCGTGCTTTATCGTGATGATGACCAGCCGGGCTGGCAAAACCTGATTGAGCAACAGGCAGCCGTACGCGACTACATCCAGTTGTTGGGCCTTGAGCTGATTCTTGACGACGCCGAAGGCTATGCCTATTTACGCCAATCCCAGCAAGATAATGAAGACGGCAAAAGCACCATCCCCACCCTCATCCCACGCCGCCAGTTAAGCTACCCTGTCAGCCTGCTGCTGGCTCTGCTCCGCAAGCGTCTGGCCGAATCTGATGCGAGCAGCAGCGATGCCCGCCTGATTCTTTCACGCGACCAGCTGGTAGAACTGATACGCCTGTTCCTGCCAGAAAGCAGCAACGAAGCAAAGCTGATCGACCGCATTGACAGCCATATCGCCAAAGTGGTTGAACTGGGTTTTCTGCGCAAATTAAAAGGCCAGCAAGAGCCACTTTACGAAGTGCGCAGAATTCTGAAAGCCTTTATTGATGCCCAGTGGCTGAATGAATTTGACCAGCGCCTGGCAGAATATGCCGCGTTGTCCAACACAGAAGGAGAGCAGGAATGACAGATTCCAGCCATTCACCCATGCTTGACTTTGCCGGCAGTGACGAACGCGCCGGCTTTCGCCTGCACGACATTGAAGTTTACAACTGGGGGACATTTAACCAACGAGTATGGTGCTTCCCTGCCAATGGCGACAATGCACTGTTAACGGGTGATATTGGTTCTGGCAAATCAACCCTGGTAGATGCCATTACCACTTTGCTGGTGCCAGCGCAAAAAATTGCCTATAACAAGGCTGCCGGCGCCGAAGCCAAAGAAAGAACCCTGCGGTCTTATGTGCTGGGCTACTATAAATCCGAGCGTAGCGACTCGGGGTTAAACGCCAAGCCGGTCGCACTGCGTGACCACAATAGCTATTCAGTCATTCTGGGGCACTTCTATAACGAGGGGTATGACCAGCACGTGACGCTGGCCCAGGTATTTTACATCACCGAAAACCGGGGGCAGCCGGAACGCTTTTATGTGGTGGCCGACAAACACTTAACCATCACCGAACATTTTGCCCACTTCGGCAATGATCTTAACAGCTTGCGCAAACGGCTGCGGGCAATGCAGGAGGTCACCCTGAACACCAGTTTTAATGCCTATAGTGCGGCTTTCCGCCGGCGCTTTGGCATTAACAACGATCAGGCGCTAGAACTGTTCAGCCAGACAGTTTCAATGAAATCGGTGGGAAACCTGACCGATTTCGTCCGTGAGCACATGCTGGAAGAATTTCCGGTTGAAGAACGCATCCAGGCATTAATCCAGCATTTTGATGACCTGCATCGCGCCCACGAGGCGGTACTTAAGGCCAAACAGCAAATTGCCCTGCTGCAGCCGCTGGTGCAAAATTGTAAACATCATCAGCAGGAATCTGCCGAACGCCTGGCACAAGTGGGCTGCCGGGAAGCCCTGGCCCCCTGGTTTGCGGGACTCAAAGCCGGGTTACTGGAAAAGCGCCTTAACAACCTGGCCCAGGACCTCGCCCGCCAGCAAGAACAGCAACGCAGCCTGCAAGAACAGCAACAACAGGGCCAGTCACAGCGCGATGAACTGACCCGTGCGATTGCACAAAACGGTGGTGACCGCCTGGCAGCCATCAAGGAAGAAATCAATCGTGTGCAAAACGAACAACAGCGTCGTCTGCGCGCTGTTGAACGCTATAACAAACTGTCACAAAAACTGGGGCTGCCATTAGCCGACAGCGCCGAACCCTTTCTGGCCACCCGCCAGGCTTTACCAGGCCTGAACGAACGCTGTCGCGAGCAGCGCGACACAGCCCTGAATGAGCAAACCGAAACGGCTGTCACTTTGCGCAACCTGCGCCAGCAGCATGGGCAACTGGACACCGAATTGGCCTCTTTGCGCCAACGGCGTTCCAACCTGCCTGCGCGCATCCTGGATATCCGCGCCCGGCTATGTGCTGAATTGGCAATTGAAGAAAGCAAATTACCCTTTGTTGGCGAATTGTTACAGATACGAGAAGATGAACGCGACTGGGAAGGAGTGTCAGAACGTCTGCTGCATAACTTCGGCTTGTCGCTTCTGGTACCCGATGAACTTTACGTCCAGGTCGCCCAATGGGTCGAACAAACACATTTAGGCGGCCGCCTGGTGTACTTCAGAATCCGCGAAGGCCGCAACCGGCTTGCGGTGGATACCCACTCAGACTCACTGGTTCGAAAACTGCAGATCAAGCCAGACACGCCCTTCTATAACTGGCTGGAAGCTGAGCTGGCACGGCGCTTTGACTATACCTGCTGCGATTCGATGGAACAATTCCGGCGCGAAGAAAAGGCCGTTACACAAGCCGGTCAGGTCAAGTCCGGCCAGGAACGCCATGAAAAAGACGATCGCCACCGGCTGAATGACCGCACCCAATATGTCCTTGGCTGGAGCAACGAACAAAAAATTGCCGCGCTTGAAAAACAGGCTGCCGACCTGCAACAACGCATCCAGCAACACGCCCTGCAATTGGCCGGCTTGCAACAGCGCCAGCGCGAACTTGATACACAGCTGGAACTGCTTGCCCAACTGTCAGTATTCGACAATTTTCAGGAACTGGACTGGCAGCCACTGCAATTGCATATTCACAAGCTGGAACAGGAACGCCAGCAACTGGAAGCCGAATCTGATACCCTGCGAGCCCTGCAGGAGCAACTGCGGCAACTGGAAAACGAGTTGCATAACCTGCGCGATGCACTGGACAACAAAAACCGCGAACTGGCCCGAACCGAACAGAAGCAGGAGGATACCCAACAGGCAGCCAACGAGGCCCGGGCCCAGCACCAGGCTGCCACGCCTGAACTGCAGGCGCATTTCGCCAAACTTGCCGTGCTACGTGAGCAGGCACTGGAAGAACACACCCTGACCGTTGAATCTTGCAACAATCGTGAACAGGAACTGCGCAGCTGGTTGCAAAGCAAGATTAATGCCGCAGACAAGCGCCTGGAACGCCTGACCCAAAATATTGTCCAGGCCATGACCGAGTACCGTACCGCCTACCCGATGGACACCCAGGAGGTTGATGTCAGTGTCAAGGCTGCCGATGAGTACCGCGCCATGCTTGCCAGCCTGGAAGAAGATGGACTGCCGCAATTTGAGCAGCGATTCAAGGACATGCTCAATGAAAACATCATTAACGAAATTGCCAATTTCCAGACTCACTTGCGCCGTGAGGAGCAGGATATCCGTGTACGCATTGACGAAATCAACCGCTCACTTCACGAAATTGATTATACCTCGGGACGATTCATCCAGTTAGAAGCACAATCAAGCGGTGATGGAGAAATCAACGCTTTCCGTAACGACCTTAAGGCTTGCACTGAAGGCAGTCTGTCTGGCAGCCAGGACGAACAATACGCGGAAAGCAAATTTTTACAGGTACGCCAAATCATTGAACGATTCCGTGGTCGCGATGGCAGCAGCGAGGCCGACAAGCGCTGGACTCGCAAGGTTTGTGACGTGCGCAACTGGTATGTGTTTTCCGCCTCTGAACGTTGGCGCGAAGACAATAGTGAACACGAGCATTACAGTGACTCCGGTGGCAAATCCGGCGGACAAAAAGAAAAACTTGCCTATACCGTGCTGGCAGCCAGCCTGGCCTATCGATTCGGCCTTGAATGGGGGGCCATCCGTTCCCGTTCATTCCGCTTTGTGGTGATTGATGAAGCATTCGGGCGGGGCTCGGATGAGTCGGCCCGTTACGGCCTGGAACTGTTCCGCAAGCTTAACCTGCAACTGCTCATCGTCACCCCGCTGCAAAAGATTCATATTATTGAACCGTATGTTGCCAGTGTCGGCTTTGTACACAACGAACAAGGACTTGAGTCCAAGTTGCGTTGCCTGAGCATTGAAGAGTATCACGCGCAGAAAGCCGGTAAGACAGCTACGCCATGAGCAAACAGGACTGGAGCACACAAACTGACTTACGCAGCCAGCTGCAGCGGTTTTGGGATAAAGGTGAGCTGCTACGCACCCGCCTGCCCCATGCCGCGCCACTCTTTCCCTGGCAACTGCGGCTGAAAAAGCCGAATAGCCTGGATCTGGGCAACAACTTCGAGCAGGTTCGTCGCTGGATTGGCCAGTTACAGCAGCTGGATAAGCGTTACCGGTTGACGTGGAAAGAAGTCAACCACCGCCAGCTGGGGCGCAACCACATCCCGGATCAAGTCTGGATTGAGCAGGCTGAAGATGCCCTGGGACTGCTTGGCCAACGGCGTGCTGCACAACAATTTGACCAGCTGGTGGAAAACACGCTGGACGATTTCCCCGAGCTGTTGCCCTGGCTGGAAAAATACCCCTTGACGGCCCTGGAACATGCGGCCAGCTGGCACAAGGTGCTTGCCGTGCTGCACTGGTTTCGCAAGCACCCCCACAGCGGCCTGTACCTGCGCCAGCTGGATATTGCCGGCGTCGATACCAAGTTCATTGAACAACATCGCGGTTTATTGGGCAAACTGCTTGATTTGGCCTTACCGGCCGAATACATAAATGAACAATGGCGGGGTGCCGATGGCTTCACCCGTCGTTATGGTTTGCAAGACAAACCGCTGCGGGTACGTTTGCGAATCCTGGACAGCACACTGGCTATTGCCGGGCTGAATGACCTGGAGCTGCCGGTAGAACAACTTGCCCGCCTGCATCTGCCGGTGGAAAAGGTATTTGTGACCGAAAATGAAATCAATGCCCTGGCCTTTCCTGACCAGCCTGGCGCCATACTGTTATTTGGCCAGGGCTATGCCCTGAACACACTGGGCCAGATACCCTGGCTAACCCGGCAGCCGCTTTACTACTGGGGAGATATTGACACCCACGGCTTTGCCATTCTTAACCGCCTGCGCAGCCACCTGCCCCATACCCAATCACTGCTTATGGATACAGCCACCCTGCTGCATCATCACGAAATGTGGGGGCAAGAACCGGAAGATAAACGCTGCACCAGCGAACTGCCATTGCTGACCGACAGCGAACAAGCGTTGTATCAGGCGCTGCGTGATAATAAGATTTACACACCGGACAGGCAGCCAGTGAAAAACCTGCGTTTTGAACAGGAGCATGTACGGTTCAGTTGGCTGCTGCACCATCTGCCCGAATGATTTGTTCGCGCAGGCATTCCCATGCTCCAGCGTGGGAGCAAGCGTTTTCCCAATATGGATTTGGTTTGGTATATTGCTCATGGCATAGAGCTAGACTTACAACATCTTCAGGCCCATCTATAACAAAGCTGTAAATACTTGAAAAGCAACAAGGCTTTCTCATAATATTTTCATTAATGTGCCGCCAACTTAGATGAACCCCCGGCATTATTAACGGTAAAAGGCTGGATATGCGCCAACGTATCGTAAAGGGCTTCTCTGGCCAACTCTGTATCATAATGAGCTTGAAGACCCAGCCAGCTTTGTGCGTCAGTATTAAAAAAAGCAGCCAAACGCAATGCTGTGTCAGGTGTAATTGCCCGCTTTCCCTTAACAATTTCATTGATTCTACGGGCAGGTACACCAATTGCTTTGGCCAAAGCATACTGGCTGATTTCCAAGGGTATAAGCCAGTCTTCCAATAAAATTTCACCAGGATGAACAAGGGGGATTTCTCTGCGCGCCATTGTCTTTTTCCTTTAATGATAGTCCACAATTTCAACATGACTGACGTTGCCATTGTTCCATACAAAACAAACCCGCCACTGGTCATTTACACGAATACTGTACTGCCCTTTCCTGTCGCCACTTAATAGCTCTAAATGGTTTGCTGGTGGTGCTCGCAGGAACTGTAAGCTCATTGCTGCGTGAATCTGTTGCAATTTACGCATTGCAACCCGCTCAATATTAACGAAACGCTTGACACGCTTACCGTTAAATAAATCCTCTGTGTCACCGCAAGCAAAATGAGTAATCATAAATATTGATTTTTTATAATAGTAACGCAACGCGTTAATAACATCAACCGTTATTAAAATAAAAGTAAAAAAAGGCCATCATACGTCATACAAATTATAAAAAACCAAAGATGAGACAACTGTTTCATATGGATCATTTACATTCAGCCCTCTCTGGCAGGATAGTTGTCACCCTACTGTTTGTAGCAAGCAAGCGGTCATTCGGCAATACACTCACTACTATAATCACGAATATCACAAGCGCAAATTAAAAAACCAGAGTCCGGTACACCCGAGTTCGACAGTCAAAACCGTAACCTATTAATTTGTAATGGATCGTTTTAAAAACGCCCCACTACAAGTTCACATAGGCCACCTGCAAACGGCTTTTTGACCTTCAGGCTGGACAACACAGCGGCTTGTTCCGCATCTATGGCAGAGATTCCGGAACTGCCGGCTGACCGTCGAATGTGACTTTATGCGTCTGAATTCGGCGCAATACTGACAAGGCCCGTTCCGGTGAGCACACGTCGGGCACCGGGTTCTGGTACAGCCGTTCACGCATGACACGCGCAAGCACCAACGCAATAAAACAGATATAAGCATGAGCCCGGATGCGATCAACCAGGCACAGGTTGCTCCACTTTTCTTCACCCACGATGTCGGATTCGTCAGTGTTTTGCGCACTCTGATTAAACGGTGCCAGCAGATTGGCAAATTCGTTGTAACGGCGACCCGGTACCGCCAGAATGAATTCCAGCGGTGCACCCGATGGCAGCACCATCTTTTGCAATGTTTCCAGATTATCTAAAGACACCAGGCCCAGCATGAACTGACGGGCAAGGCCTTCGGCTCGTATGGTGGTCATAGCGTAGAAGACAACAGAGAGATCGTAAGCGTTCGGGCATCCTTGTAATTACACATATATATCAGGTAGTTATTGTATATATTTAATAATTTACATTAAGTTAGCTGTATTCTATTGCCATAGGGACGATTTGGAGGCAACCCAAATGGCAAAGATACAAAACACGAAGTTCAATGCGGATATCTGGGCAGAGCATGAAGGTGCGCCTGCCGTAGGAAAAGAGCTTATATGAAACGTGGTGATATTTATCTGGTGCCGCTTGACCCAACAGCAGGGCATGAACAAAATGGGAGCCGCCCTGTTGTTGTCGTTTCGGCAGAAAGATTCAATAAACTAACAATACTACCCGTAGTTTGCCCTATAACCACGGGGGATGATTTTGCACGTCGCTTAGGGTTTTCTGTTCAGATATAGGGTATTAAAACAACAGGTATCATACGTTGCGATCAACCCAGGACATTAAACTTGTTGGCACGTAACGCTAAAAAAGTTGATGCATTGCCAGATCATCTTGTTGAGGAAGTATTGGCAAAAGTATCAGTTATATTTTATTTTTGACCTTGCCTGCAAGCCCAAAAACTTCTCGTTCCAATAGTATATGAACAAGCAATTTTATATTTATATAGAAGCGTTAACAAAAAATCACACGCCCTTTTACCTCAGCAAAACAGGCCTTGCGTTATAAACACAAGGCCTGTTTTTCAAGTCATTATAACAACAATCAATTCACTGTAACATTGCCATCCTTGATCACTTTTTCCCATTTTTGAGTTTCGCTTTCAATAAATTTGGCAAAATCCTGCGGCGTACCCCCACCAATTTGACCGCCAGTTTCATCAAAGGCCCTTATGACCTCTGGTTTTTGAAGAATTTTATTAAATGCAACATTCAACTTCTGAATAATTTCATCTGGTGTTCCCGCAGGTGCAATCACCCCTTGCCAATTATATGACTCAAACCCATCCAACCCGGACTCAGCCAAAGTAGGCACATCCGGCAGTAATGCAAGCCGCTTGGCACTAGTAACTGCCAAGGGCGTCACCTTCTTGGAATCAATAGCGGGCATAGCTGCATAGCCCATTTCAAACATCATATCAATATGCCCTGCCATTAAATCCGCAGCAGCTGGTGCGCCTCCTTTATAAGGTACGTGCGTCATTTTTACACCCGCTTCTGACGCAAACAGCTCACCTGAAAGATGGTGAGCCCCGCCCACGCCTGAAGAACCGAACCGTAATGAACCCGGTTCCTTTTTAGCCAATGCAATCAATTCCTGGACAGATTTTGCAGATACGTTATTATTTACATTCAGTATGAGCGGACTCTCTTCAATCAAGATAACCGGCGCCAAGTCTTTTTTTACATCATAAGTTACATTTTTCGGCATTAATGTCGGATTAACGGATAAGGGTGCCAAATTTCCGCTGCCAATAGTATAACCATCGGGTTTTGCTTTTGCGATATAAGAAGTCCCAATAACACCCCCTGCTCCTGCCCTGTTCTCTACAACGACGGTTGCTTTCAACTCATCAGCCAATTCTTTGGCAAGCATGCGCATACGCGTATCAGCAAAACCACCTGCCGCATAGGGTATCACCAAGCTGATTGGACGAGATGGCCATGTCTCTTGCGCAAAAGAATAAGAAGGAGCTGCAATAACAAATAAACCAAGCAACATTGCAAGACCGTTTTTTCCAGAAAATTTCATATATTTCCCCTAAAATAAAATATCAAAATCGTATGATAAACAAAATATTAAATAACTTTACCAAAAACAAGACGATGCCCACTTGATGGGTTTTCTGGTTTCCATGTACCTGCGTGGAAATACATAAAACTGCTGTTAAAAAGACTATGAACAAATTATCAGGCTGAGATGCAGTTTTTAACCGTTGCCCATCGTTTTGCAATTGTTTTATTGCGTAGTGGATTACGTTTAAAGAAACGGTTCCAAAATTTATCAGGAAAAGGTTCTGTTCTATTCATGCTATTGGCCACTTCCTCATCAAACCAAGGCTCTCGGTATTTGTCAAGGTGTTTGTCAAGGTAGTTGTCACTATTTTTGTCTTAAGTAGCTTGTGCATCGTTATCTCTTTTTCAGGGTTCAGGGTCACTGGCCCAGTCGGTTCACAGTTCCTGACTGGACGTGACCCCCAGCGTGACGGATTGTTCTGCTTGGCTTGTTCCAGCACTGCTTTACGTTGAGCCAGTAGCGCTGCGTCTTCACCGTCATGACGTTGCTGGGGGGTAACGAAGTTGAGTTTACTGTGACGGTGCTCGGTGTTGTACCAGCAAACGAACCGGTCAACCCATTGCCGTGCCTCAGTGAGCGAAGCTAAGCCGGACGAAGGCCACTGCGGGCGGTATTTCAACACTCTAAACAGGGACTCGATAAATGCATTGTCATTACTGACCCGGGGGACGACTGTAGGATGGCAATACCCCCAACTCTTCCAGCTTGGCCTTCATGGTCTGCGCTTTCATTGGTGCACCATTATCGGCATGCAGGACCAGCGGTTGATGCAGGCATTGTTCGCGCAACAGGCAGTAAGTAATATCCCAGCACCAGACTTTACAAGGCCCATTGGCCTGTTGGATCAGGGTGATAATGGCTTTGCGCTCTGGGGCTGAGGTCATTCGTCCTCGTTGCTGTCGTTGTTGTCCCAGAGCGCGTTGAGCTTTTTTCGCAGCACCAGTAAGGCAGCCGCTTCAGCCAGCGCCTTCTCCTTGTACCGTAATTCACGCTGCAGTTTCTTGATTTCCTGACGATCGCTCTGTGCCTGTTTACGTAAGGATTTTTCCTGCTCAGCGCTACGTTCAAAACCTAGTAATGACTCCGCTTTCCAGCGTTTGACCTGATCAGGGTAGAGGCCCTTTTCACGACAATAAGCACTAAGCTGCGCCTCTGAGAGCGTTGCGGTTTCAATGACGGTCGCAAGCTTGGCTTGGGCTGACCATTGTTCTGATTTGGCTTTAGATCCTGGCACGGGGCGTCCTTCTGACTTGGCTTGTTTACGCCAATTATAAAGGGTCGCTTCACAAATGCCTTCCTGACGAGCCAGTTCGGCAACCGTCAGATTATCGGGCGGCAATAATTTGCCTAGCACAGCTTGTTTGCGTTCATGGGAATAACGGACCATGATAGATGTCCTTTACCGCCTGTCTGGTTGAAATGGGAGGTTGACAACTATCCTGCCAGAGGGGGAACCCTGCACCGGCATAACTGCGCGCCAAGGGGCGGCTGGGTGCCGGTGCCTGCGCCATGCGATCGCACTGGCGGCAACTGAAGCGGGGACGCACATGACGGATCACGCGCAAGCTGGCGGGGACATAGTCCAGCATTTCACTCACATCTTCGCCAATACGTTGCCATGCGCCACCACAATCCGGGCAGCAGCAAGCCTGTGGCAGGTGCTCCCGGATATCGCGGGGCAGGTGTTCGGGTAAGGGTTTGCGCATCGGCGCGGTGCGGGTTGGCGGTGTAACGGGCTCAGGCAGAGCGGGATGGTCACCCTGCTTGATGTGCAGTTCTTCCAGCTCCAGTTCCAGCTGTTCTATCTGGCGTACCAGTTTCTCTGACTTCTGGCCAAACAGCATTCGCTGTAATTTGGCCAGTAATAAAGTGAGCCGTTCAATTTCCTGTTTATCGTTCAGACGCCCCGATTTCAGGGTGTCACGCTCCAGCCGAACCGCATCTATTTCGGCTTGCATGGCAAGCACCAAATGCTGTAAATCTTCAACGGAATCGGGCAGCGAGGCGGGCGTAGACATAGCGGTTATTTTACCCAATAACCGCTAACCAATCCATTAAATAAAATGCCGCAACACCAGTAAATACGCTATTCTGTCGTATTTCAGGCAGTCTTAAACCTGACTGGGTTTGTGCGTTCTGGCGGGCCGTCGCCAGTCAATGCCTTCGAGCAACATGGACAGTTGCGCAGGCGTTAAATGCACCGATCCGGATTCAGCTTGCGGCCAGCCAAAATGGCCTTGTTCCAGGCGTTTGGCCAACAGACATAGGCCATCGCCGCTCCACCACAGCACCTTGATGCGGTCACCTTTGCGCCCACGAAAGACAAACACATGACCACTGAAGGGATCCTGTTGCAAGACGTCTTGCGCAATGGCGGCCAAGCCATCAAAGCCCCGGCGCATATCGGTCACGCCTGCCGCCAGCCAGACGCGGGTTCCTGCAGGTAAGCCTAACATGCTTTTATCATCTTCAGCAGTTCAGGTAATAATTGCATATCCGGTGTGCCATGAATTTGCAGGCGAACGGCATTGATATGCAGTTCAAAGTAGCCAGTGTCTGTCGTTGTGGTGACAGGGGGTTCCGGGTTGTTTAAGCACACAGGAACCAAAGATACTGCCCGATCAACCGCGCCGAATTGCCCCTTCCGGTATTGCCACCGCCAGGTATGCGGTAAATTGGCATTAATCTGATGTGCTTGAGCAACGGCAGCAACTGAAGTGTTGGCCTGAAAAGAAGCCTCTACGACCTGGCGTTTGTATTCGTTTGAATAGCGACGTCGGGGTCGCTCGGCCACCGGCACCGAATAAATAGAAACATCCATAACGCATCAAAACCTGGTTGAATAAATGGACATCTATATTGCTAGAATTTTAAACAGAATCCTAGACGGCACTGGCCGGAGCCTTACAAAGTCACCGAAGCGGTGATCGACAAGGTTGATGAGTGGCAATCGCGCCCGCTGGAATCGGTTTACCCGATCGTCTATCTGGACTGCATTGTGGTCAAGATCCGACAGGACAAGCAAGTCATCAACAAAGCCCTCTATCTGGCGCTGGGGGTCAATTTAGAAGGCCATAAGGAGTTGTTGGGCATGTGGCTGTCGCAGAACGAGGGCGCCAAGTTCTGGTTAGGCGTGCTCACGGAGTTGCAAAACCGTGGTGTCAAAGACATCCTCATTGCCTGCGTGGATGGGCTCAAAGGCTTCCCGGATGCGATCAGTGCCGCGTATCCGCAGACCCAAATCCAGCTGTGCATTGTTCATATGGTACGCAACGCGATGAAGTATGTGCCCTACAAGGACTACAAGGCAGTTGCTGCCGGGCTCAAGCGTATTTACCAGTCTGCCACTGAGCAGGAAGCCTTGCGCGAACTGGAGTTGTTTGCGCAGCAATGGGATGACAAATACCCACAGATCAGCCGTAGCTGGCGTGCCCACTGGCCGAACCTGAACACCCTGTTTCGCTATCCGGAGGACATTCGAAAAGCCATTTACACCACCAATGCCATCGAATCCCTGAACAGCGTCATTCGCAAGGCCATCAGCAAGCGCAAGTTGTTCCCGACAGACGATTCAGCCAGAAAAGTTATTTACCTTGCCATCATGGATGCGTCCAAAAAATGGACCATGCCCATTCGCAACTGGAAGCTTGCACTGAATCGGTTTATTATCGAGTTTGAGGATCGCATCAGCGATTATATATAACCCAGACGGTTACACAGAATTATTTACACCCTCTCTATACGCTCAATACGCGCGGCACGTTTCCGAACCACAGATAACGAGACAGCATTAGTCTTGTCAGCCGACAGTCCCTCAACCCATCGCCAGATTTCATCAATCTGAAGCGATCCGGGAAAACTGTTTATTTCTGGGGTGGAATTAAAGTCAAAACCCTTTGGGTTACGACTCTTAATCCAGTTAGGTAACATACGCGCAGGGTTTCGAACGAAGACAACGGACAACCATGTGGCTGGCTTGTCATTAAAAACACTGCTTATCCATTCTGTCTCAATTCCAACCCCAGACTCTGGTTTATTATTGGCTCTGTCGACATAGTTTTCATCGACAATCAAAAGAGCATGAGTAGCCTCAGTAACTTCTTGCATGAAAACGTGCAGACTTGATCCATAGTCAAGTGCCTCATCGATTTTTACAACGTAGCCTAGTAAATGAAGTTGGCTAGCGAATAAGCGAACCCATTCTCGATGCTCTGGTGAGGTCCACGCGTAAGAGATAAATAAATCGGTACTCATGCATTCATTTCCTGTTTATGTAGCGAGCTTGGGTGATTACCTTTGGAATGAGTAAATTGGAACATTACAAGCACTCAGATACTCTCCCTGAACAAGACAATCAATTTACAGCACCAGAGACATTTTTTAAATTAAAGATCAGGAGTAAATCTGTAAATTATAGGAATTATTTATAAAATGCAGAATCAGGCGCCGATACAAAATTGGCCGGATCATTTAACGCATTTACACGATCTAGATCGAATTCAAGATAATCACTTTCACAGGATTTACTCATAATCATTTTTTTTCCCTTATACACAATAAGCCCAGAAAAATCCCACCCTTTACCCCTGCCGTTAAAAGCAACGTAGCTATAATCACCATTTTGAAAACGAATATATAAAATTGCCCCACCACTAAAACCAATGTGATTTTTATACACCCTTATCCCAGAAACATCGTCTGATAGCGTCAGCTCATTCTTTTTTGTCGTGCCATAGCTGTAAGTAGGAACGGAATCCAGATTAGTGAGCGAAAGAATTTTATTATTTTCAAGTACACAACCCGTCATTTCCATGGAGAACGCGCTTGATGAGGCCATTAAACCAATGCAAATAACGGCTATCTTTTTTAAAGCTTTTAATTGATTCATATTTAAATTTCCTAAAAAATAACTGTATAACCATATGCATTCCCAAGCGGAGCATGGGGATAAGTACGAGTAATTCCGTTGCGAAGTACTGTGACCCAAAAAATTAAATGGATCGCAAAATTTTGGGCTCAGTTAAAAGCATGAGGCCACATAACACAAAAAAGTCAAACCAGAATTTCAAATAAGCAACATACCTATTATTCAGAACCAACGATATACTCGCCATATTCCATATGAAGCTCCGGGGCCACAAACACCAGCCTGTGCTTTGCATCCAGTTTAATCAGGCCAGCATCTAATGCCCTATGTAAATCTGCACGTAGCGGAATACCATCTTCAGCTGAAAAATGTCCCTTCTGCCAGTCTCGGCCGGGCAAATGTGCCGCATCCAAAATCCCCTGCACCGAGCATCCGGTGACTTTGCAAACTGCACCGTGCTTTTTAAACACCCGTTGCCTGAATTTTGCCTGCTCGGCACGACACTTTCGCCAAGCGTACAAAATCTCTTGAAGTTCATTTTTGTTAGTGCTCAGGGATACAGGCTCTTCTTTCCCAACTTGCCCAGGATAGAAGTACGAATAAGTGACAGGGCCGGGTTTGCGCAGGATTTGATCCAGGGCTGCCGTGCTTTTCAGGTCAATTTTATAATCCTCAATATAGTAGATCTCTACGTCTTTGACCACAAGGGAAACACGATCTGACTCATCATACGCTTCACAACCATCAAAGCTGCCAATATACAAAAGACCTTCCAGAGTTTTAAAATGCAATGCATAAAAGGCTCCTGCCTTCGCTTTCTTTGGCTCCCCTTTCCAATAACCATCCAGGTAAGTGTTTTTCTTTTTAGGGCATTTGCGATAATATTCCGATGCGCCCTGTTGGGTATTTTTGGTTATAACGGCGGGTTTCGGTAAAGCGTGAAGTAAATCCAGAATGTCCTGGATCTTAACGTTCTTGATATTGCGCTTCTTTATTGGCTTCATGTAGAATGTGTCGCTAAAATTTTATTTTGAAAAATTATTAAAATCACTGCAATCTAAAAATATAGTATCCATATTTTCAACAAATCATAAAAATAACGATTAAATGGTTAACAAGAGGCTAATCCAGCCATCATCTTTAATCTTTAGTACTGTCAATACAGATAATCATTATGCATGCGGCCTGAAAAAAGAAGTAAGGCTAAATCTGAAAGGCAGAACTAAATCCTTCTATTGTTAACGGCCCATATTGTTGAATTTTTAATATTTAATTAATAAATTAAAGAAAAATTACAAATTTCAGGTAGTTTTTTACAGATTTTTTCAGGACCCATTCCTAGCAAAGTAAATGTCCGGTTATCTACACCTTGAGATCTGCTGAATAATGCGAACGTTTTAATTTGTACAGTGAACGCTTACCAACTAAGCTCCAGCACCTGAAGTAATCACGAGAACAAATGCGGTCCCAGGACTTCTGTGCAATAGCTGCGATTAAATCGCTCAACTCAATATAGGCATTTTGATTCGGCTTCCCTAACGCCTTCAGCAATAATAGGTTGATTCAGCTCAAGACGTTGCTGATTGGGGTCACCTGAGTTCGACACTTTAATCCTGTGCTTTTGACACGAACGCCTTTATTCATGCGGGTTTTTAATTAATTTAATGCAATTATTTGTAATGGCACGTTTTAATAAAAAAACATTGTATTAAATATT
>NZ_BMYS01000012.1 GCF_014652395.1 Advenella faeciporci
AGTATAAATTTAGCATCACCAGCATTGCTGGTGTGGCCTCTTACATTCCAAGCGCCCACACTTATCGGCTGTTATATTGTTAAAGAGCATACAACATGACCCAACGGTCATGAGGCTGACATAAACCCGCGATAAACTTCATTCAGGTCTTGTCGCATTCAGCTCAACCCGACTCAAACCCGAAGGTTTATTACATCAGACTGACTTGACTGCGTTGCTGTGTCAGCAGCAGAGAAACGAGATTATGAAGCATGTGGTTTTGTTTGTCAAGAACTTTTTTAAAGAATTTTTAAAACCGTTCTTTTTAAACCACCCGGCGAATCGTTAAAACCAATCTGCCAGACCACCTTCTTCACGTTGCCCAGATTAAACCAAATCGTTAACACCTGAACTTCGTTTCGTTTTTCACCGCCTGGCGTTTTGGGGTAAACCCTAGCGCTGTTGCTGCGAAAGAATGTAACTATAGCGAACCCAAGCCCACCTTGGCAAGTACTTTCTTCAAATACTTGTAGGTATTTTACACCAAAATCCACAAGCCATTGTTTTATTTGGGAATTGTTGCGTACTCATGAGTTGTTTTTTTATTGCAACAATGCAACATAGTAAGCTTTCTATTTAACATAAAGCATTTTGCTTTCTTTTATTTTTTGCAATGCAAAACTTGAACGCATGTCTATAACAGAAGGATGCTTCATTAATACATTCATGGAGAACGCCGAAAAAGCGGCCAAATCTTTTACCTGGACTCTTAATATGTAATCCATTTCACCGGACAGGGCATAACACTCCACAACCTCGGGCCATTTCTGCACATCACGGGCAAATGCCTCCATGGGCGCATGACTGCTACCACTTACTTTGTTCAGATGAATGGATACATAAGCAATCAATCCGCAACCGATCTTATCCGGATCGACCTTCGCGGTATATCCCGTTATATATCCCTCATCTTCCAGGCGCTTTACCCGCCGCAAACAGGGGCTGGGGGACAATGCAACCCGATCGGCCAACTCAAGATTGCTAAGCCTCCCATCCTGCTGCAATTCATTAATAATTTGCTTGTCTATCTTATCCAATTGATTTATTGGCATTTTATTTCCTTAATATTTTATTTATTAGCATAATAATTTAAAAATACATTTCTTTGAGACTGATTCGCAATTTTTAGTTATTCATTTTTTATTAAAATATCATTTGCGCAAAAGCTGACAATGAATCAATAACAGAAGGAGATGATAATGAGCACTGAAACATTCACCCCCTGGGATAACCCAATGGGCACTGCCGGTTTTGAATTTATTGAATATACCGCCCCCGACCCTGAAGCCTTGGGCAAAGTGTTTATTGCTTTAGGCTTTAAAGCCATTGCAAAACACCGTACCAAAAATGTCACCCTATACCGTCAAGGCGAAATTAATTTTCTTATCAATGCCGAGACAAATTCTTTTGCCCAGCGGTTTGCCCGTCTGCACGGCCCTTCCATATGCGCCATTGCCTTTCGGGTTCAGGATGCCGCCAAAGCCTATCAGCGCGCGCTGGAGCTGGGTGCCTGGGGTTTTGATTCACAAAGCGGCCCGATGGAATTGAATATTCCTGCCATTAAAGGCATTGGTGACTCACTGATCTATCTGGTTGACCGCTGGAAAGGAAAAGACGGACACGGTGGTATTGGCGACATCAGCATTTATGATGTCGACTTTGAACCCATCAATTATGAGACCGCCAGCGAAGACATGAATCACAAAGGTGCCGGCCTGCAAATTATTGACCATCTTACCCATAACGTTCATAAAGGTCGCATGCAGGAATGGGCCGAGTTTTATGAGCGCCTGTTCAACTTCAGGGAAATCCGTTATTTTGACATTGAAGGAAAAGTAACCGGCGTCAAGTCCAAGGCAATGACCTCTCCTTGTGGAAAAATCCGCATCCCGATTAACGAAGAAGGCACCGAAGAAAAAGGGCAGATTCAGGAGTATCTTGACTTATATCATGGCGAAGGCATCCAGCATATTGCCCTGGGCACCAACAATATTTATGAAACGGTAGAAGCACTAAGGCAAAACAAGCTGAAATTTCTGGATACGCCTGACACTTATTATGAATTATTAAGCCAGCGCCTGCCCAACCACAACGAAGATGTGTCACGCCTGAAAAAGAACCGGATTCTTCTGGATGGTGGCCCAAACAACGATTTGCTATTGCAGATTTTTACCGAAAACCAGATTGGTCCCATTTTCTTTGAGATTATCCAGCGTAAAGGGAATGAAGGTTTTGGTGAAGGCAATTTCAAGGCACTTTTTGAATCCATCGAGTTGGACCAGATGCGCCGGGGGGTCTTGAAAAAAGTCGAATAATTAAACGGATAATTATCATCCCGGCACATTTCCGGCCCTGTCAGCAATTTTCATGCGCAGGGCCAAACCAAAAACACAATCGTCAAACCATCTATAATCAGTTCAAACATTCCCAAACCTGGCGCATACTTTATAGCCACCCATCATTTTTGAACTATTTATTCCCATGACCGCTCTCTTGGCCGGATTCCTGCTTTCTTTTTCACTGATTATGGCCATTGGCTCGCAAAACGCGTTTATTCTTCGCCAGGGCCTGAAAGCTGAACATGTTTTCTGGGTCTGCCTGATTTGCGCCATTTCTGATGCAACGCTTATTGGCATAGGCGTTGCCGGTTTCAGCATGTTTTTGTCCGAATCCGGTTTCTGGCTGGCAACCATCCGCTATGCAGGTGCCGCCTTCCTGTTTTTTTATGGACTCATGAATTTCATTTCCGCCATCAAAGGACAAAGCAGCTTGAATGCCAGTCAGGTCAACACACCCAGCAGCCTGAAAAAAACACTCTTAATCTGCCTGGCCTTTACCTGGCTGAATCCACATGTATACCTGGACACCCTGCTGTTGATTGGCTCTGTTTCTACCCGCTACCCCGGCCAGGGCCTGAGCTTTTTTATTGGCGCCAGCCTGGCATCCCTTTTGTTTTTCTTTTCATTGGGCTATGGCGCCCGTTTGCTGCAACCTTTGTTCAAAAGAGCAAGGGCCTGGCAAATTCTGGATATAGGCACCGGGGTAATTATGTGGTCAATTGCCCTTTCATTAATATAAAACCGTCATAAAACCAGATAACGCTGCCATTATGGCGTTAACCAATAAAACCCGGACTTTTTTTATAAGACAGCGGCATGCCTGCCGCATCAGGACGCCTTCAATTTATCGGGAAAGCGTTTCATGAACTTGTTGACTTTTTCTGAAACCACAAAAGCGCAATAAGGCTGATTGGGATTACGTTCAAAATAATTGTCATGATAGGCTTCGGCCGGCCAGAATTGCGCCTTGGGCAACAACCTGGTAACCACTGGCGAAGCAAGATGCTCTTGCAACCGTTCTATATGCAAACGGGCAACGGCTTCCTGTTCGGGATTCTGAAAGAAAATAGCCGAAGCATACTGGGGGCCCACATCATTCCCCTGACGATCGGGCGTGGTGGGATCATGCGTTTCAAAAAACACCGTCAGCAAATCGTCAAAACTGATTTCCTGTGGATTAAACTCAATTTTCACCACTTCAATATGACCGGTGTTTTTTTCACATACCTGCTCGTAGCTTGGGTTATCGACATGACCACCACAATAACCCGACTGCACCCGCAACACGCCTCGCAAACGTAAAAACACGGCCTCAGTGCACCAGAAACAACCGCCACCAAATACCGCTATTTCTCTTAAGACATTATTCATTATTAGCACCTGTCAAGCTCAAACCCCGAATCCACCTGGCAATCGTCAATGCATCTTCATCACTGATTTGCGGCTGGGCTGGCATGGGAATAACACCCCACCGACCTCTCCCCCCCTGGCGAATTGCATGGACCAGGTAGGTTTCAATGCCATCACCAGCTTGCTGGTAGCGCTGCGCAATCGCTTTGAACGGAGGCCCTACCCGGGCCTTTTCTATCTGATGACAGCCCATGCAAACCTTCTCCTGCGCCAGTTTTGCCCCATCAACCTGCGCAGAAGCATAAACAGCCGGTGACACGAAAACCATTAATAAAAAGCCCCATTTGCCAACCGAACGCAACATATCCAACCCAAACATGATTAATATTTAAACAATTCAATATATCTACACGACAACTTCCAGAACAATCGCGAATACACTTTATACTTCTTTAACTGCAATAATGCTATTGTATCCAGAAAATTGACTGGACCAATTATTTATCATTCCTACACAACAGAACCGAACACATGATCCCATTCCCCGAAATCAATCCTGTTGCCATAGAAATTGGCCCATTAAAAGTCCATTGGTATGGCCTGATGTACTTGCTTGCCTTTGCCCTGGTATGGATACTGGGCAGATACCGTATTAAAAAAGGCATGATTGACCTTACCCAACAACGTTTTGAAGACCTGATTTTTTATGGCGTACTGGGTGTCATCCTGGGCGGCCGCCTTGGCTACATCCTGTTTTACCAGCCGGCCTTTTATTTGTCACACCCATTGGAAATTTTCTCGATCTGGGACGGCGGCATGTCTTTTCATGGAGGGCTGCTTGGTGTTTTACTGGCCATGTACCTGTTTGGCCGCAAAGAAGGCAAAACATTTTTCGAAGTCGCCGATTTCATTGCCCCCCTGGTTCCGCTTGGCCTGGCTTGCGGACGCCTGGGCAATTTCATTAATGGCGAACTCTGGGGCCGGCCAGCCGATGTCCCCTGGGCCATGATTTTTCCGGGTGCCGGCAATATCCCCCGCCACCCTTCTCAAATTTATCAGATGCTGCTTGAAGGTATTCTGTTATTTATCATACTGTGGTTTTTTTCAGGCAAGAAAAGGCCGGTGGGGCAAGTGAGTGCCGTCTTCCTGATGGGATATGGCGTTTTTCGTTTTATTGCCGAATATACGCGTGAACCCGACAGATACCTGGGCTTCCTGGCACTGGGGTTTAGTATGGGGCAATGGCTGTCGATTCCCATGATTCTGGCAGGTATCTGGTTGTATATAAGCAGCGCAAAAAAACAAACTGACCAATAAGAAAAAACCCCATACCAAACAAAAAAGCGGATCTTGAAACACAAGATCCGCTTTTCATTAAATGCCCCGCATGTACCGTCTAGGCCGGCACCTCGAACCCTAAAGTTCAAGATTGGTCACCATCAATAAAGCTTCGGGTTCGTCTGACGAGAGACGCTCACACCCACTTCATAATCCGATAACCTGATGCCATAAGCATAGGTAAGAGATGATAAGCCAAGTCACGAATACCGCAGGGACAACCTTTCGTGTAAATTCATAATACACTAAAACCCGTTTTGTGGCCTGAATTTTACAGGCCTTTTAACTCATTGATTCCATCATCAAGCAATGCATTGAGTTCATCAATTTTTTTCTTGAAGTCACCGTATTGTACACCGGCAAAAGGTCCATCAACAGCCCTCACTGACAAAAGATCTGACGCCATCTGAATACATGCCATGATCGCAATGCGCTCATTGCTAACCGATGCATTGCCAGAGCCTTTGATTTTAAGCATAAGCTGGTCTGCATGCCTGACTGCCTCTACCAGTTTATGACGCTCTTCAGAAGCGCAGGCAAGAGAAAGCTCGCGCCCCAGAATTGATACGTTGACCCGTTCCATTATTCAGCTCCTTCAGTAACAGCACCAGGCAAATTGCCAAGCACGTGCTCAACACGATCACGGGCTTTCATGGCCCCTTCGCGGAAAGCAGCCAACTCACTTTGCGCCTTGGCCAGATCAGCCTGCAGCCGGGTAATTTCCTGTTGCGCGCTTTCGAGCTCGGATTTTAACTGAACATTTTCATGCTGCGCCTTGGCACGGATTTCGCCGACTTCCTGTTCATGATTATCCAGGCGTTGAATAATGCTCTTGAACTCGTCCTCACGGGCCTGAAATTGATCGCGGAATGAGTCACGGGCCTTTTCAGCCAATGCCAGCCGTGCGGCAATGGACTGACGTTCAGCCATTAAACTGCGTGATAATTGAACCACTTGCCCGACACGAGCGGCAACTTGATCTAAGTCTTGCAACATAGTGATATCGTATTCAATACAAAAGGCGCATTTACAGGTAAACGCACTGGATTAACAATAAGGAGAACTTGATTTTACCCTGTATTCAAAACCACAAACCGGATTTTTTAATATTAAGGTATATTAATCTTTCAAGTGTTTTTCATCCATTTTGACATCAACAGGATTGCCATGCCATCAATTACCGAAAAATCTTACGAAACGACCCCTTCCATCAATGTGGCTTTTATAGGTTTAGGCGTTATGGGCTTTCCCATGGCTGGTCACCTGGCCAAGGCCGGTCACCAGGTTTGTGTCTACAACCGCACCACCGCCAAAGCCGAAAGCTGGGCTGCCGAGTTTGGTGGATCATGGGCCCCCACTCCGGCACAAGCCTGCAAAAACGCGGATATTGTTTTTTGTTGCGTGGGCAATGATGATGACCTGCGTAGCGTTGTCCTGGGCGAAACGGGCGCTTTCAATGGCATGAAACCAGGCGCCGTTTTTGTTGATCACACTACGGCCTCTGCCGATGTCGCACGCGAACTATACCAATTAGCCAAAGAAAAACAGCTTGGGTTTATTGATGCCCCCGTTTCTGGCGGACAGGCGGGCGCTGTCAATGGCGTGCTTACGGTTATGTGCGGAGGCGAACCTGCTGTTTTCGACAAAATCCAGACTGTGGCAAAGCCCTATTCACGTGCAATTACCCTTTTGGGCGAACCCGGTGCCGGCCAACTGGCCAAAATGGTCAACCAGATTTGCATTGCCGGCCTGGTCCAGGGCCTGTCAGAAGCCATTGCCTTCGGAGAGCGGTCAGGTCTTGATATGTATGCCGTACTGGATGTGATAGGCAAAGGCGCAGCCCAAAGCTGGCAAATGGATAACCGTGGTAAAACCATGATTGAAAATAAATTTGATTTTGGCTTTGCCGTAGACTGGATGCGCAAAGACCTGGGACTGGTCCTGGATGAAGCCAAGCGCAACGGGGCTTTGCTACCGGTAACGGCTTTGGTCGACCAGTTTTATGCTGAAGTACAACAAAAAGGTGGTCACCGGTGGGATACCTCCAGCCTCATTTCCCGCCTGAAACCTTGATAAGCACCATCCATGCATAAAAAAAGTCGTGCCACCCAAAATGGCACGACTTTTTTTTCACCATACACTCAAGGCCTTAGCGTCAAAAAATGTTAACGCCTGCCAGGCACAAAACTGATCAATATGAAATAAAATCATCACCTTGGCTCTGTTTGTACTCAACCAGCTCCTGCATCACCACCTCACGGGTTTTGGTACTGTTTACCGCAACCGACGGAGAAGAAGACTCTTTAGTCATGCGCTGTTCGACTTTTTGTCCTGCATCGATACTTGCGGCATTGGGCACAAACGGATAATCAGACTCACTTAAGGCTGCGGCATGCACAACACCCGCGGCAAGAGTAGTGGCAACAAAGGCGGCTTTAATGATGTTTTTCATAATAAACTCCAAAATATTAATGACTTTCAATAAAAATCAAGTTTCATACCGATGTGTAAAATTTCGGGAAAGTTGATTTGATGGGTTTATTATGAAGCGGTAAACGTGATAGAAAAATAGCGATTGTTGCAATTATATTTCCATTAATGGAAATATAATTAGATATTGACCCTAGAATTAACAATATTTATTATCACTTTAGTCATAATCAATCACAAACAAACTGGAGAATCATTATGAAAGTGCTTGTATGTGGTGCAAAAGGCTTTATTGGCGGAAACATTTCCCGCGCACTAAAACAGGCGGGGCACGAGGTGATTGCCGGCGTCTCGTCACGCCATGCAAACGCCTTGCCCAACAGCGTGGTTGTTGACTACGCCAAAGACACCACCGCCCAGGCCTGGTTGCCCCGACTTGACAATGTAGATGCCGTCATCAATGCGGTTGGCGTGTTGCGCACATCAAGTTCGCGTCCTATAGAGGCTGTGCATCAACACACCCCCATCGCCTTATGGGATGCCTGTGTTCAGGCAAATATTAAAAAAGTCATACAAATTTCAGCCCTTGGCGCCGAAACCAGCCAAACGCAATACGCCCGCACCAAACGGGCCGCCGACCATCATCTTATGACTCTGGCTGACAGTGGCAAAATAAGCCACAACATATTGCGCCCCAGCATTGTATTTGGCAAAGGTGGCGCCAGCAGTGCACTATTCATGAATTTGGCCAGGCTGCCTTTTCTGGTTTTGCCCAAACCGGTATTGCGTGCACGTGTCCAGCCGGTTTCCGTGCTTAATCTGGCTGAAGCCATTGTCGCCTTGCTGGGCCCCTCTTTTGTTCAACAGGGAATTATCAGCTGCACGGGAGCAGAACCGGTGCTCATGAGTGACTTCATTGCCAGCCTGCGGCAACAATGTGGCCGACGCCCGGCCAGCGTTCTTCCTTTGCCAGACAGCCTAAGCACCCTGAGCGCCCGCCTGGGAGACCTGGTTCCCGGCGTTCCCTGGTGCACTGAAACCATGACCATGCTAGCCACGAACAATGAAGACAGCTGCGCTGATTTTGAAGCCCTGATTGGACACACACCTGTGCATTACAGCGAACTGGTGGCCAAGGCCTGGAATATATAAGGGAAAATGAATGTGACAATGCAATAGCTGTATATCAGCTATTGCTGTGTAAAATATTTAACAGTGAAAAACAATGAAAGATGAAATTTACATTAATTGCTTTTTTATTTTTTTATTAAAATACAATCAATGGTGCCCAGGAGAAGACTCGAACTTCCACAGGATTGCTCCCGCTAGGACCTGAACCTAGTGCGTCTACCAATTCCGCCACCTGGGCACTTGCTTGCGATTTGCTTTTTACTGCGTTTCGCGAAGAAGATGAAATTATAATCCCATCATAAAAAAACACAAGTCCTATTTTTGCTTATTTGATGATTTTTTCATTTTCGTTGTTTTCAATGCAATAAAACAACAATTTTAACCATCACAATAAAAACCGGCTGGTACCATTTGAATAGCACCAGCCAGTTAGTGATAAACAAATTACACGTTATTCAACACCCAACGGGATTTTTGCTTTCTCCGTTTTTTGGATATTGCCTGTATCTGTTTTTTTGCCACGCCCAGCCTGGGATTTGCGACCGTAGAACTGTCGAGGTCTTGAAAGGCGGGTTTCTGACGGATTGCGAAAAATGATTTTCGACAACTCATTCAGTGCCTGCATATATACTTCACGCTTGAATTCTATTACCGCATCAAGGGGAACCCAGTACCGGCTCCAGCGCCAGGCATCAAATTCCGGATGATTGGTTGCCCGTAAACTGACATCAGAATCTTTACCCACCAAACGTAATAAAAACCAAATCTGCTTTTGCCCCTTATAATATCCTCGCGACTCGCGTCGCACAAAATTATCCGGTACGTTGTACCGTAACCAATTACGTGTTCGTCCCAATATTCGTACATGCTCTGGTTTCAGACCAACTTCTTCATGAAGTTCACGGAACATGGCCTGCACAGGGCTTTCACCATGATTAATGCCACCTTGCGGAAACTGCCATGAATGCTCTCGAATTCTTTTACCCCAGAACACCTCATTCTTCTGATTAACAAGGATAATACCAACATTAGGACGGTAGCCTTCGCGATCCAGCATGCGGCCACCCCCATTTTCAAATACAATTTAGTTGATTATACGTATCTATTGAGTCTGTAACCATGTTAGCATCCAAATTTCACTTAAATACCTTAAAAGAAGCCCCAACAGAAGCCGAAATCGCCAGTCATCAATTAATGACCCGTGCCGGCATGATTCGCAAACACGCTGGCGGCATTTATACCTACATGCCATTGGGCCTGAAAATCATGCGCAAAGTAGAGGCGATTGTTCGTGAGGAAATGAACAACGCCGGCGCGATTGAGCTGCTTATGCCTGTTGTACAGCCCGCAGAACTTTGGATTGAATCCGGCCGCTGGGAAGAATACGGCCCCGAACTGCTGCGCATCAAGGATCGCCATCAGCGCGACTTTGTGCTGCAACCCACCTCTGAAGAAGTAATTACCGACATTGCCCGTAATGAAATTCACAGTTACCGGCAACTACCCGTTAATTTTTACCATATCCAAACCAAGTTCCGTGACGAACGGCGCCCCCGCTTTGGCCTGATGCGAGGCCGTGAATTCACCATGAAAGACGCCTACTCTTTCGATCGCGATGAAGCCGGCGCCCTTGCCAGTTACGACATTATGTTTAACGCTTACATGCGCATTTTCAAGCGTCTTGGCCTTACTTTCCGGGCCGTGGCTGCCGACACAGGCTCTATTGGCGGCTCACGCAGTCATGAATTTCAGGTCATTGCCGAGACCGGCGAAGACCTTATTGTATACAACCCCGATTCCGACTATGCAGCCAACATAGAATTGGCCGAAGCGCCCTGCCTGATTGCAAAACGCGAAGCGCCAACCCAGGCGCTGCAGGAAGTTGAAACGCCCAACGCCAACAAATGTGAACTGGTTGCCCAACAACTGGGGGTAGGCCTGGACAAAACCGTCAAATCGGTGGTTTTTGTAACCACGCCTGAAGAGGGCCCTGCCAAAGTATGGCTGCTCATGGTGCGTGGCGACCATGAAGTCAATGAAATCAAGGTCGGCAAGTTACCGGCATTCAAAAACGGCTTCCGTCTGGCCACTGAAGAAGAAATTCTTGAATATTTTGGCTCTGAGCCCGGTTATCTTGGCCCGCTCAATACCGTCAAACCCGTCAATATCATTGTTGACACCACGGTTGCCAATATGTCCGACTTTATTTGTGGTGCCAATAAAGCGCCCTACCACATCACAGGCATCAACTGGGGTCGTGACCTGCCCGAACCCGAGGTGGCCGATTTGCGTAATGTGATTGCAGGCGACCCGGCCATTGGAGAGCCCGGCAAGCTGGCGATCCAGCGTGGCATTGAGGTGGGGCATGTTTTTTTCCTGGGTGACAAATACTCGTCAGGACTGAAAGCCACCTTCCTGAACGAAAACGGCAAACCCGAAACCTTGCAAATGGGCTGCTACGGTATTGGTATCAGCCGTATCACGGCCGCCGCGATTGAACAGAACCATGATGAAAAAGGTATTATCTGGCCAATCGCCATGGCCCCCTTCGAGGTTGTCATTTGCCCGGTGGGCTGGGGAAAAAGCGAAACAATTCGCAATGAAGCCACAGCACTTTACGAAACACTGAAACAAAACAATATAGACGTTATACTTGACGATCGTGATGCTCGACCAGGTGTCATGTTCTCGGAGTGGGAACTGATTGGCGTGCCAATCAGGGTTACCATTGGCGATCGCGGACTCAAGGACGGCGTTATCGAGGTCCAGGAACGCAGCAAGGCAGAGGCAGTCAAAGTCCCTGTGGCAGAAGTAAACGCTTACGTTTTATCCTTGTTTGAAAACCTTAAAAATACGCTATAATTCACTGATTTATCAGGGCTTTACATGTCTGAAAAACAAGACAACAGGCAATTTACGCTCCCCATCCGGGTTTACTACGAAGACACGGATGCCGGAGGTGTTGTTTTTTACGCCAACTATTTAAAGTTTTTTGAGCGGGCCCGCACCGAATGGCTGCGCCATCTGGGTGTTAATCAATCAGCGCTGGCCTGCAGCGACAACCGCATTTTTGTGGTTGTCAACACCCAGCTGAACTACAAAAAACCCGCCCGGCTTGATGACTTGATTTTTATTAAAAGCAAAATCACCAAAGTCGGTGATGCTTCTGCCACCTTCGTACAATGGGCAGAACGAGACTCCCGGCTACTGGTTGAAAGCACCATTAAAATATGTTGCGTCAACAATCAAACTTTCCGGCCTGCGGCCATACCTCCTTCAGTCAGAACCTTATTAATTTCCGTGCAGGACTAATACTTTATTATGCAACCCGTTCAAGATGAGATGTCAATTTTCTCGCTGATAGTCAATGCGAGCATCCCCGTACAAATCGTTATGCTTATCCTGCTGGCCATCTCGGTGGTCTCCTGGACTTACATCATTAGCAAACGGCTAACCTTAAAACGTACGCTGTCACAAACACGTGAATTTGAAAATGCTTTCTGGAAAGGCGGCGACCTGTCTTCTTTACACCAGTCCATCACCCGCAACACCGATGAGCATGGTGCACTGGCCCGTATTTTCGAAGCTGGCATGAGCGAATTCATGAAAGCCCGCCGTACCGGCAACACCGATATCAATGCGCTAATGGACGGCCCCAACCGCGCCATGCGAGCTACCTACCAGCGCGAACTGGACCTGCTCGATTCACGCCTCAACTTTCTGGCTTCGGCCGGTTCGGTCAGCCCATATATCGGCCTGTTAGGCACTGTTTGGGGCATCATGCACTCTTTCATCGGGCTTTCAACCGCTCAACAGGCAACCCTTGCCGCGGTTGCCCCAGGCATTGCCGAAGCACTTATCGCCACGGCAATCGGCCTGTTTGCCGCCATTCCCGCTGTCATTGCCTACAACCACTTTTCAAACGACATTGACAAACTTGCCAGCCGTTTTGACAGCTTCATTGATGAGTTTCTGAATATTTTGCAACGTCAGGTACGCTAATCATGTCTTCCAGAAGAAATAGCCATCGACGCGGCCGTCGAATGAAAAATGAAATGAATGTGGTTCCCTATATCGACGTCATGCTGGTATTGCTGGTTATTTTCATGGTAACCGCCCCCATGATCACACCAGGCCTGATCAACCTGCCATCGGTTGGCCAGGCAGCAACGGTTCCGTCAACACCGGTTGAAATCGAGCTTGCCGAAAACGGCGACGTTTCCATTCGCCTGCGCGAAGCCGGCAATACCTTTCAGAAAATTGAAAAAGACAATTTGCTTTCTGAGGTACAGGCACTGGTTCAGGCGGACACACCCGTCATTATTGCCGCCGATGGAAAAGTGCCCTATGAAGATGTCGTCAAAGTCATGGATACCCTGCGTAGCAATGGCCTGAACCGCCTTGGTTTATTGGTGAACCAAAACGGCGAAAGCTCCTCAAACTAAGATTGCCAGATTAACACGACCCTATTTTCATGAAACACACTGAAAATCCTAACGAGTTCTATGAGCAGTCCGATGACCGCAAGGGGCTTATCGGCGCCCTGACGCTTCATAGCCTGTTAGTGATCGCACTTATTGTCAGTCTGCTGGCCTCTCCCGAGGCCCCTACCGGCCCCATACAATTGGAGTTATGGACAGAGGGTACGGAACAGGTACTTAAGGCCCCGGCACAAACACAATCCCAGGAACTGGCAGAAGAAGATACCACAAGCGATGAAGATATTGATCCACCCGCTGAAGAACCGGAAGTACAGGAGCCACAGGCCGAACCCGAAGCAGCACAGGCACCCGAACCCCCTCCTGCTCCCCGGCAGCCAGTAGCCAACGCACAGCAGCAGGAAGACCCTGAAATTGCCATAGAAAAGAAACGTCAGCAGGCACAGGAGGAACAGCGCCAAAAAGCATTGGCAGACGCCAGGGCAGCCAAAGAAGCCCGCGAAAAAGCGCTGGCTGAAACACGAGCCCTTGAAGCCGCCCGCGTGAAAGCGCTGGCTGAAGCAAAAGCTGCCAAACTAGAGGCCGATAAAAAAGCCAAGGCGCTGGCCGAAGCCAAGGCTAAACAGGAAGCCGAAGCCAAGGCCAAAGCATTGGCAGAAGCCAAGGCCAAGGAAGAGGCTGCAAATAAAGCCAAGGCACTGGCCGAGGCCAAAGCCAAGGAAGAGGCCGAGAAAAAGGCCAAGGCATTGGCAGAAGCCAAGGCCAAACAGGAAAAAGAAAAAGCATTGGCTAAAGCAAAAGCCGATGCCAAAAAAGCGGCACAAGCCAAGCAGAAAGCCGAATCACAAGGTGAAGCCTTGCGTGCTGCCATGCGTGGCGACATTGCCAGTGCCGCGGGCATCAAGGGCGGAGCCAGCAACCGAAACCAGATAGGCGGTGGTGGCGGCAATTCAGCCTACGCCAGGCAAGTACAACAGTGCGTGCAGCCCCGCTTGCGTTTTAACGGCAATGCCAAACTGGAATTAACCTATCGTGTTGATTTTGACGCCTCATTCAAGCCAAAATCAGCCAAAATAACAAAACGCTCAGGCAATCCCGCGTTTGATGCCGCTGTACAAAAAGCCCTGATGGCATGCGACCCATTTCCAAAGCCGCCATCAGGAAATACATTTGTGACGGGTCCCTATACCTACACACCACGATAACTCTTACTTTTTTCTGACTAAGGAGATGTGCTATGACTGCAACCCTTGATAATCGCAGCATGCGGAATACCGGCCAAGGCCGGCTCGCATTCATGCACCGTTTTTTTCTGTTCCTTGTTTTTGCATGTTTCCTGCAACTGGGCAATTTTGCCCAAGCCCAGGTTCAGGTCGCCCTGCAAGGTTCAGGTACTTCCAATAAATTTCCTGTCGTCATTGCCGATTTTGCCGGACCCAATGGCAAAGAAATTGCCGATATCATCAGCGCCGATCTGATCCGCTCCGGACAGTTTGAGGTTACCCGTACCCAGGCCCTTACCATCGACTCAAGTGGCACCCCTAACTGGGCCGCCCTTTCCACACTGGGCGCAACAACGGTTGCCTATGGTTCAATCAGCGGCACAACCGCCAATTACCAGCTGACTGACACGGCCCTGAAAGCACCGTTAGAGGCTAAAAATATTACAGAACCCCAAATGCGTCGCCTGGCCCATAAAATTGCCGATGCGATTTACGAAAAAATGACGGGCGTTCGTGGCATTTTCGCAACACGAGTCGCCTATGCAACGGGGCAACAATTGGTCGTAGCCGATGCCGATGGTGAAAACAGAAAAGTCGTTGTCAACTCACCCAGCTCCATCATTTCCCCCGCCTGGTCTCCTGATGGTTCAAAGCTGGCTTATGTCAGTTTTGAAACCGGCAAACCCGTTGTTTATGTGCAAAACCTGGCTACCGGTTCACGCCAGGCTGTCGCCAACTTCAAAGGCAATAACAGTGCCCCGGCATGGTCCCCAGACGGCAGCCAGCTTGCCGTGGCGCTTAGTATGAATGCGCTTTCAAACATCTACCAAATCAGTGCCACAGGTGGCTCCAATGCCCGTAAAATCACTGATTCAGCCGAGATCGATACCGAGCCTTTCTACTTCCCGAATGGCAGCGGTCTCATCTTTACCAGTGACCGTGGCGGCAGTGCACAAATTTACCGCACTGGCCTGGGTGGGGGTGGTGCCAGTCGAATCACCTTCAACGGCTCACAAAACGTCTCTGGAAAAATTTCACCAGATGGCACAAAACTGGTATATTCTAGTCTAAGAGGAGGCTCATACTCCATCGCCCTGCAAGGGCTTGGAAGTGGCTCGGATCAAACCCTTACTTCCGGACCCAATGATCTTTCTCCAAGTTTTGCACCAAACGGGATGCAAATACTTTATGTTTCAAGCGGAGGCTTAAGCATTGTTAACACTGACGGCTCTTTCCAAGCAAGTATTCCATCAGTCGGAAACGTATCAAGCGCTGCTTGGGGCCCGTTTACTGATTAATCGTGTATATTTATAAAGGAAATACTATGAGTTCTCGCATCGCGAAAACTTTGGCAATCGCAGCCATCGCAGCTTCACTGGCAGCATGTAGCTCAACTCCACTGGACGGCAGTGCAGGTGCAGGCGACTCTGCATCCGGCGCCACCATGGATCCATTCAACCCTAACAGCCCATTAGCTCAACAGCGCTCTGTTTATTTCGCTTTTGACAGCTACGCTGTAGAACCGCAATACCAACCTTTAGTTCAAATGCACGCTCAATATCTAGCTGCCAACTCACAACAGCGCGTTCGCATTGAAGGCAATACCGATGCACGTGGCAGTGCCGAATACAACCTGGCCCTTGGTCAGCGTCGTTCGGTTGCTGTAGGCAATCAATTGGTACAACAGGGTGTAAACGGCAACCAGATCGAAGCAGTCAGCTTTGGTAAAGAGCGTCCCAAAGCATCCGGCAACACCGAGGAAGCCTATGCAGAAAACCGTCGCGCAGATATTAACTACCTTCGTTAATTTCACGTTCGGATAATTTGCATTGCTACACGCCGCACGGTATGGCTGTGCGGCGTTGCTGTTTTACTGGAGTAAACATGATCGTTAAGAAAAAACACACACTTTTACTGCTCACTGCCGCTTTTTTTTGTAGCATCTTGAACACCAATGCCTACGCATTTGAAGATGAAGATGCACGTCGTGCCATTCTTGATCTGCGTGCCCAGCTAAGACAAAGCGCACAGGCAAGGCTTGAGCTTTCCAATAAAATACAAAGCCTTCAAACCCAGGTTAGCCAGCTGCGCGGAGAAATAGAAAGACTAAGCAGTGCAGACACGCTTTCCCGCCAATCGGCACGTGCCGAAGCCGGCTTTGACCCAACTCCCCAGGTCGGTGACCCCAACGAACAGCGTGCATATGACGAAGCCCTGGATCTGTTCAGGCAGGGCAATTACTCCCAATCCAGCGTAGCACTGGGTAATTTTGCCACCGCCTATCCAAACAGTCCGCTAACACCCAGCGCCCGTTTTTACGAAGGTAGCAGCCTTTATGCCAGCAAAGACTTCAGGGGAGCCATACAAAGGCTGCAATCCATGGTTGCCGCCTACCCATCTGACCCAAAGGCCGGCGATGCATTATTGGTGATTGCAGGCAGCCAGGTTGAGCTCAATAACATTGCCGGCGCCAAAACAACCCTGCAAAGTATTATCAATCAATACCCCGACACCCCATCCGCCGATACGGCCAAACAACGTCTGGAACTGTTCAGATAAGTTGTTTTTGCTTCAAAAATACAGGCATCATTCCATCACACGACATCAGGTGTGATCATGATGCCTTTACATTTACACCTTCTTTTCCCGTATTGTCATGACTCCCTCTTCTCCCATTAAAACACTTCAGACCGCAAACGGCTGTTTTCACTACCAGGATGAAGGGACAGGCCAAGCATTATTATTAATTCATGGCTCATTGTGTGACTTGCGCTACTGGCGCTGGCAACTACCCGCGCTTGCCGAACATTGCAGGGTCATTGTGCCCAGCCTGCCCCACTACTGGCCCCAGGAAAACGTCCAAACCGGGTTTTCAGTTTATCAACATGCCCGCGACATGCACCATTTGCTTGATGCCTTAAACATTGAATCCGCCCATGTTCTGGGGCATTCCCGTGGTGGTGCGATTGCCATGCAAATGGCACTGGAACAAGAGAGCAAAGTGCGTTCGCTCATACTGGCCGACCCCGGGATCAGAACGCCTCAGCCGGAAAGCCATGCCAACTTTAAACATGAAGCACTACAGGCCATACAGGAAGGAAAAATTGACGAAGGCCTGGCCGTTTTTATTGATGCCGTCAGCGGTGAAAACACATGGAAACGCATGGTTAGATGGTTCAGGCAGATGGTTCGGGACAATGCCAACACCCTGGTATTACAACAAAAGGAACCGGCTTTTTACTTTGACGAGGCGAGTTTTTCAGCCTTGACACTACCCGTAACCCTGCTGGGTGGGTCAGACAGCCCTGCCCCGTTTCCCCAGATCATTTCGCGTCTTGAACGCATTTTGCCGCAAGCCCAAAGCCATTTCATCTCACCGGCCTCCCACGGCATGAATCTTGCTTTACCCCATGAATTCAACCAATTGATTATTAATCACATGACAACTGTTTAATGGTCAAACGACCGGGCATTGACCGGTTTCAATTCACAAGTAACCGGAACTTTATCTTCGGTACCCAGTACAAAACGGGCTTGTATTTTATCGCCGGCTTTCAGGCCTGAAACCGGTTTTTCAAGCATGACATGGAACCCGCCAGGCGCAAAATGTAACGTTTCACCCGCCTTGACAATCACTTCGGGTACCATTTCCATTCCCGATTGACCATCTTTCATATAAGAACGATGCAGCATGGTCTCTTCAAATGCATCTGTTTCAATCGCCTTGATGACCGCTATTTGTGTGGAGTCATTATTCTTGATCTCAAAAAACCCACCCGAAGGGGTAACCGAAGGCATCAAGCGTATCCAGCATTTATCAATGGAGACATTGTTGGTGCCCTTTTCGGCTGTTACTTCAAAATTGATGGCATGACCCTGGTTGTGGCCATGCTGGGCATATGCCCCCGACATCAATACGGCTGACAATCCCAGAGACACAGCAATTATTGATTTTTTCATACCCCACCTTCATGGAACAAATGGTTAAGAATCCAAAAGGAAACAAGCTGTTGATTCCGTTTCAAGCATACTAACATGTGTCGGATAAAATGTAATTGATCTGCGTTATCACCTTAATAGGCACCAAGCGATTTTCAGTCGCAAGAAATAAAAAAGACATGGCTGCTTAAGCCATGTCTTTTTATACATCTACCTTAAGCCTGTACACCAGACCAAGGCAACAGCACCGGTTTACATATGCCCGGTTTTCTCATAGCGCTCGTGCCAGCTTAACGCTTCTGACAAAATATGTGGCGTATGGACTGGACGCCCTGAATTATTGGCGCGATCAAAGTAATCCAGCAAAGCCGCCTTATAGTCGGGATGCGCACAGTTTTCTATGATGCAAATTGCGCGCTGGCGTGGCGACAGGCCTCGCAAATCGGCCAGTCCTTGCTCGGTAACGATGATCTGGACATCATGCTCGGTATGGTCTACGTGAGAAACCATGGGGACAATCGCGGAAATGGCACCATTTTTAGCCGTTGAAGGCGTCACAAAGAATGACATGTAGCCATTACGGGCAAAGTCACCCGAACCGCCAATGCCGTTCATGATGCTGCTTCCCATGATATGGGTTGAGTTTACATTACCGTAGATATCAGCCTCGATCATACCGTTAATGGCAATAATGCCAAGACGACGAACAATTTCAGGGTGATTGCTGATTTCCTGGGTGCGCAAAATAATGCGCTCACGGTAAAAGTCGATATTATCATTCAACTCTTTAAGCCCGTCGGGGCTTAATGACAGGGAAGTTGCAGATGCGCTAACGAGTTTGCCGGATTTGATCATGCCCAGCATGCCATCCTGAATGACTTCGGTATACGACTTCAGGTTCTCAAACTCGCCCTCGTTAAGGCCGGCCATTACGGCGTTGGCAATATTGCCTACCCCCGACTGCAGAGGTAACAGGTTCTTGGGCAAACGACCCTCGGCCACTTCCTTGCTAAAAAAGTCCAGAATATGTTTAGCAATGCGCTTGGAGGTTTCATCGGGTTCGGTAAACTTGTTGACCCGGTCTGTTTCATTGGTTTCAACAATCGCAATAATCTTATCCAACGGGCAACGCAGGTACGGCTCACCAATTCGCTGATCGGGCTCGGTCATCATGATGGGCTTGCGATTGGGCGGCAAGGCCGTACCATAATAAATATCGTGCATGCCTTCGAGCTTTTCACTCAATTTATGGTTGACTTCAATAATGACTTTATCTGCCTGATCAATCCAGGTTTTGTTATTACCCACAGAAGCGGCAGGAATCAAACGCCCATCCTCCAGAATACCGGCCACTTCAATAACCGCAATATCCAGCTTTCCAAAAAAACCAAACCAGGCAAACTGGGCCACATGCGACAGGTGAATATCCATATAATGCATTTGGCCTGAATTGATTTTCTGGCGACAGACCGGATCAGACTGATAGGGCAGGCGCATTTCAATGCCATCCACCTCTGCCAAGACACCATCCAGTTCAGGTGCTGTTGAAGCGCCTGTCCAGACGCTGATGCGAAACGGTTTGCCCTGGTCATGAACCGATTTGATATGTTTGGCCAATGCAACCGGAATTGCTTTGGGATAACCGGCACCCGTGAAACCGCTCATACCCACATTCACGCCTGACGGAATTAGTTTGGCTGCCTCATCCGCACTCATCACACGGTTTTGTAATGCAGCACATTTTATTCTTGAATTTGTTGACATACTTTTACTTCACGAAAAAAAAACGCAATCCTGCGCACAATAAAATAATGCATAAATCAATGCACAGTTCACTTTATAATCGGTAACACGCCCAATTATTTACAAAAACATTCAAACTGCAACATTATGTTATATAAATTTGATGCAAATCAATAAAACCAAGGGTAACATCCAAACCTGGCCGTTATAAAAAAACAACCTGAGACATGTGAGAAACGAAATGAACCCAACAACACGCGATTCCAACCTGTTACGCCGGCAAACAATGCTAAAAGCCTTGCTTGGCATGATCTTGCTGGCACCAATTGTATCACCCGCCCAACCAGTTCCTCCCATTAACATCTGGCAAACCGAAAGTTGCCAATGCTGCAAACAATGGGCACAAGAGATGCAAATCCATGGTTTTCAACTGAATATCCAAACCGTTCCTGACACGACGGTATATCGCAGACAGCTGGGCATTCCTGATGAACTGGCTTCATGTCAAACAGCCCAGGCAGGACCTTACGCGCTTGAGGGACCGGTTCCTGCCCGGGATGTGATAGACCTGCTTCGGCACCAGCCCGATATTATCGGATTGATCAACCCCGCAAAGGAAGCACAGCCCCCCAAGGCCAAATCAAACAACAACTCAACCGGCAGCACCGCGCAAAGAACCTATATACTTCATAAAAACGGGCAGGCGACCGCCTTACACCCCAACTAAGTGGTTCCATTACCTTAATTACGATAATCCTGAATAATCTGCCCTACCCTGGATTTGTCTTCATACATGGGCAAGCGGGCAGTTTCCTGCAAGGCTGCCTCATACCAGGCCCGCATCCCCCTGAGCTCCAGCATGTGCTGCACATATTCTGACGACAACTCTGACAACTCCAAATCATAAGTCCTGACCCTGAACACCACGGGAGCAAAAAATGCATCAACAGCGGTAAAACGGCTGCCTGCAAGGAAAAGACCTCCAAACCGTGAAAGCCCATCACAAAACAGGCGGTCCAACCTTGCCAACTCGGCCTGCAAAGCCTCGCTTCGCGAATGCAGATCAACGCGTAAACTGCAATTCATGCCACATTCGCTGCGCAAGGCAGAAAAACCGGCATGCATTTCGGCACATGCCGACCGGGCCCAGGCGCGCGCTTTTTTATCTTCAGGCCACACTTCAGGGTGCTCTTCCGCCACATACTCAACAATGGCCAGGCTATCCCAAATGGTCGTACCGCCATCCTCCAGCACAGGGACACAAGAGGTAGGTGAAAATACGGCAAACTCGCTTTGCTGCCGACCATGGTCTTGATTGAAGGGATGGCTGTATTCAGCAAACGGAATATGCAGCTCCCGAAACAGAATCCATGGACGCAAAGACCAGGAAGAGTAATTTTTATTGGCAATATGCAATGTATACATAAGACAGCCTCCGGTGCCGGTAATGTTTTTATGAGTAAACGTATCTGTTTATTTTCACACCAGAATAGCATTAATACATGGATGCCCATGCCGGGAATGTTTTTATTCCGTGCACCGGCACAATTCCAATGACAAAACCCAATAACCTTATAAAATCGGGTAATAACCAAGCAATAAAAATTTCGTTTCAAAACAGCTGGTTCTTCGGTATGGTTTGACCATCTGATCCTGCAAATGTAAATAAAGGAGTTCCTGAAAAATGAAGACATTGACATATACGCTGGCCGCTTTCGCACTGGTTGCCGGTGCACAAACGGCACAGGCATCCACTCTGGATACGGTCAAACAGCGCGGTGAAGTTCTGTGCGGCACCACCACCGGATTTGCCGGTTTTTCGGCCCCCAATGCCAAAGGCGAATGGGAAGGGCTTGACGTGGATCTGTGCAAATCAATCGCCGCAGCCGTTTTGGGTGATGCCAGCAAGTTCAAGGCTGTACCCCTGAATTCCCAGCAGCGTTTTACTGCACTGCAATCGGGCGAGATCGATGTCCTGACCCGAAACACAACAGTTACCCAACAGCGTGATACCGCGCTGGGCATTCTGGGAGCCGGCATCAACTTTTATGATGGACAGGGCTTTTTAGTCTCCAAAAAACTGGGCGTCAAAAGTGCCAAGGAACTGGATGGCGCAACCGTTTGCATGCAAACCGGCACTTCCAATGAAAACACCATGGCTGACTGGGCGCGTGCCAACAATGTGAAATACACGCCCGTTGTATTTGACCAATTCAATGAAGTCGTCAATGCCTTTGCTGCAGGCCGTTGTGATGTGTTCACCACCGATGCCTCGGGTCTGGCTTCCATCCGCATTTCAAAATTAAGCAACCCCGATGACTACGAGGTTCTGCCGGAAATCATTTCCAAAGAACCATTGGGCCCATTTGTACGCCAGGGCGATGACCAGTGGCTGAACATTGTCAAATGGACCTTGCAAGCCCTGATCAATGCCGAAGAGCTGGGACTGACCTCTGCCAACGTAGACGAAGAACTCAAAAGCACCAATCCCAATGTGCAGCGTTTGCTGGGCGTGACACCTGGCGCCGGCAAAAACCTGGGACTGGATGAAAAGTGGGCTTACAACATTATTAAACAGGTTGGCAATTATGGCGAAAGCTTTGAGCGCAACGTGGGTCAGGGCAGCCCGCTTAAAATCAACCGCGGCCTGAATGCCCAATGGAACGAAGGCGGCCTGTTATATGGACTACCTGTAAGGTAAGCCATTTGCATTTAATACTGCAAATTTAAACGCCAACACTGCCACAAGCTATAATGCCTTTTTTTGTGGCAGTGATTTACGTATGCACCCCCCTTTTTTTGTTCTTCTGGATGATGCGGTTACCCAAACCGGGCTGCTGCACGAACAGCTGGTTCACACTGACAGCATCAAAGCCGATGCCCTTGAGCACTTACAGACCCTGCTGCTGCAGGGCTGGCAAAAAAACCGGCATGCCATTTTGTGGGCGCCCTATGGTTTGGGTCAGGGCATAATAGGGCTTGAGAAAACAGGCCTGCCAGACACGGACACTTTTACGCAGGCGCAAGATGCCCTGCAGATTTTCTGGTTTGCCCAAAAAACCGTATTAAACAGCCAAGAGGCCATACAGGCGTGGTTAAATACCCAGTCCGGCCCTGAAGAGCCTGCCGGTCTGTTGCGGCCAGCCCTGGCACAGAACCAGGCCGATTACATTGAAAGCATCGAACAGATCCGGCAAGACATCGCCGCTGGCGAAGTTTATCAAATCAACTATACCACCCAGCTGGATTTTCAGGCCTATGGTTCGCCCTTCAGGCTTTATCAGAAATTGCGGGCAAAACAAGCCGTACCATACGGGGCACTGGCCTGTCTACCCGCCTCTGCCACCCACACGGGCAATGAAATAGCAGCCGGTAGTGCCTGCTGGACCCTCTGTTTTTCTCCAGAGCTGTTTCTGGACATCCGCAGCGATGGCAGCATTCATACCGAACCCATGAAAGGCACGGTACCCGCCTTGGATGACGGCCAGAACGAAGCCCGGGCAAAGGCACTGCGGGCCGACCCCAAAAACCGGGCGGAAAATGTCATGATCGTTGATTTACTGCGTAATGACCTAAGTAAAATTGCCGTGCCAAATGGCGTAAAAGTACCCGAACTTTTTAAAGTGACGCCGTTTGGTTCTGTCTTGCAAATGACCACCCCTATTTATGCCCAGGCAAAACCCAATACCCGTGTGGGGGATATTTTCCAGGCGCTCTTTCCTTGCGGCTCCATTACCGGTGCCCCTAAAAAAAGAAGCATGGAGCTGATAGCCAAATATGAACAGCGGGACCGTGGCCTGTATACCGGCAGCATTGGCTATCTCGAGCCCTGCAAGGGTGGACTGGGCTTTTGTGGCAAACTCAATGTTGTCATCAGAACCCTGGTCCTGACAGAGTCAGCGCCAGCTAAGGCAGCAAAACCAAAGCCAACGGCCAACGCCAATCACTCACCCCGACATTTTACCGGCCTCATGGGCGTTGGTTCGGGTATTGTGTATGACAGCACCGCTGAAAGCGAATATGAAGAGTGTCACTGGAAATACCGTTTTTTGCAAAACCTGCCCATTGATTTTACCCTGTTTGAAACCATGTTGTATTGCCATGGCACATGCCGCCTTCTTGAGGCCCATTTATCGCGCCTGAAGCGTTCGGCTTATGAACTGGGATTTGCCTTTAATGAAGAAAGCGTGCGTCAACAGCTAAGCAGCCACTTCAGTCAATTACAGCAGCAGGATAAAAATACCGGGTATCCTTTGGCTTATCGGGTGAAAGCCAGTTTACATGACAATGGCTCCCTGACCATTCAGCATGCAATGCTGGAACCTCTTGCACCAAACACACAAAGCGTGATAATTGCTCCGGCCATCTTTCCCAATCATGACCTTTTGCGTCGTTACAAAACCAGTCACCGTCAACAATACGATGAACAAATGCACCGGGCCATGCTGCACAAGGCCTTTGACAGCCTGTGCTTTAACCAGGATGGTTTTCTACTGGAAGGCGCGCGCAGCAGCATTTTCATTTACCACCAGGACCAATGGCTGACCCCGGCACTGGAACTGGATATTTTGCGCAGTGTGATGCGCGAACAAATCATGCAAAATCCGGCTCATTGGCTTGCTGCCCATACGCCGGCAAATGATCTCCCCGCTAACGGGATCTGGACGGTAACAGAAGAAAATATTACCCGCCCGCTACTTGAAAACGCCAGTATTATTCTGGCAGTTAATGCACTTAGGGGAATTATCCCGGTAAAATTGCTACACTTAAACGATTTTAACGCTTAATAACCAAAGGAAACAATCAATGAGTTTTCCCCCCTGTCCACAATGCGCTTCAGAACTCGCCTATAACGATGGCATACAATGGGTTTGTCCCGAATGTGGGCACGAATGGCTTGAAGGCGAACAAACCCAGTCTGAAGAAGGGCGTGTGGTTAAAGACAGCAATGGTACCGTTTTGCAAGATGGCGACAGCGTTACCCTGATCAAGGACCTGAAAATCAAAGGTTCATCCCAGGTTATCAAACAAGGCACCAAGGTTAAAAACATCCGTATCGTGGAAGGCGACCATGATATTGCCTGTAAAATTGAGGGCACTAACATGATGCTGAAGTCCGAATTCCTGAAAAAAATTTAATGGCAGATATGCTTTGCCATGACCGGTGTTGCGGTAATGGCAAAGCATAAGCATCTGCTGGAGCCCGCTGCTGGCAGCAAAAACAGTAAAAACTAATGCTGACGGTTCAGGGTATGCTCCAGCAATAATACTGCGATACACCCCATGATAAAACCATTGCCTGCAATTGGCCGTGCCATGGCAGGAATCTGCTCTATCACCCCGGGTGGCAGAAAAGCAATCAGAATGGAAAGCATGACAGGGAAAGCAACGGTTACGCCACTGTAAAAATCAACAACGCCCTTTTCCCGGACCAGCATTTGCAACGATGCCGCCAGTTGTGCCGACATGACATATAACAAAGCCGCCCCCATGACAACTGGGGGTATCAAGGTCATGAAACCAATAATATCCGGCACCCATGCACATAGCACCAGCAGCAATCCTGCCAGCACCAGCGGATAACGCGAAGCACACTGGGTGGCGGCAATCACCCCCGGACTCATGGAGTAATCGATCTGGCCAATCACCCCGAAGAAACCGGCTGCCATATTACCCAGCCCGGTAATGCCCATTCCTTTTTTGCTGCGTTCGGGCATGTTGTGGGCCCCCAGCATGGCACCAACCCCCTGGATGGAACCCAACTCATTAATCATGAGGGCAATAAAACTGAAGAAAAATGCCAGCAGGGTTGGCGCATCAAACTCGGGCTGCCACACCAGTGAAGCTACAAACAAGGCTCCCGTTTCTGCCCAGGGCAGTACTGCAGGCAGCCCGCCTGGCCAGCCTGCAAAGCTAAAATAAGCCAAGGAACCCAGTACCAGACCCAGCAATACCACCATGGATTTCCAGACGCCCGCCAGCCACCTGTTACCCAGCAACATCATGACCGTTAACAAAACGGCAAATGCCAGATTGACTGCCCCTTGGCCGGTTTCTCCCATAGATAAACGCAAAATAAGCGGTGAGAGGGTAATAGCCACCAAAACCAGGATAACCACCACTACCCGGGTGGTAAAAATTTTCTGGACTTTACCCAACCCACCGCTAAAGGCCAATAAGGCAACGCAGGCACCCCCTATTCCTATGGCGGTATAAATGGCCGCCTCAGAACCGGTTCCCGCCACAACACCCAACAACAATACCGATGCAGGACCCACGATCAGGGGCAGTTTATGTCCCCACAATACCTGCACAAACATCACAAGACCGCATACGGCAAACAGTTTCTGCATATACATGATCTGGGCATAAACATCACGCCCTTGCAAAACCGCCACCACACTGCCAATAATAAGCAAAGAAGGTACCGCGATACTGAACCACTGCAACCCGTACATCAACATGGGAAATGCGCGGGGTTTATCATCGAGTTGGTACTTCATGAAATACGTCCTTCAAAAAACCACTGCCCTTTTCAGTATTTCCTGCGGGTCGGCATAAACATGCGACCCGACAATGCGCCCAGCCTGTGAAAACCGGCTTTGAATAAAGGCTTCGGCAACATATGAAGGCGCATAATGACACATCAGGGTGGCTTGCACCAGCAAAACCAGTTCCTGCACAACCTGCCGGGCGCAGTACTCAAGCTCACTGGCATTATTACGCAAACGCATCTTGAGCGTGTTGACCGCCTGGCTTAACAAAGCATGCATGCCTGCCTCGGTAGAAAGGTTGCCGAGCAAGAGCTCTCCCAACTCGGGTTCATTCCGTAACGCCCGCAATACATCCAGGCACATTACATTGCCTGAACCCTCCCAAATTGAGTTAACGGGCGCCTCACGCAGCAGGCGCGGCATGGGGCCATCTTCCACGTAACCATTACCGCCCCAGACTTCCATGCATTCGGCAACCGTTTCAACCGCCCGCTTGCACACCCAGAACTTGGCCGCTGGCGTCACAATGCGGGCATAGGCCCGGGACAAGCCGGAATGCCGGTTCTCCACCGCATGCGCAAGCCCCATGGACAACCACATGGCTGCCTCGCTTTCCAGCACAAGATCGCATAACACCATTTGCATTAAGGGCTGCTCGATCAGCAGCTTGCCAAAGACCTTTCTGTGGCTGGCATGGTGCACTGCCTGCACCACCGCCTGGCGCAACAGCGCGGCACTGCCCAGCACACAGTCAAGCCGGGTTTGAGCCACCATTTTGATAATGGCCTGTATACCCTGCCCCGGCTCACCAACGGGCAAGGCCCAGGCATCCTGCAGCAAGATTTCGGCACTGGCATTGGAACGGTTACCCATTTTGTCTTTAAGACCCTGTATGTGCACCCCGTTCAGACGCCCATCGGGGCACCAGCGCGGCACGTAAAAACAGCTTAACTCGCCTTTTAATTGCGCCAAGACCAGATGGGCATCGGAAAGTGGAGAGGAAAAGAACCATTTATGCCCATTCAGGCGATAAGTATTGCTTAGTTTGAACTGACCTGATGGTTCTGCGGTCGTGGTATTGGCACGCACATCGGACCCCCCCTGTTTTTCGGTCATGCCCATGCCAATCATCATGCCTTTCTTGCCATCCAGGGGCTGGTCGGACGCATCATACTCCCGACTGTACAAATGCGGTGCCAGTGTTTCAAACCAGGGTTCATGTTTCAAGGCAGGAATGGAGGCAAACGTCATGGTAACCGGACACAGGCTGCCCGCTTCGGTTTGACCATGCAAATAGAACAATGCCGCCCGCCTGACGTGAGCATTACTTTGCCAGGCATCAGCATGGACACCCTGTTGAAAAAGGCTTCGCAACAGCACATGCCAACTGTCATGAAAAGAAATGGGGTTGGTTTTATTGTCCTCGTGATTGATGATCCTAAGCCGGGGCGGATACTTATTGGCATTGACGGCGTGTTGCAATAAAGGTACGGACCCCATCAGGGCGCCATATTCATGGCAATCTTCCAATGCCCATGAAGCCCCCAGGGACTTAAGGGCTTCTTTCAAGGCCGGGTCACAGTCAAAAATATTGTAATTGCGCAAACCCGTTACTTGATTGTCTGAAATCTGATCATGCTGCATATCAACCTCCTTTGAAAACACCATTGGCATTTCCTGTTGATGACCGCCTCACTTCATTTCCTTTTGACTACCGCCTCACTTATATCCCATTGCCATTTTTTTAGCCAGCCCCACCACTTCTTTCAGAAACTCGGACTCATCATTTTTTCGCCAGCTCATCATAACCGGTGAGGTAAATCCGGTAGCCTGAAAATCAATATAAACCACGTCATCACGTAACAAACGCTTGACCGACTCGGGGACCAGGGAAACACCGATACCGGCGGCCACCAGGCCAATGGCCGTTTGCAACTCATTGACTTCCTGCACAACATTGGGTGTGTACCCATGTTGACTGAACAGATCCAGGACATGGTCAGCATAACTGGGACGGGGGGAAGCCGGATACACAATTAAGGATTCCTGCAAAATTTCATTAACCCCAATCCCTGACACACTGGCCAGCCGATGATGCCGGGGAACGGCCACCACGAGGGGCTCATCAAGCAGAACCAAACGTGCAATTTCAGGATCACTTAATTTGATACGCCCCATGCCAAGATCAATACGCCCCATTTTAAGGGCCTCAAACTGTTGCAAGGTAGTCATTTCGACCAGACCGATTTCCACCTTCGCATTCAGTTCCCTTAATTCACGGATAAAATCAGGCATGTACCCATAAAGCGTGGACGGCACAAACCCAACACCAAACCAGACTCGATCCTTTTTGCCAATCCGTTGCGTAGCCTTGATGGTTTCCTCCAGTTGTTGGGTCATTTTCTGGGTATGATCCATGAAATACTTGCCTGCGTCCGTAAGGCGAATGCCACGACCCTGGCGCTCAAACACCTTCACCCCCAGCTCTTCCTCTAACAGCTTGATCTGCCTGCTGAGCGGAGGCTGGGCGATATGCAAGAGCCTTGCCGCCCGAGTAAAACTAAGTTCCCGTGCAACACAATGAAAGTACCGAATTTGTCTTAACTCCATAACCCATACCTTTAAAGTATTGACACCTACAAATATAGTCTTAGACAGCAGAAAAAACTACAAGGATAATTAATTAGCCTATATTAAAACATATGACCATATCCAATTCAGGCATTCAACATGCATGGATATATTCCATACCTAAAATACCGGAGATTTCCCTGATGCCAAACCGCAACCGTTCATTTGTGGCTAAAAGAATATTAACGCTCGCCACTGCCGGCAGTTTGCTTGCCCTTTCCAATAGCGCGCTGGCCGCCTATCCCGAGCGCCCGATTTCCTGGATTGTTCCCTTCCCGCCCGGTGGTGCCATGGATGTTATTGCCCGCACGCTGGGTGAAGCCATGAGCCAGGAGCTGGGCCAGTCTATTGTGGTTGAAAACAAACCAGGTGCAGGCGGCAATATTGGCGCAGCGCAGGTTGCCAGCGCCAAACCCGATGGTTACACCATTATGATTGTTGCCAACGGCATGGCGGTCAATCCCTCGTTATACAAACAACTCACTTACGACCCTATCAAGGACTTTACCCCCATTTCCCTACTGGCCGCCGTTCCCAATATTCTGGTCACCCAGGCTACCCGCAATGACATCAATTCGGTCAAGGACGTGATTGATCAGACCAGAGAAAATCCGGGTAAATATACCTATGCCTCAGCCGGTGTGGGTACATCCATTCATCTGGCTGGCGCGCTGTTTACTTACCTGGGCAAACTGGACATGCTGCATGTCCCTTACCGTGGCAGCGGCCCGGCAGTTACGGATTTACTGGGTGGACAGGTGGATTACATGTTTGACAGCATTACCTCTGCCAAACCCCATATCGATGCAGGCAAACTCAAGGCACTGGCCATTACCACCGCCAAACGCTCTTCTACCCTGCCAGACTTGCCTACTGTTGCCGAAAGCGGGCTGGAAGGCTATGAACTGACCCCCTGGTTTGCCACTTTTGCACCGGCCGGCACGCCCGACGATATTATCCAGACCCTGAATAACGCCATGCTAAACGCCATGGACTCTGAAAAGGTCAAAACAACCTTTGCCACCATTGGTGCAGAAAAAATCGGCAGTACGCCTGACGAACTGAAAGCCTATCTGCAAGACGAAACCACCAAATGGCAAAAAATCATCAAGGAAACAGGAATTTCCGCAAACTGAGTAAAATGAATACTCGTGGATTATCTTTCTTAAAGGAACTCATATGCTTTACATGGTTGAAATGAACGTTAACATCCCTCACGATATGCCCGAGGAAGTTGCCAATGAAATCAAGGCAACAGAAAAGGCCTATTCACAGGAACTGCAACGCTCCGGCAAATGGGCTTACATCTGGCGCGTGGTGGGAGAGTATAAAAATGTCAGCATTTTTGATGTGGAAAGCAATGAAGAACTGCACACGCTTCTGTCTGGCCTGCCCCTGTTCCCGTACATGGATATCAAGGTAACGGCCCTATGCCGGCACCCTTCCGCTATCTAACACGCATACTTGCCACCCAAGCAATCTTGTAACAGCAAACCTGGTTTGCTGTTTTCTTTTTCAGCAACAGGATACATTCTATGAGCACCATCCAGATTAACAATGAAACCTTCAACTACCAGTTAAACGGCCCTGAAAACGCCCCGGTTCTGTTTTTTTCAAACTCCCTGGGCACCACCTACAGTATGTGGGCCAAACAGGTCGATTATTTCAGCAAAAACTATCGTGTCTTAAGCTACGATACCCGTGGACATGGTGAATCGGTTAAAAACAAAGGCCCTTATACGCTTGAGCAACTGGGCAATGATGTACTGCACATCACCCAGGCCCTGGGTATTGAAAAATTCAGTTTTTGCGGTATTTCAATGGGAGGCCTGATTGGCCAGTGGCTGGGCATTCACGCTCCTGAAAAGCTGGATAAACTGGTTGTGTGCAACACCGCTGCCAAAATCGGACAGGAAGCCGGCTGGAATGAGCGTGCCACCCTGGTTCGTTCAGAAGGCATGAATCCCGTTGCCAACGGTTCTGCCGGCCGCTGGTTTACCGAAGGCTTTGTACAGGCCAACCCGGTAATTGTTAATGAATTGATTGACGGCTTGCGCCAGACTGATGCAGAAGGCTATGCCTCATGTTGCGACGCATTGGCCAAGGCTGATTTACGTGAAAAAATCGCACTTATCAAAACGCCTACCCTGATTGTGGCAGGAGGCCATGATCCGGTAACCACCGTTGCCGATGCTGATGCGATGGCAGAAAAAATTGCCGGTTCAAGCCGGGTAGACCTGAATGCCTCACATCTGTCCAATATTGAAGCCAGTGAAGCGTTCAATCATGCCCTGGAGGCATTTCTAAAGGGATAATTCCTTGTATAAAGAGTGGATTATTCCCTGCTCTTATAACAATGCCGGCATACCTGTTAAATGGAATATGCCGGCATTGTTACAGAAAAAGAGCTTGTTCAAGCTGTTTTTATGGCAACCACCTTCCCAGCCATGCTGAAAAGGTGCAGACATTAAGCTTGTGCGCGAGCGCGGGTTACTTCAGTACCGATCAAATCCTTGCGATCAGCGTGCAGGTCAAAGTTGAATTCGATATGAGAGAATGGACCATTCATTTCATATTTCTTGATCACTTCAGGATCAGACTCTTTCTTGACCGCAGGAACCAATCCATCACGGGTTGCAAAAGCGAAGTCATCCCACAGGTATGGATCACCATCAATATTGATCTGGGTTGTCAGCTTGCGCTGGCCTTCAGCAGTCACAAAGAAGTGGATGTGTGCCGGACGATGACCGTGGCGACCCAGTTTTTTCAGGATCACATCGGTGGCGCCACCGGGAGGAACACTGTAACCAACCGGCAACACACTGCGGAAACAGTAACGGCCATTGTCATCGGTACGAATGCTGCGACGCAGGTTAAACGGCTCTTGTGATGGATCGAAGTGGGAATAATTGCCTAAATGGTTGGCATGCCATACTTCAACCAAAGCGTTTTTCAGCGGATTGCCTGCTTCATCACGCACCACACCTTCCATCACCAGCGGCTCGCCAATCTCACCATCCTTATCCAGGCGGGCAAATCCTACGGACTCTGGCGCGCCGGCCACATACAGGGGGCCTTCAATAGTACGTGGTGTACCACCGGTAATACCGGCAGCGGCCTCTTCCTCATCCAGACGGATATCAAGCAAACGCTCAAAACCCAGACCAGCTGCGATCAGGCCATATTCCTGACCACTGTTACCCAGGAAATTCAATGCAGTCCAGAACTCGCTGGGCGTAATATCAAAATCCTCGATCGTATTGAACAAATCGCTAATAATACGATTGATGATTGCTTTAATGCGCTCATCGGCAACGGGGGATTCTGTACCTTGCATTTGTGCCAGCAAAGCGGCAACTGACTCTTTACTCATAATGTCTCTTCCTTTTGCGAAGTGATTAAAAATTTCAATAAATATTTAACGCTTATCCAGCCGTTATTTTCGTGTGTAAAAACTCACCTTATCATCATCAAGACTGATACCCAGACCCGGACCAGTTGGAATTTTCAGGGTGAAATCGCTGTAATCCAGCGGCGTTGCCAGAATTTCATCTTTCAGCAAGAGCGGGCCAAACAGCTCGGTACCCCACTCCAGATTGTTTAAAGTCGAAAACAAATGGGCAGCCGCAATGGTTGCAATCGAACCCTCAAGCATCGTACCACCATACAAGGCGATATCAGCCGCCTGGGCAATACCAATCAAATCACGGGCATGCTGCAAGCCACCCGCCTGCTCAATCTTGATGGCAAACACATTGGCGCAGTGCTGTGATGCAAGCGTAAACCCGTCTTCCGGTCCTTTCAGGGATTCATCGGCCATAATTGGCACAATGCCCAGCGCTGTCAAACGCTGCATGCCTGCCAGGTTTTTCTCATGAATGGGCTGTTCTACCAACTCTACACCAACATCCGCCAAGGCACGAAGATTTTGTACCGTCTGGGTTTCAGACCAACCCTGATTTATATCAACACGAATGCTGACATCATCACCCACGGCCTTCCTGATGGCGGCGATATGCTTGATATCGTCTTTGGGCGAGCGCATGCCAATTTTAAGCTTGAATATATTGTGCCGGCGTGTTTCCAGCATCTGCTCTGCTTCAGCTATATCTTTTTGCGTATCGCCACTGGCCAGTGTCCAGGCCACGCCAATTTCATTAGCCACCACCCCACCAAACAGGGCATTAAGGGGAACGCCAAGACGTTTGGCATAGGCATCATATAAAGCCGTTTCTATTGCACACTTGGCAAAACGATTATCTTTAATGGTTTTATTGATTAATTTGCGCAACGCAGCCAGTTTAGTGGCTGATTGTCCAATAATGAGTGGCGCAAAATAACTGTCAATATTGGTCTTGATGCTTTCGGGGCTTTCGCCGCCATAATTCAAGCCACCAATCGTTGTTGCCTCTCCAATACCTTCAATGCCATCAGAAGTCTTGATGCGCACCAGCACTATGCTTTGGCAATGCATGGTTGCCACAGACATTTTGTGTGGCCTGATAGTGGGAATATCCAAAATCCGGGTATTAACTTCAACAATTGTCGCGTCCATCTTGTCCTCTGATGCAATACTTCTTTTCATAAATATTTCAAGAGTATATAAGCACTAGCCTGATGGGTCTAATACGGAATTTATTGCAACTCATACCAAAAAGGTATAGGTTTACATAGATAAAAAACCGCTATTCCGTGTAAGGAATAGCGGTTTTTACTGTATGACAACGAGGGCTAAGACCAAAGCCCTACCTTGGTATTACCACTGATAACCCGCGCCAATGGTTGCTCCCATTTGGCCGCGTGAAGAGCCGGCCACGCTGCCTTTAATAACCCACTTACCGTTTTCGGTAACCGTAGATGCGCCAAGAGCATAACCAGACTCAGAGGCATAAACACCACCAGCCATGGAAACCATGCTCTTGCCTGGCAGATAAGCCTGCGGTAAACCTGCAACCGCCATGGCAGTTGCGGCACCGGCGTCAGCGCGTTTTTCAACACGGCGGACATCACCCCGCAAGGCTGAGATGTCGTTGCGCACTTCGGTTAAGTCAGCAGGTGTCGCGCCCTGAACCATACGGGTAACCTGATCCAGGTTCACTGCATCGGTTCCGTCAACCGCTTCAGCAACACCGGTCAGGCGACGGGCTTCACCACTTTCATTCCTGAAGTTAACCTCATTGCCACCTGTAGATTTACCGACAGTAATAGCTGCATTGGGACTTGCCTGCTGAACCAGACCAATCTTGCCATCATTAACCTGATTATATAGATTGGTTACGGAATTACTGACGCTGTTAAAAGCATCTCCAACATTAGTGTAGTTATTGTTAACAATACCACCTTGAGTAATCTCATTGATATTGTAGGTGGTGCCAGTAATGGAACCATCAATATTAACTACTGTATTTCCACCCAGCGCATCGGCAATGGATTGATTGGTCGCATGCAATTGAGCACCGTTGATAGCATCGGTACTTGTTGCATTAACTGCACCCGCTGCCACGCCAGTCAACTTACGGGCCTGGCTGTCTTTATTCTGAAAGTTCACCACACTGCCATCGGTATCTTTACCGACAGTAATATCTCTTGAAACAGTATCTTGCTGTACCAGATTATTGCCACCTACACCGTTATTTTCAAGGTCGGTAACACGAGTATCTAGGTAATACAAGGCACTTCCCACATCAGTAAATGACTGACTGGCATCAGAGAAACCATTGTAAGTGGGGCCGGTCACTGTACCGTTTAGCGCGATGTTGGCACCACCACCCAATGCATTAATAACTGGTGTCAATTGTCCAACGGTAGCGGCATCACTGCCTTTAGTGCCATTTGCAACATTAGTGATACGACGCTCATTACCCACTGAACCGACTGAAACGGTATTGGCTTCGTTGGCAACAGAGCCTGTACCCAGGGCAACAGCATTTGTTGCTGTCGCTTGAGCAAGCGCACCGATTGCCACAGAGTTATTGACTGTCGCCAGAGCACCTAAACCTAAAGCGGTAGAACCCTCTCCCGCGGCAGAAGCACCAGAGCCTATAGCAGTAGCGCCAGCCTTTGCCGCAGAAGCGGCACCACCCAAGGCCACAGTAGCCTCAGCCGTAGCCGCTGCGCCTGTACCCAAAGCGGTCGTTAATGCACCACTGGCCTTGGCTCCATCACCAATCGCCATGGCGCCTGCACCATTAGCGGTAGCAATAGCACCGGTACCCAAACCGTTTATTTCTCCACCACCAATTGCAATTTCACCAACAACCGGAGCCGGGATTGGTGTGCCTGGGTTTGGTGCAGCAGCAGGCTGCACCAAACCTAAAATATTACCGTCAGATTGCAACAATGCCAGGTCCAGTGGCTGTTTGCCCTGCAATGCCAACGACAAATCATCAACCAGATCCAGATGCAGATTTTGTGGCAACTCGATACCCAGGTTGCTTGTAACACCATTAACAACGCCTACAACCGGATTAACAACCGGAGCCAAGGCACCCAACAGGGAGTTAAGCAGGCCTTCAACCGGTTTCAAAACAGGTGTCAACACACCGTCAAGTGTGTTGCCGAGCTGGTTTTGGGGTAAGGTAATACCAGTAGCCAAATCAAGCACATTGCCTGAACCACCTTGAGCGCCACCACCCAGTAAACCACCAAGCAGGCCACCGCCCTGGCCACCGCCCAGCAAGCCGTCCAACAGACCACCAGAGGACTGACCGCCACCCAGCAAACCGCCTAACAAACCGCCAGAACCAGTAGTACCGGTACTTCCGGTCAAACCGCCAACCAGACCAAGGACGGGATCCAATGGGCCACCTTGGCCACCACCGGTCAAGCCTCCAGTCAGGCCACTTAACAAACCATTAACGGTACCCACCACAGGGGTCAGTGCACCCTGAGCGCCAACCAGGCCATTTACCAAACCACCAACAGGTGCCAACGGGCCACTGGCGGAAGTCAAATCGTTAACCAGGCCGGTAACAGGCGCCAACGCACCGGTTTGTGGATCGACCAGACCGTTGACCAGGCCACCGACTGGAGCCAGGGCAGTATTGTCGACCAGTCGATCAACTGTTCCCTGTACATCGGTAATCGCACCAGCACCCGCACTGCCGCCACCCACCAAACCACCATTGCCACCCGTCAAACCACCGACCAGACCCAGAACAGGATCAAGCAAACCACCGGTGCCTGTACCGGATTGACCACCGGTTAAACCACCCACCAAACCCAGAACTGGATCCAATGGACCGCCTTGGGCACCACCGGTCAAACCACCGGTTACGCCACTTAATAAACCATTCACAGTACTCACAACAGGAGTGAGTGCACCCTGATCGCCNATCGACCAATCGGTCAACTGTTCCCTGTACATCGGTAATCGCACCAGTACCCGCACTGCCGCCACCCAGCAAACCACCATTGCCACCCGTCAAACCACCGACCAGACCCAGAACAGGATCAAGCAAACCACCGGTGCCTGTACCGGATTGACCACCGGTTAAACCACCCACCAAACCCAGAACTGGATCCAATGGACCGCCTTGGGCACCACCGGTCAAACCACCGGTTACGCCACTTAATAAACCATTCACAGTACTCACAACAGGAGTGAGTGCACCCTGATCGCCAACCAGGCCATTTACCAAACCACCGACAGGTGCCAACGGGCCACTGGCGGAAGTCAAATCGTTAACCAGACCGGTAACAGGCGCCAACGCACCGGCTTGTGGATCGACCAGACCGTTGACCAGGCCACCGACTGGAGCCAGGGCAGTATTGTCGACCAGTCGGTCAACTGTTCCCTGTACATCGGTAATCGCACCAGCACCCGCACTGCCGCCACCCAGCAAACCACCATTGCCACCCGTCAAACCACCGACCAGACCCAGAACAGGATCAAGCAAACCACCGGTGCCTGTACTGGATTGACCACCGGTTAAACCACCCACCAAACCCAGAACTGGATCAAGCACACCACCAAGCAAATTGGTTGCTGTTGAACCTTGTGAACCGGTTAACCCACCAAGAATGCCCATTACAGGTGACAAAGCGGCAGTGGTGGACAGATTGGAAAGATTATTGAGGCCTGAATTTACCTGGGCATTGGCTACTCCGCCGGTTAGGCAAAAACCCAAAATACCGGCCGCCACTGTTTTGAAAAGAATACTGCCACTGCGTTTTCCTTTGGTTTTTGTTTTTTCAGATACGGCAACGTAGGCGCCTGTATGTTCATTCCAAACAGACTTGTAGATATGGTTCATTTGTAGCGCTCTCCAAACAATATATAGAAGTACCGCATCTCTACTCATCATCTTTTGATTGCTTAACAAATAATTGGGTTGCTACAGCAAAAACAGAAAACAAACTTAATGCGGCTAATATTAAAAATAGAAAAACATGTAACTTTTGGGGAGAACAATAACACCAGATGATTACTTTAGAAACATTCTTACTCCTCATTTAAATTTCATTTATTTTTATTTATATCAAAAATATATTTAATTATTGCAAATATATTTTTAATAATTAATTTTTTAAAAATCATAAAAGTAACAATTTAATTCAATAAAAATCAAATTATTTAATTAACGAACGTAATCAATCCCTTATTTTGACTGTATCTACAAAAAATTTATTCTCATAAAGCCTAAATAATGGAAGCGATTTATTACATAAAGCGCAGGTTGCAAGTTTTATTTCTTACATGAATTTGTAAATTATTGTAATAGTGTTGTTTTGATACATTTGTTTTCGTTTTATTAATCAAATCCAACATCTTATTAAAATATCTTAATACAGGAAAATTACCATTTTTCATTTTAAAAACAGTATGTTCAGGTATAAATGCAACATTCTCCCAGACGAAAAACCTGTCAATAGGGAATCCTCCGGCACGCAAGAGAAAATTAAAAATGAAACAGGGTTATGACAATAATTTTCATACTTGCCACAAGCGCATGATTGAGTTTGAGCATGGCTGCATATATTGCTTGTCGTCAGTCATTTACCCCCTATAATTAACGTTGTTATCATTTTGTCATACACGGCGGGAACAAATTCTGCCACCTGACCCATTTATACAAAAGCCTCATTCATCATGAACACTACTTCCGCAAATCAAGTTGAATTTACAATTAACCGCAATGCCAATCCACTACCCGAGGCAGAGCGTAATGCCATTTTACAAAATCCGGGTTTTGGCAAATATTTTACCGACCACATGGCAACCATTGACTGGACCCGCGAGCAAGGATGGCACGATGCCCGTATTGTTCCTTATGGTCCTTTACAACTGGATCCGGCCGCTTCCGTACTTCATTACGCGCAAGAAATCTTTGAAGGCTTAAAAGCCTATCGTCACGCAGATGGATCTGTCTGGACTTTCCGCCCTGAAGCCAACGCCCTGCGTTTTCAATTGTCTGCCCGGCGCCTGGCTCTGCCCGAGCTGCCTGTAGACCTGTTCATTGAGTCACTGAAACAACTGATTAGCGTAGACAAGGCCTGGGTGCCCAGCGCCCCTGAAACCAGTGCCTATATCCGCCCGTTCATGATTGCCAACGAAAGCTTCCTGGGAGTCCGCTCTGCAGAACGCGCCGCCTATCATGTGATTGTCAGCCCTGCCGGTTCCTATTTTGCCAAGGGCATGCAGCCCATTTCCATCTGGCTGGCCTCCGAATTTTCCCGTGCCGGCAAAGGTGGCACCGGCGAGGCCAAATGTGGTGGCAACTACGCCGCCTCTTTGCTGCCACAACAAGAAGCCTATGCCAATGGCTGTTCACAGGTACTTTTCCTGGACGCCGAAGAGCACACTTACCTTGAAGAACTGGGCGGCATGAATATCTTCCTGGTCCGCAAAGACGGTACGCTTATCACCCCCAAACCCTCTGGCAGCATTCTTAAAGGCATTACCCGTGCCAGCCTGATTCAGCTGGCCGAAGACATGGGCCTGAAAGTGGAAGAGCGCAAGGTGGCATTGCAAGAATGGCGTGATGGCATCAATTCGGGTGAAATTACAGAGGCATTCGCTTGCGGCACTGCTGCTGTTATCGCTCCTATCAGTGCCCTGAAAAGCAAAGATTTCATTATTGGTGATGAAAACGCCCCAGCCGGAAAAGTAACTGTTGCCTTACGCAATAAATTAACCGGCATCCAATATGGGCTGGAAGAAGATACCCATGGCTGGCTAACCCGCCTGGCATAAGGTAATGTTGTAATACCCGTCCGGAATGAAAAGCGGCCCCCCTTTCATCAAGGAGATCTCATGCGAATCAAGGCGTCAGAATCATTATTATTGGTTATTGATATTCAAAGCCGCATGTTGCCCGCAATTAATCAAGGCCAAGAGGTACTTGCCCAGGCCATCTGGATGGTTGATGTCGCCCAAGCCATTGGCATACCTGTTCTGGCAACAGAACAATACCCCAAGGGTTTGGGGCACACCGACTCAAACTTGCTTTCGCGCATACCCGAACAGCTTATAATGGAAAAAATCCATTTTTCAGCCGTTATTGGTGAAAATTTACTGAACATACCTTTTTCCGAACGCCGGCAATGGGTTATTGTTGGCACTGAAGCGCATGTATGCGTGCAGCAAACCGCCCTGGATCTGCTGGCTAACGGCCGCGAGGTTTTTATTGTGGATGAAGCGGTTGGCTCACGTCATCCACGGGATAAAGCACTGGCCCTGCAACGCCTGCAACAAAATGGTGCAGAAATCGTATCACGGGAAATGGTGGCCTTCGAATGGCTGGAAGAAGCCAACACGCCCCTGTTCCGGGACGTGCTGAAGCGCTTTATCCGTTAACATCCCGACTGCCTGCTTTACCTTACGCTTAAAGCAAACAGTCTTGCCTAAACATGCTTTTCCCTATCGAACTTAATTGACCTTAAGCAACTCGACCTCAAATTTCAAATCGCTGTTAGGAGGAATGGCATTACCGGCGCCACGCTCGCCATAGGCCGAACGTGAGGGACAAAACAATACCGCAGAACCCCCCTCTTTCATTTTTTGCAAACCTTCGGTCCAACAGGGGATAACCCGGCTTAAGGGAAACGAAATGGGTTCGTTGCGTTTGTAGGAAGAATCAAATTCAGTGCCATCAAGCAGAGTGCCACGGTAATGAACCTTAACGGTATCAGCAGGCTTGGGACTGGCACCATTGCCCAACTTGGTGTGTTCCACCCTGACACCGTTTGACAGCGTATCAACTGCAACCGCTTGCGCTATGGCAGCACTGCTGCCCAATAAAGTGATGATAGTAAATGTAATAAGAGATTTTTTCATGCAATGGCCTGTAAATTTTTTATTGAGAAAAATAACACGCTATTCTTGCCCCGCTGTTTCGGAAATGGCAAGCTTTAATTGGTCACCTGATCAACAACTTCCTGATATTCAGGGTAATCGGTATAGCCTTCCTGACCGCCCCCATAAAAGGTGGCAGGATCAAAAGACGTCAGGGGCCAATCGTTTTTCAGCCGCTCTACCAAGTCTGGATTGGAGATGAATGGACGGCCAAAAGCAACCAGATCAGTCAGGCCTTCCTGCAAGTCTCTTTGGCCTTCTTCCTTGGTGTATTCACCCGCCAGGATCAAAGTGCCGGCATAAGCTTTCCTGAATTTTTCAAGGAAGTCCTTCCCATGAGGGTTATTAATGATGGCCTTGCGGTTACTGATATGAACATATGCCAGATTTCTGCTTGAAAGCAGGCGGGCCAATTCAAGCCAGGTTTGCGCCTCACCTTCAAACGCGGGCATATCGAAAATCCGGTTAAAAGGTGACAGACGAATACCAACCCGCTGCCTGCCAATTTTGGCTACTACTGCATCAACCACTTCCAGCACAAAGGCCAAACGGCCCTCAGCCGTGTTACCCCCATAACGGTCCTCACGGGTATTGATGCCCGCATTGATGAATTGCTCAATCAAATAACCATTGGCACCATGAATTTCCACCCCGTCGAACCCGGCCTCAAGCGCATTGGCGGCCGCCTTGGCAAAATCCTGAACAACCCCCTCCACCTCTTCGGTAGACAAGGCACGGGGCTGGCTGGCCTGAATCCTGGCAGGGTTGCCATTTTCATCATAAGCAAACGCAGTGGCATTTTCTGCCGTTTTATTGCTTGCCCCAACCGGCGCAGCGCCATTTTCCTGCAAAGTAACATGAGAGATGCGCCCTACATGCCAAAGCTGACTGAAAATTTTTCCTCCCTTTTCATGCACTGCACCCGTTACTTTCTTCCAACCCTCAATTTGCTCAGCGCTATGCATGCCAGGCGTAAACAAATACCCCACACCCTGATGGGAAATTTGTGAACCCTCGGTAATAATAAGGCCTGCACTGGCTCTTTGCTGGTAATAAAGGGCGGTTTGCTCATTGGCAACCGTATTAACGGCTCTGGAGCGCGTCATGGGTGCCATCACAATACGATTATTCATATGCAATCCGGCCAAATCATAGCCCGAAAAAAGATCGCTCATTGATTAAATTCCATTCAAATATTTAGAAAAAAGGCCCGGTTTTGTAAGCCTTGAAGGCATCCAATACACCTGACCGATAGAGCTAGACTACCATTTCTGCCAATATAAAATACCGAAATCGAGAAACTCACCCTGCCAACACCCTGCAAGACCCTGAATTTCCCGAATTCGGCAACATTGTCAGTCTGGATTATTATCTGAAACATGCATGACCCTGACTGACCTGACCACTAGTAAGAATAGAATGAATATGGGTTAACCCTATTATAATCAACCAATTCCTGCATAACGACTTCACGGGCTACTCCACTGTTAATCAAAATCCTGGGATAGTCGGAATCTGTACGGCTGATCTGCTCAACTTTTTGCCCTATATAAGGGCTGGCCGCATTAGGCACAAATGGATAACCAGACTCCCTAAGCCCATCAGCATATGCCACACCTGCTGCCATGCTTGATGCGAGTAGCACTACTTTAACAAAGTTTTTCATGACCGCAACTCCATATAGTTACAAGAACTGAAGCTTGATGGCTGATCATTGATTAACTATTTGTTTAATATACAATCAGCCACTTGGTTAGATTGATCCCAACCCCCATGCGTTCCCGACAGAATTATTATTTTTATAAATAAAATCATACAGTTATAACAAAATAATTTAATGGAATCCATTTCAATTATGGCTTGATTACTATAACAAAGCCCGTCTTTCCCTACCGCTGGCATCGGAACATCCATTAAGCCTTAATGGTGCGATGGTTTGACAGATTCAGATACGATCAGTAAGATCACAGCCATTACAAGCCCGAATGAAACGGCCAAAGCGCTTGTATTCTATGGTTTCAGCATAATGTACGAATCAAAAAAACAACCCTTATTACCGGCACGACATTTCAGATATCGCCTGCTTGCCCATGTTTTTTATGCGCTTATTGTCCTGGTGGTCACGATGGCCATTGGCGTGATAGCCCATCTTATACTGGAGCCAATAAACTGGCATGATGCCTTGCTTAACACGGCCCTTATTATTGGCGGCTTAGGCCCGTACATTTTGCCCGAAAGCGTTGCTGGAAAGGTCTTCTTTGCGCTCTACAGCATGTGTGTCGGATTGGTTTTTATAGGAACGCTGGGTATCATTCTGGCGCCACTGGCCCACCGTATTATTCATAAATTTCATCTGGATGATGACCAAAACCTTTAGCGGGACTACAAATTCTTCCGTCTGGCTGCCCGGCTGCCCCAGGCCTTTAAGACAGCGCTATATTCTCAAATATTGAACTGCAATCAAAAACTCAATCAAAGTACTGAGCTATTTTGCTTTTCAGGCCAGCCGCGGTTATTTCACCCATATGCACACCCTGCAACTGCCTTTGTGCATCAAAAAACAGAGTTGTTGGCAAGCCCCTGGCTCGCACCTGATGCATCACCCCAGAAGCCGGATCCAGCAAAACATTGTTTAACATCAATTGCTCTGCCTGAAGAAAATCCTGGACCTTTTTCAGGCTTTCACCCTGATTGACCATGACAAACGCAATATCAGGGAATTGTTCCTGGGCCTGCTCAAAAGCAGGCATTTCACGACGGCATGGCGGACACCAGCTCGCCCACAAATTAAGCACAACCGGCTTCCCGCGATATGCACTTAAAGAAACCGGCTGTTGATCAAATGTTGCCAATTGTACATCTGGAAAATCTATTGATGACCGCTGCATCATGCCAAGCCAGTGGTTGGAGGCAAACCATATCAAGATGCCGGCGGCAAGCCCCATCAGAACCGGTTGGCGCACGATACGTATTTTCCTGGTGCGCCACAAAACATAGACAATGGCCACCGGAAATCCCGCCCACCACAGGTAACCGCCATCACTAACCGCAAGCATCGACAGTGGCTTCTGGAGATATTCGTCCCGCCATTGGATAATATGTGCCACCCGGGCCGCAACAAAGCCCCAGAATACGGCATCAAGCAACAACCCACCGGCCGCCTTGCGTTTATCATTTTTCGGATATTTCGCCAGAAACCGGGCTATTGACCATGCCAGCAACAGGACAATTGCCAGCAAAACAAGCTTGATTGAAAAAGGACCTACACCAATCACCATCCACCTACAACATATAATTTAAGCATTCGTAGTTTATCCCTGCACAGTTTATATATATCATTTAATAATCAATTTGCAAACTTATGCTAAAACTCTCATTCCTGCTGATCGGCTGACTTGAACCTGGATCACTACTGTTCTTTAGGGAAAAGCGCAATGGATTAAGATCATAGAACAGACGCCAATGCAAACTTTGCTGGAGGGTAAAGCGGTTTGGGATTCAAAGAATCTGAGATAAGAAGCGCGCCCCGGTCGGCCACCAGACAGGTGACCGATATCAAGGGCGGCTATTTGAAGAGGCTATGGAGAACGCAAAGAGACGCTGGACAACAAGCCAGGTCTTGTTCAGGAGTAGCGGCGTTCCAGCTCGTCCCATTCAGGCTTGCTCACCAGGCGCTGCCTTTCAGCAAACGTCGCAACCAGCCCGCTGGACTCTTGCACTTCCTTCTCGTCGCGCAACACCGTCAGGGCTTTCTGCATGCCGGTAACGGCGCCCTGCAAGGCCGCATTGGCATACAGCACGATGCCAAAGCCCAGCTCGGCCAGCTGATCGGCATTGAAAATAGGCGTGCGGCCACCAATCACCATGTTCATCAACTGCGGCTTGGCAAGACGCTGGGGAAGCGCGCGCACTTGCTCGGCTTCTGTGACAGCTTCCACAAACAGAATGTCGGCACCGGCTTCAGCGAATTTCTGGGCACGCTCGATCGCCGCCTCAAAACCATGGGTGGCTGCCGCATCGGTACGCGCCATAATCAAGAAGTCAGGATCGTGACGTGCGTCGACCGCCGCCTTGATCTTGCTGACCGCTTCTTCGGTTGAAATCACCTCTTTGCCTGAGAAATGACCGCAACGCTTGGGCGCAACCTGATCTTCCAACTGAATGCAGTCGGCACCGGCACGCTCAAGAACCCGGACAGTGTGACGAACATTCAGGGCATTGCCAAACCCGGTATCAGCATCGACAATCAGTGGCACATCTACTGCATCACGGATTCTGGCGGTATGCTCGGCGATTTCATGTAAACCCATAAAACCCTGATCAGGCATGCCAAACCACATATTGGTTACACCCGCACCCGTCACATAAATGGCCTGAAAGCCAAGATCGGCAATCACTTTGGCCGACAAAGCATTAAATGCACCGGGAACGATAATACCCTGGCGCGCTTCAACGAGTGATCTGAGTTGCTTTCTTGTCGACATGCAATAAATCCTTCTTTAACAATATTAAAAGTTAATCAATTTTCTGGCGCTTTCAGAACGAATCGGCCGGAATCCGCACATAGCCTTCCATCAGGACACGGGCGCTTCGGCTCATGAGTGCTTTTTTCACAACCCACTGCCCGTTTTCTTCAATCGCCTGTGCACCCACCCGCAATGTACCTGAAGGGTGACCGAAGGTAACAGATTCACGCTCACCACCGCCTGCCGCAAGGTTGACCAGGGTACCGGGAATGGCTGCAGCCGTACCGATAGCAACCGCTGCGGTGCCCATCATGGCATGATGCAATTTACCCATGGAAAGCGCCCGTACAACCAGGTCGATACTATCGGCAGATACCTGTTTGCCGCTGGATGCCGTGTAATCAGCCGCCTCAGCCACAAAAGCCACCTTGGGTGTGTGCTGGCGACGGGCGGCTTCCTCGATATTGGCAATGAGCCCCATTCGCAGCGCACCATGCGCGCGAATGGTTTCAAACATGGCCAGTGTATCGGCGTTACCGTTGATATCATCCTGCAGCTCCGTGCCGCTAAAGCCAATATCCCTGGCATTTACAAACACAGTTGGAATACCTGCATTGATCATGGTCGCCTGCAACTTGCCAACACCGGGTACATCCAGCTCGTCAACCAGATTGCCAGTAGGGAACATGGCACCGCCAGCGCCCTCTTCGTCTGCTGCCGGATCCAGGAATTCAAGCCGCACTTCGGCGGCGGGGAAAGTCACCCCATCCAGCTCAAAATCGCCTGTTTCCTGCACCTGACCATTGGTGATGGGCACATGGGCCACAATGGTCTTTCCGATATTGGCCTGCCAGATGGATACGGTGACAACACCATTTTCCGGAATACGGTCGGCATCGATCAACCCATTGCTGATCGCAAAAGGTCCCACGGCCGCCGACAGATTTCCGCAATTGCCGCTCCAGTCGATAAAAGGCTGATCGATGGACACCTGACCGAACAGATAATCAACATCATGTCCGGCACGCTCGCTTTTCGACAGAATCACAACCTTGCTGGTACTTGAAGTCGCACCGCCCATACCGTCGGTTTGCTTGCCATAAGGATCCGGGCTGCCGATCACGCGCAGCAACAGTGCGTCGCGCGCGGCACCAGGCGTCTGGGCAACTTCGGGCAAATCACTCAGCCGAAAAAACACACCCTTACTGGTGCCACCCCGCATATAGGTGGCAGCAATTTTAATCTGTGGCGCTTTTGTCATTGCTTTTTCCATATTTGTCATCATGCCTGACTGGTTGCGGGCGTCTCAAGAAAGTCCTGCGCAAAGCGTTGCAGAACCCCACCGGCCTCATAGATGGAGACTTCTTCGGCGGTATCCAGACGGCAGGTCACCGGTACTTCCAGACGTTCGCCATTTTTACGATGAATCACCAGCGTTAGTGTTGAGCGTGGTTCGGGCTTACCCACCACATCGTAGATTTCCGTACCATCAATGTTCAGCGTCTTGCGATTGACACCCGGCTTGAATTCCAGTGGCAATACACCCATGCCAACCAGATTGGTACGGTGAATCCGCTCGAACCCTTCCGCAACAATCGCTTCGACACCCGCAAGACGCACACCCTTGGCCGCCCAGTCACGTGAAGAACCCTGGCCATAGTCTGCACCCGCCACGATAATCAGCGGCTGCTTGCGTTCCATATAGGTTTCGATGGCTTCCCACATACGCACCACCTTACCTTCCGGTTCGATGCGCGCCAGAGAGCCTTGCTTGACCGCACCGTTTTCCTGCACCATTTCATTGAGCAGTTTGGGATTGGCGAATGTGGCCCGCTGTGCGGTCAAGTGGTCACCACGGTGGGTTGCGTAAGAGTTAAAGTCCTCTGGTGGCAAACCCATCTTGGCCAGATACTCTCCGGCAGCGCTGTTCGGCAAAATAGCATTGGAAGGCGACAGGTGATCGGTTGTGATGTTGTCACCCAACACCGCCAGCGGACGCATGCCCTTGAGCGTGCGTTCGCCTGCCAACGCGCCTTCCCAGTACGGTGGGCAGCGAATGTAGGTACTTTGCGGACGCCATTCGTACAACGGACTGACTGACTCACCATCATCAGCATTGATCGCGAACATCGGTTCGTACACGCTGCGAAATTGCTCTGGCTTCACGCTGCTCGCCACAATGGCATCGATTTCTTCGTCGCTGGGCCAGATATCCTTCAGGGTCACCGGCTGACCGTTCCGGTCGGTACCCAGCACGTCTTTCTCGATGTCAAAGCGAATGGTACCGGCAATCGCGTAAGCCACAACCAGCGGCGGCGATGCCAGGAATGCCTGCTTGGCATAGGGGTGGATACGGCCATCGAAGTTACGGTTGCCCGATAGAACGGCGGTCGCATACAGGTCACGGTCGATGATTTCCTGCTGAATAACAGGATCCAGCGCACCGCTCATACCGTTACAGGTGGTACAGGCGAAGCCCACAATACCAAAACCCAGCTTCTCCAGCTCGGGCAAGAGATTAGCCTCTTCCAGATACAGCTGAACTGCTTTGGAGCCTGGCGCCAGTGATGATTTGACCCACGGCTTGCGTACCAGGCCGCGTGCGTTGGCGTTACGTGCCAACAGCCCGGCCGCAATCACGTTGCGCGGGTTGCTTGTATTGGTGCAACTGGTAATCGCGGCAATAATCACCGCACCATCGGGCATCAGCCCCGGTTCGTTTTCAACCACACCGGCAATACCCCGGCTGGCAAGCTCTGAAGTGGGTACGCGACGATGCGGATTGGATGGGCCGGCCAGATTGCGTACCACCGTTGACAAATCAAAGGAAAGGACGCGTTCATACTGCGCGGTTTTCAGACTGTCGGCCCACAGACCCGTCTGTTTGGCATAGGTTTCCACCAGCCTGACCTGTTCGTCATCACGACCGGTCAGTTTCAGGTAATCAATCGTTTGCTGATCAATGTAAAACAGCGCGGCAGTAGCGCCATACTCGGGCGTCATATTGGAAATGGTGGCACGATCGCCCAGCGTCAGGCGGGACGCACCTTCACCGAAGAATTCCAGATAAGACGAGACCACTTTCTGGTTACGCAAAAACTCGGTCAGGGCCAGAACCAGGTCGGTGGCGGTAATGCCTGGCTGCAATTGCCCGGTCAATTCAACACCGATAATGTCAGGCAAACGCATCCAGGACGCACGACCCAGCATCACACTCTCGGCCTCTAACCCCCCCACGCCAATGGCGAGAACACCCAGCGCATCGACATGAGGCGTATGACTGTCGGTGCCAACCAGGGTATCCGGGAAAGCAATCCCATCACGACTGTGAATGACCGGTGACATCCGCTCCAGATTGATCTGGTGCATGATGCCGTTGCCCGGTGGAATCACATCGACGTTCTTGAATGCCTTCTTGGTCCAATTGATAAAATGAAAGCGGTCGTCATTGCGGCGATCTTCGACAGCACGGTTTTTGGCAAAGGCGTCCTTGTCAAAACCGGCATATTCGACGGCCAGCGAATGGTCCACGATCAACTGCGTGGGCACCACCGGATTGATCTGGGCAGGATCGCCCCCTTCCCTGGCAATCGCCTCGCGCAACCCGGCCAGGTCTACGAGCGCGGTCTGACCCAGGATATCGTGACACACGACACGCGCAGGAAACCACGGAAAATCCAGGTCACGCTTGCGTTCAATCAGTTGCCTGAGTGAGTCCGTGAGGGTTGCCGGGTCGCAGCGACGCACCAGGTTTTCAGCAAATACACGCGAGGTATACGGCAGCGTATCGTAGGCGTTGGGTGCAATGGCATCAACGGCAGCTCGCGCATCGAAGTAATCCAGCCCCGTGCCGGGCAGTGGCTTGCGGTTTTCAGTATTCATAGGAATCAACGCTTGTCCAGCGGAATGAATGTTTGGTCTTCAGGGCCAATATAATTGGCGGTCGGACGAATAATTTTATTGTCAATACGTTGTTCGATGATATGCGCTGCCCAGCCTGCAGTGCGCGCAATCACAAACAGCGGCGTGAACATGGCGGTAGGCACGCCCATCATGTGATAGGACACGGCCGAGAACCAGTCCAGATTCGGGAACATTTTCTTGATATCCCACATGACGCTTTCCAGACGTTCGGCAATGTCGAACATTTTCATGTTCTGCTGCGTTGCCGACAGTTTGCGCGCCACTTCCTTGATGACTTTATTGCGCGGGTCGGAAATCGTATACACGGGGTGACCAAAGCCAATGATGACCTCTTTGTTCTCTACGCGGCGACGAATATCGGCTTCGGCCTCATCCGGTGTTTCGTAGCGTTTTTGCACTTCAAAAGCGACTTCGTTGGCACCACCGTGCTTGGGGCCGCGCAATGCGCCGATACCACCGGTAATGGCCGAATACATATCCGAACCTGTTCCGGCAATCACCCGGCAGGTGAACGTGGATGCATTGAACTCATGTTCAGCGTACAGGTTCAGCGAAGTATGCATGGCCTGAACCCACTCATCAGGCGGGGCCTCACCGTGCAGCAGATGAAGAAAATGCCCGCCGATACTGTCATCGCCGGTTTCGACATCGATACACTTGCCATTATGGCTATAGTGGTACCAATACAGGAGAGCCGAGCCCAGACTGGCCATCAGACGGTCTGCAATATCGCGCGCATCCGGCAGGTTATGATCATCTTTTTCAGGCAACACACAACCCAGTACCGAGACGGCCGTACGCATGACATCCATGGGATGACTGGAAGCCGGCAAGGCCTGTAGCGCATCCTGCAATTGAACAGGCAGGCCGCGCAGACGGCGAAGCTTCAGTTTATAGGAGGCCAGTTCAGCCTTGTTGGGCAGTTTGCCGTGAATGAGCAGGTGAGCGACCTCTTCAAATTCACAGGCTTGCGCCAGATCCAGAATATCGTAACCACGATAATGCAGATCGTTACCGCTGCGACCCACGGTACATAATGCGGTATTGCCAGCGATAACGCCAGACAAGGCCACTGATTTCTTTGGTTTAAAGCCCGTTGTTTCGGGTGCTTGTGTCATGGTATTCCTCCGCTACTCTACAATGCAAATAATACGCTACAATCAATATTTGCAGTTTACGCAAAATTACCAGAAATTGCATTAATAACAAGGCGAATATTGGTAAACCCCATACTGCATATTTGCAAATCTTGCGAATTTTCTATTTAATCAGCATTATCAAGTCGGTATTATATTCAATGGCCACCATGCGAAAAGTATTTATGGGCGTGCGATTACGCCGGTTGCGCGAGGAGCGCAAATTGACCCAGATAGGGCTGGCCCGCATGCTGGGCCTCTCACCCAGCTACCTGAATCAGATTGAACAGAACCAGCGGCCATTGACCATGCCGGTCCTGCGCCGTTTGAGCGAAGTGTTCAATATGGACGTCAACACGTTTTCAGACGACGAACAAACGCGAATGGTCGCTGCACTGCACGAAGTGGCTGCCACCCTGCCGGCATCGGCGCTTGGCGGACACGAAGGGGCCAGAATATCACAGGCTGAAATACGCGAGATCGCAACGAATATGCCGGCTGTAGGCCGGGTTTTGATTGATCTGCACCGCCGTCACCGCGAAGCGGCGGAGCGGCTGGAAGCCATGGCTGAAAAAATGACCCATCAGGATCCCGGCAATCCTGCAGACGCACTGCTGATACAGACACAACCCTACGAGGAAGCACGCGACTTTTTCTTTACCCATCACAATCATTTCGCCCAGCTCGATGCGCACGCGGAGCAATGCCATACCGCCTGGGGACTGGCCGACGTGCCCACACCTGGCCTGGCAGACCGACTGGAGCAGCGCTTGCGCGAACAACACGGCGTTATGGTGGACACCCTGCCCACAGAAAAGGGCCTGCAACGCGCCTACAACCCGGCGCTGAGGCAGCTTAGCCTGCCACCGCATATCACACCCGGGCAGCGGGCCTTTCAAATGGGAACACAATTGGCATTTCTGGAATTGGACACCATGCTTGAACGCATGGTGGACGTGCCACGCTTTTCCAGTCAGGCGGTACGTAAATTAGTACGCCTGGGTCTGGCCAACTATTTTGCGGCAGCGCTGATCCTGCCCTACCGACAGTTCCTGGCCGCTGCCGAGCAATTGCAATATGACATCGATCTGTTGGGACAACGGTTTGGTGTCAGCTTCGAGACCGTTTGTCACCGCCTGAGCACCATGCAGCGACCCGATGCAACGGGCGTGCCGTTTTTTTTCATCCGCGTGGACCGCGCGGGCAATATATCAAAACGCCAGTCTGCTGCCCACTTTCATTTCTCCCGTGTCGGTGGCGCCTGTCCTTTATGGAATGTCTACGAAGCCTTCTCAAGTCCCGGGCGGATTCTCCGGCAACTGGCACGCATGCCCGACGGACGTGTGTACCTGTGGATTGCGCGTACCGTATGCCGTCAGACCGGTGGCTTCGGACAACCAACAAAAGATTTCGCTGTCGCACTGGGTTGCGATGTCGCACATGCCCATCGACTGGTTTATGCAAAAGGACTGGATTTCAGCAATCCTGATATTCCCACCCCCATCGGCATGGGCTGCAGGGTGTGCGAGCGGCCACAATGCGCACAACGCGCGTTCCCTTATATTGGCAGGGAACTGGACGTCAATGAAAACCTCAGCAGCGTCTCTCCTTACCCCATGAACAGCCCTTGAAGTGCAGCACATAGAGCAAGCCTACATTCGATGTCGAATTTCAGATGAGGTTGAATGGGTTGGTTAGATTTCGGTCTGGTTGACGCGCCGGCTCAGTGCTTCGGCGCTTTCCTTACGCTCACTATAGCGCTCCACCAAATAGGGAGCAACATCACGCGTAAGCAAGGTGAACTTAACCAGCTCTTCCATTACATCGACTACGCGATCGTAGTAGCTGGAGGGCTTCATGCGATTTTCGGCATCGAACTCCTGAAAGGCCTTGGCGACCGAGGACTGGTTCGGGATAGTCACCATGCGCATCCAACGCCCCAACACACGCATCTGATTGACGGCATTGAAAGACTGGCTGCCCCCACATACTTGCATCACAGCCAGCGTCTTGCCCTGAGTGGGTCGCACAGCACCTACAGACAGGGGAATCCAGTCAATCTGAGCCTTCATGATACCCGTCATCGCACCATGGCGCTCGGGCGAGCACCAGACCATGCCTTCGGCCCACTGCGCCAGGCTGCGTAGCTCCTGCACTTTGGGATGGCTCTCTGTCTCATCGTCGGGCAGAGGCAGTCCGCTGGGGTTGAAGATTTTGGTTTCTGCTCCCATGGCTTGCAGCAAGCGCTCGGCTTCTTCAACCAGCAAGCGACTGAAAGAGCGCTCACGCAACGACCCATACAGCAATAAAATGCGGGGTGGGTGGCCGGAGCGAATGGGATGAGCCAAGCGATCAGGGTCTGGAGCCTGGAAATGTTCTGGCGCTACGGCTGGCAAATCAGCCAGTGATTGGGTCTCTTTTTTAGGCACGTTGTCCATCCTTTTTAATCACGACTTCTCCATTGTCTTTGGTGAACGGCTCTTGTTGCGGATTTGGTAAAAATCTTGATGCTTTGGGGTGTCAGAGAGGGCACGGTCAAGTGATGAGGGACGCCAGGCGTTCACCATAGCCACCAAAGAGAGCATAACAGGCACTTCCACCAGCACTCCCACCACGGTGGCCAAGGCCGCGCCCGAATTTAGGCCAAACAAAGAAATAGCCACTGCCACTGCCAATTCGAAAAAGTTGGACGTGCCAATCAGGCAGGCAGGACCTGCTACGTTGTGCGGCAGCTTTAGCCTTTTCGCCATCCACCAGCTGATGAAGAAAATGCCATAGGTCTGCAGCACCAAGGGCACGGCAATCAGTCCAATCACCACGGGTTGATCCACGATGGTTTCTGCCTGGAATCCAAACAGCAACACCACCGTCGCAATCAGTCCGACAATAGACCATGGTTTAAGCGCTGCCACGTAATCACTCAGAGCTTGGGACGAACGCTGGAGCAGCAAGTGTCGCGTCAACATACCTGCCACCAGAGGCAGCACCACATACAATACAGTGCTCAGAACCAGCGTTTCCCAGGGCACCGTCACGTTGGTCACCCCCAGCAAAAAGGCAGCAATCGGGGCATAAGCCACCACCATGATGAGGTCGTTCACCGACACCTGTACCAAGGTGTAGTTGGCATCACCTTTGACCAATTGGCTCCAGACAAACACCATAGCAGTACATGGCGCCACCCCAAGCAAAATCATGCCGGCTATGTATTCGCTGGCCGATTGCGGATCCACCCAAGGGGCAAACAGGTACTGGAAAAACAACACACCTAAAGCCGCCATGGTGAAAGGCTTGATGAGCCAGTTGACCACCAGCGTTAGCAGCAAGCCCTGCGGGCGCTTGCCTACGTCTTTGACGGCGTGCCAGTCAATCTGAATCATCATTGGATAAATCATCACCCAGATAAATACCGCCACCACAAGGTTGACTTGTGCATATTCCAAGGCGGCCACAGTCTGAAAAACCCCAGGCAGCCACAGACCCAGCACTACACCCGCTCCAATGCCCAAGGCGACCCACACTGTTAAAAAACGTTCAAAAATTCCCATAATCTACCTTTATCTGCGGCTCACTAGAAAAATACGTTGTAAGGATGTGATGACGCGGGCCCATCCCAAAAGGCCATTCAACCATTCACACAAGCAGACACATTAAGGTCTGCACATCCCTCACCCTGGCAGCACTCTGCGGTCAAAAAAGCCAGCAAAGCATTCATTTTGACCAGTTCTGCCCGGTAAATGATGTAGCGCCCATGGCGCTCACTGGTCACAAGGCCAGCAAAGTGAAGTTCCTTAAGGTGAAAAGATAAGGCCGTGGTGGACACTTCCAAAGTCTCCGACATGCTGCCAGGCGTCAAGCCTGTTTTGCCTGCCACCACAAGCAAGCGAAACAACTTCAGCCGAGTCTCTTGGGCCAGCGCTGCAAGCGCCTTGACCATTTCGGTTTCATTCATCACGACTCCTCAAATATTTGTACTGTGCGTCCACGCCCAAGTTGATGTCGGGCGCATGAGTAATGGCGATTTTGTCCTTCTTAAGGCTCAGTTTCCCATCAACCACAGACCTACCACAATTTAATAATATTATAATTCAACTATTATTGAATTAATAGGGGTAAAAAAAGAAATCCCAAGCAGTTTGGACATCAAGAAGTTGGATGGGATTCGACAGGTGGCGTGAGCATTTGCAAACTCAATGACGAAATTTGCAAACTGAATGACATTCGACAGTATCAGACAAAAATGTAACATTTCAAAATCCCCCTCTTGAAAATTTCAGTTTCGTCCTTATAATTAGCACTCAAGGGAGCCGAGTGCTAACAACCGGTTCCTCACTGATTTTTTAACTCAACTTAATTAGAGACAGGAGTTTCTCCATGGCATTGCGTCCTTTACAAGATCGCGTCATTATCAAGCGCTTAGACAACGAGCTGAAAACAGCATCAGGTATTGTTATCCCTGACAGCGCTGCTGAAAAACCTGATCAAGGTGAAGTTATTGCTGTTGGACCAGGCAAAAAAACAGAAGATGGCAAAGTATTGCCTGTAGACCTGAAAGTTGGCGACAAAGTATTGTTCGGTAAATATGCTGGCCAGTCTGTAAAAGTAGATGGCGAAGAACTGCTGGTTATCCGCGAAGAAGAAATCCTCGCTGTTGTTGCTTAAGCTATAACCACTTATTTTAAATGCATATTTTTGCTGTCAGGCATACTGATGGCACTTAAACATAATCAAGGAATTCAAAATGGCTGCAAAGCAAGTATTATTCGGTGACGACGCACGTGTTCGTATCGTGCGTGGCGTAAACACACTGGCAAACGCTGTTAAAACAACATTGGGCCCTAAAGGCCGTAACGTCGTTCTTGAGCGCTCTTTCGGCGCCCCTACAGTGACCAAAGACGGTGTTTCAGTTGCCAAAGAAATCGAACTGAAAGACAAATTTGAAAACATCGGCGCACAACTGGTTAAAGAAGTTGCCTCAAAAACCTCCGACAACGCAGGTGACGGCACCACTACCGCTACCGTATTGGCTCAGGCTGTCGTAGAAGAAGGCCTGAAATACGTTGCCGCCGGCATCAACCCAATGGACCTGAAACGCGGTATCGACAAAGCCGTTGCCGCTGCAATCGAAGAACTGAAAAAACTGTCCAAGCCTTGCACCACCAGCAAAGAAATCGCCCAGGTTGGTTCTATTTCCGCCAACAGCGATTCTTCTATCGGTGACATCATTGCCAACGCGATGGACAAAGTAGGTAAAGAAGGCGTGATCACTGTTGAAGACGGCAAATCACTGGACAACGAACTTGACGTTGTTGAAGGCATGCAGTTTGACCGCGGTTACCTGTCTCCCTACTTCATCAACAACCAGGAAAAACAGGTTGCTGCCCTGGAAGATCCATTTATCCTGATTTTCGACAAAAAAATCAGCAACATCCGTGATCTGCTGCCCGTACTGGAGCAAGTTGCCAAATCAAGCCGTCCCCTGCTGATTATCGCTGAAGACGTTGAAGGCGAAGCACTGGCCACACTGGTAGTCAACAACATCCGCGGTATCCTGAAAACCACTGCTGTTAAAGCACCTGGTTTTGGTGACCGTCGTAAAGCCATGCTGGAAGACATTGCCATCCTGACCGGTGGTACCGTTATCTCTGAAGAAACCGGCATGTCTCTGGAAAAAGCCACGATCGAAGATCTGGGCCAGGCAAAACGCATCGAAGTAGGTAAAGAAAACACCACCATCATCGACGGTGCTGGCGTTAGCGCAAACATCGAAGCCCGCGTTAAACAAATCCGCACCCAAATCGAAGAAGCCACTTCTGACTACGATCGTGAAAAACTGCAAGAGCGCGTTGCCAAACTGGCGGGTGGTGTTGCCGTTATCCGTGTAGGCGCTGCAACCGAAGTTGAAATGAAAGAGAAAAAAGCACGCGTTGAAGATGCGCTGCATGCAACTCGCGCTGCGGTTGAAGAAGGTATCGTTCCTGGCGGCGGTGTAGCCCTGATTCGTGCCAAAAATGCAATCAAAGGCCTGACCGGCGCCAACGCTGACCAGGATGCAGGTATCAATCTGATTCTGCGCGCCATCGAAGCACCTTTGCGCACCATCGTTGCCAACGCGGGTGATGAGCCTAGCGTTGTGGTTAACAATGTTGCCAGCGGCACAGGTAACTACGGTTATAACGCAGCTACCGGTGAATACGGTGACCTGGTTGAGCAAGGTGTTCTGGACCCAACCAAAGTAACCCGCACAGCACTGCAAAACGCAGCATCTGTCGCCAGTCTGCTGCTGACAACAGAAGCCGCCATTTGCGAAATCGTAGAAGACAAACCGGCTGCCGCAATGCCTGACATGGGTGGCATGGGCGGTATGGGTGGCATGGGCGGATTCTAATCTGTTTATCTCATAAAACGGAGATCTCCCTTTCTCCGTTTAGCCACATGAACCCGGGCCCCCTGGCCCGGGTTTTTCTTTACTGCAAACGATAAAACCCTGCAGCCGTCCATTCAATGTGACGCATAAGCCCCCCGCGCCCAAAAATACCCCCCCTTCCATTGACGTTTTTTTCGTCCGTACCGCTTATTGAAGGGCCAGGCAAGCAAGTTGAACTACAATAAGGCCTGTGATACATAGAACATCAGCCGTAACAATTTGCCGGTTGCAAGTGCCTTTTTTACTTTTAAAACCATGACCCTACCGAATGACTCTCCGTTTAAAAGCAAAAGTGGTATACAGCGTATTGTTAAAGCAGCGCAATATTCCGCACAGGGCTTGAAAGCCGCCTTCAAACATGAAGCCGCTTTTCGCCAGGAATTGCTATTATGTGCCATCATGGCGCCTCTGGCGTTCTATTTGGGCCGCAACCTGCTTGAAGTCCTGTTCCTGCTGGCTACACTGGTATGTGTCCTGGTGGTTGAATTGCTTAACTCCGCCCTTGAGGCACTGGCCGATCAAATCAGCCTGGAGCATCATCCACTGTTGGGCCGCGCAAAAGATCTTGGCAGCGCTGCGGTCATGCTCACCCTTATATTTACCACCATCGTCTGGATTGCCATTGCAATCGACCCATTTATTTGATTTAGTATGACTTTTACCGAAAAACTGGAAGCCGCCTGGAAAAACAGCAACTCCTTATTGATGGTAGGACTTGATCCCGATCCAAACCGCTTCCCTCCCTGCATCCAACAAAGCAAACAGGCTATTTTTGATTTCTGCAAAGGCATTATTGATGCCACTGCACCCTATGTATGCGGCTTCAAGCCACAAATTGCCTATTTCGCTTCAGAAAGCGCCGAAGAACAGCTGGCCGCACTGTGTGACTACATTCACAAAACCTATCCACACCTCCCGCTAGTGCTTGACTCAAAGCGGGGAGACATTGGCACAACTGCCGAGCATTACGCCAAAGAAGCCTACAAACGCTACCAGGCTGATGCCGTTACGGTTAATCCTTACATGGGTTTTGATTCAATTGAACCCTACCTGGCCTGGCAAAACAAGGGTGTTATTATTTTATGCCGCACATCAAATCCTGGCGGATCTGACCTGCAGTTTTTTGAATCCTCAAGCGGTGAACCCCTATACCTGCATGTTGCCTCTCTGGTTGCGGAAAAATGGAATCGTCACGGCCAATGCGGACTGGTGGTAGGCGCCACTTTCCCTGAAGAATTGAAAAAAGTTCGTGAACGGGTGGGCGATGACGTGCCTTTGCTGGTACCGGGCATTGGCGCCCAGGGTGGCGACATTAACAGTACGGTACAGGCTGGCAAAAACACCCGCTCCACCGGCATGATGATCAACTCTTCGCGTGCCATTCTGTATGCAAGTTCTGGCGATGACTGGCAAGAGGCGGCGGCAGCGGTAGCCATGCAAACCCGTGATGCCATTAATGCCGCACGTGGCTAAAGTGGTAAAGTGGTAAAGTAAAACTGGCCAGGTTTAGTTTTCTTCAAGAATCCTGCTGGCGGCAGTCAGGGCAAACAGCACTGACTGCCGACGCACTTGCGTTCTGTCCCCGCTAAAATGCCGGGTAAAGGGCAAGGTTACAATCCCGTCTTTCTTTCTGTAGGCAATCGCAAAGCACACCATCCCAACCGGCTTGCCCTCGGTGGCACCAGTGGGCCCGGCAATACCTGTTGTACTTATTGCACAAGTGGCTGTGGTGGCCATGTTCAACACCCCTTCGGCCATTTCAATCGCCACCTGCTCACTGACCGCACCAAATTTTTGCAAAGCCTGTTCATTAACATTCAGGGCCTCTATTTTGGATTCATTGGTGTAGGTAACAAAACCGCGATCATACCACTGACTGGACCCTGAAACAGAAGTAATGGCACCTGCCAGCAAACCACCCGTGCACGACTCGGCGGTGCCCAGTAACCAGCCCTTGGCTTTTAATATTTCACCCAAGTGGCTTGCCGCTACAAATTCCTGTTCTGAATATTCTGTCATGACTCTTCCCGTCGACAACAAATTGGGGTAGGCATTAAACCCGCTACAGCATTTACACACCCACCAGACGCATCAGGATAGCAAGAACAAACAGCGTATAAGCTGAAGCCAGCAAATCATCCCACATAATGCCAAAACCGTTTTTCAGCTTTGCATCAAAATAACGTATTGGAGAGGGTTTGACAATATCAAAGAAACGAAATAACACAAAAGCAACCAACTGCCATACCAGGCTCATTGGCGCAATGATAAACAGCACCAGCCAGAAAGCCACGAATTCATCCCATACTATACCGCCATGATCATCGGTCTTCAGCTCTTTGGCGGTATAGTGGCAGCAATAGGTACCATATAAAAAAGCCAGTAGCAGAAACAGGCCCATTAACAACTCACTGCCCAAGACCTGCTGCAAGGGCCACCATAATAACCAGGCAAGCAGGGTTCCCCAAGTGCCCGAAGCGGGCCGCAACAAACCGGAACCCAAACCAAAAGCACAAAAGCGGTGAATATTGCCCGTAATCCATGAAAAGCTGGGCCAATTAACCGGGTTTTTTTTGCTATTCAGTGATCTGCGGCGAAAAACAGATTGTTGCTGGGGGTTACTTTGATCCATTAGCGAGTGTATTCTTTTAATGAAAAGGACATAAGGTTAATTATATTAACGAAAATGGTCAAATCCGGAAGGCAAATCCTGGATTTCAATTAAATCGTCATCCAGTACTTTAAGTTCACTGCCTGATGTAATGGTACCTATCAGGCTTAGTGAAAGACCTGACTCATTACCCATCATACGGATTTTTTCCCTGGCCCGGACAGGTGCCGTAAAACACAACTCGTAAACATCACCACCACCCAGCACTGCTTTTCGCTTTTGGGCCGGAGCCACGCCGGCAATCGCCGCATTAACGGGTATCTGGCTTAGCTGCAAAACCGCGCCCTTGTTACTGGCCTGAAGAATATGGCCCAAATCCTGTAACAGGCCATCAGAAACATCAATCACGGCATGGGCAAGATTGCGCAGGGCCAGGCCCAACTCAACCCGTGGAACGGGCATTTCAAGCCAAGGACGGGTTTTCTCGAGCAATTCATGCTCAGGGCCGCTTAGCATCTCTCCCTGCCGGACACGCATCAACAGAGAAAGGGCCACGTCTGCCGCCCCCAATGAGCCTGAAAGCCAAATATCATCCCCTTCACGGGCACTGGCACGTGTCAGGAACGGAGCGACAACAGAACCGAATACGGTAACACTGATCACAATACCCTGTTCACTTCGAGTGGTATCGCCACCAATAAGTGGACAGCCGTGTTTGGCTGCCAGCTCATGAAAACCGGCAGCAAAACGCGCCAGCCATGATTCATTGAAATTGGGCAAACCCAGCCCTAGAAGACAGCCGACAGGCCTGGCCCCCATAGCCCCGAGATCGGACAGGTTAACGGCCAGCGCCTTATGACCTAATTTGAACGGATCAACATCAGAAAAAAAATGCCGGCCTTCCAGCAGCAAGTCTGTGCTGGTCGCCATTTGTGTGCCAGGCTCAAGATCAAACACGGCGCAATCATCACCCACCCCAACACGTACGGATGAGGTCTGGAGCGTAAAAAACTGCCTGATTAAATCAAATTCCCCAGCCATTAATGCTTAACGGCCAGCATTGACTTCGGCAGACCTGACTTCAGCCGCCAGTTTGTCGAGCACGCCATTGACAAACTTGAAGCCGTCAGTACCACCAAATTCTTTAGCCAATTCCACCGCCTCATTGATAGCCACCTTATAGGGAACTTCCACATGCTTGATCAGCTCGTAACTACCAATCAGCAGAATGCCATGCTCGATGGGAGACAGTTCTTCGAGTGGTCGGTCTATATAGGGCGTAAACTGTTCGCGAAGCATGGGAGCGTCGGCAAAAACACCATGCAACAGGGTCTTGAACCAAACCCTGTCTGCATCGCCAAAGTCTTTATCTTCCTGAATATGGGCATCAATAGCACCCGCTTCACGCAGATCCTTGTCACCACTGATCAGCCACGCGTAAATGCCCTGCAGGGCAAATTCACGCGCGCGACGACGGGCACTTCTATTGTTCATTTTATTTTTATCAGTCACTCGATATCCTATTTATCATCTTCATCTTCGAAGTCGTCGTCATCACGATCATCGTCTTCATAATCTTCATCTTCATCATCTTCCGCCTCGGGTACCAGGGCAGCCGACAAATTAGCCATTTCAACAGCCACCTGGGCACAATCCTTGCCTTTCTGGGCTGCACGAACCTGAGCCTGCTCATCATTTTCAGTGGTCAGGATGCCGTTTGCGATGGGAATATTGGTATCCAGCGCAACCCTTGTAATAGCCGCCGCACTTTCATTGCTCACAATTTCGAAGTGATAGGTTTCACCGCGAATTACCGCACCCAATGCAATCAGGGCATCAAACTCGAAGGTTTCTGCCATTTGTGCCAGTGTAAGGCCAACCTCAAGGGCGCCCGGAACAGTCACAACCATGATGTCACGTTCATCAACACCCAGCTCGCCCAATTCTTGCAGGCAAGCTTCAAGTTCGGCAAAACCGATTTCCTCGCTAAAGCGGGCACATACGATACCAATATGCAGGCCTTCGCCATTAAGATCAGGGGCTAATGTATAAGGTTTCATAACGCTTCCTATTATTCAGAGTGAGTGGGCAAATTCATTGAGGGGCAGATTCATAACCGGTTACCGTTAGCGAGTAACCGGCCATGCTTGGCATTTTACGTGGAACGGCCAGCAAACGCATGGTTTCCACGTTTAAATCACGTAATATTTGTGCACCTACGCCGTAAGTGCGTAAATCATAACGATCTGTTTTTTTATGGGCGGGCTCTTCACTGCCCCATTGCTCCATGGTTTCAACCAGGGATTGGGCTGAACCCTGACAATTAAGCAACACCAGCACGCCACTTTCTGAGGCGGAAATAGCCTTGAGAGCTTCGGAAACCCCCCAGCTATGCTCACTGTCTTCGGTATTTAACAAGTCAAGCACGGAAAGCGGCTCGTGCACTCGCACCAACACTTCTTTTCCAGGGCTGATGTTGCCATGCACAAGCGCAATATGCGGTGCCCCTGAAGCCTTGTCTTTATAGGCAACGGCACGAAACTGACCCCATGGCGTTTTAAGCGGGCGCTCACCCAACCGCTGGATCATGGATTCATGTTCACTGCGGTATTGGATAAGATCCGCAATGGTACCGATTTTCAGGCCATGTTCCTGGGCAAAAACCATTAAGTCGGGCAAACGCGCCATGGTGCCATCGGTTTTAAGGATTTCACAAATAACAGCGGCTGGTGTTAAACCAGCCATCGCGGTCAGGTCGCAGCCGGCTTCAGTATGGCCGGCACGGATCAGTACACCACCCGGAACAGCCTTGACCGGAAAAATATGTCCCGGGTTGACCAAATCGGAAGGCTTTGCATCACGGGCAACCGCCACCTTGATGGTATGAGCCCTGTCAGCGGCCGAAATACCCGTCGTTACCCCTTCGGCAGCTTCGATGGAAACCGTAAAATTGGTCCCGAAACTGGTACCGTTATTACTGGCCATCAGCGGCAATTCAAGTTGCCTGCAGCGCTCTTCGGTCAGTGTCAGACAAACCAGACCACGTGCATGCGTTACCATGAAATTAATCGCTTCGGGGGTAATAAACTCGGCAGCCATCACCAGATCGCCTTCGTTTTCCCTGTCTTCTTCATCAACCAGAATGACCATACGCCCCATTCTGAGTTCATTGACTATTTCAGAAACGGGTGAAATATCAAATTTTTGTTGTTGTACTAAGGCTTGTTCTGTTGCAGATGATGTCATAACGTGAGTTCCGGACAAATACAAATGTTATTGAAAATGCGGGCAATAACGAAAAGAGAGTATTTTACCCATAGTATAGGAAGAAAATATGTAAATTGTACTGCGCGGCGTATTGTAACAAGCACGGAATCTGTTTGTTCCAATACCCATTGTCTTGCAGCCAGTATTGGTGGCATGTTTACCTGATTATGCCCTATCCCGGCACAAAAGAAAAAAACAATTTGATACATAAAATACGGAAAACGATACGCATGCTACCCAGGACATTACGGCTTGACACCGATTTCATGATTTAAATTTAAATAATTTGTTTTACAGTTCAATATTATATGTTCCATATTATGAAAGACAGGTTTAAAATAACAGCATGTTTGATTAATCTTAAAACAAGATTATCTTGATCCATCCAATTACCTCTCTCAGGAGGAACTATGCAAAACGACCTGGAAACACGCGCACTGGAATCCGACAACCCCGAGCTCAAGCTCTGGCTTCGGCTGCTTACCTGTAGCAATCTTATCGAAAACAAAATCCGCAGTCGCCTGCGTGTCGAGTTTGAAACCACCCTGCCCCGCTTTGATTTAATGGCACAACTGGCCCAGGAACCCAAGGGAATGAAAATGGGCGACCTGTCCGAGCGGCTCATGGTTAGCAATGGCAACATCACGGCGATTACCGGCCAACTTGAAAAAGAAGAGCTGATTGCCCGTATTGTCAATAAAGAAGACCGTCGCAGCACTTTTATCAAACTAACACCTAAAGGACGACGCCAATACAACAAAATTGCCAAAGCCCAGGGCATCTGGCTGCAGGAAATGTTTGACGGCTTGTCCCAATCCAGTCACAAAAGCCTGTACAAATCACTGGCAGACCTTAAAAAACGCCTTCTCCTGAATGATGAGGACGTACAATAAGGGCTAACCCTATATCTCCCCGTTAACCAACACGACCGACACTGGGATGGCAATGAGTACAACGGCAGCACAATATTTGGACAAAGTGGATATTCTTGTTATTGGTGGTGGTATTAACGGTACGGGTATTGCCCGGGATGCGGCAGGCAGGGGCCTTAAGGTCTTGCTTTGCGAGAAACAGGATCTGGCGGGCGCCACCTCTTCGGCCAGCAGCAAACTGATTCATGGTGGCCTTAGGTATCTGGAACAATATGAGTTCCGGCTGGTACGTGAAGCGCTGGCCGAACGTGAGGTTTTGCTTGGCAATGCGCCACACATTATACACCCCATGCGTTTTGTCTTGCCCCACAACCAAAATCTCAGACCAGCCTGGATGATTCGGATTGGCCTGTTTTTGTATGACCACTTGGCCAAACGTTCCCAAAACCTGCCCGGTTCACAACAAATTTCCCTGGCAGATACCTCGGTGTACGCCGCCCCCCTAAATGACAGTATCAAAAAAGGCTTCATTTACTCTGACTGCAATGTCGATGATTCACGCCTGGTCATTCTTAATGCCATGGATGCCCAGGCACGCGGTGCCCAAATTCTAACCCGCAGTGAATGCATCGACCTTCAAACGCAAGATAACGCCTGGCTGGCTACCTTACGGCATCAGGATGGTACAGTCCGGAACGTACAGGCAAAGATTCTGCTCAATGCAGCAGGACCGTGGGTGGAAAGCATCCAAAACCTGGTTGCCCGACACGGCAGCAAAACCGCCGGCAACAGCAAACTGCGCCTGGTCAAGGGCAGCCATTTGGTCACACCCAGGCTTTATGACGGCACGCACGCCTATATCCTGCAAAACAAAGACAAACGAATTGTTTTTGTCACTCCCTACCATAACGATTTCTCCATGATTGGCACCACCGATGTCGATTTTCACGGGGATCCGGACAAGGTAACCATTTCTGCCGAAGAAACCGACTATCTGCTGCAATCGGTCAATGCCTATTTCAAACGGACCATCCGCCATGAAGACATTGTCTCCACCTGGTCCGGCGTCCGCCCCCTTTACGACGATGCCCAGGGCAATGCCTCAACCACAACGCGTGATTACGTATTTGACGTGAGTGGAGGCACGGGTTCCTCACCGCCCCTGCTGTCTATATTTGGTGGCAAAATAACCACCTACCGCAAACTGGCCGAACACGCCCTTGAAAAACTGGCTCCCTTCACGGGCAAACACCACCCCTGGACCCGCACCGCCCCCTTGCCAGGGGCCAATCTGCCCAATGCAGATATAAACCTTTTCATTTCACAATTACAAAAAAAATTCCCATGGCTGCCCGAACACACAGCAAGCCGGTATGCCCGCGCCTACGGTACACTTGCCCTGGTTTTCCTGGCTGAAAAAAATAATATTGAAAGCCTTGGACAACATTTTGGCCATGACTTATATGAAGCTGAAGTGAAATGGCTGCAAGAACATGAATGGGCCCTGTGTGCAGACGATATCTTGTGGCGAAGAACACGACTGGGCCTGTATTTCACCCCTGAACAGACCCTGGCTTTGCAGAAATGGCTTGAAAAACAGGACATTAGCTGAAATGAAAACCAATTGTCATATATTGTCATCAAATACTTCCATTTCAAATGTTAAGATGGGGCACCCCCATTATATTTTGAATTTTTATAAAGTTAATACAACATGTCTGAACAGGAACTTAAACTGCATGTGCCCATTCATGCTCAAAAAACAATAGAAAAAGCGGTGCGCACAACCAGGGCCGAAGAACTTCCTTTGCGGGCCATGTATTTTGATACCCCTGCCCGCGAACTTGCCAAGGCAAAAATCGCCATCAGACTGCGTCTGGAAGGCTCACAATGGGTCCAAACCCTGAAAATGCCCGGCAACAATGCCATTAGCAAACTGGAACTCAATCACGATCGTCCCGGTCCCATTCTGGACCTGTCACTCTATGCCGGAACATCTGCAGAAGCCGTGTTAACCAACTTGGACAACCCGCTGGAATTGCGCTACGAAACTGATGTTATCCGGATTTTCCGAAAGCATCGAGTTGCCAAGGGGATTATCGAAATAGCCTATGACCGTGGCGTTATACGCTCCGGAGATCTTGAACTGCCCGTTTCCGAAGTGGAATTTGAGTTGAAAAGCGGCTCACCCGAGGCTATTTTTGAAGTTGGCTTGCGCTGGCTGGAAAAATACAAACTGCAACTGGATTTGCGCAGCAAATCACACCGTGGTGATGCACTGGCCACTGCCGCACAAAACATCAAACTGGCACAAACCCCTGCTTCACCAGAGATTGTCCGTAAAAGCGAAATTGACCGCTTCTGGGCACCACGCAAAGCCCGTCCCTATCAAATAAATAAAAACCAGAACGCAACCCAGGCACTCATTGCCACCACCAATGAATGCCTTGAACAAATCTGCTTCAACGCTGGCCCCCTGGCTGAAATGGATACCCTGGGTGTGGTTTCCGTTGGCCAGCCAGAACATGTGCACCAACTACGCATTGGTATGCGACGCCTGGCCAGCAACTGGAAGCTGTTTGGCAAGATTGCCTACCTGCCAGAACCCGAACTGCAGGCAGAATTGAAAGTGCACCTTGGCCATTTTGGTGCCACCCGTGACCTTGACGTTATGCTGGAAACCATTGTGCCCAAGCTGGAAGAGGCCGGCATGCCCCATATCCAGTTTGAACATCAGGAAAGTGTGAGCACCGCGCAGGAAATCGCACAAAGCGTTGCCTTCCAGTCATGGCTGGTTAAATTGCTGAAATGGACCGTACTGACCCCGGCCATTGATCCAGTCCCCGAAACAGATGACAAGAAAGAGGCAACAGAAGCTCAGGACGAGATGGATGTAATGGCCGAAGCAAATGAGACAGACAAAGGCATTCAGCACCAGGAAATCACCCCCGAAGGCAAAGTGACGGAAAAATCACCCGAGGCAAAAGCGGCAAACAGCCAACCTCCCCTGTTGATTATCCCTCTTATTCCCTCTACACAGCCAAAGATAACGCTACGCAAGCAATTGGAAACGCGGCTTAACAAATGGAACAGGGAAATCGTCAATCACTGGAAAACCGAGGATAAAAACGATATTGAGGCCTATCATGACCTGCGCAAGAAAATCAAGCGGATGCGTTACGGCCTTAATGTCTATGAAGCACTTCATACCGGCAGCAACCTGGGCTTTTATGTGAAGCGACTGGCCGCGGCACAGGAAACGTTTGGTACGCTCAACGACTATTCAACCGCCCATACGTTTTACAGTCAGTACACCGATGCTTACCCTGAAACCTGGTTTGCGGTGGGCTGGTTATCAGCCAATCTGGAAATATGTAAAAAACACGCTGATGACGTGCTTAAAGAACTGCCAAGACGCATCAAGTTTTAAACAATAAACCGTTTTACGCCCCCTTTCCAACAAGGGTTCGTAAACACTTAAACAGCAGACCTTGCTCTTGAATAGGTCTGCACAATCAAAAAACCACCCTGATGAACCCAATGCAAGCAAGCATCAAAGGTTCAGGAGGGTGGTTTTCATTTAATCCCAATGGCAATACAGCAACGGCTTAGTCATCTCCCAGCAATGCGCCGGCAAATTCCGCGGCAACAAATGGCTGCAGATCATGCAAGGATTCGCCCACGCCAATCCAATAAACCGGAATGGGGCGCACACCATGACTGCCAGCGGCAACAGCTGCCAGCGTACCACCTTTAGCCGTGCCATCCAGTTTAGTCACGATAAGACCGGTTAAATCCAAGGCAGCATCAAAGGCCTTGATTTGGGAAATTGCGTTCTGGCCCGTATTGCCATCTACCACCAGCAACACTTCATGCGGTGCGGAAGGGTCCGCCTTGCCAATAACACGCCTGATTTTCTTCAACTCTTCCATTAAGTGAAGCTGGGTTGGCAAACGCCCGGCCGTATCAACCATGACCACCGACGCATTACGCGCCTTGCCTGCATTGACGGCATCAAACGCAACGGCAGCAGGATCACCGCCCTCTTGGGCGATAACGGCAACGTTGTTACGCGAACCCCATTCAATCAATTGCTCACGGGCAGCTGCCCTGAAGGTATCGCCTGCAGCCAGCAAGACACTGGCGCCCTGGGCCTGAAAATGATGGGCCAGCTTGCCAATAGACGTGGTTTTACCGGCACCATTCACGCCTGCAATCATAACCACCAAAGGGGATGAGCGCTTCAGATTAAAATCTTTCTCTAGCGGTTTGAGATGCTCGGTCAACAATTCCTTCAATGCTGCTTTTACTTTTCCGGCATCGTCAATCCGCTCTTTCCTGACCTTCGCGCGCAGTGATTTAAGCAGTGATTCCGTGGCCTCCATCCCTGAATCAGCCATGATCAGTGCCGTTTCAAGCTCTTCAAACAGGTTTTCATCAACCTTGACGCCCACAAAAATGGAACTGATGCTGGATCCGGTTCTGGACAGGCCCTGTTTAAGACGCGAAAGCCATGATTTCTTTTCAGGTACCGGGGCAGGTGCGGCCTCTGGCTCTGGCTCTGGCTCTGGCTCTGGCTCTGGCTCTGGCTCTGGCTCTGGCTCTGGCAAAGAGGATACCGCCGGTTCTGTAACGGCAACCTTTTCTGGTGCCAGTGGTGGGTTGGAGTGTTCAATAAGCGGTTCGCCAACCGACGGCTCTGGCATTTGCGTACGCTCTATATCCGCACCAGAAACCATATCGTCATAGCGCTTGCCAGACAGATCAGTCACTTGCTCAAGTGGCTGTGTTTGTTCGGGCAACCCTTGCCCGGTCTGAACAGCCTCTGCAACAGAAACCTGATCTTTGGCGGGAATATCACCGGTTGCCGCTTGTTCAATAAGACTATCCTGGTCTTTATGGACTTGCGGCTCGGGTTGCTTTTTTTTCCTGAAGAAACTGAACATATGAAATTCGATGTATTAAAAATTTGATTTTGAAGAAGTATTTTAACAGCCCTGTTTTTTATTTTTGCTTTTCTGCTTGCGCTTATAATCTTATCCATCGCAAATAGCAGAAAGTCACCATTATTTTGCAGAAACGATTCGGTCCTGTACAAATACAGATAAACAAGGCGGTCAACGCCACCATTTCCGATAATAGTGGTTTAATGCAGCAAGACAAAAAATCATGAGCACAATTCATAAAAAAACCAGCGGGTCACCGCATAAAATCCGTATTATCGGAGGCCAGTTCAAGCGTACGGCCATTCCGGTGGCCGATGTTCCGGGGCTACGCCCCACACCTGACCGTGTCAGGGAAACTGTTTTCAACTGGATTAACCACTTATGGGACGGTGACTACAGCAATAAATCGGTTCTGGACCTGTTTGCGGGCACAGGTGCCCTGGGCTTTGAGGCCGCTTCGCGTGGCGCGGAACATGTGCAAATGGTTGAACAAAACCGGCAAGCCATGCTCAACCTGAGGCAAATTCGCGACAAACTCAATTTACAGCAAGTACGTATTAACAGTGGCGACGCGATGCTGGTTCTAAAACGCATGGATGCCAGCCGCTTTGATCTGGCATTTCTGGATCCTCCATTTCAAAAGGATTTAATCCAGGAAGTTTTGCCTTATCTGCCCCAAATTTTGAAACCTGGCTCATTAGTCTATACGGAATCCGAAAAAAAAATCCTCTTAAGCCCCTCTTTCAAATTAATGAAGGAAGGAAAGGCCGGTGCCGTGTTTTTTCAGCTACACCAATATAATGAAGTGTAGTAAATTACCTTATAATCCCTTTTTTTTCAAAAGATATTTGCCATGATCACTGCCGTATATCCAGGTACCTTTGACCCACTCACCAGAGGCCATGAAGATTTGGTTCGTCGTGCAGCAGGCCTGTTTGACAAAGTTGTTATTGGTGTTGCCTCAAGCGCGGGTAAAAATCCTTTGTTTACACTCGAAGAAAGGCTGGAAATCGCCAACGAAGTGTTGGGTCACTACAATAATGTGACGGTTAAAACTTTCGATGGCCTGCTTAAAGACTTTGCCCGCCAGGAAGAAGCACGTGTCATTATCCGTGGCCTGCGTGCCGTGTCCGACTTCGAATACGAATTCCAGATGGCTGGCATGAACCGCCACCTGCTGCCCGATGTCGAAACCCTGTTCATGACTCCTTCAGACCAATACCAGTTCATTTCAGGTACTTTTGTGCGTGAAATTGCATTGCTGGGTGGCGATGTAAGCAAATTTGTTTTCCCGTCCGTAGAGCGCTGGTTACAAGAAAAAGCCAAGGCCAGGAAAGAAGCCAAGGCTGCACAGTCTGAATAAGCCATTTCGTTAATTTCAAAACACCTTGTTTCAAACACAAGCATCCTGGCCTGTTTTTTTGTATTAATACAGATTCAGGCCATTTTCTTTTGAATGGAATATAATGTCAGGGTAAACACTTAACAGGCAATTCAATATCATGGCTTTATTAATTACTGAAGAATGTATTAACTGTGATGTCTGTGAACCGCAGTGCCCTAACGATGCCATCACCATGGGTGAAGAATATTACATCATTGATCCGGAAAAATGCACCGAATGCGTTGGTCATCATGATACACCCCAATGCATGCAGGTTTGCCCGGTAGACTGCATTGAGCCTGACCCGCAATGGAAAGAAGATGCCGATCAGTTAATGGAAAAATACAAAAGGCTCACGGCCTAAACAACACTCTTCCAGTACGAAATGCACTCAAAAGCGCTGGAAACGCATCCAACGCTTAAGTATTCTTTTTGGCCAACCGCAAAGCCTGGTGATCTTCCGGATGCAATTTCATTAAATGCACGGTTTTACCGTAATAATTTGAAAACCAGGCTGAGGCCAGCTCTCCCTCATTGACTGCCCGCAGTGATTGCCCATCAAGGGTAATTGGCTCAAACGCTTCCTCATCATCTTCCAGGACCTCTATGGGGATATCCAGCCGCAACATGCCCGGCGCCCTGAAAACCAGATAAGCAAACCGAATGGACAATGACAGTTCTGCTGTTTTTCCATCCGTATCTTCTAAAACCTGAGCATTTTCATCAATCAGAAACCAGCGATTCTGGTACGCTGACTGAACGGCATCACTAACAGCCATACACGCAAAAACCGGGGTGAATTTTGTTGTTTCACTCATCATAAAGCCAAGGAAAAATAATTAATAAAACAAAAAGAAACCGTTATGGCGTGGTTTCAACCGGGGCCACCGTCCCGGTTTCTGCAGATGGAACAGTTGCAGGACTTGCTGGTGCAGCTGGAGCCAGCGACTCATCAGGCACAGCCGGGGAAGCCACTTCACTTGCGTCGGCTGTGCCCGAGACAGGCTCATCCTTCTGCTCTGTGACGGACCGTTCTTTTTCAGCCTGCTCTTTGGCTGCCTGCTCTTTGGCTGCCTGTTCTTTTTTCTTTTCCAGCAACTTGCCCAGCGGCGAGTTTTTAAGCTTATCCCATTGCAGGGTAACGGTTAACGACTGACCGGTTCTTGAAATGATGGCTGGTATGTTTATTTCCTTGACCGAAAGTGTAATATTGTCTTGACTGATTTTAACCGGCTGACGTGTTTTCAAGGTAACTGGAAACGTGAAATCCCCTTTGTTCCAATTGAAAAACATTTCATTCGGGCTGCCCTGAACCGCAAACTTCTCGCTTTCAAACAACAAAGAAGATAGCTGCGCTACGCCTTTATCAACTTGCGCATCCGCAGAAATCAGGGAATAAGGACTGGAGGCGTTAAGATCAAGAGTAAATGGATACGTTGGCGTCTCAAGATCCAGATATGTCAAGGGATCCTGTGCCAGCTGATTGATATCAAACCCCTTAACAAAACCGTTTTCGGCCTTGATCTGAGCCTGTCCCTTGATATTATCCAGGATTGTTTTTTCATTGTCTCCCTTGCTTTCAAGCTGTAGCCTGATAAAGGCGCGCCCACTTACCCAGGGAGTCCAATTGAACGCCTGCTGCATTTGGGACAAGTCTATGGCTTCCAGCTCTATCCCGGTTTTAATATCTTCACTGGCCAAATCAAGCTTTGCATCTGCACGGACTTGCCCATCAAAAACCCAGGATTTGAACGAAGTCATCTCAAGATTATCGCGATCAAAACGGAAAACAGCCTGCACATCATTGAAAACAATATCCTGATAACGCATTTGTTTCAGATTAATCGTTCCCATGCCACGCAATGCCTGAAGCAATTCTCGCTTCAGGCTGCCAGCAGAGGCTTGCTGCGGCTGTTTTCCTGCACCGGTTTCAGCTGTTTGGGCTGTTGCGGTTTTTTCATTTTGTCCCGGGGCTGATTCTGGGGAAGCAACAGGTTTTTCGGTTTTTCCGGCTTCAACATTGTTTTTTTCTGTCTTGGGAGCCGCTGCGGCCGGACCCAGAATCTGATCAAGATTGATGGAATCGGCACTTAAATCAAAATTCACATTCGGTCTGGAAAAATTATGCAGCTCACCATCCAGATTAAATTTACCGGCATTAACCACCGCATCCAGCTTGAAACTGGCCCGGCTTTTCTGGAAATCGGCATTGATGCTGCCAATCAGGGGAACCAGCTGCTCTTCAAGGCCTTGATCCTTGAAGCTGGCATTACCACTAATCGCGGAAAGCATTACTATCCTGTCGATTAAATTCATCTGTGCCGGAGAAGCAATATTCAGGCCAATCACACGATTGTTGGGCTGCGCATACTTACCATCAATTTTGACTTCCGCCACTTTCAGGTTATCGGCTGAACCACTGATACCCTTGAGCGATAAATTGACCCCAACCTGTTCGCGCCCCTTCATCCGGAGAAAACCAATGAGTGGCTTGCCACCGGCCACGGTAGAGGAAATATCCAGCGCCGGTGATTCAAAAGACCACTCATAAGACTGATCATTGGCATGTTGTGCATTGCCCTTGACTGAAAAATTCTCAAGCTGCAGCAAAGGTGCGGAAGAGTCGAAATTCAGCTTGGGCGCAGTCACATTCACATCAATTTTTTTAAGTGATGAACCTTCAACACCATTACCGGCAAGCACCAACTCCATGCCAGAGCCGGTAATCGCATGGGCAAAACTGTCTATGTTGAAACTGCCTTTAAGTGTTGCACTGCTGGCTTCAATATCGCCAAGCCTGCCTTTTAAGGCAACTTCCAGTTTCTGGGCATTATAAAGTTTGGTTACCGGATCCAGTTTAAGCAAACCCTGAACGTTAAGTTGTGCGTTTACCCGGGGATGAGCGCCCTCCAGCTGTGCCGCCAGGGTGATATCAAAAGGTTGGTCAAAGGTAACCCTGCCCGTATTAATTGACATATTTTGCAGACGCATGTCCAGCTGATTGCCGATATCCTTGAAATAAACCTCACCATTCTGAAGTTCAAGCCCGGCAATATCAATTTTGAAATCAGTGTTGTGGGGCTGCGGCAACACGGTATTGCCATCAACCTGATTTTCAAGCTTATCAACCACTACCTTTTGTTCGAACAGGTCTTCAAAGTTCAGCTCGCCTGCTTCATTACGGACCACCCAGGCCTTGAAACCACTTACCGCAACATGGTCAACCACAAAACGATTGGAAATAAGCGGCCAGATAGCCACCGCAAAACGGGCACTATTAATAGAGACAAAAACATCATCACTACCTGGCTCGGACAAAGAAAGTTGATTGACCGCCAGGCCTATGCGGGGAAACAGTGATAATTCGATATCGCCGTTTATTTGAAGATCACGGTCGTAATTGGACCTGACTATTTCTTCCAGTTTATATTTATAGGCATTTGGGTCAAAAGTAAGCAAAAAGACCGCACCACCCACAAAGGTGACTAGCAGAAGCACAACCAGACTCACCAACACGCGCTTAAGCCATTTTTTCATGACCGATTTTTTCACTCACTCTATTTTAAAGACCGTCATTGGCGCAACATGCGCCAATGCATACCCAAGTCTTTAATACTACCCCAAGTTTTACTTATCTGGTAGGGGAATTAGATCACACGTTGAACAGGAAGTTCAGTACATCGCCATCCTTGACCACATACTCCTTGCCTTCAGCACGCATTTTCCCGGCTTCTTTGGCACCCTGCTCACCCTTGAACTTGACAAAATCATCAAATGCAATGGTTTGTGCCCGAATGAAACCTCGTTCAAAATCGGTGTGGATAACACCTGCCGCTTTAGGAGCCGTATCACCTACCCGGATTGTCCAGGCACGAACTTCTTTGACACCGGCGGTAAAGTAAGTTTGCAAACCCAACAGGTTATAAGCAGCGCGAATCACACGATTCAGGCCTGGCTCTTCCATGCCCATGTCTGCCAGGAATACTTCTTTGTCCTCGTCATCCAAATCGGCAATCTCGGCTTCAATAGCCGCACATACCGCTACCACGGGCGCATTTTCGGCCTTGGCATATTCCTGCACGGCAGCCAGGTGAGGATTGTTTTCAAAACCGTTTTCTTTTACGTTGGCCACATACATGGCACGTTTGGCGGTAATGAAGCAATAGGATTTGATCAGGGCCTGTTCTTCCTCATCAAGATCCAGTGAACGGATAGGGCGAGCCTCGTTAAGGACTGGAATGATTTTTTCCAGTACCGTACACAGTTTTTGCGCTTCTTTATCGCCAGCACGTGCGGTTTTCTGTGCTTTTTGCAGTGCTTTTTCTGCTGAAGACAAGTCCGCCAGGGCCAGTTCTGTATTAATAACTTCTATGTCTGAAATGGGATCTACCTTGCCTGCCACGTGCACCACATTTTCATCTTCAAAACAGCGCACCACATGCACAATGGCATCGGTTTCACGAATATTGGCCAGAAACTGGTTACCCAGGCCCTCACCCTTTGAGGCGCCCGCAACCAGGCCGGCAATATCAACAAACTCGACAGTGGCCGGCAGGACGCGCTCGGGCTTGACGATAATGGCAAGATCATCAAGCCGTGCATCGGGCACTTCCACAATACCTACATTGGGCTCGATAGTACAAAACGGGTAGTTCTCGGCGGCAATTCCCGCTTTCGTTAACGCATTAAACAAAGTTGATTTGCCTACGTTGGGTAAACCAACGATGCCACATTGAAGAGCCATTGAAAATCCTTAATAAATCAAAGCACGAAACCCGTTATTGTACCCCTGAGGGAGGTACAGATTCAGGGAGTTGGCCCGTTTTCCTGAAGAATAAACAGGTTAATCCAATACGCGATAGCCACGACCAACCATACAGTTGCGGATAATCTGTTTTTGCGAAGCCGCCGTTGAAACACCCCCTGCCGCAGCGCCTGTGACCGCACCAACACCCGCTGCCTGGGCGATACCCGTGCTATTGCCACCACCCACCAGACCCAGCACTGCACCAAAGGCCGCACCCGCCAGGGCCCCACCACCCGTACGGCCAGCACCATCTACCTGGCGGGCGTAATTTTGACAGTCACGAAGATCATATTCATAATTTGACATATCCCGGCCTTGCCCGTCTACGATAGGACGGTAACCGGAACAGCCTGCCAGCAGCACAGCCAGAAGCAAGGCTGAGGAAACCAATTTTGCACTTTTCATATTCACTCTCAAGTTGTGGCCAGTTCAGGACTGAACTGCAATAAAAACCAAACCAGCAAGATAGGGCCGGAATTGAAAATCATGTGCAGGAATATAGACGTGCTTATTCCATCACGCACCCGCATCCAGCCAAGCACCATGCCCGTAAACCATTGTGGCAATACCAGTAATGGCAGCAGCCACCAATTTATTTCGCCAAACCTGAAATTCCACAAATGCAGACCGGCAAACACCAGCACCGAACCATGAAAAACCAGGGGGAAAAATTTCCGGTAATGCACACGCCAACGCCATTTTAAAGCATGTTCATTCGTGGTAAGCCGCCAAACATCCAGCATCACGATCAGCATCAGCACCAGCAATAGTAATACTATACTATGAAGCTCCGGTCCCGTTATGACTACCCATGCCATTAACGGAATCAGCCAGAAGCTTAATTGCGGTCTGCGCAAAGAATAGCGAAACAATAGCTCTTCAGCCACGGGCGCCCACAGCACCGCCGTTAAAAATGGAATATTATTGATGTCGATACGATGGGCGGCACCGGTTTTATTGGCCACCAGCAGGGCAATGGGGGCAAAAACAAAGATATTGATAACCCACAAACACCCTGCCCATTGCAGCATCCGACCCAAAGAAGTGGCGGGAGCCCAGTCTTTCCACCAGCCATTGCCACCACCCCGGGATGGCTTGCGCGGAGACAATGCCGGACGCCTTATATAGCGAAAAAATTCGGCAAACTCCTGTCGAAAACTTGGTGAATTCATTGTTAGGCAATTCCTTTTGATTCCTGCAAGGAACTGGAGGCTTTTGAGAATTCTCCTTGCAGCAGCAAGGGAACAATAACACGAGAACGACGGATTTCATCATCAATGAGAGGCATGTCCTCTTTACGAGGCATATGCAACACGTAATCGGCCACATTTTGCGCCAGTCCCATTGTACGAGGATGCCCTATTCCCAAACGCAGACGCCAGAAATCGGGACTACCCATTGCTGACTGAATATCCCGCAAACCATTATGGCCTGCATGACCGCCACCTTTTTTAAGCTTCACTTGCCCGGGCGGCAAATCAAGCTCATCGTGCAACACCAGGATCTCTTCCGGAGTTATCTTGTAAAACCGCGCCAACGCACCCACAGCTTGCCCCGAACGGTTCATGTATGTAGATGGCTTCAACAGAAAAATATTGTTTCCCTGATATTTTGCCTTGGCAACCTGCCCAAAAAAAGCGGGTTCCGGGTTGAATGTGGCATTCAGGTCATCGGCGATATGATCGGCCAGCCAAAACCCGGCATTATGCCGTGTAGCTTCATATTGACTGCCCGGATTGCCAAGGCCAACAATCAGGCGAATGGATAAAGACATGATTAGCGACCCTATAAAGCAATAGCCCCCGAACAGCAAAAAGCATTACGGGGGCTATTCATGAACAAAACATCACAGACAAAATAAAACCTTGCCTGTTCATTTCGAACGTAGTGTTACGACTTACTCGGCAGACTCGCCATTTTCAGCGCCTTCACCTGACACGCCTGCAGAAGCAGCAGCCAATACAGGATCATCACCGGTCACAACAAACTGCACACCGGCAGGTGCTGTCAACTGGCTCAGGTGGAATACACTGCCCGCCTCAATACCCGCCAAATCCACTTCGATAAACTGTGGCAAATCTTTAGGCAGACAAGTAATCTCTACTTCATTGGCGATGGTGGTAATTTGTGCACCTTGCAACTTAACGGCAGGAGACACGTCTTCATTGATAAAGTGCAAAGGCACTTTGGTCGTGATGGCCTGGTCAGCGCTAACACGCTGGAAGTCAACGTGCATAACCTGGGGTTTATAGGCATGCCATTGAACGGCACGCAGCAGTACATTCTGTACTTTACCATCCAGTTCCATGTCAAGAACTGAAGCGTGGAATTCTTCTTTACGCAAAGCGTGGAAGATTTCGTTGTGATCAAGTTCAATACTTAGGGCGTCACCCTTACCACCGTAAACGATGGCTGGCACGCGGCCTGCGCGGCGCAGGCGGCGGCTCGCACTCGATCCCTGTACACTACGCGATGTGGCTGTGAATTTCATGGAGTACTCCAAACAAACGTATTAAGATATACGTGTAGATAAAAAAATCAAACCGTAACCGGTTTAATCACGAAGCCCGGCGCCGCGACCAGCACCGGGTAAAAAAATCAGTCTACAAACAGGGAACTGACCGACTCGGCGTGAGCAATACGCAAAATGGTTTCACCCAGCAAGGCAGCTGTTGAAAGCTGGCGGATTTTTGCGCAACCTTCCGCCTGTTCGCTTAAAGGAATGGTATCGGTAACAACCAGCTCATCCAGCTCGGATTCGGTAATGCGTTCTATGGCACTGCCTGACAGTACCGGATGGGTACAGTACGCATAAACAGCACCGGCCCCGCGCTCTTTAAGGGCGGCGGCAGCCTTGCACAAGGTGCCGGCGGTATCAACCATATCATCCATAATGATACAGGTACGGCCATCCACCTCGCCGATAATGTTCATGACTTCAGAAACATTGGCACGTGGGCGACGTTTATCAATAATGGCCAGATCAGCCTCTAGCTGTTTAGCCAGGGCACGGGCACGGACAACACCACCAATGTCAGGAGACACCACGACCAGATTGCTCAGGTTACGCTGATCGATATCAGCCAGCAAAACCGGTGCTGCGTAGATGTTATCGACGGGAATATCAAAAAAACCCTGAATCTGGTCGGCGTGCAAATCCATGGTAAGGATACGATCAACACCAACACCTTGCAACATATTGGCAACCACTTTGGCCGAAATGGCAACCCGGGCGGAACGCGGACGACGATCCTGGCGCGCATAGCCAAAATAAGGAATGGCGGCAGTGATGCTACCGGCTGAAGCACGACGCAAGGCATCAACCATGGTCATGATTTCCATCAGGTTATCATTGGTGGGCGCGCAGGTAGGCTGCAAGACAAATACATCACGGCCACGGACGTGCTCGAGAATTTCAACCATCACCTCCCCGTCTGAGAAACGTCCGACAGTCATTTTTCCAAGAGACATGTCAAGATGATTCACTACATTGACAGCCAAACGCGGGTTCGCCGTACCAGTGAAAATCATGAAGTTGTTGTTAGTCATGATAGAGAGGATTTTTTTGAGAGATGAAATAAAAAAAACCGCGAAACCTTAACCCAACTTATAGGCCAGGCCCGACGGCTCCGATGATGTACTTAACGAGATTTTGGCTGGGGCGGAAGGATTCGAACCTTCGCATGCTGGAATCAAAATCCAGTGCCTTAACCAGCTTGGCGACGCCCCAAAATTTCATGTACTGTTAACCAAGAAAGCTTGTGAAAGATTGCTTGTTAACTGAAAGATGAAATTATATCTGTTTTTCTTAACTTGTGAACCCCTTTCCCTACTTTTTTAATGAATTTGTTGTTTTTGTATCAAATACACGACAAAAACTTTTTCCTGCCCGTTTGACATTGTTTTTTTCATTGGGAATTTAATTTAAATCCGAATATGCCTCGATTCGAAAGCGCAAAAAATCAATCAGGTTTTTTTCCACATCATTTAACGGACGGTTCTTCAGGTACGACAAGCGTAAAATACGTTTAAGTGAGGGATGCAATGGCAAAAACACCGCCTGCCCTGCCTGAATCAGGCTATCCGCAGCCGATTGCGGCAGGATTGTGGCGTATTTGCCCTCTACAATCCAGCGTTGATTAATATTCAGGCTGTCCGACTCAACCTCGGCCTGCAATACAATTCCCTGCTCAAAGCAATGCTGATCTATCAACGTTCGCAGACCAGACCCGCGCCTTGGCAACACCAGGGGATAATGCTTGATATCAGGCCAGCCCAACTTCTTTTTTTTACCTGCATCAATGGCCTGCAATAAAGCGGGGGAGATAACAACACCCATCTCCTCGGGAACCGATACCGAATCCTGGATAAGCCAGGGCACTTTTGTTTCTATAAAAGCCAAATGAATATGCTGGCTGCGCAACAAGGCAGTCAGCACATTTTGCTTGTCTTCGATAATTTCCAGTCGGACATCAGGATAGTATTGTTGCCACTTCGCGACCTGATTCACAATCAGCTCACTGAGCTTGCTATGCACGTCCACACTTGGCAGGACACCCAGTGTCAAATGCCTGTACTGTTGTAATTGCTGGCTGGAAACATAAGTCTCCAGGTGATCAAGCGTCTCTTGCATGCCTTTGGCCATATCCGCCAAAAACAGCCCGCTTGAGGTTACATCCATTGAACGACTGCCTTTTTTACGATTTATTGCAACAGTCTCCAGCGTCTGTTCAAAGTTACGGATTTGCGTACTGACCGCGGGTTGAGCCAGAAACAACTCATGGGCCGCCTGTCTCATTGAGCCGGTTGCCAGCACCCGGTCAAAGTAATGCCATTGCCTTAGGCTTGTGCCGGGTTGAAAATCATGCCTATCCCCTTCAACCCGATTAAGGCTCTGGCTGAAAACCTGCTCAAAATAACGTAAAACAGGATGCTCATCATAATGAACAATCTGCATAACCGCCCTTTCCTCACACGACAAAGGGGTTATTTTCCAATGGCTGTCAAACATTGGATCCAGAAAAATCTCATTGAGCAAGACGACTTTATGATTACCCGGTGGTGCAGACAACAGTTGAATATAATCCTTTTCATCGTATTCAAATGAAAAGTCATTCTCGGCACAAATATTAGTGGCCTGCTGCAGTATGGACCAAGGCATTCTGGGTAATATCAATTTATGCTGACGAATTTCCTGCACACCAGAGGCCTGGCCCAACGGCACACCTTGTGCATGCAAGATGACCCATCGCCCCGTTTGCTGAAAACCGTTACGGAGAAGATGACCCGACTGCCCGCTAATAACAATATCGGATTGGGATATTTTATACCACTCAGGCTCCCACCCCTCTGTCGTCAATCCACCTTCAAAATAGCTATTGGTAAACTCGGGCCAGAATAAGGTTTTGGGAAATTCTTCAGCACACTGGTAAAGAGATTGAAAAAACGCCCCACTTAAATGACCACAATAGAAATGAACAGGAAATCTTATTTTTATCCATGACAACTCATGGTGAGGCGTATTGGCATTGCGTCTGGCAAAAGACTCAAGCAGGCCCAGTTGTTGAAACCCGTTACTTAACACCAGGGCCGTTTCGGTTGGCAGGAATTTTTTATTCGCCCGCCTGAATAACTTAAGCTTGAATTGATTCTCAAGAAAGCGGACGGTTTCACTTAAACCGGATCGGGCAATCTGAAGCTGTTCTGCCGATTTGGCCAACTGTTGGGTTTGGCACAAATGGCAAAACTGCGTCATAGCCCGAAAATCAACGCCCCGCAGGAAGCGAATGTTTTTTACGCCCATGAGCGTGATTATGAACTATTTAACCAGTTTGTACATCCAGACTGTTGCCAGATAACCAATGAAGGCGGCCACTGCCATGTAATAACTTGGCGCCATGATATCAATCGTGGTTGCCCAGGTCATTAATGCCGGGGTGAAGCCGGCAAAGAAAATAGCCGCAATATTATAAGAAACCGCCATTCCTGAAGAGCGCACCTGCGTTGGAAACAACCCTGCCAGGGCAGAAGGTGCCACGCCTGAAAACAGCGCCACAGAAAAACACAGAATAATATGCACCACAACCAGATTGCCAAACTCAGGGCTGCCATGAAGCCATGTCAACAATGGATATGAAACCACCGCAAGAACAAGACAACTGAGTTTAAGTACGGTTGGCGCACCAAAACGATCTGCCATTTTTCCTGAGAAAAGACATCCGATAATCATGAAGATATTGCCAATCAGGGAAGCGGTAAAGGCATCATTTCGCGAAAACCCCAGGCCGATATTGGCTGCTGCATAATAGGTTGGCATATAAATAACCAGCACATAAACACAGACGGTCCACAAAATAGAGAAAAGAATACCTACAATCATGTGCTGAGGATACAACTTGATAACATCAAAAAGCGGCTGTTTTTTCGTCAAATCCATACTCTTCTTTTCTGCCTCGAACTCGGCAGTTTCATCAAGGGTATATCGAATATAATAACCAACGGGAATAATCAACAAACCAACCAGGAATGGCAATCGCCACGCCCATCCGGTTATTTGATCATCAGTAAAAAAGGTCGTGATCATCATTCCGACAAACGCTGCCAGAATATTGGAAATGCCCATACTGGCCTGCAACCATGCCGCATAGCTGGCTTTTTTCTCTGGCGGGGCGCTTTCAACCAGAAAAGCGGTTGCTCCACCAATTTCACCACCGGCAGAAAAGCCCTGCAACAAACGTCCAATCAAGAGCAGGATGGGCGCGCCCACACCAATAACCCAAACGGGTGGCGCTACGGCAATAATAAACGTACCGGCCGCCATAATGCCAATAGTTAAGGTAAGGGCTGCTTTACGCCCCACGCGGTCACCATACGAACCCAAAAAAAGCGCACCAATGGGGCGGGCAATAAAACCAACTGCAAACAGCAGGAAAGTTTTTAACAAGGCTGAAACCTCATCACCTTCCACAAAGAAACTATGCCCAATATAACTGGCAAAGAAAGCAAATACACTGAAGTCATACCATTCCAGCGCATTACCGATTGAAGCCGCGGCTACCGCCCTCCCAGCCTTACTGTTTTTTTTAACCTCAACGGCGTTATCCGAAAAGTCAAGGGTGGTTTCCAAACCCTGATTTTTTACGTTTGCATTCATCTAAAGTTCTCCCTGAACCTAATGCACATCGCACAGATAAAGTGTCCTTTTTATACAAAAAGGACAATCTGTTTAATTGTTTATATTAATAAATCAATAACTTAATGAATCACTGATTTGTGCCAAATGGTTAACGTCAAACCGCTCTACTGCCTCAATAAGCACACTTACCCCTTGGGCCATTTCTTTTTCCGAGGTCCATTCCTCTGCACAATGGCTTTTACCCTCTTTACTGGGCACAAAAATCATCGCCGAAGGCGCCACATAAGACATAAATGCCGCATCGTGCCCTGCACCGCTTGGCATAACCCGATATGGCAATTCCAAAGACTTTGCCGCCTCTTCAATATGAGTCATTAACACGGCATCACACAGAACAGGGTGAGTATCGGTCAGCATTTCAAACTGCTCCAATTCAACCCGCATGTCACGGGCGGCCTGCCGGGCAATTTCATGCAAAAGCGTATACATGCGTTCCATGCAAGGGCGATGATCAGAGCGCATTTCAATAGTTATTTCTGCCAGGCCCGGCACTACGTTACTGGCATTTGGCCGCACATTGAATTGCCCGCAAGTTGCCACAACATAGTGCCCGCTGCCATCCTCAGCCATACGCTGCACTTGACGACGTATTTCACAGGTCGTTTGTGCGGCAGCGGCCAGTGCGTCCCGGCGGATATGCATGGGCGTCGTGCCCGCATGGGCAGACTGTCCCTTAAAGACCAGTTTTACCCTGACAATCCCAACAATCGCATTCACCACACCAATATCCAGGGACTCATGCTCAAGAACACTGCCCTGCTCGATATGAATTTCAAAACAGGCGGCGATATCTTTGCGAACCGACAAATGATCAGGATCACCACCAATACGCCTGATGGCCTGTGCCAGTGTTTCTCCGGTTTTTGGATGAGGCGTATTCAACAGCCCGTCATCCAGAAACCCTGAAACACCACGGCTTCCCGTACAGGAGTTCCCCCACTCACTCGGCTCTTCAGCCAGAAAATCAATAATTTCAACAGGGTGACGCAATTGGATATCGCGTTCATTCCAGGACGCCACGCACTCAAGACCTGCAACAACACCCGCGACGCCATCAAAACGGCCGCCTCCGGGCACGGTATCGCTGTGCGAACCAATGGCAATGGTTCCCAGGGTTGGGTCCGTTCCTTCCCGGCGGCCAATCAAATTGCCGGCCGCGTCAATATGGACACGCAAGCCCAGCGCCTGCATTTTTTCTGTCAGCCACTGCCGGCCCTCAAGAAAACGCTCACTGAATGAGCGGCGGGTATAAGGCTGGCCAGGGTCTGTAATGGTACCGAGCTCCATCAGCATATCCCAATAACGACTTTCATTTGCCTTCATTTCTGCCCCCCCTGACCCAGCAAACACGGGCGCACGAACTTACCCGAACCTGGTTCAGCCAACACATTTTCCCCATCAAAAACCCAGTTGCCACGCACCATGGTCTTGACTACCTTGAAATCAATTTGGCGGCCGTCATAAGGACTCCAGTCAGAAAAATTATGTCCACTGGCGTTGGCGTGATAAACATAAGGTTCCGGTTTCAGAATGGCCAGATCGGCATCCTTGCCCAATTCCAGCGCGCCTTTTGTATCATCTATACTGAACAGACGAGCCACGTTGTAAGCAAGTACCTGAGCGATTTTGCTTAAGGAAATACCGCGACGGCTTGCCTCGGAAACCATCAGGGGCAATAACAGCTCAAGGCCGGTTGCACCCGATGCATTTTCAAACATATTGGCGCTGTTTTTGCGGTCCAGTGACCAACTGACATGATCGGTAGAGACAACGGTTAAATTGCCGGCGACAAGGTGATGCCACAATGCTTCACGTTCTTTACGGCCACGAATGGGCGGATTGACCTTGGCCCGGCCAACCAGGTTCTTGACATCATCCTCTTCGGTAAGCACCATATAATGCAGGCAGGCTTCAATCGTGGACTGAAAACCCTGTTTTTGGTATGAGGCGCAAATTTCATAGCCACGGCCATTGGAACAATGCACCACATGGGCACGGCAACCGGTAGCGGCACCCAACTCATACACTTGTAACACAGCCAGATTTTCAGAATAAACCGGACGGCTGGCTGTATGTGCCAAATAGCTGCTCTGGCCAGACGCCTTGGTTTTTTCAATTAAATGCTTGACGACCTCATCGTCTTCATTGTGAACACCCGCAACCAAGCCGAACTGCTGGATTTCCTGAAAGCAATCATGCATGGTAAAAGCGGGAATCCGGGGAAAACGCTCGGGATCAGTACCAAACGTAGAGAATTTAAAACCAATTGCGCCGGCCTGTACAATTTCACGAATCTTGTCAGTACCTTCATCGGGATGAACTGTGCCATACAAGGCAAAGTCTACGCGGGCCTGATCCTGGGCTTCCTGCTTTTTCAGATTGAAGCGCTCTGCATTGCAGATAAGGCGCCCCGCATCATACGGCATATCAACAATGGTGCCAACGCCCCCCGCGGCTGCGGCCCTGGTTGACCAGATGAAATCTTCCTGTCCTTTCTGGCTGCGGCTATGCACCTGTGAATCAATCGCGGCTGGAAACACCAGACATCCCGTATGATCTTCGATAGCCTTGGCTGAAGGCATGCCTTGCACACAGGCGCCCACTTTAGCCACTTTCCCGTTTTTAATGGCAACATAACCATTTTCAATTTCGCTATGGGCCAATACGATATGGCCTTTTACAATCAGATCAAAATCCGACATATAACACTCCTGTCAATTTTGCGGTAGATTGCCAGAGAAGTTTTTATTTGTCGTATTCTAATTTTCGACCCAACATATAAATAAAACTGAAAACAATATGAATACCTGTAATTTAGCCCTTTGAAAATAATGTAAAAAAATTCTTATCTTATTGATTAAATTAAAATTTATTATAATTATGACTAGGGTTTACCCTTATTAAAATTTAATTCCAATAACTTTTCGTGACTTTGTCTTAATTTCTTACCCAGTCATGCAAAGGATGCCGGTCCAGGCCCCGGGCAGCGATGATCCGTTCAACAGGCACAAGTGCTCTTTGGTTAAATGCGGGTAACGCGGCCTCAAGCTCATGCTTGGTCCGAAGGGCATCTTCATAAGACTTGAAAGGCGCAAAAAAACAGGCCCCCGACCCGGTCATGCGTGCTTTTACCTGCCTGACACCCAGCCAGTCTACCAACTGCTGCAATCCGGGATGCTGGCGGCAAGCTACTGCCTCCAGATCATTGTGACCAAAAAATGCAGGCTGGCTTATTAGTGAGGCTTCAGGTATTGGCAAAGACAGGCTTTGCTGTACATCCTGAACCGTTACCAATGGCGTGTTTCGACATAGGGCAGGATCGGTGAAAATGGCCGGGGTTGGAATACCCAGCCGTGGCTGAAAAACCAGATAAGCCTGCCCGGGTACCCTGCAGGCGGTAAATGCCTCGCCAATGCCTTCGGCAAACGTATTTTGACCAAACACAAACACCGGAACATCTGCCCCTAACGGTAAAGCCAGCTGCTGTAATTCCCCACGATTTAATCCGGTTTGCCATAAGCGGTTAAGGGCAACAAGGGTACTTGCCGCATCACTGGAACCGCCCCCAAGACCACCGCCGGCCGGAATGTTTTTTTGCACATGAATCGTGGCACCCTTGGCGGTGCCTGTTGCCTTTTGCAAAGCACGTGCGGCACGCACAATCAGGTCACTGTCATGATCAATGCCAGGCAAACTGGTTTTCCGGCATATAACGCCATCATTACGCAACTCAAACTGCAACTGGTCTGCCAGGTCTATAAACACAAAAACCGTCTGCAGCAAATGGTAACCGTCTTCACGGCGACCGGTAACATGCAAAAAAAGATTCAGCTTGGCTGGCGCCGGCACATCATACAGATATTTCATTATTCTTGATTATTCATTAATCACCAGTCTGACCGTAATGGTCTGAAAGGTTTCATTGCGCACCATGCCCAGCTTCCTGGGACCTTTATGGTCATAATCAGACAGGGTGACTTTCCAGCCAGCCTGGGTAAATGACCCCAGACGCCCCTGCGCATCGCGTTGTTCCAGCTCTACCTTTGCGGGTGCCACAATGCCTTTGAGCCAATAACGCAAACCTGAAACCGGAATCTCGCTCCCCAACACCTCGGCCACCAGGGCATCAGGGTTTTCAGCGGTTACCTGGGAGCCATCGGCGTGAACCAGGGTGGCACTGTCTGGCGTTACCGATACCCTGGCAAGCGTGGATCCCAACGGATTTCTTAAATCAAGCTCAAGTCTTTGCCGGGTATCAAGCCATAAAAACCCGCCTTGAACGGCATCTTTATTACGATCAATGGTTTTATCCCAGACATTCAGGGCAAACCGCCCTGCCCGGCTGTAAGTGGCTTCATCCTGAGTGGTTGGCTGTTTCAGGGCCGGCGCACAGGCAGCCAGCAAACCTATTAAGCTTAACGCCCCCACATACCGGAAAAACTGCTTGAACGGCTTCATTTTTTATCTCGCAAAGAAATACCCAAACGCTTGATTGTAGCCTCCAGCGTTTTGTTTTGCTTTTCCAGCTCCCGGCCTTTCATGAAAATATCGCGCGCCCTGTCTTTTTCACCCTTGACCCAAAGCACCTCTCCAAGATGGGCGGCAATATCCGCCTGTTCGGACAGCTCAAAGGCATTTTCAAGATATTCAAGCGCCAGTTCAAGATTGCCCAGACGAAACTGCAACCACCCCATACTATCCAGAATGAACGGGTTATCAGGCGCCAGCGCAACCGCCCTGTCCAGCAACAACTGGGCCTCATCAAGGTGCATGTTGCGGTCGGCAAAGACATAACCCAGGGCATTATAAGCATCAGGCGAAGACGGCCTCAGGGAAATCACTTCGCGCAACAAGGTTTCCATTTCTTCAAAACTTCCCTGCTGCTCGTACATCATGGCAAGCTCATACTTGATAAGTGCGTTCCTGGGTATCTCTTTGTCAGCCTGCCTCAAATAACGAATGGCCTGATCCGCCTTGCCGGCATTGCGATAAATCAGGGCCTGTGTCAGACGAATGCGCACGGCATCCTCTTCCTCTTCGGGCTGAAGCGATTTCAACAACGCGGTTGCCTTGGCCTCGTTACCATTTTTTCCATGCAATACGGCAATTTGCATTTTGATTTGTATCTGCGCACCGGGATCATCAATTTTTTCCAGCTGACTGATTGCGGCCCGATAGTTTTGTTCTTCTTCATAAATCTGAGCCAGCATGATCCTGGCATCAGCAGCCTGCCCCTGGGCATCGGTTTCGGCATCAGGCAGGGCCTCACGGCGCTGAATCTGGACATCCAGAAACTGCTTAAGCAGTTTCTTGGCCTGTGCCAGTTTTTTGGCCTGGTAATAAACCTGCGCTTCCATATATAGCAAGTCAAAGTCTTCAGGAAACGTTTTTTCCATTTCCTTCAACTCATGGATCGCGGCATCAAACGCCTTGTCATTAACCATCTCGCTAATGTAAAGCAGGCGTAACCGCCGTGCGTTTGCATTGGTCTGAATGAAGTTCCCGACAATTTCCATGGCTTCTTTCTTATGGCCTTCCCGGCCGTATTGCAGAACACGCTCGGCAGAAGCATCGGATGCCGCGTCAAGCTCAAGGGCCTTCAGGGATGATTGCCAGGCTTTATCCAGCTCTTTGACCTGATAGGCCAAATCAGCCATTAACATGAAAGTGGTCGACTGGTCATCCACCAAGCCTTCAACTGCCTTTTCATACACCTCAAGTGCCATTTTTTTATCATTCATTCTGGCAACAATTGAAGCGGTTTGATAAATGGCCTGTTCTTTATTCTTGGCCTGCTGCAGTCTCAGCCTTAATGCATTCACCAGCCCTTCGGTTTCACCGTTAGAAGCGGCCAGCGCCAATGCGGTTGCCGAAGCCTCTTCATTGTCAGGGTCAAGTTTGTACCACAGCCTTGCGGCATCTGCCGCTTTCTGGCTTGAAGAGCTGGCCAAATACAATTGCATTGCCTTCTTGGCCATTGGCACATCATTTTTTTCTTTGGCAAAATCAAAAGCAGCCTGGGCAGCCAGCTCGAACTTCTCATCCTGAATGGCAAACTCGACCACCAGCAAACTGAAAATATCATCCGCGTCGGTGTGCTCTACCAACTGGACCGGTTTAAGCTTGTAGGCGGGAATGAAATCAAGGGCAGCATGCAAACGGGGCATAACTGGCGTCATTTCGCCCTGGGCACAGGCAAGGGTACCCCACAGGGTAGAAACCGAGACCGCAGAGACAAGAAGAATTTTTCTGAAAACAGTCACAGATGGAAAAATGGCCATACCGGAAAAAGTTCATACAGGAATACTGATATTATCATTCTTAAGTACAATTTCAGGTAAAACCACTTGTTGGTAAATGTTTAAACACTTGCCAGCACCGTAAAAAACAACACTTTTCACCTAAGCAACATACCTAAGCAACATGCCAGAATTACCTGAAGTAGAAACGACCCGGCGCGGTCTGGACAGCGTCATTACCGGCCATCAACTTAACGAAATCCGCATTCATCATCACCAGTTCCGCTGGCCCATACCGGAAAACCTGAATCAAATCCTGCAAGGCCATGTTTTACAGGCTTGTGAACGGCGCGGCAAATATTTGCTATTAGCCTTTGAACATGGGGTTTTAATCATTCATCTGGGCATGTCGGGCTCCATTCGTCGTGTTGCGCCCGGCGAATTTTTACTTAAACACGATCATGTCGAGTTTGTTTTTGACAATGCCGAATTCCGCCTGAACGATCCTCGGCGTTTTGGCGCGGTTTTATGGCATCCGGCCGAAAACGGCGATATCCTGAACCACCAACTGTTGGCCAGGCTGGGCATTGAGCCCTTTGACCCGCAATTTACGGCCACTTACCTGCACAAGGCCTTGCAGGACAAGAAAAGCGCCATCAAAACCGTCTTGCTAAGCGGTGAAATTGTAGTGGGGGTTGGCAATATTTATGCCTCGGAAAGTTTATTCAGGGCACGCATAAACCCTCAAACCGCTGCACAAACACTTTCCCACGCACGCTGCAAACGCCTGCACCAGGCCATTTTGGAAACCCTGACCGCAGCCCTTGAGTCGGGCGGCAGCACCCTGAAAGATTACACCGGCACCAACGGCGAAGTGGGTGCCTATTTTGCCATTCATGCCGCCGTTTATGACAAAGAAGGCGTTCCTTGCAAAAAATGTGGCACCCTGATCAGGAAAATCATCCAGGGCCAGCGTGCCACCTATTTCTGCCCTAAATGTCAACGCTATTGATAACCTTGCCCGGATTCATGATGCCGTTAGGATCAAGCACCCGCTTGATCTTGCGCATCAGGGACAATTCCACGGCCGACTTGTAATTGGGCAACAGGTCTTTTTTCAGTTGGCCAACACCATGCTCGGCACTGATGGAACCGTTAAAGGCATGCACACTGTTGTGTACCACTTCATAGATTTCTTTTTGGCGGGAAAGAAAACCTTCCTCTTGGCCAATGGGCGCACCCACGTTATAGTGCAGGTTGCCATCACCCAAGTGACCAAAAATGATATGGCGCACACCAGGAAAAGACGCCTGTAACAGCTCATTGGTTTTAGCCACAAATTCGGCAATTCTGGATACCGGAATAGACACATCATGCTTGATGCCCTTGCCAATTTCAGCCTCCGCCAAAGGAATGCTTTCACGCAAATGCCATAGGTCTTTACTTTGCTGGATAGACTCGGCAATAACCGCATCCTGCACTTCACCCGCTTCTATCGCCTCACCCACCACCAACTCGAACCGCTCGCGGGCGTGCCCGGCACTTTCACTGTCGGAAATTTCAAGCAGGGCATACCAGGCGGATTCAAGGCTGGGGCCTTCGAATGGCATTTTTTGCTGGGGAAACAGCTTGGTCACCGAACGCAGGCAGTAATTGGACATCAATTCGAATCCGGTTAATGAGGCACCAAACCCGCTACGGGCACGCGACAGCATTTTAACCGCCGCATCAATATCATCCAGCGCAAGCAGTGCGGTACATTTGGCGACCGGCTGCGGGTATAGCTTAAGCGTGGCTGCGGTAATAATACCCAGGGTTCCTTCGCTGCCGATATACAAATTCCGTAAGTCATAACCGGTATTGTCCTTGCGCAATCCACGCAGGCCCTCCCAGACCTCACCATCTGCCGTCACCACCTGCAGGCCAAGCGCAAGATCTCGGGCATTGCCATAACGCAAGACCTGGGTCCCACCGGCGTTGGTCGCCAAATTGCCACCAATCGTGCAACTGCCTTCGGCCGCCAGGCTTAACGGAAACAAACGCCCTGCCTTGGCCGCCGCCTCTTGTACCGATTGCAGAATGCAACCGGCCTGGACAGTGATGGTGTCGTTATCGGTGTCAATCTCAAGCACTTTGTTAAGACGGGTTAACAAAACGACAATGGCATCCCCTTTGTTATTGGGCGTGGCCCCTCCGCACAAACCCGTATTTCCACCTTGCGGCACAACCGGAATATCGTACTGCAGGCAGGTTTTTACAACCTTTGCGATTTCTTCGGCCGAACCGGGGCGAACCACCGCCTGCGCCTTGCCGGTATAGCGACCGCGCCAGTCTGTTAAATAAGCCTGTGCATGCTCTCCGACAAGAACATGCTCAACCCCAACGATTTCCTGTAAAACTGCCAAAACGTTCATATCACGACCTGTAAAAGTTCTATCCGTCATAAAACCACATCCAGGCGGACGGCGGTTTTATAATGTGTGTAATTAATTTATTCTATCATTCTACCCAAATTGCATTCTATCGTTAAGTTTCGCGTACGATTCGAAACGATTAGTCTTCCCTATAAGGATTTTTACGTGGCGCCATTATTAGCAGCAAGTGTATTCAAGGCCTATGACATCCGGGGCACCGTCCCCGAACAGCTTAATCCCGGATTTGCATACCTGCTTGGCCGGGCTCTGGCTGCCCGGGCCAAAAAACAGGACATTGCCACCATTGTCACCGGCTATGACGGACGCACCAGCAGCCCGGAATTGTCCGAGTCCCTGCAACAGGGCATTAATGATGAAGGCGTCAACACCATCAACCTGGGCCAGGTTCCCACTCCCCTGGTTTATTTTGTTGCTTACTCCAGAAATATTGGCACTGCGGTGGCCATTACCGGCAGCCACAATCCGCCCCAATACAACGGTTTCAAGATGATGATTGGGGGCAAGGCCCTGTATGGCAGCGACGTCCTGCAATTGCGCGACGAAATGCTGGCCATTGAATCCCTGCCGCTGGCCAACAATCCAGGCACCCGGGAGAATCTGGACATCATCCCCGAATACATCAATCGGGTTTGCAGTGATGTCAAACTGGCTCGCCCCTTGAAAATCGCGATTGATTGCGGCAATGGTGTAGGAGGCAATGTAGCCCCCGCCCTGTTCAGGAAACTGGGCTGCGAAGTGGATGAACTGTTCTGCGAAGTGGATGGCCGCTTTCCCAATCACCACCCCGACCCGGCTGATCCCCATAACCTTGAAGACCTGATCAGACACGTTCAGAACACCGATTGCGAGCTTGGACTGGCTTTTGACGGTGATGCCGACCGCCTGGGCGTGATTACCAAAACCGGCACGATCATCTGGCCCGACCGCCAGCTCATTCTATTTGCCCGCGATGTGCTGGAACGTTGCCCCGGTGAAACCATTATTTATGATGTCAAATGCAGCCGCCACGTGGCCGAAGGGATTGCACTGGCTGGTGGCAAACCCCTGATGTGGCAAACCGGACACTCCCTGATCAAGGCCAAACTGGCTGAAACAGGCGCCCCACTGGCCGGAGAAATGAGTGGACATATTTTCTTCAAGGAACGCTGGTACGGCTTTGATGACGGTTTGTACACCGGTACCCGCCTGCTGGAAATCCTGTCACGGCATGACAATCCCAGTGATATCCTGAATGCCATTCCCCAGGATATTTCCACCCCCGAACTGAAACTTGAAATGCAGGAAGGCCAGCCACATGCCCTGATTAAAACCTTGCAAGAACAGGGCCGTTTTACTACCGCACGGGAGATCAATACCATTGACGGCGTGCGCGCCGAGTACGAAGACGGGTTTGGGCTGGCACGGGCCTCCAATACCACACCGGTGGTGGTCCTGCGCTTTGAGGCCGAAAATCCCGTTGCCCTGGCCCGCATCCAGGATGAGTTCAGGCAAGTTTTTGCCGCCCATGCCCCTGACGCCAAACTGCCATTTTAATTAAATATCAACTCTGCATTCCCACGCAGGAGTGAAGTGACCCCCAAATGTTGGACGGTTAAAAACTAGGCAGCTAAAACCTGAGTCCGGTATTGTACTGGACTCAGGCCATTTAATTTGAGCTTGATACGCTTGTGATTA
>NZ_BMYS01000013.1 GCF_014652395.1 Advenella faeciporci
ATCGCCGAACAGATACTCCTTTACTAATTTGACTTTGAATTGCACATCATATTTTTCCATTGAAAAACCCCTAAAAGTTGAATGGGTGTCCAACTTTTGGGGGTCAGTTCAGAGCATGGGAACGAGACGAGGAACAAGGAATTAGCCATACAACACAACTCGACCTGTTCACCTTCCCACGCGCAGAGTATGAGAACAAGGAGCATTCCCACACAGAGTGGGAATGAGACGAATTCTCCGGTTGCCGTTCCCACGCAGAACGTGGGAACGAGTGGAATTAATTAGCCGTAAAACTAACAAAACAATATGACGGGATCATGAAGAAACGGACGCTTCAATTTAATATTACGTTCATATTGCAAGATTAGAATAAATCTTTTGTCCGCACTTTTCCTCCTAATGGAAGTTTCTCCTTCTCCTGCTGTCAAACAGGCCTCCCGGCTTCCGCCCGGATTCTGGCAAGCCCTGGAACAAGAACCCTACAAACACAGCTTTTATCATGTCATGCGCTGGCTGGATGCCTGTACCGGCATGCGCCAACCATTGGGCAGGGAAAGTTTGCCGTCCCATGAATCTGTACGCCTGCGACAGGAACCCTCGCTGGCTTTTGCTGCATCAACACTTGGCAAGGTTAACCTCGACAAAGACGGCCCACCGGTTATTTCAACGCTGGGCTTCGGGCTGTTTGGCCCCAATGGCCCCTTGCCACTGCACCTGACCGAATATGTCAGGGAACGCATTTTCCACCACCGGGACCATACGCTTTCCGCGTTTGCCGATATTTTCCACCACCGGCTTATTACCCTGTTTTACCGGGCCTGGGCCGATGCACAAAGCACCGTCAGCCTGGATCGCAAGGAAAACCGCTTTACCCGTTATGTAGCCAGCCTGATCAACCAGGGTGAAGAATCCCTGCAGAATCGTGATTCGGTCATGGATCACGCCAAGTATTTCTTTGCCGGGCACTTGGTAAGACAAACCCGAAATCCCGAAGGGCTGACCCAAATTCTGTCCACTTTCTTTAACATTCAGGTCAATATCCAGGAATTCGTACCTCAATGGATCAAACTTGAACCAAATCAGCAGCTGCAACTGGGTGGTTCATTGGGTCTGGGCCAGGACACTATTCTGGGTATTGCGGTTCGCGATGCGCAACATAAATTCAGGCTTAAACTTGGTCCCTTAAACAGACACCAGTTCGAGTCCTTCCTGCCCGGCACAAAAAATGCCCGCCAGCTTATGGATTGGTTACGGCAATATATTGGTATTGAATTAAGCTGGGATGCCTTGCTTGAACTTGATAAAAATGAGGTAAACGGCATCAGACTGGGACAGGCCGTCCCTTTGGGCCTTGGCACGTGGATGGGCAAACGTGCCCCCAGTCTTGGCCATGCCCGTGATGTGATTATTGATTATGAACAACGCTTTCGAAAAAGCCGCCAAAACAGGTGTTCCCACGCAGGAGCATGGGAACAAGATACATTTGGGGGTCACTTCAGAGCATGAGAGCAAACTAACTTGCCAACGAATCAATACCCAATCGTGACCCCATCGGGGTTGCGCGGGTCGGAATAGCCGTACAGCACATTGTCACGCACCTGAATGGTTTGCGTGCGCCCCATGGCAGGTTTCAGGGCAATTTCATAACCTTTTTCCTTCAACAAGACCAGGGTATCGGGGCTGAAGCCCTTTTCAATACGCAACTCATCGGGCAACCATTGGTGATGAAAACGCGGTGCCGAAGCGGCTTCAGCGGGGTTCATGCCAAAATCAATGCTGTTCACAATGGTTTGCAGCACGGTGGTAATAATGCGCGCACCGCCCGGACTGCCGGTAACCAGCCATGGTTTGCCATCTTTAAGCACCAGGGTAGGTGTCATGGAAGACAACGGGCGCTTGCCAGGCCCTACCGCGTTGGCATCGCCGCCAATAAGGCCAAACGCATTGGGCACACCCGGCTTGGCTGAAAAATCATCCATTTCATTATTCAGAAGAATGCCGCTGTTGCCAGCCACAATACCGCTACCAAAATTCAGGTTCAGGGTGTAGGTAACCGCCACGGCATTGCCGTTTTTGTCTACCACCGAATAATGCGTGGTTTGGTCGCTTTCATAAGGCTGAGGCTTGCCCGGCAAGATTTCCCTGGCAGGCGTAACCTTGTCTAGCGGCATGCCTGCCACCAGGCTGTTGGCATAGCCTTTTGAGGTTAACCCTTTTTGCGGTACTTTGGTAAAGTCAGGATCACCCAAATATTCAGAACGGTCGGCATAGGCCCGTTTCATGGACTCAGTCATTAAAGTGACTGCTTTGGCGCTGTTATGCCCCATTTCATTCAGGTTTTGGCCTTCTAGCATATTAAGTATCTGAATGACATGAATACCGCCTGAACTGGGTGGCGGCATGGAAACCACCTCATACCCACGGTAAGTTCCCTTGACGGGCTCACGTTCTACCACCTTGTAATTAGCCAGGTCTTCTTTGGTGATGAGGCCATCATGCTTGGCCATTTCTTCAACAATCTGGTCGGCAATGGCTCCTTGATAAAAAGCCGCCGCGCCCTCTTTGGCAATTAAGCGCATGGATGCCGCCAAGTCTTTCTGGGCCAGCAAATCACCAGCTTTCAGGGGTTCACCCTCTTTGAAGAAAATAGCTTTGGTGGTGTCCCACTTACCCAGGCTCTCTTTGGTGGCAGCCAGGTTTTCTGCCAATGCATTGCTAACAATATAACCGTTTTCAGCCAGGTCAATAGCCGGTTGAATTACCTGCTCCAGTGGCATGCTGCCCCATTTTTTCAGGGCATGCTCCATACCGGCCACGGTGCCGGGTACGCCAACCGCCAAGTGGGTGTACAGGGAACGGCCACCGGCCACATTCCCCTGTTCATCCAGATACATGTCGCGACTTGCCTTGGCAGGGGCCATTTCACGGAAATCAAGCGCAATGGTTTGGCCACTGTCCTTGTCGTGCACCATCATGAAACCGCCACCACCCAGGTTACCGGCATTGGGCAGGGCAACTGCCAGGGCAAAGCCAATGCCTACCGCCGCATCAACCGCATTACCGCCTTTTTTCAGAATATCAAGCCCTATGGCAGAGGCCAGATGCTGCTCGGTAGCCACCATCCCGTTATGCGCAATAACCGGATGGAAAATATCCATGTTGTAGTCGTACTTAACCTGCGGCATTTGGGCCACTGGTGCCTTGGCCTGTACTGGCGTTACAGGCCCGACTACAACCAATGCTAGCGCCAGAGAGGCCACAAGCGTACTGCGTTTTATTTGAATCAACATAACTCCTCCTTTGTTATCCCTGAGGTTCAGGAAACTAATACCCTCGCTTCAACCCCTCTAGATTGCGCCGGTCACGCTTGGTAGGGCGGCCATGCAAGATGGTGTCGGCAGGTTCATTGGCCAATCTTCGTCTTTCTTTTTCCGCTTCGCGGGCCTGAATGCTTTCGCGGGTTTCTTCATACAGCAACTGGGCCACCGGTGCCGGCCCACGCACTGCGCTTAAGGCTTTTATTTCCACCGTTCTGCTAGTTTGCTCTTGCCGGATAGCCAGCATGTCACCCACCTTGACCTCTCGGGCAGGTTTGGTGCAGGGTTGCCCGTTAAGTTCAATCCTTCCCTTGCCAACTTCGGTAGCGGCCAGCGAACGGGTTTTATAAAAACGGGCGGCCCATAACCATTTGTCTATGCGAATTTTTTCCAGCTGAGTCATGTTCAATAATAAAATGATAAGTATCTTCCAATGATACTATGGCAGGACGCAATCGTCTTGCTGTCTCTATCAGGAAATACCCTTCCAGGCCATGCGCACCGGTGCGCAAGCACCCCGACAGCCTTTTATTCACCAGACTTCATTCTTTGCCTGTCTTTAACTTTGCCAAAGAGACCCTATATAATTGTCCTGAACATTATTTATTTCCAGACTGAATCCATCCATGAAAAAATTACTATTTAGCGCCCTGACCGTATTCGGCCTGTTCTTCCAACCCTCTGTACAGGCTGAAGAAGTGGGCTGTGTCAGCACCACCTGGCGCGTGGTCAACAACGACAAAGTTTGTGTCCAATCTTTCAATGACCCGGATATCGAAGGCGTTGTGTGCCACTTGTCGCACGCCCAAACCGGGGGTATTTCAGGCGCGCTGGGTTTTGCCGAAAACCCTTCGCGATTTGCCATTTCTTGCCGTCAGGTTGGCCCCATCAAGGCGACAAAAGCCATTCCTGACAAAAAAGAAAATATATTCACCCAGCGCATGAGCCTGTTATTCAAAGATCTGAATGTCACCCGCCTGCTGGACAAACCCAATAACACGCTGGTTTACCTGGTGGTCAGTGAACGGGTTATTGAGGGCTCGCCATACAACAGCATCTCAGGTGTTCCATTAATGCCCTGGGGCGAAAAACTGCCTGAAGTCACCTTCAAGAAATAAGCACCGTACTTCCTGTTCCAACCCGCTTCTCCCCCGTTCTTGCATCAAGGGCGGGTTAAATTATTTTCAATGCCATGCCCATCTCTATCCTGAACAGGATCAACCTTGATACCCCCTACTGGTCCCCCTGGAAAACCCGTTTCCCTGCCCCGCAGCAAACCGTACCCAGTGTTCACGCATTCCTGAACGACCATCGCCCTGCCCTCCTACCGGTTAACTTCGTCCCACAGGAAACCCTGCCCGATGGCATGGCCTATGAAACCTATATTTATGAAACCGGCAGTGTGCCCACCCGTGATGGCCTGCATGATTATTTCAATGCCCTGTGCTGGTTTACCTTCCCAAACACCAAAACCCGCCTTAACCAGTTACAGGCGGCGCAAATAAGACAAGCCGGTGTTGGTGATACCCGAGGAAAAATAAGAGATGCCATCACCGTTATCGATGAAAACGGCTTCTTCATCCAGTGCCCCGACCCGCTTTGGCAAGCCCTGCAAGCCAAACAGTGGCAAACCGCCTTCCAGGCCTTACGCCCCCTGTGGCGCCAAACCCGGGTTATCGCCTTCGGCCATGCCCTGCTGGAAAAACTGGTGGCCCCTTACAAAGCCATTACCGCCCACGCCATCCGGATACCCAATTTCATTGCACCCAGTCACCAACACACAGCTTCAAACCACCCTGGAACTGAAGTAACCGGTAAAGACAAGACCGATCCCGACACGCCTGAGATATTTTCAGAAACGGACATCGAGCAAGTGGACGATTATCTGGCCGGGTTCCTGACAGAACAAACCCTGCAAACCAAACCTTTCATCCCGTTGCAGATTTTTGGCATTCCCGGATGGCATGAAGAGCAGTCACAAGTCAGCTTTTACAATGACAACAAGGTTTTCAGGACACCCAAGAAATAAGGAAGAGATACTACGGCACCCTGAAAAGAACCGGGCAATAAAACTCAAAAAACGATTAACCTACCACCAGGATTCCGTTAAAGACTTCACAAACCAAAAAGGGCCTGCTTAAGGCTACCAGTGCAGCGACTTCGGCCCGAAGGGGCGTCGGAGCAAACTGGTAGCCTTAAGCAGGCCCGGATACGTTGTGGTCTTGCAAAAAAAAACGGCAAGCCTTCCTANAAGCCTTCCTAAATGATGCCAAACGCTGTCAGCGATTTATACAACATATACGCACTAATCGAAAACAGTAAAAAAGCAAAAACCCGCTTCAACCTGTCAACCGGCCAGCTATGCGCACATTTTGCCCCTACCGGCGCCAGCAGCACACTCATGGCAATCAAGACCAGCAAGCCCGGCCAGTACACATAACCCAGCATTCCGTCCTGAATACCTACTGTCTTTATCCCTGAGCTGATATACCCGATACTGTTGCCCACCGCTATCGGAAAGCCCAGCGCCGCCGATGTGGCCACCGCATTGCGGATGGGCACATTACACCAGACCATGAACGGCACCGACAAAAACCCGCCACCCGCACCAACCAGACCGGAAATAAACCCGATACCCGTTCCGACGGCCGTACGACCAGCCACACCCGGCAACTGGCGTGACGCCTTGGGCTTTTTGTTTTTTAGCATATTCAGCGCCGAATAGCCCACGAATAACGCAAAAAACAAGGCCAGCCAGGCCATACTGATAAACCTGAAAGCAACGCCACCGGCCAACAAGCCACCTAAAATAATGCCGGGCACCAATGAATAAACAACCGGCCACAACACCGCCCCTTTCTTGTGATGGGCCCGCATGCTTGACAACGATGTAAACATGATCATGCTCATGGACGTTGCGATGGCAGCATGCACCGCAATATCGCCAGACATTTGCTGCCAGGTAAACAGCATGGTAAGGAAAGGCACCAGCACCATTCCACCGCCAATACCCAGCAAACCGGCCATAAAACCACCAAACGCTCCCAGTGCCAACAGGGCGACAATCATTCCAAAGCTTAAAATCATTACTTCAAGTTACCTGATAAAAATTGCTGTAAACGGGCGCTCTTGGTATGGCCGAAAACCTCGGCGGGCGTCCCTTGCTCTTCAACACTGCCCTGATGCAAAAACATCACCTGTGAAGCCAGGTTGCGGGCAAACCCCATTTCATGGGTCACCACAATCATGGTACGGCCTTCTTCGGCCAATTGCTGCATCACCTTCAACACATCGCCCACCAGTTCCGGATCAAGGGCTGAAGTGGGCTCGTCAAACAGCATCACCTCGGGCTCCATGGCCAGGGCACGGGCAATGGCCACGCGCTGTTGTTGCCCGCCAGACATCTGCGAGGGATATTGTTTTTCCACCGCTTGCGCCAGGCCAACCTTGTCCAGATAATGGCGGGCCCGTTCAAGCGCCTCGTTTTTTTTAACGCCCAACACCTGCATGGGTGCCTCTATCACGTTATCCAAAGCCGTCATGTGTGCCCATAAATTAAAATGCTGGAACACCATGGCCAGTTTGGTCCTGAACAATTGCAGGCGCTTTTCATCAGACACACGCAAACGGCCTTTTTTATCCTGGACAACCGTCAATTCCTCACCATTCAGGAAAACACTGCCGCTATTGGGTTGCTCAAGAAAATTGATACAGCGTAAAAAAGTGCTTTTGCCAGAACCGCTTGAGCCAATCAAGGCAATCACGTCTCCGGCGCTGGCCTGCAACGAAACGCCTTTCAGGACCTCGTTCTGGCCATACGATTTATGTATTTTTTTAACATCCAGTTTATACATGGCTTTCCTAATTGTTTTCGTATGCCAGAAAGGCCAGTGCACGGCGTTCCACCCGCCTGAATGCCCAAACCAGTACAAACGAAATTGACATATACAAAAGTGCCGCCGTGCCATACGAGGCAAAGGTTAAATAAGTGGCCGCATTGGCATCCCTGGCCACTTTAAGGATATCGGGCACCGTGGCCGTAAACGCCAGCGAGGTGGCATGCAGCATTAAAATGACTTCATTGCTGTAAGCGGGCAAAGCCCGACGCAAGGCGGAAGGAAGAATGATGCGGGTATACATTTTCCACCGTGACATGCCATAGGCCCGGGCGGCATCAAGCTCGCCGTATGGAGTGGCTTTTATGTAGCCGGCAAAGATCTCTATGGTGTAGGCCAGGGTATTGAGTAGCAGCGCCAATACCACACAGTTATAACCACTCATGAAAAAGGTGTACAGCAGGGGCGTGTCACGTACCAATTCAAGCCCCACAACACCACTGTAAATCAGCAACAGCTGCACATAAAACGGTGTACCCCGGAAAACCCAGCTAAAGAACCAGACCGGACCGCTAATAAATTTGTTTTTGGAAACCCGCATGACTGACAGCGGTAAAGCCAGTACAAAACCCAGCACTACCGACAGGGTTAAAATCCATAAAGTGACGGCCAGACCCGAAAAATGGGTGCCGTCCCAGTACAGAAATGGCGCCCAGTACTCATTGATAACCGTCAGGAAATTTTCAAATGACTCAATCATAAATGAGCCTCACGCACGCCAACAGAGTATTTTTTCTCGAGCCACCACAACACAATACTGGAAACAGTGGTAAGCGCCAGATAAATAAAGCCGGCCACCGAAATAAACAGGAACATGCTGGCTGTTGCACGACCTGCCGTTTGCGTTACCTGAACCAGATCAGACAAACCGATAATGGACACCAGGGCAGTGGCCTTCAACAACACCAGCCAGTTGTTGCCAATGCCCGGCAAGGCAAAGCGCATCATCTGCGGAAAAAGGATACGGCTGAAAACCTGCCAATCACTCATGCCAAATGCCTTGCCCGCTTCCAGCTGCCCTTTGGGCACCGCCAGGAAAGCGCCACGGAAGGTTTCTGCAAAATAGGCCCCGTAAATAAACCCGATGGTAAGAACCCCCGCAATAAACGGATCAATTTCCAGCATGGGCAAACCCAAGGCATCGGTAATATTGTTAAGGCCCATTTGAATGCTAAAGAAAATAAGCAGCATCAGGACCAGGTCGGGTACGCTGCGCACCAGCGTTGTGTAAGCCTGGGCAAGCCCTTTGAACAGGAAATTGCCAAACAGTTTTGCGCTTGCCCCGATCAGGCCCAGCAAAAAGGCCACCAGCAGCGACAACAATGCCAGCGTGATGGTTTCCCAAGTGCCGTCCAGAATCTGGCCGCCATAGCCATGCAAAAACATGTGTGTCCCTTAAAAACAAAAATGATTGAGCAACCCGCGATTGCTCAATCAAGCGATGACTTCAATTGATTGTGATGCCACTCGGGCTTATGCTTACTTGGCCTGCATCAGGCCGATTTCACCGGGCTGAAAATACTTGCCGGCAATTTCCGCAATTGTACCTTCTGCAGCCAGCTCATTGATGGCTTTATTAATGGCCTCTTTCAATTTCACATCGGATTTGCGCAATCCCATGGCAATTTCATTGGTCAGGATAGGGTCGCCAGACAGCACTTCTCCCACAAACTCAAAGTCCCTGCCCTCTGGTGTGACCAGAAAGCCGGCAATCGCATTGGGCTTTTCAAGCAAGGCGGCATCAAGACGGCCGGCCCGCAAATCGGCATAGGTTTGTGACTGGTCCTGGTAGGACACAATTTGTACCCCCCCCTTGCCCCAGGCTTTTTTGGCAAAAGCCTCCTGGGTGGTGCCCTGCAACACGCCCAGGCGTTTTCCACTTAATGATTCTGCGGTCGGCAAGGTGCCACTGCCTTTTTTGGCAATTAGCTGGGTGGGAATGGCATACAGGGGATCGGTAAAATCGATCACTTTTGACCGTGCTTCGGTAGCGGTCATACTTGAATGGATAACCTCAAATTTGCGTGCCTGAAGGGCGGGAATCAGGCCATCAAAAGACTGCTCGACCCACACGCATTTGGCATCGAGTTTACCGCAGATGGCATTGGCCACATCCACATCAAACCCTTCCATTTCGCCTTTGGCATTTCTGTATTCAAAAGGAGGATAGGTGGCCTCCACCCCAATACGGATTTCTTTCCATTCACTGGCAGCGGCAAGGTTACCCATTCCAAGAACAGAACATGCCAATCCTGCAGCAATTAATATTTTTCTGATTTTCATGCCTAAACTTCCTATGCAAATTGATCAAAAACGGAAAGTCAAACAAAGTTTACCTGTCCGATACAAAAAATTTCTATCTATATAAACCGATAATAACCGCAAGGCTTGTTTATTGCCACTAGGGAACACCTTGATTCTGATCCATTATATAACTAGAGTTTTTTCCGGCCAAAAAGAGCCTGGCATGGCGCAAACACATTGTTCCACATTGAACAGCCAAGGCAATGCCAAAAAGCGGGGCACTGTCCGCAATCTGATACACTGTGATTTTTCTGGTTTTCATTCCTGTTTGCTTTTTTTTCTGCCTTACACCATGACCCTCTCTTCTGAAACCGGCCAGCCAGCAGTCGCCCCCCTTACCACTCCCATCCACCCGATCCAGCTAGAAGGCTTTGGCGTTATTCTTCAGCCCATGCGGCTTGCCCACGCCGAAGGCCTGAAAAATGCCGCCAGTGACGGCGAACTCTGGAATCTGGTGTATACCTCGGCGCCTGAACCGGGCAAGGAAACCGCTTATATTGAAGCTGCCCTGAAGGGTCAGCAAGATGGCCATATGCTGCCATTTACCGTCCTTGACGCCAAAACCAAAAAAGTAATCGGGACCACCCGCTATCACGATATTGTTACGGATATTGCCAGGCTTGAAATTGGCTATACCTGGTATGCCAAATCCTGGCAGCGCACCCATGTTAATACCGCATGCAAATACCTGCTACTGTTTTATGCCTTCCAAAGCCTGCAGGCCAATGTCGTGGGCTGGCGTACCGACATCATCAACCACACCTCACAAAAAGCCATCGAAAGGCTGGGTGCAAAAAAAGACGGGGTATTGCGAGGCCATGCCAGGCGTCGGGATGGTTCTATCAGGGATACGGTCATGTACAGCATCACCCGTGAAGAATGGCCTGCGATCAAAAAAGCACTGAAAGAAAAACTGGCCGCCTTCAATAACCACAACCCGGCCTAAGCCCCATCTCTGGCCTTATGTCGTTTGGTCGTCATAACGCGACCAGACCATAATGCTTCAAAAAGGCAACCACCTTGAAAGACCTGCTGTTCTCGTTATTGCCCATTTGCCTGTATCTGGTTCTTGGCCTGCTGATTGGCAAAATACTGCCGGCCACCCAGTCTGCCCGCTTGACGCGCCTGATTACGCCTTTTGTCTGGCTGCTTCTGTTTGCCATTGGCTATAAATTTGGCCTGCAACTGGAAAACCTGCAAAACGTAACGCAAATCCTGGGCATTGCCATGGCCTACGCCCTGGGCACCACGGTTTTTTCTTTTGTAGGGTTATGGCTGCTGCTTCCAAAGAATGAAAAAGGCACGACTGAAGCCACCTCGGACTTTGGCATCTGGCATGTGATTCGGGAATGCGGCATTGCCTTTGCCTTTTTACTGGCCGGCATTGGCCTGGCCAAACTGCTGCTAATGGCACACATGAATACCGAATGGCTTCCTTCAGTTGAAACCTTCCTGTATATATTACTGGTGCTCATTGGCATCGACCTGGTCAATGCCCCCATTTCCCTCAAGTTCCTGCAGTTCAGGACCATTGCCACACCGGTAGTGGTTATTTTGTTTTCCCTGCTGGGCGGCACTGCCGTTGCCTGGTTAATGGACATGGATATACGCAATGGCCTGGTCTTGTCTGCCGGCTTCGGCTGGTTCTCGCTGTCTGGGGTACTGGTCACGGCCAACCTTGGCGAATTCTATGGTGCCGCTTCTCTCATGACCGACCTGTTCCGGGAATTACTGTCTATTGTCGTGCTGTTTTTTCTGGGTGCCCGTCATCCTGTTCCTGCCATTGGCACGTCAGGGGCAACCGCCATGGATACTACCCTGCCAATCATCAAGAAAATAACCGGCAACCACTATATTGCCACTGCTATTTTCTGTGGTGCCGTACTCAGCCTGGTGGCCCCCTTCCTGCTGACCTGGCTGCTTACCCTGTTCAATTAATCCATCAGGACCCAGGCCTGTTGCACCTGTACGCAAACCTTGCACTCAAGTTCCAGCCGCTCTGGATGAAAAAAATCCAGCTCCTGCCCATCTGACAGGCGAGCGGTGTATTTATAACGCTCACCTTTGAAAACCCGGCTTAGCACCTGTATTTCAAGCCCGTTTTCCACCACCCGAACATGCTCGGGCCTGACCAGGATCGCCTGCCGGGTTGAACCTAGTGAAGAAGACAGCAACTGCATCACTTCCGGACCCGACAAAAGACGATTATCCGTGTTGCGATGCACATGAAGGATGGAACCCTGCCCAATAAAACGGGCCACCCAGGTATTTTGCGGATACTGATACAGTTGCTCAGGTGTGTCCCACTGCTCCAGTTTGCCATGGTTCATGACGGCAATCCGGTCAGCCAGGGCCATAGCCTCTGCCTGGTCATGGGTCACATAAACAAACGTGGCCCCGGTACGGCGATGAAACTCACGAAACGTCTCTTCCATGGAAGCCCGCAAATGCTGGTCCAGGTTGGCCAGTGGCTCGTCCAGCAACACGACGTCAGGGTGTGACACCAGACAGCGGGCCAAGGCAACCCGCTGGCGCTGGCCACCGCTAAGATCTTGCGGTGCCCGTTCAGCCAGATGGGACAGATTAACCGTCTCCAGTGCCTGCATGACCTGCTGCCAGTAGTCTTCTCCTTTGACCCCTTTCAGTTTCAGGGCATAACCGACGTTATCCATCACGTTCATGTGCGGCCATAATGCGTACGACTGAAACACCATACTCATATTGCGCTGTTCTGGCGGCACATGCAGATTATTTCCGGCCAATTGCCTGCCATTAACCTGAATTGTTCCCTCGTCTACCTGCTCAAAGCCGGCCAGCATGCGTAACAAGGTTGTCTTGCCGCATCCACTTGGGCCCAGCAATGCCACAAAAGAACCCGTAGGCACCTCAAGGCTGAACGCATTCACCACCTGGGTCGTGCCAAACGATTTGCCAATCCTGTCCAATACTAGTTGCGCCATGGAATAACCCCTTTTGGCAGATTGCGGCCCACTATGCCCAACGCCAGCATTAACAACGCAATCATCATAATAATCAAAACGGAAATGGCCGAAGCCAGCACCGTTTCCCCACCATCTTCAAGATTAAAAACCAGCACCCCCAGTGTTTCATTGCCCGCACTCCATAGCAATGCTGAAACGGTCAGTTCGTTAACGGCAATCAGGAAAACCAGCAGGAATCCGGCAAAAGCCGCAGGCGCAAGCAGGGGGAATACGATGTCGCGCCATCTGCGTACCATGGAAGCACCACATAACTGGGCGGCCTCTTCAAGTGCGCCGTCAAGCTGCAGCATACTGGCATGGACAGGCTTGAAACTGACGGTCAAAAAGCGCGACAAATAAGCAAACAGGATAATGCCCAGGCTGCCATACAGACTGATTTGCAAAACGGGAAGGGGCTTTGCAAACAGCAAAATACAGGCAATGGCCAGCACCACACCCGGCAAGGCATATGGCACATCAAGCAGCATCAGGACAAATGCATACAAACGGCGGGGACGCCTGACCGTGACATAAGCCAGCGGCAACACCAGACACGCCAGGATAAAAGCCGCACTTAGCGACAATAGCATGCTGTTTTCAAAAGCGCGCCAGGTCGCCCCCTGCCTGGCCAGCATATGTGCATAGGCAGAAAAACTGATATTGTCATAACCCAAGGAAACGCCAATGGCCGGCACCAGGGAGCTGGCCCCCAAAGCCAATATCGGCAGAACAAGAATCAGCGTAATGATCAGGCCCAGAGCCATTTCACACCCGATACGGGCTTTACCAAGATCAAAGGCCAGTGGCTTGCCCGGCATGCCTACCAAAGCCATTCTGGACTGAAAACGGTGCTGGACCCACACGCCCGACATGGCAATCGCCCCCACGATCACGGACAGGCTAGATACCTCATTAAGCATCAACGGCCCGAAATCAGCCATTTTCTGGTAGATAAGCGTGGGAAGCACATAATAAGAAGCCGGAATACCCAGCATGGCCGGTATGCCAAAATTACCCAGTGCCGATACAAAAGCAATGGCGGCACCGGCCAGGATTCCGTTTTTGCACAACGGAAAAATCATATCCAGCATAATGCGAAGCTGGGAAGCACCACTTAGGCGAGCGGCTTCAACCAGTTCTTTGGGTAGCACCAGCAAATTGGTTCTTACTGACAAAAACACCAAGGGGGCATGCTGGATGCCCATTAGCAAGACAATGCCCCAAGCTGAATACAGAGGTTGCGGACTGCCCAGCCCAGGAGCGATGCCCAACAGCTGCAACAGGGCACTACCCGGCCCCATCAGCTGCAGCCAGCTTAAAGCGGTTACCTGGGGCGGAATCATCATGGGCAGCATGAACATGAACACCCAGAACGACTTGCCACGGATATTGGTCAAGGCAATGAAAAAAGCCAGTCCTGCTCCCAGCACCAGCGCCAGCAAGGTTGCCAGCACACTGGTATACAAACTGTGCCAGGTGGCCTGCCAGGTGGCCGAAGACCGCAACACTTTCCAGAAACTGGATTTTTCACCCGCCACAATATCGGCCAATGCTTCGCCCAGCAATCGCAGGCTTGGCAAGACATTGACCAGGAAAACAATAAACAGCAGGCCCAATATCCACCCATGCCGGGTTGGGCTCCTGAAAGAAGAGAGTTGCGGATATGACATGAAAAAGAAAGGCTCAGGCGCTTATGTTTACACACAAGCGCCTGATTTTAAACCACCGTTAGAAAATCAGTTGAACAGTTTGCTAAAACCTTCCTTGTCTATTTCCGAATTTTCCAGTGCCTTGGCCGCATCAAAAGGCAATAGCTTGATCTGGCTGCGTTCAGGGAAACCCGCCGGTGTTTTCATGCCGTTGCGGGCAGGCAAATAGCCTTGTTCAAGTACCAGCTGCTGGCCTGGCTCAGACAAGACAAAGTCAACAAACTTGCGGGCCAGTTCTGGCTGCTTGCTGTCTTTCATGATGGCAACCGGTTCGGTAACCAGGCTGACGCCTTCTGTTGGAAACACAAACTCAATCGGTGCACCCTTGGCTTTTTCACGTATGGCCATATAGTCGGCCAGCACGCCATATGGACTGGTACCGGAAGCCACCGCAGTCAGGACGCTGCCATTGCCTTTGAGTGCTGAAGCACCATTTTCCTTGAGGCTTTCATAAAATCCCCAGGAAAAATCCGGGTTGGCGGTTAAGGTAGAAAGATGAATTAAGGCAGCACCCGAATACAGCGGGCTTGGCATAGCCACCTGGTTTTTATATGCAGGCTTGAGCAAATCATTCCAGGATGCCGGTTTTTCCTTGGCATTGGCATGATGGGCAATACCGGTGGTAATCAGCTTGGTGCCATAATAATAGCCATCCTTGTCAAACAGGGCCGGGTCATATTCCTTGCTTTCTTCTGACTGGTATGCTGCCAGAAGGCCTTCTTTTTTAAGCTGCTCCAAAGTAACGCTGTCTGCAATCAACAACACATCGGGCTTGACCACCCCTGCCGCCATTTCAGCACGCAGCTTGGTGATGAGTTTGGTGGTGCCATCGCGCACCCATTCAACCTTGGTACCCGGGTTGGCCTTTTCAAAGGCATCCACTGTCATTTGTGCATCCTGGGCAGGCTGACTGGTATACAGCACCAGCGTTTCAGCCTGAACGGCGCCACTGCAAACAACACCAGCCAACATGGCTGAGACAGACAATACACGGAAATTCATATAACCCTCGGAATAATAGCGTCAAGCAGAATGGATTTTACATTTTCCGGCAAGCTTACGGCAGCCTGTTTACATGATTGTGACAATCAACCTCATGCAGAAAAAGGGTATGGTTCCGCATGACAAAATTGTGCCTGCTTCTTTCCGGGAACGGCTGGCAACGCTGTCATGAAATGGTATGATTACCTGTCAATAAAAATCTTTCCTCCATACCCTAATTATTTCCCCAGGACTCCATAATGCCTTTGATCGACTGGTTATTCGCCTTGCTTGTCATTCTGGTATGGGGCGTGAATTTCATAGCGATCAAATTCGGGCTGGTTGATTTTCCACCTTTGTTGCTGGGCGCCTTGCGTTTTATGGCGGTTGTGTTTCCGGCCATTTTTTTTATAAAGCGCCCCAACATTCCATTCAAGCTGCTGCTTGTCTATGGCTTAACCATCAGTTTCGGGCAGTTTGCTTTCCTGTTTACCTCGCTGGCGGTTGGTATGCCAGCCGGACTGGCTTCCCTGCTTTTGCAGGTACAGGCTTTTTTCACGGTACTGCTGGCCGCCCTGGTGCAACATGAAAAAATCAGGCCCCATAATCTGTTGGCCATAGGCATTTCCCTGCTTGGCCTGTTCATTATTAACGCCAATGCCAGTGCCGGACACCCCATTCCCCTTCTGGGGCTGGTCTTTATTTTTCTGGCTGCCTTTAGCTGGTCCACCGGCAATATTGTTATCAAGCAGGCCAAAAATGTAAACATGCTAAGCCTGGTGGTTTGGGGCGGTACCATTCCCATTATCCCATTCCTGCTTAGCTCATGGATTTTTGAAGGTGGCGATATTATGGTGGCCAGTCTGCAATCGGCCACCTTTACCAGTATTGCCGCTATCATGTACCTGGCTTATGGTGCAACGCTGGTGGGTTACGTATTGTGGGGACGTCTGCTTAGCAAGCACCCGGTGGGCCTCATTGCCCCGCTCACCCTGCTGGTGCCGGTAATTGGCCTGCTGTCTGCCACATGGGTCCTGGACGAAAAACTGTCCACCCTGCAATGGCTGGGAGGTACAGTGGTGATGCTGGGCCTGATTATCAACATCTTTGGTCCCAGGCTGCGTAAGCTGGTTTTCGCCCATTGAACCCGGAAAAATATATTTACAAGTAAAGCCGAACAATTTTTTACCTTATAGATAAAGATATAAACAGAAATTACCATTACACTTTCAAGTGCACATCCTGAAACATTTCAGGCCTTGATTATGGGGAAATAAGCTCTATATCCACCATCAAAGCCCTACCCGCTCGGAGCATTGTTATATGGATATTATCTGGGAAATTATTATTGGTTTTCTGGTTGGTCTGGTGGCTCGTGCCCTGATGCCCGGCTCCCAGTCTTTGGGATTAATCATGACCACCCTGCTGGGTGTTGTTGGCTCATTGATTGCCACCCATTTAGGTGTTGCCGTAGGCATTTACGAGGCCGGCAGCAGTGCACGCTTTATTGGCTCGGTCGTTGGCGCCATGATTGTCCTGTTTGTTTACGGTTTAATCGCCAAAAAGAAATAAATGCACGTTTTGTCAATTGCTTGTCGTGACACTCGCAATTTTTAAGGAACACACAATGATCCAGTCCCGTTTCGGTGACCAATCAACCACTCGCAATCATTCGGGCGTTATCAGCAAAATGGCACGCCTGGCAAAAAAAGCAGGCAGGCCCGTCATTGAAAAAGCCCTTTTCCTGTTTTTTGCCGTACAAAACCCTAAAACACCGGCCTGGGCAAAACGTGTTATTTACGGTGCGCTGGCCTACCTTGTCTTGCCGGTCGATGCCATTCCCGACCTGATGCCGATTGCCGGTTTTACTGATGACCTGGGTATTATTACCGCAGCACTGGCAACGGTTTCCCTTTACATTACCGCCGAAGTAAAACAACAGGCGCGTCAAACATTAGACAAGTGGTTTGAATAAAGGCAATAATCGTTTATTTGCATTACTCACGATTGTTTATGCCGCAACACTCTCTAAAGGATTACTGGATAACCGAAACCCTAAGACTTAGGGAAGAGCATTGGGGGCCCATTGAAGACGCCACACTGCTTCACCAGATCCGTCACAGCACAGAACCGGTCAGCCATAAAATCATCCAGCGTGCCGCCCTGATTGCCAAACGGGACGGGCTGGCTGCCACCATTGAAAAATGGAGTGCCAACGCACGCCTGGCTTTTTGGGCCATGGCACTGCTGGCCATTTTTGCAGGTATCGGCATGGCTGCCAGTGCCCTGGGCACGGGGCATGTCAACCTGCTGCTGGCACTGGTCGCCTTGCTGGGCCTGCATGCCATCACCTATGTATTCTGGCTGCTGTCTTTTTTGGCCCCGTACCATGGTGGCACCCTGCTGGGCCAGGCCTGGCTTTGGCTGGGCAAGAAACTGGCGCGCGGTCCCGATGCCACCCTGGCCCCCCAGGCGTTTATTAATATTCTCAACCAGAACAACGGCCTGCGCTGGCTGCTGTCGGCCATCAGCCATGGTATCTGGGTTGTAATGATGGCGGCAGGCATCATGACCATGCTGGCCCTGCTGGCGGCAAGGCAATACACCTTCGGCTGGGAAACCACCATCTTGCCTGTTTCTTCCTTTGTGTCCATCACCCAAGGCATTGGTTTTTTACCGCATCTGCTGGGTTTTTCCATTCCTTCAGCCGACATCATCCAGCAAAGCAGCGGCCTGCAAACCGCTGGCCCCGAATCACAGGCCATCTGGTCTTCCTGGCTGATTGGCGCAGTCATGGTTTACGGTTTGCTGCTGCGCCTGGCCAGCCTGCTGCTATGCCTTTGGAAAACCCGGCAAGCCATGCGCCAAATACAGATAGATGCAACCCTGCCCGCCTATGCCGGCCTGGTAGACCGCCTGTCTGCCCACAGCGAACATATCGGGGTGGATGCCCCCGCCCCTGCTTTGCAAACCGCCCGACGCAACACCAATCTTGCATTGGCACCGGCAGGTAGCCCGTTGGTCGTGGGGCTGGAATTAAGCCCGCGCGCACCATGGCCGCCCTTTGCACTGTCCGCCACCGTCCATGACCAGGGCAAGCTGGAAAGCCGGGAACAGCGCCACCAGCTGCTGGCACATATGACCCGCCAAACCGTGCCAGCCCTGCTGATTGTGTGTGATGCCGCGCAAACCCCCGATCGCGGCATCCTGCACTTCATTACCGACCTGTCCAATCTGGCTTCGCGTACCGATATCTACCTGCAAAGCGGTCACGGCGAAGCGGAAAATCGCCTGCAATTATGGAAAGAACGCCTGCAGCAGGCCGGCTTTGGCATTGAACAGTTGCATGAAACACAAAAAACACTGCCGCAATGGATACAGGCAAGTTGATGAATATGGAACCAAATAAAATACTGCATCTGGCGGTTGTTGGCCACACCAACACCGGCAAAACTTCTTTATTAAGAACCCTTACCCACGATACCGGGTTTGGGGAAGTTGCCGACTTTCCCGGCACCACCCGCCACGTGGAAGGTGCCCGCCTGTTCCTGAACGGGCAGGCCGCGGTTGAACTGTTTGACACACCGGGGCTGGAAGACGGGATTGCTCTGCTGGATTACCTGGATCAGCTTAAAGCGCAGACCCGGCAAGGCTCCTCCCGTTTTGATGGCCCGGAAAGCATTCACCGGTTTCTGGACACCCCGGAAAGCAGGCAGCGCTTTGAACAGGAAGCCCGGGTGCTACGCAAACTGCTGGAATGTGACGCCGGTTTGTATGTGATTGATATTCGCGATCCGGTGCTGGCCAAGCACCGTGACGAACTGGCCATTTTAAGCCGGTGCGGACGCCCGCTGGTGCCTATACTTAATTTTATGCACAGCAGCCCCAATTACCTGAACGACTGGAAAGAATCCCTGGGTCGCCTGGGCCTGCATTTAAGCATTGAGTTTGACACGGTTGCCCCGGCCCTGGATGGCGAAGAACAGCTTTACCAGAAGCTGGCCCTGGTCCTGGACAGTCATGCCGATACTCTGAAAGCGCTGTCGGAAGACATTCACCGGCAACGCAAGCTGCGTCGTGACATTGCCTACAACATGATTGCCGAGCTCCTGATTGATGTGGCCGCTTTCCGCTCGACCTGCGCAGGCGATGAAGAAAGCCTCAAAAGCGCCACGGCCCTGTTGCAGGACGTGATCCGCCAGCGGGAACAGGAAAGCATACAGGCCCTGCTAACGCATTACCGTTTCAGGCAGGAAGACTATCCCGACCAGCCCCTGCCTATCGAAGAAGGCCGCTGGGGCATGGACCTGTTCCAGCCCCAGGCCCTGATGGAAATGGGGATTCAGGTTAGCAAGGGGTTTGTGGCCGGTGCCATGGCGGGTGCAGCGGTAGATGTCATGGCTGCCGGCCTGAGCCTGGGTACCGCCACCCTGATTGGTGGCGTGATTGGCAGCGTATGGCAGGGCGTGGACAAATTTGGCAAGCGTATTCTGGGCAAGCTGCAGGGTTACCGGGAAATTTCCCTTGACGATGCGATCATCCGCCTGCTGGGCATCCGCAGCCTGCAACTGCTCAATGCCCTGGAAATGCGTGGCCACGCAGACCAGCGGCCCATTATGCTGAACACGGAAACCGTTACCGGCCAATTCAAGGAAGGTGACCTGCCGGAAGAAATCCTGGAAGCACGCAGCCTGCCACAGTGGTCCAAAATGAGCGAACAGTTTGAAACCGGCGCCCGCCGTAATGCGGCCATCAAGTCACTGGCACATAAGCTTCGTTAACAGGTGCTGAAGAGCGGGGTTATGCGGTGAAGTGGATAAAATATGCATTCCCACGCAGGCGTAAACCACCATGAGCGGGTGATCACCTGCATTCCCACGTAAGCGAAAACCACCCCGTCAGGCTTCGCCTGCCACCCCTCCGCAGAGGGGAATGCAAACACAGGTGTTTCCACGAAGAAGGAAAATTCCCCTCTGTGGAGGGGTGGCGCGTAGCGACGGGGTGGTTCCCGGCTCCCATGCTCCGCGTGAGTACGCTTGGTTCCTGGTTCCCATGCTCCTGCGTGGGAACCGCTCCGTGATACCTGGCTTCCGTTCTCCGCTTGGGAGCGCTCCGCGTCGTACGAAAACACCAGCCCCTAAAGCATCACAGGCGCATCAGGCAGGAAGTTAGGACCATTTTCACCCGCTTCCTGACCGCAATACTGGGCCAGAATGGCCTCTAGCCCGATCACCGCTTCGGTCAGGCCTTCCTGGTATTGGTCTTCGGAAAAACGCAGTTCCAGTCCGGCGCAGATCGCCTTCCATTCATGTTCCGCCGCTTTCAGGCCTTTATCGGCAACAATTTCAATTTTATGCCGGTCTAGCGCGATATACAGCAGCACCCCCGTGTTATGAGGCGTATCCCACACCCGCAGGCGGCCAAATACCTCCAGGGCCCGTTCGGCACTGCTTTTAACATGCGAAGGCATGGCCGCTTCTATGGCAACAACCAGCTCGCCATGATGATGGGTTTCTTCACTTAAGCGGATCTGTTCGGTAATTTCCTTCATGAAACCGGCGTGAAAGTGTTTGCGTCGCAGCCACCAGCCATGCACCGAATCAAGATCGAGCCATTTTAACCATTTACCAGCCACCGGATGCTCCTCCTCCGCCACTGCTTCCGCCGCCACCGCCGCCGAAGCCACCGCCCCCAAAACCGCCACCGCCGAAACCGCCACCACCAAAGCCACCACCAAAACCGTCGCGTCTGCCACGGCCACGGCTGGCACTGCTGATCTTGCGTTCGGGCATGAACTTATGAGCAATAAAACTGATTAAAAACCCGCCCACGGCACCCAACAGGGCAAAACCGAAACTGCCGGTTACACCAAAAATAACCACTCCGGCAATTACCGCTGCCAGAATGGCCGGCCACATGGAAATAAAAAACACCAGGAAAATGAAAAATGGCCAATCACCTTCATCAAAATCGGATGACTGCTGCCAATCATTAACGGGTGGGGGCAGTTCTTCGGTTTCAATCAGGCCCACCAGCGCATCAACACCGGCCTGTACACCACCGGCATAGTTGTCCATCTTGAAATGCGGCGCCACATGATCATTGATAATCCGCGCAGCCAGCACATCGGGCACCGCGCCTTCCAGGCCATAGCCCACTTCCAGGCGCATGCGGCGGTCATCCTTGGCAATCAGAAACAGGATACCATCATCCACCTTGGCCCGGCCCACTTTCCATTCATCAAATACCCGGCGCGAATAGGTTTCAACCGTATCGGGCCCCACCGTGGGCACCATCAATACAAAAACCTGGGCGCCCTTGCTTTTTTCAAGGGCCTCCAGTTTTTGTTCGATATCAGCCTGCTGCCCGGCAGAAAGAGTACCGGTAAGGTCGGTCACCCGCGCCTGCAGGTTGGGTACGGGCACCAGTTCCTGGGCACTGGCCTGCCACCCGGCCAAGACAAACAGCATGAAAAACATTGACAGGAAATAGCGTGTCATGGTGCCGGATGGGGTAGCTGAAGCAGACATCACTGTGCCGTTGCAGGCTGATTAACCCGGGGCGAAACATCAAATTTCACTTCGGGCACGCGCATGATTTCCGCCTGATTCTCTACCCCGAAATTGGGCTTGACATCGTAGCCAAAGATTTTAGCGGTAATCAGGGTGGGGAAGGTGCGGATAAGCGTATTGTAGCCTTGCACTTCCTTGATATAACGGCCGCGGGCAGTGGCAATCCGGTTTTCGGTGCCTTCGAGCTGCACGTTAAGATCGCGGAACAAGGCATCCGCCTTCAATTGCGGGTAATTTTCTGACACCACAATCAAACGGGACAATGCAGAAGTAAGCTGCCCCTGGGCGGCCTGGAACTGGGCCAGCTCTTCACCGGTGGGCAGTTTATCGGCCGACACCTGCACCGACCCTACCCTTGAACGGGCATTGGTGACTTCGGTCAGCACCTCGCGCTCATTAACCATGTAGGCATTAACACTGGACACCAGCTGTGGCACCAGGTCGGCACGGCGCTGGTATTGGTTAAGGGTCTCGGACCAGGAAGCCTTGACACCTTCATCCAGCGTCTGGATCTCGTTATAGCCGCAACCGGCCAGAACCGTTGACAGCAAAAAAACACTAATGAGGGATAAAAATCGTTTCATGGTTTCTCTTAAAAACTTGGATAAGCAGGGTCAGGGCAGAACAGACCTGTTTAGGGGATTATATCCTGCCTATACCTGCAAGCCGTTGTAAAAAAACGGCGTAACAGGGGCAATCAGGTTAATTAATGCAAAAAACCAAGGCAAGCAACATAAACTATGGCCTGAATTGCTACCTCTTCAGCTGAATAGATGTGCGACCAGCCACAACGTCCGGCACAACATCAAATTTCAATCAAGCCGGATTTTAACCGGCAACTGCGCTACAATTTTGTCTTTGTATCCATCCATAAGCTTTTCGCCTGAATACAAATTCACATCGCTGGCGCCTTAGACTTCTACCGAAGTGTGAGGTCTGTTCGGTGGCAATAAAAATACTTCACTGTTTCTGGCACACTGATTCACCATGTCTCTTTCCGTCTGGCTTACCCTTTTTGCCGCTTCCTGGGCCATTTCCATTTCTCCGGGCCCGGGTGCCGTGGCGTCCATGTCATCGGGTTTGCGCTTTGGCTTCAAACGTGGGTACTGGAATGCCATTGGCCTGGCTATTGGCCTGGCCATACAGTTTGTGATTAGCGTGATTGGCGTTGGCGCCCTGCTGGCCACTTCTGAAACGGCGTTTAATATCGTCAAGTGGGCTGGGGTGCTTTATCTTATTTACCTGGGTTATAAACAGTACCGTTCGCCGGTTGCCATGATCCGGCTTGAGCAGGATTCTGTACAAAACACGCCGGTTCACAAACTGGTCCTGCAGGGTATCCTGGTGAATATCATGAACCCCAAAGGGGCCATCTTCCTGCTGGCGGTTATTCCGCAGTTCCTGGATCTATCCAAACCGCTACTCATCCAGTATGCGCTAATTGCCACTACCCTGTGCGCCGTCGACCTGGCCGTTATGGCCGTTTATACCGGGCTGGCTGCCAAGGTCATGCATCTCATGCGCAACCCGCACCATGCCGCCAGAATGAATAAATTTTTTGGGATTTTATTTATTCTGGCCGCCCTGTTTATGGCAGGCATGGGGCAAAAGCTGGCCTAAGATGCATACACAGCCATTACCATGAAGCAGGAAAATAGGAAAGTGCACAAGCGTTACCACAAAGAAGAAAAATAGGGAAGCGCACAGGCGTTACCACGAAGCAGGAAAATTTCCCTCTGCGGAGGGGTGGCGCGTAGCGCCGGGGTGGTTCTAAACCAAGCCAATACATCCATCGTAGCCCCAGAGTGCTCACCCTAAAGCTGGGTATGCATTCCCACACAGAGCATGGTAACAAGCAGAAGTTTAATCCAGATCAAGCAATCCGCTGTTATTGCAAACCCATCCTTGAAACAACTACATCTTGTGTTTAATATCACAACAAACACAATATATAGTTTATCAAGGATTACTCATGTCACAGGAAAGCCTGATCAATGCACAAACCAGCATTGATGAATATCTTAGTCAAGCCGACTGGCGTGTTAACGCCAATGCCAACCAGGGTTACTCGCTGGGCGGCCTGATTCTGAACATTTCCGGCAAAATGATTGCCACCTACTGGCTTAACCACATTTATCCACCCGAAGTTGGTCAGGCCCACCGTGATGCTGACTTGCACATCCATGACCTGGACATGCTTTCCGGTTACTGCGCCGGCTGGTCACTGCGTACCCTGCTGAATGAAGGGCTGAATGGCGTTCCCGGCAAAGTGGAGTCTTCCCCGCCCAAACACATGTCGAGCGCGATCGGGCAAATCGTGAATTTTTTGGGTACCCTGCAAAACGAATGGGCCGGTGCCCAGGCCTTCAGCTCTTTCGATACCTACATGGCACCTTATGTCCGGGTAGACAAACTGGATTATGCCACCGTCAAGCAATACATGCAGGAACTCATTTACAACCTTAACGTGCCTTCACGCTGGGGCACGCAAACGCCTTTTACCAACCTGACTTTTGACTGGATCTGCCCCGAAGACCTGCGCGAACAAACGCCCGTGATTGCCGGCAGGGAAATGCCGTTTTACTATGGCGACCTGCAGGAAGAAATGGACATGATTAACCGCGCCTATATTGAAATCATGATGCAGGGCGATGAAAAAGGCCGGGTGTTCACCTTTCCGATTCCCACCTATAACATCACCGAAGACTTCGACTGGCACAGCCCCAACGCCGAGCTGATGTTTGAAATGACCGCCAAATACGGCCTGCCGTATTTCCAGAATTTCATTAACTCTGAACTCAAGCCCAATATGATCCGCTCCATGTGCTGTCGCCTGCAGCTGGACCTGCGCGAACTGCTCAAGCGTGGCAATGGCCTGTTCGGCTCGGCAGAACAAACCGGTTCCCTGGGCGTAGTCACCATTAACTGCGCCCGCCTTGGCTACCAATATGCCGGCGATGAAGCCGGCCTGTTTGCACGTCTGGATTACCTGATGGAACTGGGCAAAACCAGCCTGGAGCTGAAACGTACGGAAATCCAGACACACATGGATAACGGTCTGTTCCCCTACACCAAGCGTTACCTGGGTACCTTGCGCAACCACTTTTCAACCCTGGGGGTGAATGGCATTAATGAAATGATCCGCAACTTCACCCATGACGAACATGATATTACGTCTGAATGGGGGCATGACTTCGCCATCCGCCTGCTGGATCATATCCGCGCCAAAATGCTGGTTTTCCAGGAAGAAACCGGCCATATGTACAACCTGGAAGCCACCCCTGCCGAAGGCACCACCTACCGTTTTGCCAAAGAAGACCGCAAGCGCTTTCCCGGCATTTTACAGGCGGGCACGACCGACATGACCTATTACACCAACTCATCCCAGCTGCCGGTGGGTTTCACCGACGACCCCTTCGAGGCACTGGAAAGGCAAGACGACCTGCAACGCAAATACACTGGCGGCACCGTTTTGCACCTGTACATGACCGACCCGCTTTCCACGGCGGATGCCTGCCGCAACCTGGTCAGGCGCGCCCTAAGCCGCTTTCATTTGCCTTACATCACCGTGACGCCCACGTTTTCCATTTGCCCCAAGCACGGCTACCTGGGCGGAAGCCATAAATTCTGCCCGAAATGCGACGATGAACTGATTCAGAAAAAACTGAAAGAAGCCGCATAGATCCATTTAACCCAAACCAGCCCAATCCAAACAAATTTAATCTTAAAGGAATAGAAATGAAAAATACCCTCATGAACAAACCTGCAAATATCACACTGAGCGACGACGAGCGCCAGCCATGCGAAATCTGGACCCGGGTCATGGGCTACCACCGCCCGGTTTCTTCTTTCAATATCGGCAAAAAAGGCGAATTTCATGAAAGAAAATACTTCAGCGAAAAAGAGGCACGCCTTTGACTCCTGACGCAGCACACGCTTCACTTAGGGTAGGGGGCATGACCCCCTTCAGCACCTCGGACTACCCCGGCCAGATGGCTGCCGTGCTTTTTGTGCAGGGCTGTCCCTGGCGCTGTGGCTACTGCCATAACCCACATTTGCAGGAGCGGGGAACCGACAATCCGCTGGACTGGGGCAGTATCATGACATTCCTGCAACGGCGTGCCGGCCTGATTGACGCAGTGGTATTCAGTGGCGGCGAACCCACCCTAGACCCGGCCCTGGAAGCAGCCATGCAGCAGGTAAAAGCACTGGGTTATAAAATCGGCCTGCACTGCGCCGGCATTTACCCAAGAAGACTGAAAGAAGTGTTGCCACTGGTGGACTGGATTGGTCTGGATATCAAGGCAAGCTTCAATAAATATGCCCATATCACGCAATTTGCCGGCAGTGGCGACCAGGTTTTGGCCTGTTTGCAAGCGGTGCTGGCCAGCGGGGTTGATTATGAATTACGTACTACCCTGCACCCGCTGCTGTTACCCGAAGAAGACTTATTGGAACTGGCCAACAGCCTGGCCAAAATGAACGTCAACAATTATGTCTGGCAGCTGTTTCGTGACCAGGGCTGCAACGACACGACCCTGCGCAGGGCCAGTCTGGCAGGATACCCGTCTGAAGCTTTAGTTAACCAGGTATCTGCCATGTTTACGCGTTTTACATTAAGGAAGAATGCCTAGCATCATTGGCAGGCTTGACCAGCCGGCCAATGACTTGCATGCCGGGCAGGTTTTTTAACACCTGTTCGGGCGACAGCACCGATAAATCAATGCCATCCAGCGTGTTTTTAACCATCAGGCCAAGTTCCGTATCACCTTCTATCATCATGCGACGGCTGAAAAACAGGGTATCGGGGTCTTCCTTGCGCTGTATCATCTGCCAATAATCATACACACTTGAAGAAATGATCAGGTCGGGTTCTTCCGCATGCCTTGCACACGCCACAAACGCACGGTTGCGCCAGCTATAGTCAAAGGAAATCCCGGCATCCTTAACCACCAGGCGCAGTTTCTTGTCTTCAAGGCGTGCCAGCACATCCTCGGGCAAATGTTTTTTAAGCAGCAGATTAAGCCCGTTAACAAAGAAAAACGTGCCGGGATAAGACGGCAGTTTTGAAAAAACCGTTTTCACAAACGGGGGCAATAAAAAAGGCTTGTCCATAGCGTATTTCTCCTGTGTTCAGCGTTCAGACGCCTGAAATTTTCTCGTTCCCAAGCTCTGTGGGAAGGCATTCTTTCTCGTTCCCAAGCTCCTGCGTGGAATACATTCTCGTACCCACGATCCTGCGTGGAACAAGGGTCAATAATGGCTTACGCCGCCACCTGTTCAAGCCCCGGCTTGCCATGCCAGTAGCCATTGCAGCCTTTTTCAGGCATTAAAGGTTCAATTTGTGCCATGGCATCGGCCACACTCATGCGGTGATTAATAACGGCATCATACAGCTCAACAATTCTGTCGGTATCGCGCCATTGCGGGCTGATCCGCACAATATCCACGCCCGTTTCACGCATGCCATCCAGTTCGGCCAAAAGGTTATAAACCAGCGCCGACTGGGTTTGGATGCCGTTAAGCACCAGGAAAGGCTGGCTTTCACGGGTTTTCATCATGAGGCCATCAGGGTGCTCCATGCACACATACTGGCAATTGTCTTTAGGCAGGTTGCGGTTGCGGGCGGTAAAGCAGCGGGCTGAAAAGGCTAGCGGCAAACGACCATAGGCAAACACTTCGGTTTCTACCGGAAACTGTTTGTCGGCCAGGATGCTGGCCAAACCTGCCTGACCCATTTCCAGTGGCATCACCCAGCGCATGGCCCCCTGCTTGACCAGCAACTCAAGGGAAGGCGTACTGAACAGGTTTAAGAAAGGGCCTGCCACAAAATTTTGCCCTTGCAGGCAATGCACGGCCCCCATATCATTGGCTTCCACCGTGAACGTTTCATTGGCGGCAATTTTTCTTAGGGTTTTAAGATCACTTTCGGCTTCCAGCAAGGTTTGCGTAGACAGAACCACTTCTTTTCCACAGGCCTTCAGGTCTTTGGCAATATCCAGCCAGTCGGGCAGGCGCAGCTCATGGCGGCGCGAACAGACCGTTTCCCCAAGATACACGATTTGTGCGGCGCTTTCGGCCATTTTTCCGTAAAAAGTCACGACTTCATTGCGTGACCAGTAATACTGTATGGGTCCCAGTGCGATTTTCACAACAATACCTTTATGCAAATATATTTGATAACTGAACTATTTCCAGGGTCGGCTATAGGCACCCAGCGTATGCTGCTGACCTTCTGCCACTTTATTCAGGCTTGCCATCCATTCGGGCTTGACCGAATAGCGTTGCACCTGGGACAGGCAATTATCAATAGCCTGGCGCCAGACCTTGGTGACCTGGCCCACATAGGCCGGGCTGCGCTGGCGCCCTTCAATCTTGATACCACGCACGCCCAGCTGAACCAGCCGTGGCAAAATTTCCAGCGTATTCAGGCTGGTGGGCTCTTCTATTGCATAATAATTTTCATCTTCAACATCGAAGCGGCCCTTGCACAGGGTGGGATAACCTGCGTTTTCATTATCATCATAGCGGTCAATCAAAACACCGTTAAGACGTGACTCAAGCCCCTTGGGCGTTTGCTGCCAGCGCACCGATTTGGCCGGTGAGCACACACCATGCGTATTGGGCGATTCGCCGGTCACATAAGAAGACAAGGCACAACGTCCTTCCACCATGACACACAGGCTGCCAAAACCAAATACCTCTATTTCAACCGTGGTTTTTTCAGCCACCTGTTCTACCTGGGCCAACGAGAGCACCCGAGGCAAAATAACCCGCGTAATGCCAAACTGTTGCTGGTAAAAGGCAATCGCCTCGTAATTGGTGGCCGAGCCCTGTACCGACAAATGACGATGCAAATCAGGGTATTTATCGGCCGCATAAGCCATTAAACCCAAATCGCCCATAATAAGGGCATCTACCCCCATGCCGGCCGCCTGGTCGATGGACTGCGTCCATAAGCCGGCACTGCCGGGCTGGGGATAGGTATTCAGCGCAACAAACACCCGGCACCCGCGTGCATGCGCGTAATTGATCCCCTCGCGTATGGCGGCGTTATCAAAATTAAGCCCGGCAAAATTGCGGGCATTGGTGGCATCCCGAAACCCCAGATAGACACAGTCTGCACCGCTATCGACGGCATTTTTCAGGGCGGGCAGGCTGCCGGCCGGACACACCAGTTCTATAACAGGCTGCCCTGAATCTGGCTGGCTGTTACCGTTAATTGACAATAAACTTGACATATTATTTCAAACTTGAATTTTATTGAGGCTTGAACTTAAGCAAAAGAATAACGATTGAATATAACAACCACGATCCTCGCATAACCTTGAGCAAGATCAAGAAAAAGCAAGGCATCAATATTAATTTGATAATATATTGATATGTATCTACATAACGCCTGTCAGCACGGTTAACGCTTGCCCCGACAGGCTCACCAACCACCCTTTTTACGGATTAAACATGAATAATGATATTCAGCTGGACGTACGTGGTTTACCCCCTCCTGAACCCATGGAACGGGTCCTGGAATTATTACCCCAAATCAATAATGGTGAAAAACGCCTGCGCATGCTGATAGACCGCGAACCCCTTCCCCTGTTTCGCATTCTTGAAAGCGAACAGTTCGAATACAGTATCCGCAAGCAGCCTGATTACTCTTATGAAGTCATCATCTGGAAAAAGGCTTAATGCAACGTGCTTTAACATTCGACAGCATGCCCGGCCTGATGGCGCCGGTGCGTTTTTTTCTGGCCGCCCCGCTGTTTGCCATTCTGGCAGCCCTGGTATTGCTGTTTTCCAGCCCCGAGGCCTGGTCAAGCCGATGGTCGCCGGTCATGTTAAGTGTTACCCATCTTTTCACGCTGGGCATTCTGACCATGAGCATGGCTGGCTCATTAATCCAGCTCCTGCCGGTGGCCTTCCGTATTCAAATACCCTCTCCCAACCCGTTGGGACTGATTGTATTTCTCCTTCTGGCAACAGGAACCTTATCGTTGGCTGCCGCCTTCCTTGCCCCGTCCAACCTGCTTTTCATCACTGCAGCCATCCTGCTTGGAGCAGGCCTGGGCATTTTCATTTTTGCACTTAATCTTGGGTTTTGGCTGTCACGCAAACAGCAGGCGGAAAAAGCCAGGGCATCCATCCTGGCAGTACGATATAGCGTCGCCAGCCTGACCATCACGGTTATTCTTGGTTTAACCCTGGTCTATGCATTTACTCACCCCTTGGGCCTGTCTTTGGTGGCCCTCACCAACCTGCACGCCTTGTGGGGCCTGGCCGGCTGGGTCGCCATTTTGCTGATGGGCATCAGCTTTCAGGTCATTCCCCTGTTTCAGGTCACTGAAATTTATCCCGCCAGCATGACACAACGCCTGTTGCCGGTTCTTTTTGTGGTGTTGCTGCTCTGGACGGTTTTCTCTGAATGGTTTGGCCTGCATGCGGGTATGTTTCAAACCGTCCTGGTTTTTGTGCTGGCCCTGCTGGCCATTATTTTCACCATCCAGACCGGGATTTTACTTAAAGGTCGCAAACGGCCCGAACCCGATGTCACCACCCTGTTCTGGCGGCTGTCACTGGCCAGCCTGCTTGGCAGCAGTCTCCTGTTACCGCTGCTGCAACGGTTTAGCCTTCCGCAACTGGAACTGTCGCTGGGCATCTTGTTTATTTTAGGCTGCGCCTATTCCGCCATTAATGGCATGCTGTACAAAATTGTACCTTTCCTGGTGCTGCTGCACAGCCAGGAAATCGTCCCGTTCCGTTCAGGCGCCGTGCCCAAAATAAAAGATATTTTGCCTGAAGCCAGGGCCATGCGCCAGTTTTGGGTACAGTTGTTGACCGTGCCAGCCATGCTGGCGGCAGCCTGGCAGGTCCCCGGCTTTGCCACCCTGGCGGCACTGTTACTGCTGGTATCGGCAGGCATGCTGTTTTTTAATCTGCTGGGTGCCGTCGGCATCTACCGCCGGCTTGCCAAACAGTATAAAAACCCGCTTAAAAATCAATAAGCCCCTGCATATCCAGAATGGTAATTTCTTTTCCCTTGACCTTGATCAGGCCGTGCGTGCTTAAATCCAGCAAAATACGCGAAAAGTGTTCCGGGGTAATGTTAAGGCGAGAAGCAATAATGGCTTTGCTGGTGCTTAAAGTAATGGTTTCCCCGTTTTCACAATGATCGTGCTTAAGCAAATACCCAATTACCCGCTGTGCGCCTGAACGCAGGGAATACGACTCGACATCTTCCATCAAGCCATACAGCCGCTGGCTAAGCCCCTTGAGCATATTGAAGGTAAGATTCTGGCTTTTGGCCAATTCGGCGTTGATGACATTGCGGCTGACATGCAGCACCAGACAGTCTTCAAGTGCCTGTGCCGTCACGATATAGTTCTTGCCCATAAACATGAGCGCCTCACCAAAACTGTCACCGGCACGAATGATCTTGACCACTTTTTCATTGCCGGGAGATGAAACCACGGAGAGTTTGATCTGGCCATAGATAAGCACATGCAGGCCCAGGCAAGGCTCGCCACGCTGAAACACAATTTCGCCGCGCCTGACCTGCATCTCGGTAGTTCCCAACGCGATGGCATCCAGCTCGGCCGGCTCCAGCTCACTGAACAATGGGACATTGGAAAGAAAGTCCTGTATTTTAATTTTCCTGTTTGCCATAATGACTTAGCCTTTGCAACCCTTTTCTTTCACAAAAAAAACCGATAAAGATTATAATAAACAACGTTTTCTGGCATTCTACCAATGTTTTTGCACGAATCCCCGAATCATCCATCAATCTGTTGCCTTATCATCCCATCCCGGGTGACTATATACCGTTTTTAATTAATGTCACACTTATCAATCAAGCAGGAAGTGGCCCGTCGCCGCACCTTTGCCATTATTTCCCACCCCGATGCAGGTAAAACCACCCTTACCGAGAAACTGCTCCTGTTTGCAGGTGCGATTCAGATCGCCGGTAGCGTAAAAGCAAGAAAGGCAAGCCGCCATGCTTCTTCCGACTGGATGGAAATTGAAAAGCAACGGGGAATTTCGGTTGCTTCATCCGTCATGCAAATGGAATACAAGGACTGTGTCATCAACCTGCTTGATACCCCCGGGCACCAGGACTTTTCAGAAGACACCTATCGGGTACTGACCGCGGTGGATGCGGCCATCATGGTGGTTGATGCCGCTAACGGTATCGAACCGCAAACCATTCGCCTGTTGCAGGTTTGCCGTGCTCGCAACACCCCCATTCTCACCTTCATCAACAAACTTGACCGCGAAGTCCGTGAACCGCTGGACCTGCTGGGTGAAATTGAATCACATCTGGGCATGGACACCATCCCGTTTACCTGGCCGATTGGCATGGGCAAATCATTTGGTGGTGTTTATGACCTGCAGCTAGACCGCATGCGACTGTTCCGCCCCGGCCAGGAGCGACGCGGCAACGATGATTTTATCGAAGGCCTCGACAATCCCCTGATCCGGGAAAAATTCGGCTCTGCCTTCGAGAAGGCCCACGAAGAAATCTCCCTCATCAAGGAGGCCACCCCCGATTTTGACCACGAAGCCTTTCTGGCTGGTAAACAAACACCGGTATTTTTCGGCTCGGCGGTTAACAACTTTGGCGTGCAAGAAGTGCTTGACGCCCTGGTTAAATGGGCGCCCAAACCGGGACCTCGCCAGGCGCTGGAACGCATCGTGCAGCCCGATGAGCCCAAGTTTTCCGGTGTCGTCTTCAAGGTACAGGCCAATATGGATCCGGCCCACCGCGACCGCGTGGCCTTTGTACGGGTCAGTTCGGGCAAGTTTGAACGCGGCATGCGCCTGAAAGTCAGCCGTACCGGCAAGGAAATCCGTCCCAACAACGTGGTTTCTTTCCTGTCACAACGCCGTGACCTGCTTGATGAGGCTTACGCAGGTGATGTGATTGGTATTCCCAACCACGGTGTCCTGCACCTGGGCGATGTCCTGACTGAAGGCGAAACCCTGCAATTTACCGGACTGCCGTTCTTTGCCCCCGAACTCTTCCAGGGCGTCGAAGTCAAGGACCCATTGCGTACCAAGCAGTTGCGTACCGGCCTTACCCAATTGGGTGAGGAAGGCGCCATTCAGGTATTTCGTCCTGAAGCGGCCGGCGGTGCCCTGTTGCTGGGTGCCATTGGCCAATTACAATTTGAAGTGGTTGCTCACCGCCTGAAAACCGAATATGGGGTGGAAGCGCGTTTAATGCCATCCAGATATACCATGGCACGCTGGGTCACCAGTGACAATCCAAAAGCACTGCGCAAATTCATGGACAGCAATGCGGCCCATATCGCTTACGATGTGGTTGATGCGCTTGCCTTCCTGATAAGCTCTCCTGCCCAGCTTCGTGTTGCCCAGGAACTGAATCCTGAAATTAATTTTCATGCAATGCGTGAACATGCTGGTCAGGTGTTCTAGGAAAACAGCTAAAATGAACCACACATCAATGAAGGGTAATTTATTAATGTCTTGGCGTTTTTTATTCATTTCTTTACTGATATTTGCCGGACTGGCCACATGGGGTGGCATCCAGGCGGGCGAATGGCTTATTGCACATACGCCTACCACAGCCAACATACCCAACGTTTCCGAGTTCGATCCTCCCCCACAGGTTGATCAGTTCGGCCGTCCCGTACTGCGTCAGCCCCAACAGCCCCTTATGAGTGGCGCCCAAGGGGTTCCTGAAAAACCTGCCGGCATAGACTGGGCCATAGAAGCCTCACAAAAATCAGACATCCTGACCGCTTCCAGCAGCCAATACAATCCCAATGCCAACATAACCATCGGCACGGCAAGCGGCCGCATAGACGCTGCCCCTCTTCAGGCCACCCCCATTACCCGCCCCACACAGGTACCGGGTACATCAGCCGGCTATCCCTGGGAGCCCGCCTTTCATCGTGCCGTCGCCCACTGCCGCACCCTGGGCTTTTTTGAGCGCCCCACTTGCCTTGGCAAGGTCCGTGAACAATACTGTGGCGCCAACAATGCCTGGGGTAAAGTGAAAGACTGCCCCGAGCGTTAAGACAAAAAAATGGCCTGAAAATACTTTCCAGGCCATTTTTTTTGTTACTTAACTTAAGCCAATTACATGCTTTCAAACCTGTTTAACTGACCTTGCCAAGGCGATTTATTCTTCACCCATCTGGCTTTGCAGGTAATTTTGCAAACCTACTTTGTCAACCAGTTCAATCTGGGTTTCCAGCCAGTCGATATGTTCTTCAGTATCATCAAGAATACGGCGGAACAAATCACGGGAAACGTAATCACGCACTTTTTCACAATGGGCAATCGCTTCAATAAGCGTACCATGGGCGCTTACCTCAAGGTGCAGGTCACAGGACAGGATTTCCGGCACGTCCTCACCAATGCGCAACTTGTGCAGGTCTTGCAAATTGGGTAATCCCTCCAGCAAAAAAATACGCTCTATCAAGGCATCGGCATGCTTCATCTCTTCGATGGACTCTTCATACTCATGTTTGCCCAAAACATTAAAACCCCAGTTTTTCAACATACGGGCATGCAGGAAGTACTGATTAATTGCCGTTAATTCATTGGTCAATTGCTTGTTCAGGTATTTAAGAACTTCTTTATCGCCTTTCATAACCCTTCCTTTTTCAAGTTTATTCAACGGGGCTCCGGCATCCGACGGCAACACCGACCCCTAGGCCACCATTATATATTGGAAGCGGTTACGAAACAGATTTACCAAAATGAATGGCACAATACCCCCTCTTCCTGACAAAGAAGAAGCTTATGCAAAAACGCCTGGCTTTTCTATATGCCTTGCCTACCAGAGTGCCGTGGACACAATTGCCTTACGGCTGCGTGATTCACTGACATACTCTTGAGTAGCTGCATTTGAGGCAGAGTCTTGCGGAAGATATTCGCTGGCAGTCTGGGCACAGCAACCACAGCACGATGCAACTCCTAACTCGGCCTGTAAATCACCAAGGGTTGACGCTCCGTTATTGACTGCCTCAATAACGGTTTTTTCTGTGATGGCATTACAAATACAAATATACATGAGAATCATTATCATATATTTTTATTTTTTTCGCAATATTTTTTCTGGCGTTTATTAAAAAAATGTCAACCCTTCAGAAAGGCCTGGGCTTTTCTTCTGGAAGCCGGAGGAATACCAATGGCTTCACGGTATTTGGCCACCGTTCTGCGGGCAATTAACAAACCATCCGCCATCAACAAATTACATAACTTACTGTCAGAAAAAGGTTTTTTGGAATCTTCGGCATCAACCAGTGCCTTGATTTTCAATTGAATTGACTTGGCCGAGGTTTGCTCACCAGACTCGGTGGCTAGACCCGAACCAAAAAAATGTTTCAGTTCAAATACCCCGTGTGGGGTGGCAATGAATTTTTGCGTGGTGGCCCGGGATACGGTTGATTCGTGAATATCCAGCTCTTGCGCCACCTCTTTTAAGGTAAGGGGCTGCATGGCAGACATGCCTTCCTCAAGAAAAGCCGTTTGGTATTTCATAATGACCCGGGAAACATCCAGAATAGTGCTGAAACGGTGATTGACCTGTTTTAAAAAACCTTTTGCATGATTTAACTGTTCACTCAAACTGGTATCTTCCTTTTTACCCAAGGTCCGAATCATGCTTTCGTATTCGGCATTTATCCGAACCTTTGGCAAAATGCCGTGGTTAAGCGATAAGACCCATTCATGATTGATTTTTCGCACCAGCACATCAGGTACGGCATAATCGGCAGCCGGCGTACTCCAGGCTTTTCCAGGACGAGGGTCAAGGCCTTTAATAAGAGTATGGGCCTGGCGAATCAGGGAAATATCGGCACCGGTTACCGCTTGCAGGGTACCCATATCGGCCGCTGCCAGCGCATCCAGGGCATTGGCACAAATTTTTTTGGCACAGGCCACCACTTCGCTCTGGGCTCCAGGGCTCATCTCACGGGAAAGCTGCAATAACAGGCACTCGGAAAGGCTGCGTGCGGCAATGCCCGGAGGATCAAACGACTGCAATAAGCGCAGCGCAACCGTCAATTCCTCTTCGGTTACCTCATGCTCTGCCTCAAAAAACCCGGCAACCTCTTCCAGCGGGGTATGCAGGTATCCATTTTCGTCCAGCTCATCAATCAGGACATCAACCAGAAGCATGTCACGTTCCAGCGCACGCGTGGTACCCAGCTGGCTGCGCAAATACGCTTCCAGACTAATGCTGGTTGCGGTTTCAGGATAGAAATCATCGTCATCAGGATTGGCAGTGGCAGACTTACCCTGATCCCAATCCTGTTGTAAAACCTCAGCATAAGACGGCTCGGAATTTGGTGTTTCAGACAATATCTGGTTATCATCTACTAACTCCAGCATCGGATTGTCCTGAATGGCGCGCATCAGCTCAACCTGGAAATCCAGACCGGAAAACTGCAACAATCGCAATGACTGTTGCAACTGAGGGGTCATGACCAATTGCTGACCTGTTTTTAACTCTAACGCCTGACGCATATTAAAAATTCTTTATGAAACAAAAAAAACCAGCGGCCTATAAAAATGATACCGCAGTACTCAGCAAAACCCTGCTAACGCTGGCAATGCCACAACTTGTTTTACGTGGCACGGTCATTGCCTTTTCCGTACTTGTCTGGATTTTCCTTGCCCGTGAAATCATTGATTTTGGCAAAAAACAGGACTACGCCGGACTGGAAGCCTTCAGCGACCAACTGGTAACCTACCTGAACAGTATAAACAATTATATTTGGTGGGGTCTGGTTCTGCTAGGCAGCCTAGTCCTTTATCTTATCTTAAGCAGCTGGCTTAGTGGAAGCATTAGACGTGCCGGTGAAAACTGCCCGCCACCACAAAAAATCAACCCGCTCATCAATAATCTTTCTCCGGAAGGCAAAGAAGTCCTGGCCTGGGCCTGGAGCGATCGCACCGAACCCATCAAATTCATCACCTTAAAAGAAACCCTAAGTGAATTACGCAGCGGGCGTGTTTACAAACTGGCTCAAGTCAAAGAACAACAGACACTCCTGCAACACAATTTTATTCCTGAGCTCAGCCAAAACGAAAAAACCTCTTGACTTTACCCCCCTTTCATGCTCATAATAAAGTTATTATGAAAACGCAAACTTTCAGCCTCTCTCAAATTAATGCAGGTCGCAACAGCGACTTGCCGGTTTGCGCACTCTCTTCTCTTCTACTACTAGCGCTCGGTTGCCGAGCCTAGAGCATTCGTGGCAGTTCGGCAGCCCTGTATTAGCCACCCGGATTTTTATTAAATTGTAATATCCCGGGCCAACAAACAGGCAAACGCCAGTTCCAGCACCGGGATTCATATCAAACAGGTGCATTATGATGCTTTCCAACCCAGCAAAAAAATACGTTCCATTCAAACCGTTCGTCAAGGATTTTTCAGAGCGCACATGGCCCAGCAAAACCATTACGGCCCCTCCAATCTGGATGAGCACCGACCTGCGCGATGGCAACCAGTCTCTTATCGAGCCCATGAGCGTCGAGCGCAAATTGCGCTTTTTCAAACAGCTGGTGGCCATTGGCTTCAAGGAAATTGAGGTTGGGTTTCCTTCCGCATCACAAACCGATTTCGACTTTGTGCGTACCCTGGTTGAAGAAAACCTGATTCCTGATGATGTCACCATTATTGTCCTGACCCAGGCCCGTCAAGACCTGATCGAACGGACGGCTGAAGCGGCTGCTGGCGCTAAAACCGCCATGATTCACCTTTACAACGCCTGCGCCCCCGCTTTCCGCAAAATCGTTTTCAACATGAGCAAAGACGAAGTGAAAGAAGTGGCCATTCAGGGTACACGTTGGGTTAAAGAGGCCATGGCTAAATATCCGCAAACCAAATGGCGCTATGAGTACTCGCCTGAAGTATTCAGCACCACCGAGCCCGAGTTTGCCGTGGAAGTGTGTAACGCAGTATCAGCAGAATGGCAACCCACCCCTGAAGACAAAATTGTCTTCAACCTGCCCGCAACCATTGAATCAACCTCACCCAACATGTACGCCGACCAGATCGAATGGTTTTGCAAAAACGTAAAAAACCGCGACAGCATTATTGTTAGCGTACACCCCCACAACGACCGTGGTACTGCAGTTGCGGCGGCTGAGTTGTCTGTCATGGCCGGTGCCGACCGTGTTGAAGGTTGCCTGTTTGGCAGTGGCGAACGTACCGGTAACGTTGATCTGGTTACCTTGGCGCTTAATTTGTATACCCAGGGTATCCATCCGGGCCTGGACTTTTCCGATATTGATGAAGTCCGCCGTACCGCCGAATACTGCAACCAATTGCCTGTCCATCCGCGTCATCCCTATGCAGGCGACCTGGTCTTTACCGCGTTTTCGGGCTCTCACCAGGATGCCATCAAAAAAGGCTTTGCGCAGCAAGACCCCGATGGTGTCTGGGAAGTGCCTTACTTGCCTATTGACCCGGCAGACCTGGGACGCAGCTACGATGCCGTGATCCGTGTCAACAGCCAGTCTGGCAAAGGCGGGGTGTCTTATCTGCTTGAACAGGAAAAGGGCTTGAACCTGCCACGTCGCCTGCAAATTGAATTCAGCCGCGCCATCCAGCGCGTGACCGATGAAACCGGCACTGAAGTCAATGGCAATGCCGTTTACGAGATCTTCGAGAAAGAGTACCTGAAACAGACCTCTCCATGGAAATTGCTCAAGCATCAAATCAACAGCCATCCTGATGGCGCTGATGATGAAACGTTCAGCATTGAAGTTGAGCTGGAAAACAACGGCACTGTCGTCAAGGCAAGCGGCAAGGGTGATGGCGCCATTTCAGCGTTTATCAATGCCTTGAATCTGCCTATCCGCTTCATGGACTACCATGAACACGCCATTGGCTCTGGTGAAAAAACACTGGCCGCCTGCTATGTTGAACTGCGCCTGGGTGATTCTGCCACCGGTTTTGGGGTTGGTGTTCACAAAGACATCGTGACTGCCTCATTCCAGGCGGTATTAAGTGCCGTCAACCGTCATATTCAGCAAGGGGCCAACACCTCCAAAGAAGAAAACGTTGAAGCGGCCACTGCCTGAAATTGATAAGCGCGTATTGCCTGCCCGTATTAACAATACGGGCAGGCAACTGTCCTGATTGATCTTTTACCGAAAGATCAAGCCAGCTTTCTGAACCAAACAGGTTCAGGACCAGACAAAAACGTCAAACATAAAAAACCCAAACTTACCGGATACCATCGGTTGTTTGGTTTTTTTATGGGTAAATATAAAACAGCCTACCAGGCGCTTCCCACTTCCCACACCACTTCCTTGCCTTGAGCCTTGGCGGCTCTTAGCATGTCCAGCAACGGAAAAGTACGGCGACGCAAGGTCACCTTTTCCAGCACCGGGTGCGGCTTTTCTTCCGGATACTCGTCATCTTCTTCTTCCCTGTCTTTATCAGCATAAACCAGGTCAGGATTGGAATCGGGGTCTTCGGCCACGGCACGCAAAATGTTCTGAATGGCCTCATCCAGTTGCTCTACCGTAAACACGCCACTTTCAGGTAAGGTCTCATAATCACGCCCTGCAGCCTTCAGGACAGACAGGGCATGCTTGTCCAGCATCACAACATCAGCACTTGCATTTGAGCGGAAAGTAATCAGCATCTTCGGTTTCCCACAATAGATAAAGTAATACGTCCAGTTTACTACAAGAAGCATTTCAGGCCGATGATTTCATTTTTTATTCAAGACGTGCACTTATATTCATGAAAAGAATCACAACCCTGCTCCTGCTGGCAATAGTCATAATGCCTGCAGCCTGGTCGCAAACCAGCGAAATAAACAATGGAAATCCCGTTTGCAAGCCTGCCTTTACTGGACATCCATGCAAGGATCGAAGCAAGGAGCCATCACTTAATTTAGGTGTTGGCAACCCCATACATTTAATTAGTGGCAATAAATACCAAGAAGAAACCGATCTGCCCTTTCTGCCATCAGGACTGGAATTAACACGATATTACAATTCGCTCTCCAAAGGTAATAGCCTGCTGGGTGAAGGCTGGTCGCATTCTTATGATACCCGCCTGTATTTTGCAGGTAACAAACTGCAAATTATCCATGCCGATGGCGCCCGCACCCTATTTCAGGCACGCCAGGGTGACACCGCCCATGCAGTACAGGCCAGTCAGGGCAAATTGCTGGCCAAAGACAATGTCTGGCACTGGGAACTGGGCTCTGGTTTCAGCAAGATTTTTAATCAGCATGGACGCCTGATACAGGTTAATCTACCTGGGCTGGAGCCCATCCGCATCAGCCGCGATGCAAAGCCAGGCCCCACCCAGCATGCCATTCTGGAAGTACAGGCAGGCCTCCAACACAAGCTGGTTTTTAATTATGAAATTTTCAAGGGTGCGGCCCGTTTAAGCCGTATTGATACCCATGTTGGGACTTTTCATTACCAGCACGAACAGCCTGAAAACCACACAGGCCTACGCCTTGTTGGTATGCAAAGACCCGACAAAATGGGCAAAGTCTATGCCTATGAAGCCCAATACCAGCATGGCAACCCGTTTTTGCTAACCGGCATCAGCATGCATGACCATACCGGTCAAAAATCGGTCAGAACCAATTCATGGGCTTATAACGAAAAAGGCCTGGCCATTCATTCCATCACGGGTCGCCAAGACGACACCAACAACCGTATTGAGATTGAATATATCAGTCGCCCCAAAACTGAAAATGTCCCAGGTCTCACACGTGTTAAAAATACCGATGGCCAGCACACCGATTTTCATACTTCCATCAAGGGTGGAAAATATGTACTGGAAGCAATTGAAGGAGCTGGCTGTCATGGTTGCGCCATACCCGGCACCAAAGCCGAATATGACAGCAAGGGAAGAATGACCAGCCTGAATGGCACCCAGATTCATTACGATGAAAACGATAATATCAGACAACTGGACATCAGCCGCTCACCCTGGGCCGGGCTGCAACTGCACTACGATGAAAAAGACCGTCCGGTAACATGGTCCAGCAAAATTACAGGTGCCGAACATACCCGTTATAACGACAGAAACCTGCCGGTAGAACAGAAGTTTGCCAATGGAGACCAGGCCCTGTTTGAATATGATAAAGACGGGCAGCTTTCAAAGGTGACGGAAACCTCAAAAGATAAAGACCTTTCAAGCACCATAAAAATTCTTACAAGCCCTGAAAAAAACTACATCATTCTTCAGCATGACTTGGAAACAATACGATATGACACACGACAGAAAAATACTTTAATCGCCAGTACGGAACGCAATCCAATACAGGCAGCCCAAATCAGCTTTGAGGACAAATATACATTTGAGAACGATGGAAAAACCCGGATTCACCACTTACCCGAAGGAGGACATATAAGCTATTTTTACAATCAGGAAAACAAACCTGAAACTATCATTTGGACCGAACAATCCGGCAAAAAACACCATTTAATCATGGATTCCAGCATTCCCGAAAAAGGCTATGTGCTGGGCAACCAGTTGGCCTTTCATGCCCTGAAGACCGATGCAGGACAAACCCAGCTTAGCTTATGGAATAAAGACAAACGGTTCTGGACCCAGACACTGGATTTCTCTGAAGACAACACCCTGCGCAGCGAAACCGTCATTGTGCCAGACGCAAAATACGAAGCAGGCCGCAATTATGCCTATGACCCATCCCAAAGAATGATCAGCACCAAAACCAGCGCCCAATATAAAGAACAGGATTTGTCTGGCCTGCACCATTATGCCTGGAACAAGGATGGATCCAGTGCCGCTTATTTTAATGGTAGCAATACAATTAAGCCCTCTATTGAACGTGATGTCAGCGGCTTGCCACTCAAGATAAATGAGTTTGATCTTATTTACGATGCCAGTCGTAAACTTCGTTTCATAGTTAAAGACAAAAAACCGATCGCCACCTATCTTTATAACGCACTCGGCCAACGAATCCTCAAGAAAACCCCAAACAGCCATACCTATTATTACTATGAAAACAATAAGTTATCTGGTGAATGGACAACTTACAAAGACAAGCACTCTCGGCGCGGACTGAATGGCAATATTGACCGCCGCTATATTTATGCAGGCAATCTGCCTGTAGCTTTCATTGAGTACGAAAAAGCAATGTTTCCCTATGAACACGCTTTCCCACATGACGCATCAGCCCACAAAGCACTACCTCCCCAACAACCTCATCTGTCAAAATTATATTTCATTCATACAGACCACATCGGCCAACCTTTCATGGTGACTGACCAAGCACAAAAAATCCACTGGCTGGCGCATAACAGCCCCACTGGTAAAAGCCAAATTCTGCATGCCGATATTGAATTCAACCTGCGCTTGCCTGGCCAGTATTACGACCAGGAAACCGGCTGGCATTACAACATGAATCGTTACTATGACCCGGAAGCGGGGCATTATCTTGAGCCAGATCCAATTGGACCAACAACCAATAACGATCCATTTGGCTATGCTGCCCAGCAGCCGCGCCGCTTTATTGACCCTTTAGGATTATTGCTCTTTGCTTTTGATGGGACCAATAATAATGAATATTCCCACAGTAATGTCAGTAAATTTCAACGTTTATACCGAGGAGAAAAGGGCGGTTACATTGAGGGCTCTGGTGCCCTCCCTTATTTTGATGATATGAGTACTACCATTGACCTCTTATCTGCCACTAAAACACAATTTATTATTCAAGAACAACTCAAAAAACTATTTAAGAAAATTGATCCGCACTTCTACGGAAAGAAAGAGCCCATACCTATTGTGAGGGACCCCTCCTTCATCCCTTCTTTTACTATCGACCTGGTAGGCTTTTCACGAGGAGCCACCTTTGCACTTATTTTTGCCAACTTACTTGCCGAGCATACTGATGAAAATGGCTTATTCACTTATATTTATCATGATGCAATAAACAACAACAAACTTAAAACTATACAGGCTTGCCTAGATCTGCGTTTTATTGGGCTTTTCGACAACGTTACCCAATTGGGTAGCAAAGGAAGCTCTAATCATGAAATGGATTATGATGTACCCGAAAAATGGAAATGGGTTGCACATGCCGTGGCACTACACGAGTTCAGAGAACTATTCCCAGTAACTATACTTACAGGTAGCGGTAACAATTATATTGAACAGGGTTTTATCGGAGCACACTCAGACATTGGTGGCATTGTCTGGGATAGCGATCCCAACGACCGAAATAACCCTAGACCTGGGCAATATAGCGATCTGGGTGATATTGCCCTAGCCTGGATACACTGGCAAGCTACACAAGCAGGCGTTTCATTAGATCCACTTGATTTCTACAAAGATTATGCTTACTACCCAGAAAATCTGCAACGAGTAGACAACCCTTTCATGCATGGCACACCCGATAACGGTGGCACCACCCCACTTCGGGACAGGCACGTTCAAACGGCAGGCAACAACGAAAGAAACCTATGGCAGAAAGATCACCACACCATTGGTAAAACGATAAGGGAAGAATTAGAGCCATTCATTCGCCGCATTGATAAACACCCCGACACACCCGGACGTTTTGGTCCTTCTCATCGCATCGTAGGAGAAATAGATGTCCCTGCCTATAAACAATGGCTTAAACAAAAATTAAACTGGGATGCCCCTTTCTAGCAACAACACGAAAACCAATCAATTCATTCGCCTCTCCCGAAACGGGGAGGCTTATACAAACATGACATCCAATAAAAAAACAAAACCCCCTGCTCAACACAAAAGGGGGTTTACAAACTGGCCAAAACCAACTCCTTCAAATGTTACTATTGTGTAACACTAAAGTCGTGCACGCGATTATTGGTAAAGTGGATATTCAGTTGACGCCTGGTAGACATTGCATTGCCAGCAGTACCCAGCCCCAAAGAACTCATGGCGGTACTGAACAGAGCATTATCATCGGACTCATTATAGGCCCAATAATTAGGCCCTTTCGCACCATCATCGCGATAGGAAGGTTGGCCAAACAGGCTGAGGATCTCATCAGACGTTGTAACACCAGGCTTAATCTGGGTACGCAGATAAGTCATGTCATATTTGTTGGCGCCAGAAGTGCCACCTTGCATGGTTTTGCAAGCAGTCAGTGGTAAAGCCAGCATCAAAGCCAGGCATGTTGTGCGCAATAAGGTTTTCATTGTCTTTATTCTCTATTAGTAAATTGAAAGTAAACTCCATCACCCATTCGGGCTGAAAAAGTATAATGGAAAAAGTTCAGTAAATCCATCTTGCCAGCTAGGGTATTTACGCATGCGTTTTCTCGGGTTTCCGCAATACCGAAAGGCCTGCGGCCTGGGTACAAAACACTTGTCATATCCACACCCGCCTTTAGCGCCAAAGGAGACAAGGTAGCAACGATCTGGCCGTTAAAAACAGTCAATATGCTATGATTATGTCAATTTTCAAGATTTATTAAACAGGCTGGCAGGCCGCTGCTGTTCATGGCAATCATCGTGTCGCCGGCTTTTTTACCACTTTTTTATACAGTCAACTCCTATGCTCCCAGAGCTACAACAAAAAATCCAGGCCGCGCTGGCCACCGCTGTTGAAGGCATTCTGCCCGGCAGCAACCCGGTTATCAAACTGGAACGCCCCAAACAACCCGAACATGGCGATATCGCCACCAATGTTGCGATGCAACTGGCCAAGCCCAACAAACGCAATCCGCGTGAACTGGCACAGGAAATCGTTAATGCCCTGTTAGGTAATGAAAACACCCAATCTTTTCTGGCTGCCGCTGAAATTGCCGGACCGGGTTTTATCAACTTGCGTCTTACCCAATCCACCCATCAGGCCGTGGCCAATGTCATTGCGGAACAGGGGAGTACTTATGGCAACGCCGCCAGTAATGGGGAAAGCGTTATTGTTGAATTTGTTTCCGCCAATCCCACCGGCCCGCTGCACGTCGGGCATGCCCGCCAGGCCGCGCTGGGTGACTGCATTTGCCGCCTGTATTCAGCCAGTGGCTATAAAGTACACCGCGAGTTCTACTACAACGATGCCGGCAATCAAATCAACAATCTGACCATCAGTGTACAGGCCCACGCCAAAGGCATTACCCCAGATTCAAAAGAATACCCTGCCGATGGCTACCGTGGCGACTATATTGCCGATATTGCGCGCGATTTCCTGGCTAAAAAATCAGTTGAAGCCGATGGCAAAACCGTTACAGCTTCCGGCGATATCAACAACATGGACGATATCCGCCATTTTGCCGTGGCCTACCTGCGTCATGAACAGGATCTGGACTTGCAGGCATTCAACCTGCAGTTCGACAATTATTATCTGGAAAGCTCTTTGTACAGCGATGGCAAAGTGGCTGAAACGGTACAAAAACTGATTGAAAGCGGCCATACCTACGAGCATGAAAACGCGCTATGGCTGAAAACCACCGAACTGGGTACCGGCGATGACAAGGACCGCGTCATGCGCAAGTCCGATGGCGGCTATACTTACTTTGTGCCCGATGTGGCCTACCACGTGACCAAATGGCAGCGTGGCTTCAACCATGCCGTCAATATCCAGGGCAGCGATCACCATGGTACGGTTGCCCGCGTGCGGGCCGGCCTGCAGGCCCTGAATATGGGTATTCCCAAAGACTACCCCGCCTATATCCTGCATAAAATGGTCAAAGTCATGCGTGGCGGCCAGGAGGTCAAGATTTCCAAACGGGCCGGCAGCTATGTCACCATGCGTGACCTGATCGAATGGGTTGGGCAAGACGCCGTGCGCTTTTTCCTGATCCAGCGCCGTGCCGATACCGAGTTCGTTTTTGACATTGACCTGGCGCTGGCCAAGGGCGAAGAGAACCCGGTGTATTACGTACAATACGCACACGCCCGCATTTGCAAGATTTTACGTGACTCGGCCGATATGCTGGGTTATCTTAAGGAGGCGGATGTTTCCCTGCTAACGGCCCCCAGTGAAATCACCCTGCTGCGCCGCCTGGCAGAGCTGCCCAACGTCATTCAGTTGGCCGCAAAAGAGCTTGCGCCCCACCACATTGCCTTCTGGCTTCTGGACTGTGCCGCCGACTTCCATTCATGGTACAACGCCGAACGCATTATGGTTGAAGACCAGCCCCTTAAACTGGCTCGTTTGCGCCTGGCCGACAGCACCCGTCAGGTTATTGCAAACGCCCTTAACCTGCTTGGAGTTAGCGCTCCAGAAAAAATGTAACATGGCCAAAAGACGTACCACCCGATCAGCACCCCCAAGGTCCAGAAGCATTGGCAACAGCAGCAGTTCGTTCTCGTCAATCCTGACCGGGCTAATTATTGGCCTTACCATTGCCGCAATTGCCGCCTTCATGCTTACCCGCACACCGGCACCACTCAAGGACAATTCGGGCAATACGTCTTCATCGGGCATCAAAATGCCGGGCACATCCTCAACGGTGGGTAGCATGTCGCCTGGCAACCAGCCTTTAATAGACCCTAACGCCTGGCTCAGCAATGATGGCCGCATCACCAGCCAGCAAAACGCCCCCACAGGCACTGGCAACCTGCCCCCCCTTCGCCCGTTAACCCAGGCAGAGCCTGTAAAAACACCACCATCGGGCGTGTCACAAGACCAGATTGGCTCATTAATCAATCAGTTACCGGCAGGCAGCGCACCCGTCAAGGCAAATACCGAAACCAAAACGGCAACACTTGCCAGCCAAGCCCCTGCCACCGAACAAAAACCTGTCCTGACCTCCAAAGGCAAAGACATTCCGCTGAATACCGCCCAACCCGCCGCTACCGGCAGCCGGTATCTTCAGGTAGGAGCTTTTCGCAATGCCAAAGAGGCCGACTCTATCAGGGCCCGCATGATCCTGATGGGCTACAACGCGGAAATTACCAAAATCACCGTTAACAATGTGGAAATAAACCGGGTGCGGATTGGCCCATTCAAAAACGATGATGAACTGAACCGCTCGCGCACCGAATTAAGCAAAGCGAAAATCAGCTCAACCATTGTTCGCTAAATGATGCGCCAATTATCTGTTGCATCGCGTTTCCATTCATACACAAGCTGAACTTTTTGTTTTATAACCAGTCTTAAACAAGGTTTTTACTGTATTTTCCGCTACACCCAACTTATTGACCTTCATTAAGGACAACAAGTACAACAAGCCCCTGATCAATACTTTTTAATGCGAATAAACAATGATGCTTAAAACAATTTTCAAACACACGTTTTCCGCCCTGGCCATTATGGGTGCCGCCGCTTTTGTTCCTGCCATGGCCCAATCCGGCATTAAATACATCACGCTTGAAACCCCCCAGCCTTCAGACACCCCCGATAAAATCGAAGTGCTTGAATTCTTTTCATACAGCTGCTCGCACTGCGCTGAAATGGAACCCATGTTCCAGGACTGGAAAAAGAAGCTGCCAGACAACGTGGCTTTCATTCCCGTGCCGGTCGCTTTCAACGCTTCCATGCAACCCATGCAACACCTGTATTACTCATTGGTTGCGCTAGACAAAGCAGACCTTCACCCCAAAGTATTTAATGCCATCCACAAAGAAGGCAAAAAACTGTTCAACCGCGATGCCATCATTAATTGGGCGGCAGAACAGGGCATCAATAAAGACGAGTTTATTGCCGCTTACGATTCTTTTGGTGTAGGCGCCAAAGCCAAGCGCGCAACCGAGCTGTCAGATCTGTATCAGGTACAGGCTACCCCTTCAATTGCTGTTGGCGGCAAATACCTGACTTCACCAGGCATGACCGGCACCTACGCATCCAGCCTGCTGGAAGCCCAGGCGCTGCTAGACCAGGTACTGGCCGGCAACCAATAATCCCCGATCAATAGGTGCCATGACCCGGAAAAACCGGGCATGGCATTACCCTTGACAGCTTGCAAACAGCGCCCCGTTTTTCTGGAGTGCTGTTTGCAGTACGTCAAACAGCCCGGGCTTTTTGCAAGGCCTGATCCAGGTCGTCAACCAGGTCTATCACGCTTTCCAGCCCAATATGCAGGCGGATGATCTGGTTATCTTCCCGACTCCAGTACGCATGGTTTTCCAGTGTCGGGCGGTCCACCCACTGGATCAGGCTTTCAAAGCCTCCCCACGAATAACCAATGCTGAACAGTTCCAGCGCATTCACGAAAGTGCGAATCTGGCGATCGGAAAGCGCCAGTTCAATTGACAGCATACCGTTGGAGCCCGTGCAATCACGCTTCCATAAAGCGTGGCCGGCATCTTTTTCAAAAGCTGGATGAAAAATGCGGCGGGTTTCTGGCAGGTCATCAAAGTAACGGCATACCTGCAAGGCACTGCGCGCATGTTGATCCATACGAACAGGCAAGGTGCGCACACCCCGAATCGCCAGCCAGGCATCATCGGCACTGACTGAATACCCCATGGCATATTGATTCAGGTCTATCCGCTCGATAAGTGCCTTGTCTTTGGCCACCACCGCACCCAGCATTAAATCTGAATGTCCGCCCACATACTTGGTACCGGCAATCACGCTAACATCGGCCCCCAGTTCCAGCGGTTGACACGCATAGCCCGAACCCCAGGTATTGTCCACCACCAGAATAAGCCCATGCTGTTTAGCGAATGCCGCCAGGGCAGGAATGTCCAGCATTTCAAACAGCAATGAACCGGGTGACTCCACGTACAAAACCCTGGTATTGGCCTTGAGCTGCGCCTGCAGGGCATTTGTGGATTGCGCCGGCACATAGGTAAATTCAATATTCATGCGGCTTAATACCGTATTGGCCAGGTGACGCACCGGCCCGTACACGCAATCGGCCACCAGCATATGGTCGCCCGCACTTAACAGGGACAGCAGCGACATGGTAATGGCCCCCAGGCCGGACGATGCCAGGAAACAGCGCTTACCCCCTTCCAGCTGGCAAAAAATGTCTTCCAGGGCGGCATGCGTTTCCATGCCCATACGGCCATAGGTAACCAGCCGCTCGCCCTTGCTTTTACGGCGGTAAGTGGCCTCAAGGTCTTCGATGGTATTGAAACGAACCGTGCTGGTTCTGATGGAAGGCAGGCCCACCGGCGCAACCGGGGTGGTTTCATTACAGGGAGCGGTGCCAAGATGCTGTAATTGGGTAAGCAGGGAAAGTTTTGTGTCCATGGAGATATTCTTTATTTTGGGTGAAATATTACCCCCCATTATAGGGGTTGGCCCGTTAAAATACCCTTTTAGTTTAACTGGCCCTACCCGATTTTATGACGCCTGAAACCCTCTTTGTATACGTTGGCTTGTGTGTCCTGTTGGCTATCTCTCCTGGACCCGACAATATTTTTGTCCTGCTGCAAAGCGCCCTGCACGGTTACCGCACCGGATTCCTGATTGTATTGGGCTTGTGTACCGGCCTGCTGTTTCATACTTTTCTTGTTACGGTAGGCGTGGCCGGGCTGATTGCCGCCTCTGCAACCGCTTTCACCGTCCTGAAACTGCTGGGTGCCGCGTATTTACTGTATTTGGCGTGGGGTGCCTTCAATGCGGGGCCGGTAGGGGCCGTGTCTTCCCGGGAAGACACCACTGCCGCACCTGCCCCAAGCGGCCGCCAGTTCTACCGGCGCGGCATTTTAATGAATATCAGCAACCCCAAGGTCAGCCTGTTCTTCCTGGCTTTCCTGCCCCAGTTCACCAATCCGGCCAGTGGTTCGATCAAACTGCAGTTCATCTGGCTCAGTGCAATTTTTATCTTGTCCACATTGCTGGTATTCTGCAGCATTGTTGTATTTTCAGGCTATTTTGGCCAGCTCCTGAAAAGATCGGCCCGGGCGCAGGTCATGTTGAACCGTTTCACCGCGCTGGTCTTTGCAGGGCTGGCTGTCAGGCTGGCATTCAGCGTTAAATAACGGCAAACCGCACAATACCATCACTACCGGTTTCGCGCTTTAGCTTGCCCTCAAAATGCAAGGCATGCAAATGAGCCAGCGCCTCGCCCATGGCAAACGTTAGCTGGTGCAAATCCAGCTCGCGCCTGAACATATGCGGCACCACATCCTTGGCACTCATGGGCTGCCGGCATAATGCCAGCACTTCGGCCAGACGCTCGGCATGATGCTCGTGCTGCTGGCGAATCCGCTCATGCAAACCCTTGAACGGGCGACCATGCGAAGGCAACACCAGGGTATCTTCATCCAGCGCAAGGTATTTATCCAACGACTTCAAATACAAAGGCAGGGGGTTGCCATCGGGTTCGTGATCAAACACGCTCACATTGGTTGAAATCCGTGGCAACACCATATCGCCTGAAATCAATACCTTCAGTGCAGGGCTGTACAAAGCCATATGCTCGGGCGCATGCCCGTAGCCTGAAATAAGCTGCCAATCGTTGTTGCCAATACGCAGGGTGTCGCCATCCATCAGGCGGCAAAAACGATTGGGGGGTGTACAAACCAGGCCTGGATAATAGGTGGCCCGGGCACGGATTTTTTCCTGGGAATCCGGGTCTGTAAGGCCATGACGTGAAAAATGCCGAACGGCGACATCACCCCCCGTGCCCGCCCCGCCCACCGGTTGCGACGACCACATGCGTGAAACGTAATAATCGGTCATGCTCATATACAGGGGCACATCGTGCTTCTCACACAACCAGCCCGCCAGGCCAACGTGGTCAGGGTGCATGTGGGTCACCACCACCCGCAGCACAGGCAGGCCATCCAGTTCATTCCTGAACACCTCTTCCCATAAAGCCTTGACCGGATCTTTGGCAATCCCGCAATCAACAATGGTCCATCCCTTTTGCCCATTGATTTCATCGGCCAGTAACCACAAATTGATATGGTCCAGCGCAAACGGCAAAGGCATGCGTATCCATTTGACTCCAGGTGCCACCTCAAGTGCAAAACCCGGCTCTGGCTGTGTGTCACCCAAGGGGTAAACCAGCTTTGCTTCGTTCACATTCATTATTTCTCCTTATTGACTTTTATATTTAATTCATGGATGATACTTTACGTTTACGTAAACTGTAATTATTAGAATTAATTATGACACAAAGAACATGGTCCATCTCGGAATTGGCGCAGGAATTCAATATAACCCCGCGCACTTTACGGTTTTATGAAGACCACGGCATTATCAACCCCAGGCGCGAAGGCCAAAAACGCATCTATACGCAAAAAGACAAAACCCGCCTGAAGCTGGCCCTGCGCGGCAAGAGACTGGGGTTCCAACTGGCCGACATCAGCAGCCTGATTGACATGTACGACGGCCCGGGCAGTACAGCTCCCCAGCTCAAACAATACATTGCCATGCTTAACCGGCACAAAGAGCAGCTTGAAAGCCAGAAACGCGATCTTGAGGCCATTTTGCAGGAAATCCACAACCAGGAGGAGCACTGCATTGGGTTGCTAAAAAAACACGAGCAGAGCCAATGTTAACGTTAACGTAAACGGAATATCTTATTTCTGTTATATTTCATATATATAATCCAAAGAAAAAAACCTTCACAGGAGACAAACATCATGAATTTACCCGGACTGAATTTCGACTTGGGCGAAGACCTGGACATGCTGCGCGATGCCGTGTGCACCTTTGCCCAGGCTGAAATTGCACCCCGTGCCCAAGAGGTTGACCACAGTGACCAGTTTCCCATGGACCTGTGGAAAAAATTCGGTGACCTGGGCCTGCTGGGCTTAACGGTTGGCGAAGAATACGGCGGCACAAATCTGGGCTACCTGGCGCATATGATTGCCATGGAAGAGCTGTCCCGTGCCAGCGCCGCCATTGCCCTTTCCTATGGGGCCCATTCAAACCTGTGTGTCAACCAGCTTAACCGCAACGGCACCGAAGCCCAAAAACAAAAATACCTGCCCAAACTCATTAGCGGCGACCATATTGGCGCCCTGGCCATGAGCGAGCCGGGAGCCGGTTCCGACGTGGTCAGCATGAAACTGCGTGCCGAGAAAAAAGGTGACAAATACATCCTGAACGGCAGCAAGATGTGGATTACCAACGGCCCCGATGCCGACACCCTGGTGGTATATGCCAAAACAGATCCCGAAGCCCACCAGCGTGGCATTACCGCCTTCATTATTGAAAAGGGCTTCAAGGGTTTTTCAGTGGCGCAAAAACTGGACAAAATGGGCATGCGGGGCAGCCATACCGGTGAGCTGGTGTTTGACAACTGCGAAGTGCCCGAAGAAAACATCCTGGGTGAACTGAACGGTGGCGTCAAGGTGCTCATGAGCGGACTGGACTACGAACGTGCCGTGCTGGCCGGTGGGCCGCTAGGCATCATGCAGGGCGTCATGGACGTGGTGGTGCCTTACATTCATGACCGCAAACAGTTTGGCCAGTCTATTGGCGAATTCCAGCTTATCCAGGGTAAAGTGGCCGATATGTACACCACCCTGCAGGCCAGCCGCGCCTTTTGCTATACCGTTGGCAAAAACCTGGACCGCCTGGGTAGCAGCCATGTGCGCGAAGTGCGCAAAGATTGTGCTGCCGTTATTTTGTACTGTGCTGAAAAAGCCACCTGGATGGCCGGTGAAGGAATTCAAATCCTGGGCGGTAACGGTTACATTAACGAATACCCCACAGGCCGCATGTGGCGGGATGCCAAACTGTACGAAATTGGTGCCGGCACCAGTGAAATCCGTCGTATGTTAATTGGCCGGGAACTGTTCAATGAAACAAAATAAGGCAATAATAGGATTCTAATTACTTGTCACACAATGTCATGACTTATAACGCCGATCATCAACTCGTACAGCAACTGGACAAAACCCTTCCCCCACCGGTGGAAGTGGCGCAAAAAATCCTGGCAGGGTTTGATCGGCATTATTCCCTGTTCCGCTATGTGGCCCAGCGTGCCAAGTCCCTGTTTGAATCGCACGACTGGCACGGCATACAGCGGGTGTCCAAAGAGAGGATCGAATACTACGACATCAGGGTGCGCGAATGCACCTATCAGGTCAACAACATGCTCAACAAGACCCAGGGCATGCCGCAAGAAAAACACGGCGACCTGACCCCGCAGCAAATCAACTATTGGCAGACGATCAAGCAGGAATATGTTCGCCTGCTTGCCAACCACCAGCAGCCCGAATGCGCTGAAACCTTCTTCAACTCGGTCACCTGCCGCATCCTGCACCGCGACTATTTTCACAATGCCTTCCTGTTTGTGCGCCCGGCCATTGCCACCGAATACCTGGATTCAGAACACCAGTCTTACCGTGTTTACTACCCGCATATCCATGGCATTGAAAAGTGCATCATCAAAATGGTGGCTGACTACGGTCTGGCCGCGCCCTTCAAGAATCTGCCCTACGATGCCCGCAAAGTGGCCCGCAGGGCGGTTGGCATCCTGCGCCAGAAATTAATCAAAAGCGGTGGCAAGCGTATTGCCCCCGACTGCCAGATCCATGTCCTGAATACCCTGTTCTTTCGCAACAAGGGTGCCTATATTGTGGGACGTTTCATCAACAACAATATTGTTTACCCGTTTGGCATTCCGCTGTTGCACACGCCTGCCAACGAAATAGAACTGGATGCCTTCCTGAGCACCACCGATGACATCAGTACCCTGTTCAGCTTTACCCGCGCCTACTTTCTGGTCGACATGGAAGTACCCTCGGCGTATGTGGCCTTTTTGTCATCGCTACTGCCCAGCAAGCCCAAGGCAGAGCTTTACACCGCCATCGGCCTGCAAAAACAGGGTAAAACCCTGTTTTACCGCGATTTCCTGTATCACCTGAAAAACTCGCACGACCAATTCGACATCGCTCCCGGTATCAAGGGAATGGTCATGACCGTTTTCACGCTCCCCTCTTACCCTTATGTTTTCAAGCTCATACGCGACCGCATCAACAAAGACGGCATGACCCATGACATCGTGATGAAAAAATATCACATGGTTAAAATGCACGACCGGGTTGGCCGCATGGCTGATACCTGGGAGTACTCGCTGGTGGCCCTGCCACGAAATCGCTGTTCGCCCGCACTGCTCGAAGAGTTGCGCAGCCAGGTCCCCAAGCTGATTGAAGAAACCAAAGACAGCATCGTGATTCGCCACGTTTACATTGAGCGTCGCATGACCCCGCTGAACATCTTCCTGAGCCAGGCCAATGATGAAGCCCTGGACAACGCCATCAAGGGCTACGGCGACGCCATTGCCGAACTGGCGGCGGCCAATATTTTTGCCGGTGACATGCTGTTCAAGAACTTTGGTGTTACCCGCCTGGGCCGGATCGTCTTCTATGACTACGATGAAATCCAGCCCATGCGGGAAATGAACTTCCGCGCCATCCCGCAAGCCCCCAACGAAGAGGCCGAGATGTCGGGTGAGCCCTGGTATCCGATACATCCCAATGATGTCTTTCCCGAAGAATTTGAGCGTTTCCTGCTAGGCAATCCGCGCGTGCGCGCAGCCTTCATGAAACACCATCCGTATTTACTCGATTATAAATGGTGGCAAACACGCAAAGACCGTGTCGCCGCCGGCAAGATCGAGGATATTTTCCCTTATCCGTTCTCGCGTCGCCTGCATGTCAGGCAACCTGAACTTACCAACCAAAAGGAATTGTAATGTCTGATCCTATCGTAATCGTTTCCGTCGCCCGTACCCCCATGGGCAGCATGATGGGTAGCCTGTCACCATTGGCTGCCAACCAGCTAGGCTCCGCAGCGATCAAAAGCGCCGTAGAACGCGCGGGCATCAAGCCAGAAGCCGTTCAGGAAGTCATTATGGGTAACGTATTGCAGGCTGGCCAGGGCCAGGCGCCCGCCCGCCAGGCCGCCCTGGGCGCCGGCCTGCCAAAAAGCGTTTCATGCACCACCGTTCACAAAGTATGCGGATCAGGCATGAAAGCCGCCATGTTTGCCCACGACATGCTGGCAGCCGGTTCTATTGACGTTGCAGTTGCCGGTGGTCAGGAAAGCATGAGCAATGCCCCTTACCTGCTGCTTAAAGGCCGTGAAGGCTACCGCTATGGTCACTCTACCGTTTATGACCACATGGCCCTGGACGGCCTGGAAGATGCCTACCAGCGCGGTACCGCTATGGGTGTATTTGCCGAGCTATGTGCCGATAAATACAGCTTCAGCCGTGAAGAACAGGATGCCTTTTCTATTGAATCCCTGCGTCGTGCCAACCAGGCAATTGAAGACGGCAGCTTCGAATGGGAAATCACACCGGTCACTATCGAAAGCCGTCGCGGCAACACCGTTGTTAGCATTGACGAAGCCCCCGGCAAAGCCAAACCCGAAAAAATCCCTACCCTTAAACCTGCCTTCAAGAAAGATGGTAGCGTTACCGCCGCCAACTCTTCTTCCATTTCTGACGGCGCCGCCGCCATGGTGATGATGCGCAGCTCAACCGCTGAAGAAATGGGTGTCAAGCCATTGGCTAAAATTGCTGGCCAGGCCCAGTTCTCTCATGAGCCCGAATGGTTTACCACCGCCCCCGTTGGCGCCATTGAAAAGCTCCTGAAACAAGTGGGCTGGACTACCGATGAAGTAGACCTGTATGAAATTAACGAAGCCTTTGCCGTTGTTACCATGGCTGCCATGAAAGACCTCAACCTGGATCACGCCAAGGTCAACATTCACGGTGGCGCAACCGCCCTGGGTCACCCCATTGGCGCATCAGGTGCCCGTATTATTACCACCCTGATTGGCGCACTGCGTAAAACCGGTGGCAAACGCGGTATTGCCACCCTGTGCATTGGCGGTGGTGAGGCCGTTGCCGTTGCCATTGAACTGATTTAAGCATTAACAAAAAACAAAAGCCTTAATAAAAAAGCAATTTGCATTTTGCAAAACCTCCATACCTTCCCTGCCAAAACAGGGAAGGTAACAAAGGCAGGGACAGGAGACATACCTACATGCCAGTTATCACATCAAAAATCAATACCCGTGCACAATCCTTCATTGACAATGCACAATTCATGCAGCAACAGGTTGATGACCTGAAACAACTGCTGGAAAACACGGCACTGGGCGGCAATGAAGCAGCACGTGCCAAACATGTCGCGCGTGGCAAACTGCTGCCTCGCGAACGGGTGGAGCGCCTGCTAGATCCCGGTACGCCTTTTCTGGAACTGTCGCCACTGGCCGGTCACAACCTGTACAACAACGAAGCCCCCGGCGGCGGCATTATTACGGGTGTCGGACGTGTCAATGGCATTGAATGCATGATTGTCTGCAACGATGCCACCGTGAAAGGCGGCACCTACTACCCCATCACGGTAAAAAAACACCTTCGGGCACAGGAAATTGCCCAGCAAAACCACCTGCCCTGCATTTATCTGGTTGACTCTGGCGGCGCCAACCTGCCCCGCCAAGATGACGTCTTCCCAGACCGCGATCACTTTGGTCGAATCTTCTACAACCAGGCTGTCATGTCATCTTTGGGCATTGCGCAAATTGCCGTGGTCATGGGTTCGTGCACCGCTGGCGGTGCCTATGTGCCCGCCATGAGCGATGAATCCATCATCGTCAAAAATCAGGGCACCATCTTTCTGGCCGGCCCGCCACTGGTCAAGGCCGCCACCGGTGAAGTGGTCAGCGCCGAAGACCTGGGCGGTGGCGATGTCCATACCCGTCTTTCGGGTGTGGCCGACCACTTGGCCAACAACGACATGCATGCCCTGCAACTGGCGCGCCAGGCCGTGGCACGCCTGAACCGCAAGAAACCGCAGCAGCTGCATATCATTCCCAGCCGTCCGCCCGTTTACGACCCGCAAGAGCTCAACGGCATTATTCCGGCCGATACCCGCAAGCCTTACGACGTGCGTGAAGTCATTGCCCGTATTACCGATGGCTCTGAATTTGACGAATTCAAGGCCCGCTTCGGCACCACACTGGTTACCGGCTTTGCCCATATCCATGGCATGCCGGTGGGCATCATTGCCAACAATGGCATCCTGTTTTCCGAAGCCGCCCAAAAAGGCACCCACTTTATTGAACTGTGCTGCCAGCGCAAAATCCCGCTGGTTTTCCTGCAGAACATTACCGGCTTCATGGTAGGCCGCAAATACGAAAACGAAGGCATTGCCCGCCATGGCGCCAAAATGGTTACCGCGGTTTCTACCGCCGCCGTACCCAAGGTAACCGTGATTATTGGCGGCTCATTCGGCGCCGGCAACTACGGCATGTGCGGCCGTGCCTTTGGCCCCCGTATGCTGTACATGTGGCCCAATGCGCGCATTTCGGTCATGGGTGGCGAACAGGCCGCCAGCGTGCTGTCTACCGTTAAACGTGATGGCATCGAAACCAAGGGTGGCAGCTGGTCTGCCGAAGAGGAAGAAGCCTTCAAGGCCCCCATTCGCGACCAATATGAAAAAGAAGGCCACCCTTACTACGCCACCGCCCGCCTGTGGGACGATGGCATCATCAAGCCCGAAGATACCCGTCGTGTCCTGGCACTTAGCCTTTCCGCCGCACTGAATGCACCGATTGAAGACACGCAGTTCGGCGTGTTCCGTATTTAACAGGAGCCCGTCACATGTTTAAAAAAATACTCATTGCCAACCGTGGTGAAATTGCCTGCCGCGTTGCCGCCACCGCCCATCGCATGGGCATCCAGACCGTTGCCGTTTATTCCGATGCCGATGCCAATGCCGCCCACGTGGCCGCCTGCGATGAATCGGTTTACATTGGCGGATCCGAGCCCCGTGACAGCTATCTGCGAGCCGATATCATCTTGCAGGCCGCACGGCAAACCGGTGCCCAGGCCATCCACCCCGGCTACGGTTTTTTATCTGAAAACGAAACCTTTGCCCAGGCCTGCGCCGATGCCGGCGTCGTCTTTATTGGTCCCCCCGCCAGCGCCATTGCCGCCATGGGCAGCAAATCCGCCGCCAAAGCCTTAATGGAAACGGCCGGTGTGCCACTGGTACCTGGCTACCATGGTGACAACCAGGACATGGAATTCCTGCACCTGCAGGCTGACCAGATTGGCTACCCGGTACTCATCAAAGCCAGTGCCGGCGGAGGTGGCAAGGGCATGCGGATTGTAAAGTCTTCGCAGGAATTCCCCGATGCCCTAAGCTCTTGCAAACGCGAAGCCATTAGCAGCTTTGGTGATGACAAGGTACTGGTTGAACGTTACCTGACCAAACCGCGTCATATTGAAATCCAGGTTTTTGCCGACAGCCATGGCAATACACTTCATCTATTCGAACGCGATTGCTCGGTGCAGCGCCGCCACCAGAAAGTCATTGAAGAAGCCCCGGCCCCCGGCATGACCGAAGAACGTCGCCGTGAAATGGGCGAAGCCGCCGTGGCCGCCGCCAAAGCCGTGGGCTACGTGGGGGCCGGCACCGTTGAATTCATTGCCGAACCCGATGGCCGTTTCTACTTCATGGAAATGAACACCCGCCTGCAGGTGGAGCACCCCGTGACTGAAATGATTACCGGCACCGACCTGGTGGAATGGCAACTGCGGGTAGCTGCCGGTGAACCCTTGCCCGCTGAACAAGACGAGCTGTTCATAGAAGGCCATGCCATTGAAGCCCGCATCTATGCAGAAAACCCGGAAAAAGGTTTCCTGCCTTCGATTGGTACCCTTAGCCACCTGAGCTTTCCCGAGCACGTCAAGTTTGAACTGGGCGAGGTGCGGGTAGATGGTGGCGTGCGTCAAGGCGATACCATTTCCCCCTTCTACGACCCCATGATTGCCAAGCTGATTGTATGGGCCGACAGCCGCGAACAGGCCATTGCCCGCCTGCAACAGGCACTGGCGCAAACCCAGGTGGTGGGGGTGAATACCAACGTGGCCTTCTTGGGCCGCCTGATGCAAAACAGTGCCTTTGCATCCGCCGACCTGGATACCGGTTTAATTGAAAAGCACAGCGAACAGCTGCTGCCCGCCCCCAAGCAGGCCAGTATATTTACCCTGGCCAGCCTGACCGCTGCCATCATGGCCCGACAAGGACAAACCGGCAGCACCACCAACCGCTATGCCAACAAAGCCGATCCCTGGTCAGCCACCGATGGCTGGCGTTTAAGTGGCCACTACACCCAGCATATCCGGGTCATTGACAACGATGAAGCCCGCCTTGTTACCCTGGAAAAAACCGCCCGTGGATGGCAATTACTGGATAACGACATTGGCTATGAGTTTGAATGGCAGGTGCAAATCACCCCCGACCAAACCTGCCACTGTCGTTTAAGCCTGAACGGCTCCAACCACCAGGCGACCGTTGTCATGCAAGGTGAACAGGCCCATGTTTTTGAAAATGGTGCCATTACCATCATTGGCAAGCCCGACGAGCTGCAGCACGCCGCCGACGATAGCGACGCTCACGGTGGCGGCCTGACCGCCCCCATGCCCGGCAAGATTATTTCCCTGCTGGTGCAGGCAGGTGATACCGTCACCAAAGGCCAGGCCCTGCTGGTGATGGAAGCCATGAAGATGGAACACACCATCACTGCTCCCGAAGACGGCAAAGTGGAAGAAGTGTTCTATAACGTGGGTGATCAAGTGACAGAAGGGGTGGCGTTGATTACGGTGGAGTAAGTGAAGATATTCCCCTCCCGTGGAGGGGTGGCGCATAGCGCCGGGGTGGTTTCCCGCATAGGAATGCATACTAACGCGGGAACGCGGAGTTTTGGCAACCACCCCGTCAGAAGAGATTGATTTGGACGGTGGGGTTTGCTTGGAACCACCCCGTCAGGCTTCGCCTGCCACCCCTCCACAGAGGGGAATTTTCCTGCTTCGTGGCAACGTCAGTGCTGCACATTCCCCTCCTGCGGAGGGGTGGCGCAAAGCGCCGGGGTGGTTCTGGGCAAACCAAAATTTCCCGTTGACGACTGGTTTTCGATTGAATCCCCAATAAGGTCGCATGTTTTTTCATCTAAAACTTTATACTTGCTTGAGACGCCTAATTGCTCGAAAGAATCAACTTGCCTTGTTCTGTTAAGCGATATTTTTGTAATCGACTCCTTGGTTTATCAGGAATAGTCATTTCCAGGATTCCTTGTTCCAATAACGGGACAATATGACGTTTATAATTCATGTAAGCATTGGATAAATCTGCCGCTGCCAATAATTCCTGCCTGCTTTTTGGTTCTTCAGAACAATATCCAAGCATAGCCTTGACTTGCTCACTGACTTGCTCACTGACTTGCTCACTGACTTGCTCACTGACTTGCTCACTGACTTGCTCACCAACCCATTTTTCAGAAAGTTTCTCACTGTTTGACTCGCTTAATCTGATACTAAATCTAATACCCGTTGCTATTTCAGTGATTTGTGGTTCGGGCAAACCTAATTCTTTTGCCTCTGCAAAAATACGTTTAACGCCACTTCCCCATTGCTCTACGAGCCCCAGCTCACGGAAAATGCGAACAATAACAGGATTACGAATTTTGGATGTACCGTTTTTCATGTCTTCAATGGTCATACCGGGCAAAAGTATGCCAGGACTTTCTATATCTATGCGATCATCAAAAAAAGCGATACGTATAGGGCTTCCACGATGTGAGTAATCACTATGCACCAACGCATTGATAATAGCTTCACGAAGCATGGTTAGTGGAATACTCCACATATCCTTACGGCGCATACCAGAAAACTTGGCACTTTTAAATGCATGTTTTTTCAAAAACATTTCAATGGAGTCCACTGCCAACGGCAAAAGATCATGGATTTCCATTTGATCAAAAATTTCCACCTTAGTGGTACCACGAAACCGTCCGCACTGTACCCAAGCATCGGGAAAATACATTTCCCGATCTTTACCAAATAAAAGGATAGCTCCCTGGGTTGGTACAAGCCGACCTTGTTCTTTGCACAACAACTTTAAAGTCAGTAATGATTTCTCATCTAAAGTCCGCTTGTTGCCAAACAGTTTTTCAGCAGTCTCCAAATCAAGATCTTGTATCGAAAGCTGAGGCATAGGTATTTCGTCAAATGATATTCCCAATACACCACGCTGCAACTCGGCAATCAAGGCAGGGTCTGCCTGCCGGTTAGTAGAGCCCAGCCTGACATAAACACCTTGTTCTGGCCCCTGTTTCTTAAAATAATGTGGACGAGAACTACTGGGAAAAACTTCCACAATAAGCAAGGTTTTATTATTCAGGCTAGTTAATTCTACATTGGGAACCAGACGCGGAGCGATATTGTCAGCAATTAAGTTGCAAATACGTTCTTCTTCCGCAAGGGGATCAGTAACACCTATAATCTTGTGCTCATCATTGACACCTATAATTAAACGCCCCCCAGCAGAATTGGCGAAAGCAATCAAGGATTTCAACAAAGGCTGAGGTGATGAAAGGTCACGTTTAAACTCCAGAATTTTACTTTCTGGCTGTTGTAAAAGGGACAGGATGGAAGAAGTCATGAAATGGGCTTTTTCAAATTGACCTTAAAATAATCAACCCATTATAACAGTGAGTACTACATTCCCCCCTGCGGAGGGGTGGCGCGTAGCGACGGGGTGGTATACCTCTAACCCTTAATAAACCAGCTGCGCTCCCCCTTCGCAATCAAGTGAAATCAGCTTGGTTTCTACCGTGAATACATCAACCCCCAGATTATCCAACAACTCACTCAGCATGCCTCCCAGCCCGTCCAAGGATGGGCTTAACAATCCGGTGATCAAGGCCAGTAGCGCTAACACATCCTCTTCATCCTCTTCATCCTCTTCATCCTGTTCAACTTCAGCCTCTCTCAAGTCATCAAGCACGTCGTCAATTTGACCAATACAGCCGGCAACCGTACCCCCTGTTATAACAGGGGCGGCACCCAGCAATGCAGTTGGTGTACATGGATCAAGATCCAAAAGCAGCCCTTTCAAAAGATTATTTACCAACCCCACCAGCCCAGTAAGCAACTTTCCTTCCAACAAATCATTAGCCAGATCGCCAATAAGCCCACCCAAACCGGTCTTCAAGCTTTCCGCAATCTCATCCCTGACATCTTTACGACAATGCCAACCGGCCCAATTTTGCGGTACCGGATTGCATTTTTCCTCCTCTTCTTTATTTGCCAGCGTCGCATTCCACAGACTCTCCCCCGTTGCCTGGTCATCTCCCAGCACACCCTCGCCTCCTTTCAAAAGATTAACGGTTGCCTCCCAGATTAAATCATCCAGTGACTTGCCGACTGACAACGGATTTACAAAAACCTCACTTTGTCCTTCAATATAATCTTTCCCGCCATCATCCTCATTGTCACCCTCATTGTCATCATCAGCCAACACATCAAATGCCGCTTTTGAATTCAGGCTTAACAAAACCTGTCCCAACACGCCTAGCGACGCCAGTTTTTTACTCCCCAAAGCCGTATCCCTGCAACTGAACGCAGAAGAAAAAACATGATCTTTGGTAATATCACCCGTACACAGGCCCAACACGGACGAAGCGGTTGTTATGTTTGCAATCGGATTTTTCTCTTCAGACGTGTCATTGCGTTCACATAAAGAATTTAAAGTAGCTTTGCCTGTAACCACTTCCAACGCTACTGGAATATTCACCTGCAGCCTTAACCAACCACTGTCATAGCCATCTTCATCACACTCTCCGGCGGAATCCACACACAAATGCACAAATGCCCGCACCGATGCGCTGTATGCCGATGTCCCCTTCCCGCCAATCCCAATAGAAGCCGGTTCAATTACCTTCGCTTCCACAGAAGCTTTCAGAATACCCCCTATACCAAGCTTCAAAGGCACGTTAAGTGCATGCTTTTTTGTGGCCACATCCAGCACCACATCAAGAATATCGCCAATGCCTACTTCTGCATTTAACGCAGACTGTACAGAAGGCGCCATGATTTGGGCAAACAACCCCCGGCCATGAGTGCCTGAACCCAGGGGGATCTGCACGCCCAGATTATTTAACTCAGCCTTCACGTCCAGCAAACTGTCCAGCACCGCCGCAGCAATAAGATTTTGGTCTGCCGCCTTGACCGCAGCCACCACAATATCACCCAAGCCCACATTGGTATTAAGCAAAGCATTCAACTCCGCCACTGTCACCACGGCATCAAGGTCGATATCAGTATTTTTGAACAGTTCTTCCAACAAGCCAGACGTTTTTATTTTGACATTGGCCAGCCCCTGATAACTGCCAACATTAGACCCGATGGCATCCAGACCAAGCTGCGTTAATAAACCCGTTAACGCACCCTGCCCCAACGACAGCAAAGCAGGCGCAACGGAAAAAACCGCCACTGGCATGGTGCCTTTTTTAGCAATGGCATTTGCGGTAATGGTTGCATCCACAGCAAAAGGCATAAAACCCAAGGCTTCATAGGTCAAGTCAACCAGTATGGCGTTATATTCTCCATTCACCGCAACCGCTTTAAAATGCCCTTCTTCGGGATATTGTTCGGGGTCCCAGGTTCCGCACAATACCGTCATTTCTGACAAAGTACCGTACCCGAAATTTTCTTTGATAATAGCTGCGGCCGCCTGCTGGGCCGGGTGCGAAGGCTGGTCGCAGGTTAATGTGCCAGATTTTTCAATAAGCTGGACCGCACTTAGGGAAGCCATGTCTGCGGCATTTTGCAGCTCCCGCTTCATGTAGAAGTAATAAGCCAGCTGGACACCGCCCAGCAAAATTAACCCCACCACCAGGGAAACCGCAATCGGTATAATGATTGAACCACGCTGGTGATTATTTGATAACGTTTGCATGGGGACACCTTTTTAGCAAAAACAAATCTTTTTTCGCTACTTTTATCAAGAAACCTGGCCTACATTTAACCTATTAAAATACCGTTCTTGAAAGACGAAAAAATGTATCATTCTGTTAAATTATGCCATATTCCGCATCTTTTTCCCTATAGTCGTTGGCCCTAATTTCATTAATGTCCAAAAAGAAAAACCAATAAAAAATGCCTGCAGGAATCACTTGCAGGCATTTTATTTCTTGATAGTGACAAGGTGCTTAATAAACCAGCTGGGCGGGATCGCAATCAATGGCAAGAGCAGTAACTTCAGTACGCCCTACTTCAAGCCCCAATAAATTGTCTAGCACGGCAGTTAATACTGAACCGACACCGTTCAAGATGGGTTTCAGGACACTAACAATTGGATCTAATACAATACACAAAAGTCCACGACAACTATCTTCCACATTGACAGTAAGAATTGTGTCAACTACCTTTGGCTCAAACGAAGGGATATATTGTTGATTATCTGTTAATAGTGCAGTTAATCTATTTCTTACACATTGATTATAATCTCCTACAAGATTTTTAAAAATTCCTCTGCAAGAATCTCCAAAACCTAAGATATCGCCAAGGCTGTCTATTTTCTCTGTAGTATTATAAAAAACTTCCGTAAATGTTCCGTCTCTCTGACATTTTGATAATCCACACCATTCAACGACTGAATCTGGAATTACAAAATCTTCTTCCAGTAATTTAGGTAAGTAATCCTCATCACCCTCACTGCCTCTTCCCTTCGTTATTAACTCATTCGCTTTATTAATATCATAACGCCCCAACGCATCTTTCTCCGCTTCTTCCAGATACGTCAATACCATACCAGGTATCAGACTGTCATTTTCATATGAACCATTCCATACCCAATCCTTTGGAAAGCTATTTGTATTAGGTGCCCTGAAAAGCCCACTTAATAATTCCAATACCCCATCGACTATCCCTTCAACCGTATCCCCTAAATTTAAAGAATTAGGATCAGTCTTTCCCGTCTCATCCACTGCCAAACCAGAAACCATACCGTCATCTTCCAAAGCGGGCACATATAATTTACCTGACAACACAGGAATATGTAACAGCCTAATCAACTCGGGATTTGAATTTTTAAAAGAAGATATGTCATGACATGCCATTGTTGTTGAAAAAATATCATTTTCAGTCAATCCGCCCACACAAACATTAAGAATTCTGGATTTAACAGAAACATCCATAGTCGGCGGGTTTTTAGAGCATTGCAATTTTGTCAACTCACCCTCTCCAGAAACAACATCTACGGCAATAGGTAAATGAACACGGGTCCCCAACAGACCACTTACCAGTGGCGTAAGCAAACCACCCAGCAGGTTATCGGTATCAATATCCAGCCATAAACGAACCTGTGCGCTATACCCGGTTATACCTACCGGGCCAATAGCAATAACCGGGGGCTCCACGATTCTTAATTTTGCTTTCGCCAGCCCCAGTAAATTCAAATCCGGTATTTCAAGCGCATGACCATTAGCAGCCACAGCAATCGCTGTTTTCAGAAGATCACCCACCCCCAACTTAACATCCAGGGCACCGCCTAATGGGTCGTTGCCACCAATTCCCAGAAACGCCAATAAACCAGGTTGATCTTTACCACCCCCCAAAGGAATTGCCGTATCTAAAAGCTTAATTTCTTCTAATTCAATATTTACCAATTTCTGAGCAAGAACACCTAATTCCACAGCAGCTGCAGTACCCTGCCCAACCAATTCTGCGGACGCATTAATTAACTGCAATACGGTCACATTATCAAGTTTAGCGACACCATTAGGCGTCAAGAGACCCAACTCGTTAATACCCACTCCCCCCAATAGGCCTAACAAGCCAGATGGAGTGATTGTCGCCCCTGCCAACCCGTTTGAGTCAAGTAAAGTCAAGGTACTGACATCCAGTCCCACCAATCCCAGCAAACTACCCAACGGTGCTTCATTATCAAACCTCAGCAACTGCGAACCCACCTGAAAAGCCGCAACAGGTTTACTACTTTTGGCGATGGCCTCAACTACAATGGTGGAACCAAAAGAAAATGAAGAAAATGGTAGTGCATCATAAGTTATCTTCACATAAAGTGAATTGGTATCATCTTCTACCGTTGGCGTCGCAATAAAATGCCTTGGGTCTCCTGGCACCTGGTTTTCTTTCCATTTACCGCAGGTTACCTCCAACTGTGAATCGGATAAAACGCCATGAGATTTAAAATTTTCTCGTGCTGTTTGTTTGCCAATTTCCTCAGCCGCACTACAGTCAACATCTGCTATTTCCTTGCTATCAGACAACCATAACGCATTACTTAACGTCTGCACACCACTCAACGCCGCCAAATCAGCCGTATTCTGCAACTCTCTTTTCAAGTGAAAGTAATAACCCAGCTGGACACCACCCAGCAGTATCAATCCCACCAATAAGGAAACCACAACCGGTACGATGATTGAGCCTCTCTGGCGATTAATAGCTGATTTTTTCATGGTGAAACCTTTTAAACTAACCTATTTTCCCTATATTTAAAGGAAACGTGCCTTCTTGAAAACCACACCGCTTCAAAATAAAAACAGTGGTTTTCAATACATAATGATGCTTTTCTGGCAAATGGATACAAACGGCTGATGTTACAGGAGCCAAATATTTTCTGTAAACCCCCTGCAGCTTTACCATCAGTAAAACTGGGGTGTTTCAATGCAGTAATAGCGGCATATTTAATATGGCAACATACCGCTATAACCCTTTTATCCCCGCCCTGATATTCAGTCATGTTTTACACGGGGATACGCCAACTCAAACCACTACCACCGGTTCATTCACCCGGATCGTCAATCTTTTCTTCAAACCATTCTGGAATAGCATGATTAAAGCTGTCCAGGTAGCGATCCCAGGCGATGGTGGCGGTGGCGCCCAGCATGGTGTGTGGCGTACCAGGGCGGTTGGGGTCGGCTTGCATGGCCATCAGTGAGCGGGTGGTTTTACCCAAAGGCTCGGGCGGTACGTATACATACAGTGATGTATCTTCAGAAAAGGTTTTGGATTCCGGAAACGCATGGGTTTTCTTGCTGGGCTGATGCGGGTTGACGCCCGTACCCGGTACATCCAGGGGTGCCGTTACTGCACCCTGGGCCATGGCCAGTCCCGGCATGCATAAAGCGGTAAATAGCACTGCACGAACATTCAGTAAATTCATGGTTATAAACCTTTAAAAATAGCTTGATTACTTCCGTTTAAGAATGAAGTCACCACCAACAATAGAGACGTCATCCAGAATAGAGCGGTCAATGGCACTGGTGCTGCCTTTTGATCTGGCTGTCGGAATGGCTTGCGTTTGCGCCACTGGTTTTTTGCTGGCCGCAGCCTGGGCCAAACGTTTTTCTTCAGCCTGTTGCTGGGCCAACTCTGCCTGGCGTTGCTGTTCGGCTTGTTGCTGCGCCAATTCGGCCTGGCGTTGCTGTTCGGCCTGTTGTTGCGCCAATTCGGCCTGGCGTTGCTGTTCGGCCTGTTGCTGCGCCAATTCTACCTGGCGTTGCTGTTCGGCCTGTTGTTGCGCCAATTCGGCCTGGCGTTGCTGTTCGGCCTGTTGCTGCGCCAATTCTACCTGGCGTTGCTGTTCGGCTTGTTGCTGCGCCAATTCAGCCTGGCGTTGCTGTTCGGCTTGTTGCCTTGCCTCTTCAGCCTGGCGTTTTTCTTCAGCCTGCTGTTGCGTAACAGGTGGCCAGACAAATGCGGGTTGCATCATGGCAATCGGGTCATTAGTGGGCGGAGCCATCTCCAGGGGTGCCTCGTTACCCCGAACCAATTGCTGTTGAGATTGGGCTTCCTGTTGGGCTTGAGCCTGGGCCAGCTGGCGTTTTTCTTCAGCTTGCTGCTGGGCCAACTCAAGCTGACGTTTTTCTTCGGCCTGTTGCTGGGCCACTTCAGCCTGACGTTTCTCTTCAACCTGCCGTTGGGCCAGTTCTGCCTGACGTTGCTCTTCAGCTTGCTGTCGGCTTACTTCGGCCAGGCGTTTTTCTTCGGCCTGTTGCCCGGCCAATCCAGCCGGAGTAGGTCCTTGTGGTACGGGTGGCCAGGCAAACTCAGGCTGCATCATGGCAATCGGGTCATTGGTGGGGGGAGCCATTTCCAGTGGCTGCTCGTTGCCCCTGACCAGTTGTTGCGGTTGTGGCGCTGTATGTGCTGGTTCAGTCGCCCGGGCCACCTGTTGCTCTACATTAACCAGTTGGGGTTCTGGTTCAGGCTGTATCCGGGCTTGCGGCTGTGCATCGGGCCGGGGCTGGATATCAGCCGGAAGCGGCGCACTGGCTGGCAACTGCAAATCAAACGCTTGCTGTTGGCTATTTTGTGCCTGATTCAGGCGCGAAGCCGAAACGACCTCATCCTGTTTTTTTTTAACTTCGTCTGAAGAGGCCCTAAGGTTGTTGACACCCCTGACCTGGTTGCCATCATCACGGGATGACGCATTGCCGGACGCCTGTATGGGGGCAGGCGGCAAGCGACGCACCTGATCGGCAATTGCGTAAATTTCCTGCCGGGCCTGCTGGCCAAGATTGGCGCTTTGCATCACCTGCTCGGCAGCGGGCGTGGCACCTCTTACCAAAAGGTAAAGCGCCATATTGCTTAACACCTTGGGATTTTGTGGCATTAATTCAGCGGCCTTGCCAATCGGAATACGGGCGCCTTCAAGATCCCCCAACCGCATTCTGGCATAGGCAAGATCGCTAAGAATAACGGCATCGGACGGGGCTGCTGACGACGCATTTTCCAGGTTTTTGGCCGCTTCGGCAAAATCGCCACGCTGGCCGGCCATTAAGCCAAGACCGTGCCAGGCCTGGGCCTTTTGACGGGTTTTGGTCAGGCGACGGTAAATTTCCTCGCTTTGCGCATGCTGGTCTGTCTTTCTAAGAGCTTCGGCCCGCAAAATTTCCACATCGGGCGATTTGCCGTATTTGACATCATGTTCATCTATAAACGCCAAAGAGGCGAAATAACGCCCCTGATCTTGCGCTTCTTTAATGGTCATGATTAACAATTGTTCTTTTTCGGGCGCTTTCTTGCGAGCGTCATCCATTTCCTGACGCTGAACCATGGCCTGTTCCTGCTGTTGCTCTTCCATCAGCCGCCAGGCCGAATCCGAAGAACTGTTCACACATCCTGCCAATACACCTGCACATGCAATCGCTGTTGCTTTCTTCACCAACTTCATAACTTTTAACCACCTCCCATTCGAGATAATCCGCGGAACACGGCAATAAAGCCAGAACCTGCGGTCACAATCATTAACGCGGGCAGCAAGGTCAACACCATGACCCCGGTCATCTTGACTGTCAATTTGCCAATTTTTTCTTTCAATCCTGAACGGCGCTGCTCACGCAGGCGTTCACTAAAACGCGTCAGGGGTTCCTGTACGGCGCCACCATGCTTGTCCACTTGCGCAATCAAGTGGCAAATGGCCGTCAGGTCATCATTGTCCATGCCGTTAATCATGCGATCCATGGATTGCTCGCGCGGCATGCCACGATTATACTGCTCTACCGCGACCTCCAGCTCCAAGCTTAAGACAGGGAATACCGCCTTGAAATCTTTCACGATAATATAAAGGCTCTGGTCCATTGACATGCCCACACCCTGTAACAGGCGCAACAGGTCAACCAGCAGCGGCAGTTCATCATCAACCGCTTTCTTGCGTTGGTTAACCCGCCTCATCAACACCCATTTGGGCACCATCCAGCCCAGTGCAAAGCCAAAGAAAATGGAAAGCACATAGCTCATTAAATGACCGCCCATGATTTCCACAGGTCCCGCCACGAACAGCAAAATCACCGGCAGACCAATAGACAAAACAGCCCGTACAAACGAGAACAAGGCTTTTGCCTTGCCGTAGTCTTCAAAACCCGCCAATTCAAGGTAAGCCTTGTCTTCTTCAGCCAGCAAGACATCGCCAAAGCGGCCCTGGCCCCATCGCGCGCCCAATTCCGTTGCTTTCACAACAGCACTTTCCAAACGCGGGCTTTCTTCTTCCGCCTGGCCTTGGGCTCCGGGAAAGGCCAATGTCCCGACCCGCTCCCGTTTGTGCAGGATGTCCTCGACCTGGTCTTTGCTTTTTTCCTGGCGCACCATGGTTTCAATCAGGTATATCGCCACCACCAGAGCGGCAATGGCCAGCAGCACCAATGCACCTGCCTGCAGGCCTTCGGGGCTGATAATACTTGTTAAATCCGGCATATTATTTCCCTCATTTATATGGACTTGGCGAGGCGATAGAGCCAATAAGAACCGGATATCTGTAAAACCACCGCCCCCACCAGCATCATTTTGCCTGCCGGATCTTCCCACATGCCCATGAACAGGGCATTATTGAACACCAGAATAAAACAGGCCAGCCCCACCGGTAACAGGGCCAGCACCCATGCCGACAGGCGCAGCTCGGCCGACATGGCTTTCATTTCCGCACGGGCCTGTTCAAGGTCACGCATAAACGCAGACATCCGCTCCAGCACCTGGTCACTGCGGCCGCCATATTTCAGGGCCACGCCTATGACGGAAGCCAGTAGATATAATTCATGCAGGCCATACTGGCGCGACACATAATGCAGGGCAACGTCAATTTCTTTGCCCGAGCGATTCAGGCTAACCGTACGGTCTATCACATCCCGCAGGGGTAACTCGGTGCCTGCCGCCGCGTTATGGAAAGCCGCCCCCATACTGTTACCGATCGTCATCATGCGCACCACCCGATCTAAAAAGTCGGGCAACTGGCGTACCAGGTTCTTGCGCAGTGTTTCGGCCTTCAGCCATAAACGGAATAAAGACAGGGCAAGCAGCAGGACAAATGCGGCACCTGCAGCAATCATGCCTCCAAAAACCCCAGCCAGCAGGGTGGGTATCAGGATAATTAGCCAGAACGTGACATAGAACATGGTAGTGGGCACCACACCGGCCCGCAGTAAAAACTCATTCCAATTCCGTGGCCCACCCTTCCAGACCTTACGCTGGCGTATGGCCTCGTCTTCTGCGCTTTCTTCCTGCCCTAAACGGCGCTCCAGTTGTGCCAGCACAAACTGGTCTTTGGTATCTTTTTTGCCTTGCTGCCTGGCACCCAACAGCAGCACTAACGCCAGAACAAGCAAAACCAGGGCCATCAGCGCCAATAAAACCACACTACTGCTCATTAACGCCTCCTGCTCCAGAAGCCCGCAGCGGGGTCACGTGAGGCCGTCTGGGCAACCACAGGCGCCGACTTCACCACCGTTTCACGCATCTTGCCTTTATGATCTTCCAGTTTACTGCAGTGCGGCAAGATACCCATGCTCACCCATTGGTCTTTTTCTTCTCCATCGGCACCAATGACCGATTCATAACGATAAAGCTCCTGGGTGGTGATAATACCGTCACTCATGCCAATCACTTCAGTGACTGAAAGAATCCGCCGCTTGCCGTTGGGCAGGCGGCCAATCTGGATGATGAAGTCCAAAGCGCCAGAAATCTGGCGACGCAAACTTTCTTCGCTGCCATGAAAACCGGCAAACCCGGCCAGCATTTCCATCCGGTACAGGCACTCGCGTGGTGAACTGGCGTGAATGGTGGCCATGGAGCCTTCGTGGCCGGTGTTCATGGCCTGCAACATATCAATGACCTCAGAACCCCGCACCTCACCCACAATAATCCGGTCAGGACGCATGCGCAAACTGTTGCGGATAAGGTCGCGAATAGCCACCTCGCCACTGCCATCGTAACCGGCCTGGCGCGATTCCAGCCGAACCACATGCTCATGGTTCAGCGACATTTCAGCGGTATCCTCAATCGTGATGATCCGTTCACGAGGGCCGATAAAAAATGCCAGCGCATTCAGCATGGACGTTTTACCCGAACTGGTTCCACCGGAAATAAGGATATTGCAGCGCGACGCAACCGCCGCTTCCAGCAATTGGTAAATTTCTTCGTTGAAGGTCCCGAACTTCATGAGATCTTCGGGTTTAAGCGGATCCTTGCGGAATTTACGGATGGAGACCAGCGGGCCATCCAGCGACAATGGCCCAATCACCACGTTCAGGCGGGCGCCATCGGGCAGGCGGGCATCCACCATGGGGGTGGATTCGTCAAGCCGTCGGCCCAACGGGGCCAGAATACGGCGCACAATGCGCATCACATGCTGGTTATCGGTAAACAGGGCCGGTTCGCGCTCAAGCACCCCGCGACGCGACACGAATACATTGTCGAACCCGTTAATCAGGATATCCTCGACGGCAGGGTCATTTAACAAATCTTCCAGCGGACCAAGGCCAACCAGCTCCTTGGTAAGCGCATCGGCAATTTCACGGATCTCGCTTTCATTGACGGCAAACCGCCGAATCCGTACAAACGAATTGACTTCGCTATCAACAAACGTCCTGATCGCATCAGGATTCCAGCGGGCAAATTCGGTCCCCATTTCTTCAATGCGTGTCAGCAAGTGCTCGAACGCATGATTCTTCACTTCCTGGAAACGGCCACTGTCAATGAATCCGTCATCGCCAAACTTAATGGGTGTCCTTATCATTATCCAGATCTCCTACCGCGCTGACCCAGAACGGGTGTCCCGTCCAAGAAATGAAGACAGCCATCCTGATTTCTGTTCCTGCGCCCGCTCTTTGCCTGCTGCAGGAACTGCCAATGTATTTGCCAGAGCCCGTAAAGCCTTTATATATGGATCTTTAGGTGCGTCATGATGCAGTAAATGCCCCTGACTGGTGCTTTTCATGATGGCCAGTGTCCTGTCTGGCAAGGTACCTTTCAATTTTAAACCAAAACGCTGCGCGATCTGTTCGGCACTCATGCCGTATTGAATATCGTAGCGGTTAACCACCAGCGACAGCTCATTGGAAGAAATGCCATCTTCCTGAAACTCTTTGAGAATATCCGCCAGGGAGACCAGCGCGGCAATGCTTTGGTCGGTCACCAGCCAGGTTTCATCGGCAAGACGAACCAGGCCGGCAATAAAGGCCGGATTAGGCATACCGCCTACATCCACTACCATGACACCAAAATGATCACGCAACCGTTCAACCAGAAACAGGGAATCGGCATGGGAAACATTATTCAGCTGGTCCAGGTCACGCGGCAAGGCCATTACACTCAGGCCGGTACTGTCATGCGCCATGGCCGACATTAACATGGTTCTGTCCAGGCGACGCAAATTGCGCACCCCTTCCACAAAATCAAAATTGCCATTAAGGTCCAGGTACAGCATGCCATCAGCCACCGGCAAACCCAGATCAAGCAGGCAGGTGCGATCCTGCAGGGAAACCATGCCGGCATCCTGCTGGCTTGCGTCAGACTTCCCCCCCGTCTGCAAACGGGCATTGCGGTCAGAATTTTGCATTTCCTGCAACAGGCTGGCCAAATGCACGGCAAGCAGGGTTGCACCCATTCCGGTCCGCACCCCTAAAATCAGTACATTGCGATAACGGGTTTCATCCTCGTGGACATTGTTCAGCCGCCTTGCCAGGCGCTTGACCGTATCACGCACTTCTTCCGGGTTATCCACATCAACAAAATCATTCACCCCTGCACGCAGGGCTGCCACGGCGGCACCCGGTGAATTCATGCGTCCCACCGCAACACTGGGCATATCGGGTTTATGTCGATTAAGCAAACGGGCCATGTCAATCGCACGGGCCAGTTTTTCATTGTCGGCATCATCAGGCACAAAGTCCAGAAACACCATGTTAACCAGGCTGTCATCCAAGTGGCGAGTCAAGACATCGGGAGCGGGCTGCTCATGAACGAACGTGCCCATATCTTCCAGCGAATCCGCCAGTTTTCCGGCGATCTCGGTGTCTGAAGAAAAAAATACAAACCGGTTATGCTTGGACAAAATCTACTGCTCCGGAAGGGGTAAATAATAATTGTTTTAGCGGGAAAACCCGGGCATTTGTTCGCCCGAAGCCGGTCCAACCAAATAATAGCCCCAGGCAGTACCCGCCTCGTTAAGGTTTTCCTTGCCCTGGCCAGGCAGGGGTAATTCCGTACCTTTGGCGATGGGCTTGACCAGGCGTGGAGTAACCACAATCACCAGCTCGCGTTCATCTTGCGAATAGGACACGCTGCGGAAGAACGAACCAATAATGGGCAAATCGCTAAGAAATGGCATTTTACTGACATTAGCCATGGTTTGGCGTGAAACCAGCCCGCTAATGATATAACTTTCGCCCTCGCCCATTTCAACCGTGGTATCGGCCTTGCGCACACTCAATGCCGGCATCAGTGTGGTTTGGTCTCCACTGACAACGGGAATCGCATTGGCATAATCCAGCTCACTGGACTCTGGCGCGACCTTCAAGGCTATCCGGCTGGGTGAAAGCACGGTTGGCGTGACGGTAAGCGCAATACCAAACGGCTTGTAGGAAACGGTTTGCGTACCCAGCCCGCCCGATTCAGGCACGGGAATTTCACCCCCCGCACGGAAGCTGGCGCTTTGGCCGGACAAGGACACCAGGGTTGGTTCGGCCAAGGTACGGGCCATGCCATTGTTTTCAAGCAGCTTCAGCTTGGCACCAAAATTGCGGGAATCAAACATTAAGGAAAACCCATTACTTATGGCAGGGGCAAAACTGCTAACCGCCCCCCAAGTTCCTGAACCCCCTTCCATTATCTTGCCATTTGGCAATGTTATCCCAGCGCGTGAGGTACCTGAATTCCAGTCAATACCCACCTCTTTCATCACCGTACGGGACAACTCAACAATTTTCACTTCCACCTGCACCATACCACTGTGGTTAATAACAGAGGTATCAATGATCTTGTCAGAATCGCCAGTTGCACGGGCGGCAGCGGTTGAACGCTGATGCTCCACCATATTGGAAGAACGGCCTGTTACAACGGCCTGCCCGCCGGTGGCACGAACGGGCGCCTCAAGCCGTTTGGCCGATTCCAGCGCGCTTTGTTCACCAGACACGACACTGACCTGCCAGCGTTTGGGGGTTGGGTCGTCATCAACCCACACCTGCACATCCGTCACGCCGGGTTTTCTGGCCACCAGCAAAATATCACCCACGCCCTCTTCAAGCGGCAAAATCTGCACATCCACCACAGCAGGGTTACCCACGGCAATTCGTGCCGGTGAACCGTCCACCTTGATCATGCGCTGTGTATCCACCACCATGCCCAAACCACCCGGGCGGGTAAAACCGGCGGACTGCGCCATAACCGGCTGCATGGGAACCAAAGTCAGTCCCATGACGGCTGCCGTCAGTACCTGCGTTGCATTCCTGTTAAAGGCGGAAAAAATCTGATTCACTGAAAATTTCATTATTAAACCCATTCAACCCTAGTACTTGACGTTTTCAATTTGCGTGCCACGAATAATCTGCACGGTCTTGCCCGAATTGCCCTGCTTCACCACCGGTGCATCCGGCGTATCGTCATCTTCCTGCAACTCGCCAGAAAGGTCGGGCAGGCTCATGCCCGCATACGCCATATTACCGGCATTCTCCAGCGCGGCCAGCTGTTCGGGCGTTAAATCAGGTTTGCCCTTCAGGACCGGCTCCGGTTCGGGGAACAGGGTCATATCGGGCAGATTTTCATCATGGGGCGCACGCAGGGCCAGCTGCAGTTTGCCATTACGGGTGGCCAGCAACAGTTTGTTCACGTCTTCCAGTGACACGGCCAACATGGCAATACGTGCCGGTGTGGCGCGGGTACGTTGCTGCCGCTCATCATTGGCCGGTGGCGTTGCGGGGCCATCTACCGTATTGTCACCATAAGCCAGCACCCTTACCTGGGGCAGCAGCAAACGGGACTGTGCCCCAACATCACCCTTGCTGTTAAGCGTGAAGAAAACATCCACAATATCGCCCGGTGCCACCAGGTTGCCGGCACCTACAATTTCGTCAACCGGAATGGTAATGGCACGCTGCCCGTCAGCAAGATAAGAAGCAATCCCCATGGCCAAGAGGCCTTTGGTAATGGGTTCTTCGGCGGCAATATCAAAACGCACCACCTTGCCCACCAGATCTTCTGTGTTTGCAAAGCCATTGCCCGGCACGCTGGGCCACTGGTCTTCCTTCAGCATGTCGGCCTGAATAACCTGGCCTGCCAGAATATCTTTGGCGGCCAGAATGACTGCCCGGGTAGGCTTGCTGGCCACCACTGGCCGCTCTACCTGCTGAACCACCACAACCGGTTCCGGCTTGGGCGCGGTTGACATTTTATAGGCAAAAAAGCCCAAAACGGCTGCAAGCAAAACCAGCCCTATTGCAACGATTTTGGTAAAGTTATTCATAAAAAAATCAAGCTCCGGATTAATCAGTAATTTTTATAACTCTGTTTTATAAATCTGTAATTTTTACGGTTGAGGTGGCGGATAGTGCGCTGGGTATCCAACTTTTTGTATCTGTATCTTTGCTAAGAAGATTACCTACTGCCTGCACCATATTTACCAACGGCAATCCATCTACCGTAACTGCAATAGTTAACTGCAGACACTTTTGCTTTGAGTCCCATGAACACGCAACTTGTTTAAAATCGCAAAATTTTGGGGCTTCGGCAAAGTCTTTCAAAATAAAATCAGTTGCCACCATGACTTTGGCATGGTTACAAGCTTCCTGCGCATACAACGCATTACCCTGGATGCTCTGCTGCAAACCCACCCGGGCACTGTCTCCGGCAATATGCGACACCTTTTGCTGGGTCCACATCAACATGCCATAACTCACAATGGCAAAGCAGATAACCAACAATACGGAAATAGTCAGGGCAAACTCAATGGCTGCCACCCCCTGCTGGTTTTTTTGGGTATTTGGTTTGCCGGTTTTCATCATGAAAAATCCCGTGCAATGCCAAGGTCTACGGAACTGCGGCTTTCAAGGTTATTGGGAACCGCTATTTGTAAAAGAGTGGAAGGTCCCAAATAAGGCACCAGCGGTATACATTCTTGATCTGGCGTTTTTTTGCAATAATAAGGATAATGAATCACCACCTCAAGCGAGCCGACATTAGCACAGGCACCATAGCTGCCATCTTTTTCAACACCCACACCGTAACTGCAAACCGTTACTTGCAAGGTGTTTTTCGCCATGCTATTAACCCAACTACTATGGTAACGTGCAACATCCCATGCTCTTTTAGCACGTTCCAGCAATACCAACTCGGTAGCGTTAAAATCTTCGAGAGATTCCAGCGCCGTATTTATATTAGCCAGTTGCGCCAACTGTTCCGTTGTAGGCGATTCTAACTCTCCCAACTCGCTTTTCTCACTTTCCAAATCAGCCCGTATAGACCCCGCCTGCCACTGCAACCCTGCACGCGCCCCTGTTTCAGCCGCAAAATTCATGGATTGCTGGGCAGCAAAAATCAGCCCGTAAGTAATCATGCCGTACAGCACAATAAAGAAAGCAATAAACACAAAGGCAAACTCAACCGCATACGCCCCCTTCTGACGGCTTGCGGCAGAAGCGACAAAAGACGCTTTTCGCGCCTTTATCAAATTGCCGTTGCCTTCAGAACCATGCATATCCGCTCCAGTAAACCGTGCCTACCCACGCCAATGCCGTTACTGCCAGCCAGGCCCCGTAGGGAACGCCCCGCCGTTTTTCTTTGCTTTCATTCCACCAACTCGCCCGGGCCGATAACCAGCCTTGTGCCAATACCGTTAGCACCGCATGCAAACCGGTTAATACCGTCGCCACCAGCACCACCTGCCATAAACCGGCAAAACCCAGTAAAAAACCCAGTGTGGCGATCAACTTGACATCGCCTGCGCCCAACAGTTTCAGGCCCCAGAAGGGAAAGAAAACCAGCAGGCCCATTAAAAAACCGGTGATACACTGGCGCCAGCTTAGGGTGGCGGGTAACGCCAAAACTTCTGGAACAAACGTATTTGCCAACAAAAAACCCGCGTGAACAAGCAGCGCAGCCAGTAATAACTGGTTGCTTATTCTGCGTTTCCTGAAATCACTTGTGATAACCAGCAGACAAAAAATAGCGAAGAGAACGGGCCAGATGCTGGATGACATGCTTGTATTTAAAGAAATGCCCCGGGAGGGGGCATATTATTTCAGTTTAGAATCAATTAGTACGAAACAATTGTTGAACTAGGACTTTCTATTTTGCAGTTGCGTAGTAATCTCCTGAAACACAGCCTCAATTTCGTCACCTAAAGCCCTAACAGCAACCATAATCACCACAGCAATCAACCCCGCAATCAAGGCATATTCAATTGCCGTTGCACCTTCTTCATCTTTCCAAAACTTAATCAATTGATCTTTCATTTTTAAATCCTCCGTGGATTAAATATTGATGAAACGGCGAAGCGCTTAATCAAAACAAAAATTCTAAAAATAAAAACAGAATAATATTTCTGTAAATAGGGACAAACACCCATGTTTTTTAAAATCTACAACTTATAACCCAATGTAACATAAATCGTTGTTTATTCGAACCTATTTTATATAGTCAACCCTTGTTAATTTGATGAAAACAAACATATATAGTTGTTTTTTAGCCATTATTTGAACTATAGTGTCGCTTAAAATATACAACAGGCCTACTATTTTTTTCAAAAGATACATTCATTTTACATCCAAGCCCTAAATTACCATTTTCCATATGCCCCTTAAGCACCTCTTGTCTGCAGACACGCCCTCTTGCCAAAAAAGAGCCATTATCCTGCCGGCCCATAACGAAGAAAAAACCGTTGCGGCTACGGTTCAGGCTTTTCAACAGGTGCTGCCAGATTGTGAAGTGGTTGTGTGTGACAATGCTTCTACTGACCAAACCGCCAGTATCGCCCACAAAGCTGGGGCCCGTGTTATTCATGAACCCCTAAAAGGCAAAGGCAATGCCGTCCGGCGTTTACTGGCTACCGTTAACGCCGATATTTATATCCTGGCTGATGCAGACCAAACTTACGATGCCCAAAGCGCCCCCGCCATGATCGCTTTACTGGAACAAGCACATCTGGATATGGTCACAGGCATTCGCCAGCATACAGAAAGTCATTCTTACCGTTCTGGTCACTTATGGGGCAATGCCTTGTTTAACCGTCTTTTCGGGCGACTGTTCAAAACACCCACCCAGGATATTTTTTCGGGTTACCGGGTTTTTACCCGCCGTTTTGCCAGCATCCTGCCCATTCAGTCTTCGGGTTTTGAAATTGAAACAGAAATGACGGCTATTGCCAGTATTCTTAAAATTTCTACTGGTGAGTTTCCGGTACACTATGCCCCGCGCCCGGCTGGCAGCACCAGCAAATTGCGGACCTGGTCTGACGGCTTTAAAATATTAAAATCTTTTTTCAGGTTATTCCGTCATTTTTACCCGGCCCATTTTTACGGGGCAGTGGCTGGCCTAACCGCCTTGCTTAGCCTATTGCTAGGTATACCTGTTATTGTTGAATTCATGCAAACAGGCCTTGTACCCCGCATTCCTACCGCCATACTGGCCAGTAGCCTGGGCATGATTGCCTTTGTTATTTTTACCACCGGCATTATTCTGGAAGCCATAGCCAGAAACCGCATAGAACAAAGAAAACTGTTTTTCCTGGCATCTGGGTACAAAACATGAAATTATCTTTATTACGCTCCCGAAATGGGGTTTTTATTTTGGCCATTGTATTCATGGCCATTGCCTTATTTAGGTCTACCTATACCCAGTTTAGCGATGTAGCTGCCGGGCAATTTCCAAATCCGGACAGTTATTACAAACTGGTGTTGCTGGAAGGCTATGCACAAGGCGAGCCCATTAATTTCAACCCTCGCGATAATGTGCCCGCTGGCAACTGGATCCACTGGTCTTTGCCGCATAGCTGGACGGTATGGCAACTGCACAAGGTTTTTGCCCTGTTTGGCATGGATACCCAAAGCGCACTAATCTGGGCCGGAGCCAGCCTGACCCTGTTCAGCATGTTGCTATTAACAGCACTGGTAGCAGGCACTATTTTAAGCATTGGCACCTACAAAGCCACCCTGGCAACCGCCCTGTTAATGGCCAGCAACCTGCCCTTGGCTGGTTATGGGCAGCTGCAACAAATTACTCACCATATTTTCATGCTGGTGCCCATTGCGGGTGCTGCCCTGTGTATTATACGTTCCATTCAAACTCCCAATGTTGCCAGAGATTTTTTTGCCGGGCTATTGGCTGGGCTGGCTTTATGGATATCGCCAGAAACCATGCCACTGGTGGTTATTATGGTGGTGCTGCGCATGGCTATTCGGTTGCAATTTCCTGGAAGTGGCAAATTATGGCCGATGGCTGCCGGGCTGGTGGGGTTGGTATTGCTGGCTTGGCTGATAGACCCGCCAGCGCCCACTTTTTCTGCCTGGTCGCTAGACCATATCAGCCTGGCCTGGTTATTGTTTGTTGGCCTTACTGCATTTGTCATGCTGGTTGCCGATTATGTGGCTACCCATGAAATGATTTTGCCAAAAGCATTTGCCTGGGTGGCCATAACGGGCTTGGTGGTGGGTGGCGTATGGCTGTTGCTAACGCCCGGTGCTACCGCAGGCGCCAGTGGGTTGTTGCCTGATGAATTAAAAACAGTTTGGTGGGATCAGATTCAGGAACTGAAACCGGCCAGCTCCCCGGAAAAAATGATTGCCTGGCTAGCTACCCCAATTGTGGCTGGATTGCTGGCGCTTTATTGGGCATGGCGTAAACGGTTGTTATGGCTGGGTGTTTTGGGTATGGGCACCCTGCTTTATGCCCTATTGGGTGGCCTGCATGTGCGTATGGGTGCGGCAGGTGCCTTGGTTTCTGCCCTGGCTTTTGGTTTGTCCATAAGTTATTTGCCGGTGTTTGCCAACGAAGAAGCACGTCATTCTTTCAAGGCGCAAATGGGTGGGGTGTTGCTGGTGTTATTGGGGCCATTGCAATTGTTTGCCGTTATTGGTGTTGTGTTGCTGAACAATGATAGCGATATTCTTAATGCGAACAAAGATAAAAAGAATGATTGTTCCATTCAGGATATTGCCCCGCAATTAAATGCCTTGCCTGCTTCAGTTGTGCTTACCACCAGCAGCGGTGCTTCTGAACTGCTTTACCGGACCCATCATAAGGTGATTGCGGGTAATTATCATCATAATGTGGGTGGGTTGCTGGATGTGCATAGGACGTTGCTGGATACGGCCCCGTGGGACATTGCTAAAGAAGTTATTGAAAAACGGAACGTTGGATATATTCTTGTTTGCCAGTCTGGCAATGATGCTATAACGGATAAGCCACACTCTGCTGTTTTTTATAATTGGCTGGCGGGTTCCAATGACATAGCTGGTATTAGTCCGATAACATTAAGCCAGGAAAGCGATGGTCGTTGGCTTTTATTCAAAGCCATTCAACAATAAAAATCATGACTAACCGTTTTCAATCGGTAATCCCCCCGGATCATAAACAACAAAATGAACTGAACATTGGTTTAAGATGAATAAAACTGCTTTTATACCTCCAGTATTAGTATTTTTATTATACATTGCTTTAGCAATTTATATTTTGATGACAGGTCACTTACATGAAGATGCCTATATATTATTCATTTTTTCTGAAAGTCTTGCCAATGGTAATGGGATAGCTTATTTTCCTGGAGGCCCTCCTGCTGAAGGAGCTACGGACTTCTTGTGGATGATCTTATTGAGTTTGGGAAGTTATTTTGGAGTTGATGTCGCTTTATCTGCTGCCTTTTTAAACGGTCTAGGCCTTTCTTTAATAGCAGCTTTGTCAGTCGTTCTTGCTTCCAAGCATATTTCTGGAAGTAAGCTTATGCTGGTCAGTTTTTCTTTGTCTTTGATAATTTTGTTGTCCCAGGTATCTCAGGCGTCACTGGCAGGTTTTAGCGCAGGATTCTATTGTTTTTTTGTTGCGTTATCTTTTTATCTTATATATGAATCTAAAGGAAAAAAACTTCATCTTCTACCTGTTGTCGGTATTACTCTTGGGTTATTAAGACCTGATGGTGTGATTATAGGCATTGTTGCATCTATTACTGGTCTTTATTTCGCATACCGTAAAGCAGTGATAAGAAAATATTTGCTTGTTTCTGCCTTTTGTTTTACTTTTGGGGTGGGATACTTTGCATGGCGATATACATATTTTGGCTATCTCTTACCACTTCCACTTTACGTCAAGAGCACATCAGCAGAATCTTTTCCTGGTTTTTGGCCCCATATAAATTGGGCATTGTATAATTGTTTTTTACTTATATTTGTAATTGTTGCTCTTATTTTTTATAAAGATAGGTGGAGAATAATTATTGCCTCTATACCTATTTCTGCCCTATTTATTGCCTTGATGTTTGCGACTCAAAGTCAGAATATTGCATTTAGATTTCAAGCTCCAGGTACAACACTTCTAATAATATGTTCCACTTTATTTATTTCATATTTTTTAGAAAAAATGAAAGGTGATGTTAATAGGGTTACAGTGATCATACTTACGATAATGAGCGCTACAATATTCTCTTCTACTGCAATTTATTCTGCTGGTTTTTCTTTTATGATTCACAACTTGAAAAACGATGGTTACATTAACTATTTCCCTTATCATCTATCAAAAAACATAGATAATGAAACTAAAATAGCTCTGACTGAAGCAGGAAGATTTGCTTACTGGGTAAATGGTAAAAAGTATGACTTAGTTGGTCTAAATACTCCAGAGACCGCTGTGAATGGATCGTCCCCTGCATACATTGAAGGGTTGAACCCTGACCTCATCTTCATACATGTAGTAGAAACTGCTGACTACTCAAAGGTTTGTAATAAAAATTACTGTGAGCTATCTTATCCAGAAGTGCTTAACGGTATCAAAAAAGATACTGATTGGAGGGTGGTTAAATATGGTGTAACAAAGGCACCTCTCACGGTCTATGATTACTTAAAAGATAAATCTGATGATTACCAGGCTTTTTCTGTTTCATATGACAATTCTTATCCCCATCTATATTTTATAAAAAAAGACGGAAATATTGACATTGATGATTTTAAAGAGGCATTAAATTTAAGTTTCTCCGAAAAAGGTGTTTTATCTTACTGGGATATGAAAAAAAAGCTTGGTTTTTCTAGTATTTTTGAATAGATGCAACACCTGTTTAACAAACACTATACAGGCTTCTTTAGTCCCCATATGGTTAATAATTCAGCATTTCCTTAGATTAGTTATGAGTCAGAATAATCTATTAAAACTGTCAGCAGCTCTATTTTTTTTACTAGGCATTTCCCTTGCTTTTTTTAATATTTGGCAACCCTATTCCTATTGGTGGGATGAACTCTACTCAGTAACAGCATCATCACTTCCGATGGAAGAAATGTTTTCTAAATTTATTATGAAAGATGTTCACCCCCCACTTTATCAAATGATTTTAAGTTTCTGGATTAATCTTTTCGGAACATCAGAGTTTGCTACACGATCGTTAAGCCTTTTATTTTCTTTACTGGCAATTTCATTTTTTTCATATTGGGTTTTAAAAAATATACCACTTGGTTTGTCAACAGTTGCAATAGTGATATTTTCAACCAGCTTCCTGTTTTCATTCTATGCCCAAGAAACCCGCTCTTATGCAATGATGTTGTTCCTGTCAACATTACTTACCATCACTACTTTAAAATTTTTAACAAAAAACAGTTCGTTGATATTTGCACTCTTGATTTCAACTCTTTCATTATTACTGTCATTAACTCATTATTTTGGCTTTATCTTCTCAGGTCTGGTTCTTTTATACTTATTTATAACAATCAAACCACTTAAATTTAGAATTAGTTTTTTCCTCGCAGGCTTAACAACTCTAGTGTGGCCTATAGTTCATTTTTTATTAGGTAACTTGTCATCCAAAACAGGAGGCGATTTTTGGATAAAATCAGAAGGAGTTCAAACAACATTAAAAATATTTTTCAATGCATTAACTCAACAAACTCTTATTTTAAAATATATTTTTTTTAATTCAACCACTATTTTTTCAATTACAGGTGTTTTTATTTATATTGGTTTTACTGCTTATTTACTCAAAATACTTCAATCGAAAAGTGTAATTTCAGGCATAACATCAAAGATAATTTTCAAATTCTCTACATCTATTATTTTTCTGTTTGTTTTTTGTGTAGCCTTAATTGATTTGCATACTCCTATTTCAACATACCGAAATTTTATTGTTCTCCTTCCAATCTTTTCAATTTTTATAGCTTATTTGTTTTTTGCTTTTTATCAAATGAAAATTTTTCATTTTTTATTAGTTATTGCATTCGGACTAAGCGCAATATCTATTGCTTACTTAGAAACAAAATCAAAACAATACCCTTTCCAAAATCATGCTGCTGCGTCTAAATTCATTTTTGATAAAGGCTTACATATTACTCACAAATTTTATTACCATAAAAATATAGATAGTAACATGTTGTATATAGAAAGCTTAATGTCTAGATTTTATCTTGACAAATTAGGTAATATTGATTTTAATCCAACACCTTTGGATTACGATGAATTAATCACACTAGATAAAAGAAAACCTTTTATATTCTTTGCTCTAAACAGCACCATCAATACCAAAAAATTAATGGCTGATTTACATGATGCCGGATACATTATCGACTACTTTGAGCCACCTCAAAAAAATTCAGATTCAGTTTTTGTAATTTACTCAAAATAACAACTAAATTATTTACATTAAAACATACCAATATATATTATGAAAATTTTTAATATTCCAACTCACCATTAATTTTATTCTTAACATTATGATATCTATACATATCATAATCCGGCTTTTCAATAAACCCAAAATTTAATTTTATAATTTCGAATAACCTATTTTTATTAAAGAGTCCATCTCGTGTAACAATACGAATTGAATCCCAATATTTTTTAGTATTTTCATCAGCTAGCAAGTTTTTATTTTTTTCAAGACTTTCTTGATAATTAGTGGGAAGTTGCCTATAAAAATGGCCAATTCGCCAATTAGGATCATATTTTGCAGGCAATCTGGCCAAAAGCGGATCAGCCAAAGCACAGGTATCTATATAATGCATTCCTGGCCCATGACGTATAGAATTAAAACCCAGCTCTCCACAAATAGTTTCTACCTTTTCATTATAAATGAACCATTGTGGTTGTTTAAAAGTATTTTTTGTAGCCGCTAACAAACCAAAACGTTGATAATAGTATCCTCTTTCATCAGCCACACCATATATTGATATTGCCTGATTCGAATATGAAGAACCTGAAATAAAATTAGGAATAATATTACGAGAACCTAAAACAATAATTGAAACCATAAGCGTAATTGCAATGAGTTTTGAAAAAGATTCTCTCGCAATAATAATCAATGATACAAAAAATGGTGCTGATAAAAAACGACCCATCATAAAATCACCACCAATACTTAAAATATAAACAAGATATAAAATTATTCCTATTGAAAGCCATCTATTTAAAACTGACGAAAAAATCCCAATTATGATGCCAGCCATAATGAAAAAGGCTGTTATTGGGTCCTGAATAATTACATGCAATATGTATATTAGCCCTTGAACAACTCTCTCATCTAAATCTATTCCTGTACCCAGTTTTGCATAAGCCGTATTTGGAAACGGAAACCCATAATAAAATATGGAAAACCCCGTCCACAAAACAACAGGAATGGATGCAATTAAAATTGATTTCCAAACGTGATGCTCTGGCTTTCGATAAGCGGTATAAAATAAATATATCGCCATGGGCAGCATTATCAAAAGCAAATCTGGACGATTAAGATAAAGTGCAGAACAGGATAAGAAAAATCCAGTTAATCTATTTTTACCTTTATCAAGGCACAATGATGCATAAACAACTGCTATCAATAAAATTAAATGTGATAAAGTATTTTCCAAGCCAGAAGTAGAAAAATCAACAAAAGATTTTGATAAAACTGCAGCTGTACCAACCAAAACAAGAGCCAGCAAGTTGCGTGGCTGTGTACCAAGCAAAAAAATCAATGTTGCAACAGAAATAAAGATTGATAGGAAAAAAGTTGTATAAAAAACATTCCCTAAAATAAAAGAACCAACCGATAACAATAAAAACCACAAAGGATGAGTGTAAGCTTGAACTCTTTCATCAATATTAAACGTTGGCCCAAACCCATGGGTAAAGTTTAAAACGGTTCTTAAAGTAATAGCGGCATCATCAGAAATCCAGGCTGTTCGTATTAGAACCAGCAAAAACAGGGAAGCAAAAAAAACGATTAAAACCCTGTTATGAAGCAAATTATTTTGATTGATTTTAGAAAAAAAACGCATGAAAACTCTAGATGATGTATGAAATCCTATTCCGATAAATCGGAATAAACCGGCCGACCGTTGTGCCAAAATCTTTTAACCGAAAATATAGCATTACAATCTTACCCGTTGGCTAAGCACTAAGATTGTTGCAGTAATACTGGCCAAAATTTACATTTTTCACAGGATACAAGGATACTCTGTCAAAGTGCCCCCTCTTATAAAACTCATCCGGCCCCATCAATACCTGAAAAACAGCTTTGTATTCATCGGTCCTTTATTTGCTCATCAATGGGATTTATCAACACTGTATGAAAGCATGATGACATTTGCCGCATTCTGTGCCATGGCAAGTGCGGTGTATATCCTTAATGACCTGGTTGATGTTGAAACAGACCGTGCTCACCCAATAAAATGCAAAAGGCCCATCGCCAGCAGGGAAATTTCACCATATCATGCAAAAATATTGTTAGTGGCCTTGTTTTTGGCATCAGTTGGGCTGTCAATAAGCGTAAGTATTTACGTTGCGGCATGCACTATCAGTTATTTTATTATTAATATTTTTTATTCATTAAGCTTAAAGCATGTTGTCATTCTTGATGTATTTTTAATCTCGTCTGGCTTTATGCTAAGGATTCTAGCCGGTACGCTTGGGCTTGGTATTGCACCTTCTGCCTGGTTACTGCTATGTGGCTTAATGATAACCTTATTTATGGGCTTTTCTAAACGACGCGCAGAACTCCTTATGCTAAAAGGGGGTGACAAACAAGATCAAGCTTTAACAAGACGGGTTTTAGATGACTACAGCCCAATTATTTTAGAACAGTACATTGCGATCACCGCAGCCGGCACTATTCTTTCATACGGTTTGTATACGGTTTCACCCAAAACTATCCAACTTCACAATACCGAGAACCTGATTCTTACATTACCCTTTGTGATGTATGGCATTTTTCGTTATATATTCCTGTTGCATCGTTGCTCAAGGGGTAACGACACAGCCAAAGATTTGCTACAAGACCCCCATTTATTAATGACTGTTATATTATGGTTTGCCTGCACGCTTTGGATACTTCAATGAGTACCGGAAAATGAAAACCCCTCTTTCCTGGAACCAACTGCCCCGTGTTTTTTCTGAAAAAATTCATGCCCTGTCTTACCGACAAGAGCCGTTTTCAACGCATTTGCCAAAACCCTTTCTGCCTTATGGCAATGGCCGCAGTTATGGGGATGTTTGCCTAACTAACGAAGGCACGCTTTTGCTCACCCACGGGCTTGACCGGTTCATTGAGTTTAACCCTGTAACAGGTGTAATCCAGTGTGAAGCGGGTATGACATTGGCTGATATTCTGGCACTAATTGTTCCGCAAGGCTGGTTTCTACCGGTTACCCCCGGTACACGGCTTGCCACCATCGGGGGGGCTGTTGCCAATGATGTACATGGCAAAAACCATCATATTATGGGCAGTTTTGGGCATCATGTAAGGGCCTTTGAACTTTGGCGTAGCGATGGTTCTATTCTGCATTGTTCAGCAACAGAAAATACAGACTATTTTAAGGCAAGCATTGGGGGGTTGGGGTTGACCGGCCTTATACGCTGGGTTGAACTGCAACTGATACCTGTCAACAACTCATGGATGTGGGTCCAATCACAACGGTTTCAAAACCTTGATGAGTTTTGGCCATTAAACGCACAGGCCGAACAAAATTTTCCATACACGGTTGCATGGATTGATTGCATGGCAGGTGGGAACTCGCGTGGCAGGGGCATTTTATTTGCCGGCCAACATGCAGCCAGCCAAAATACTTACCCTGTTTTCAAAGAAAAAACAAAACGGATTCCATTTTCACCCCCTTTCTCGCTCATTAACCCAATGAGCTTACGGGCGTTTAATGCGCTTTATTACCGTCAAAGTGTTAAGCCACAAGGCGCATTGTCGCATTATGTCCCGTATTTTTATCCATTGGATGCCATTCAAAACTGGAACCGTATTTATGGTCGTCAGGGTTTTTATCAATATCAGTGTGTTATTCCACCTGACAACGCAAAAGAAGCCACGTTAATTTTATTGAATACCATCTCAAAAAGAAAAGAAGGTTCTTTTTTAGCGATTCTTAAAGCATTTGGCAATCAACCCTCAATAGGCATGCTGTCTTTCGCTCGCCCTGGTATGACGCTGGCATTGGATTTTCCTAACCGGGGTGACAAAACCCTGCGTTTATTAGCTGACTTTGATGCCCTTGTGAGAGAGGCAGGAGGAGCACTTTATCCCGCAAAAGATGCACGTATGCCAGCAGATTTGTTCCAGTCAGGTTTCCCACAGTGGGAAGCATTCAGTCACTTTACAGATCCAAATTTTTCTTCAAGCTTCTGGAAACGGGTAACACCATGAATACTTTAAAACGAGTCGTTATTTTTGGTGCCACCTCTGCCATTGCCGAACAGGTTTCACGCCAACTGGTGAGCCAGGGTGCTTCATTGTTTTGCGTTGGTCGGAATAATAACAAACTGACAGCGATTGTTGATGATTTGAAAGTCAGGGCAGGGACCAATCAAAAAATTGAAGGTTTCTGTTGTGATCTGGTAAATATTAAACAGCATCAGGCAATTATCGAGCGTGCCCAAGATGTATTGGGTGATATTGATGCCGTCCTGATTGCACACGGTACCTTACCAACTCAACAAGACTGTGAGAATAGTGTTGACTTAACGCTAAAAGAAATTGAAACGAATGCGTTAAGCATAATCAGTTTATTGACTTTGCTGGCAAATTATTTTGAACCCAAACAAAAAGGGGTAATTTCCGTAATCAGCTCGGTAGCGGGTGACCGGGGTAGGCAAAGCAACTACGTTTATGGTGCCTCTAAAGGTATGGTAAGCCTGTTTTTGCAGGGTTTGCGCAACCGTTTGGCTCAAAAAGGTGTTGATGTTGTTACCATCAAACCCGGTTTTGTAGATACCCCAATGACTGCCAGTTTTAACAAGTCAGGCTTACTATGGAGTAAACCTGACAAGATTGCTCAAGGCATTGTAAGCGCCATGGTTAAGGGTAAAAATGAAGTTTATTTACCTGGTTTTTGGTGGGGTATCATGTTTATGATTAAACATATTCCAGAGTCTATTTTCAAAAAAATGTCATTATGAATCATATGACTAAAACGGATTTCAATCGGCCAGTTGCTTTTTTTGATTTTGATGGCACGCTTACGACCAAAGATTCCTTGATGCCATTTCTTAAGTTTGTGGTCGGGAAACCTGTTTACTATATTAAGTTGTTTGCAATCAGCCCCATTTTAATCGCTTATTTCTTGAAGCTCATTCGCAACGACGTTGCCAAACAGCTGGTGTTGAAATGGTATTTGTCTGGCTATCTTAAAGATGAACTGTTTGATTTGGGTAGCAAATTCAGCCATGAAATCATACCAGGCATGCTTAGGGCCGAAGGAATAGAACGTTTGAGATGGCACCAACAACTGGGACATGAATGCATTCTGGTTAGTGCTTCGCTTGATGTTTATCTAAGTAGCTGGGTAAAAATGGAAAATATCAATGCCTTGTTAAGCAGCCAACTGGCTGTTAGGGAAGATTGCATTACCGGTAAATTAAAGGGAGGGAACTGTTTTGGTGAACAAAAGGTTCAAAGAATTTTGGAATGGCTAAATGGGCGTTTACCACCGTTTATTTATGCCTATGGAAATAGTAAAGGTGATGAGTCTATGCTGATGTTTGCCAATGAAGGTTTTTTATTCAAGAAGAAACAAGGATTTATAAAAATTAATGGGTGATTTTATAAGGCAAACTGTTTGTTCATTTTTTAGCTAATACATATCAGTATGTTAACGTTTTGTATGCATTCCCACGCAGAGCGTGAGAATGAGATAAAGCAAACCAAGCTCAAGGCTTCAACAGCAAAGCCCCCGTTCTTTCCCTTGATTCCAGCATTTCATGTGCCTTAGCAGCGTCTGCCAGTGCAAAGGCCATACCCGGTTCGGCCTTGATGGCCCCCTGTTCCAGTGCATTGAACAGGTTGTTGCTCATGCTGTCCAGCATGCTTCTTTCCCGGGCGTAGTGAAACACGCTGGGCCGTGTCAGGCTGTTGGACTTGGCAAACAGGGCAGATACCTCAAACGGCGCCACGCTGCCCGACGATTGCCCGAAATTAACCAGGTGTCCACAAATGGCCAGGCTGTCCAGCGAGCCCTGGAAGGTGTCTTTACCCACCGAGTCATAGGCCACATTCACGCCTTTGCCATTCGTGATGTCTTGCACCCGTTCCACAACGTTTTCTTCACGGTACAAAATAGTATGCGCACAACCGGCCTGGCGGGCCAGTTCGGCTTTTTGGGCATTGCCAACCGTGCCTATTACGGTCGCCCCCAGGTGGCTGGCCCACTGGCATAGCAAACGCCCTACGCCACCGGCAGCGGCATGCACCAGTACCCGCTCACCGGGTTTAACGGGGTGCACCTGTTTTACCAGCATTTCTGCGGTCAGGCCTTTTAGCAAAAGGGTGGCGGCCAGGTCATCGCTAATGCTGTCGGGCAGACGGATGGCAAGGTCGGCAGGCAACAGGCGCTCAGAGGTGTAAACGCCATAGCTGCGGGTGATGTAGCCAATTCTGTCACCAACGGTGAAGTTGGTAACCTGTGAGCCGGTTTCTTCTACTATGCCCACGGCTTCTATGCCGGGAATGCCCGGTAGCGGCAGGGTTTGGTAAAGGCCGGAACGCACGTAAACGTCATGAAAGTTCACGCCAATGGCGGTTTGCCGGATACGCAGTTCGTTGGGGCCGGGTTTGCCTACGGTGATGGTTTGCGGCTGTAAAACGCCGGGGCCACCGGGTTGGTGAATGACTATTGCCTGTGCCATGGTTTTTGTTTCCTGTGTGTTGTGTATGCATTCCCACGCTCTGCGTCACTGCCATTAAGTTAAGCATTTTTTGAGATAATAAGCGGCTTTGATTGACAGTTGAACATGGCTAAAAAAAGCAGGCAATTGAAGTTACCCAAGAGCGGCTTGAAGCGAA